>NZ_CP069812.1:1200833-1801250 GCF_016894385.1 Cupriavidus oxalaticus
GGCGAGGTGGGCATCGGAACGGCGGGAGATGTAAGCCTGTACAAGCCCATGCAGGTGGCCGCGCTGGCGCGCAGGCGCCAGGGGCGTCCAGCCCTGGCGGGACCAGGGGCGGCTGTTGCTGCGATTGTATGGCAGAAGCCGCGGCCCGGCGCCAGAGGTATCGCGCTGCGCCCCAGGCCTGTTCCGCGGTGGCGCCGCTGGTCTTGATCATGCGCGCGATCAAGTTCACCACGCGTGCCTTGCCTACCCAGTGCGGCGTGCGCAGGTCCCGCTGGAGGATCTTGCCGGCGCCGACCGCTACAATCTGCGATGGGACATTTCTGAATACATGTAAGAAGACTTGATGACATACATCGTTGACGCGGTGGACGAAGCGCTGGGCCTGCTGCTGCTGGTGGCCGAGCATCCTTCGCTGGGGGTGACCGAACTGGCCCGCCGCGCGGGGCTGACCAAGGCCCGCGCCTTTCGCCTGCTGGCCACGCTGGAGCATCGCGGCATGATTGCGCGCGAGCCCGCGGCCGCGGTCTACAAGCTCAGCTACAACGCCTTGCTGGTGGGCAACGCCGCGCGCGACCAGTTCGACCTGGTCAAGGTGGTGGCGCCGCGGCTGGCGGCGATCGGCGCGGCCTGCGGCGAGAACGTGATCGTGCGCGTGCGCGACGGGCTGGAATCGGTCTGCGTGGCGCGGCACGAATCGTCGCAATCGGTGCGCGTGCATACCGAGGTGGGCAACCGGCGGCCGCTGCACGTGGGCGCCTCGGGCAAGCTGCTGCTGGCTTTCGCCGCGCCCGAGGTGGTCGACGCCGTGGCGGCGCAGAGCCTGGAGCGCTTTACCGAGCGCACCATTGCCACTGCCGAGCAACTGCGCGAGGAACTTGCCGCGATCCGTGCCGCCGGCCACGCCGTGTCGCTGGGCGAGCGCGATGCCGATGCGGTGTCGGCGGCGGCGCCGCTGCGCGACCACGGCGGTGCGGTGGTGGCGTCGCTGAGCATTGCCAGCCCGGCCAGCCGGACCACGCCCGAGGCGCTGGACCGGCATGTCGCGATGGTGGTGGAAGAGGCCGCGGCGCTGTCGCGAGCGTTGGGATATGCCGGTGGCTGACGCGGCGATCGCGTAATCATGGTCCGGTCAAAAGCGGCGCTTCGGTGCCGCTTTTTCTTTGCCCGCATTTTTGTCTTGCCGGGTAAACCCTCGTTACTGATCTCGTCCTGATGTTTTATTCTCCGACACATCGTATCGACAAGTGAAACAATGTTTCGATCAGCGAGATTTCCCCGAGCCGCACTAGCGCTTGCCTTCGCCCTGTCCGCACTGGCGGCCGCGAGCCGCCCGGCGCATGCCGCCGACCTGCGCATCGGCTACAAGACCGAGGTGAGTGCTGCCGACCCGCACGTGCTTGACGCCGCCGGGCGCAACCTGTGGGGTCACGTGTACGAGACCCTGGCCGGCCTCGACAACGCCTTGCGCCCGGTGCCGCTGCTGGCCACCGGCTGGCGCCAGCTGGACGACCACAACTGGGAATTCCAGCTGCGCCCGGGCGTGAAGTTCAGCAATGGCGCGCCGTTCACCGCGGAGGACGCGCGCTATTCGATCGAGCGCGCACGCAAGCTGCCCGGCGCGCGCACCTTCCGCACCTACCTGAAGTCGGTCGAGGCGGTCGAGGCCACAGGCCCGCTGACGCTGCGCGTGCGCACCCGCACGCCCAACCCCGTGTTGCCGCAGAACATCGGCATGGTGGCGATGCTGCCGCACACGCTGGGGCCGGCCGTGCGCGAGGCGGACTTCGCCCATGGCCAGGCGAGCATCGGCACCGGCCCGTACCGGCTGGTGGCGTGGGAGCATGGCCAGCAGCTGACGCTGGCGCGCAATCCCGGCTACTGGGGCGGCGCGCAGCCGTGGGACCGGGTGGTGTTCCAGTTCATCCCCAAGGAGCCGGCGCGGGCGTCGGCGCTGCTGTCGGGGCTGGTGGACGTGATCGATGCCTCGTCGGCCAGCATTGCCGAGGCCTTCGCGCGTACCAACGGCCGCATCCGCACGGTGGCGGCGACGTCGTACATGCTGAACTACCTGCAGCTCGACCAGGGGCGGGCGGTCTCGCCCTATGTGCAGGATGCCGCCGGCCGGCCGCTGCCCGCCAACCCGTTGCGCGACGTGCGCGTGCGCCAGGCCATCAGCCTCGCGATCGACCGCGACCTGATCGCGGCGCGCGTGACCAAAGGGGATTCGGTACCCGCCGGGCAGATGGTGCCGGCAGGCTTCTTCGGCTTTGCCCCGGACGTGCGCGCGCCGCGCGCCGACGCCGCGGAGGTGCGCCGGCTGCTGATCGCGGCCGGCTATCCCGACGGCTTCCGCCTGACGCTGCATTGCCCGAGTGACCGCTACCTGAACGATGCCAAGACCTGCGAGGCGGTGGGCCAGATGCTGACCCGCGCCGGCATCCGCACCGAGGTGCGCACGTTGCCGTACTCGGTCTATATCACGCGCGCCACCTCGGGCGGCGAGGGCGGCAAGCCGGAGTTCAGCGCCTTCCTGCTCGGCATCGGCGCGGTCAGCGGCGATTCGCTGGAACCGCTGGTGGCGGTGGCGCATGCGCAGGACAAGGCCGCCGGCCTGGGTGCGAACAACCGCAGCGGCTATGCCAATCCCGCGCTCGACGCACTGGTCGAAACCTCCATGCGCACCATGGCGCCGGCGCCGCGCGAGCAGTTGCAGCGCCGCGCCGCCGAACTGCTGGCCGCCGACGCCGGCATCGTGCCGCTGCACCACCTGCGCGCCGCCTGGGCGTATCGCGCCGGGCTGGAAGTGCAGCCGCGCGCCGACGGCTTTACCTACGCCGGCAACATCCGCCCCGCAGCGCCTGCAGCAACCCCTGCGGCGCAACCCTGATTCACCGCCTCCTGTCCTGATCGCCATGCTCGAAACCCTGTTGAAGCGGCTGCTGCAAAGCCTCGTCGTACTGTGGCTGATGTCCGTGCTGACCTTCTGCGCCGTCAACCTGATCGGCGACCCGGTCCACCTGCTGGTCAGCCCCACTGCCACCGAGCAGGAAATTTCCGACGCGCGCCACGCACTCGGACTGGACCAGCCGGTGCCGCAGCAATACCTGCGCTTCATGCAGGGCGCGCTGCGGGGCGACCTTGGCGAATCCTTTATCTACAACCGTCCCGCGATCGAGCTGATCGTCAGCCGCGTGCCGGCCACGCTGGAACTGGCCGTGACCGCGCTGCTGCTGTCGCTGGGCATCGGCATCCCGATGGGCGTGTTCGCCGGGCTCAAACCGGACAGCCGGCTGGCGCGCGCGCTGATGGCGGGCTCGCTGGGCGGCGTGATCATGCCGACGTTCTGGGTCGGCATGATCGGCATCCTGGTGTTCTCGGTGAACCTGGGCTGGCTGCCATCGGGCGGGCGCGGTCCGGTCACCAGCGTGCTCGGCATGCCGCTGTCGGTGACCAGCTGGGAAGGGATCCGCTTCCTGCTGCTGCCGGCGCTGACGCTGTCGCTGTTCAAGATCTCGCTGGTGGCGCGGCTGGCCGAGGCCGGCACGCGCGAAGTGGCGGGGCAGGAGTACATCAAGTTTGCCCGCGCCAAGGGCGTGGGCGGCGCGCGGCTGGTGCTGCGCCACGTGGTGCCCAATGTGCTGATCCCGATCGTCACCGTGGTCGGGCTGGAATTCGGCCACCTGATAGCCTTCTCGGTGGTGACCGAGTCGGTGTTCTCGTGGCCGGGCATGGGCAAGCTGATCATCGATTCGGTGCTGGCGCTGGACCGCCCGGTCGTGGTGGCTTACCTGCTGGTCACGCTGGTGCTGTTCGTGGTGCTGAACCTGGTGGTCGACCTGCTCTACGTGGTGCTCGATCCGCGGCTGCGCCACAAGGCCGGCTGAGCCCGGCCGCATCCATCCCCACAGAAGCCATAGAAAACGAACGAGAACCCATCGATGTCCCTGCCTGCATCCCAACCTGACACTGCCGTGCCGGCGCTGGCGGCAAGCGCCGCGCCGGCCGCGCCGCTGCCAGCCGCGCGGCCCTCGCTGCTGCGGCGCTTCGTCGCCAACCGCGTCGCGGCGGCGGCACTGGTGCTGCTTGTGGTCCTGCTGCTGATCGCCGCGCTGGCCCATGTCATCAGCCCGCAGAACCCGTATGACCTGGCCTCGGTGTCGGTGATCGACTCCGAGCTGCCGCCCGGCAGCGCCGGCTATGAGGGCAACGCGCACTACTGGCTGGGCACCGACGGCGCCGGCCGCGACCTGGTCAGCGCGATCTTCTATGGCATCCGCATCAGCGTGGGCGTCGGCGTGATCAGCGCGGTGGTGGCGCTGATGGTCGGCAGCGCGGTTGGCCTCGCGGCGGCCTACTTCGGCGGCGTGGTCGATGCCGCGATCATGCGCGTGGTCGACCTGCAGCTGAGCCTGCCGGCGGTGCTGGTGGCGCTGATCCTGCTGGCCGTGCTGGGGCAGGGCGTCGACAAGACGCTGCTGGCGCTGGTGATCGTGCAGTGGGCCTACTTCGCGCGCACGGTGCGCGGCGCGGCGCAGGTGGAGCGGCGCAAGGAATATGTCGAGGCGGCGCTGGGCCAGGGGCTGCCGGCACTGCGCGTGATGTTCCGGCATATCCTGCCCAACTGCATGGCGCCGCTGGTGGTGACCGGCACGCTGCAGATCGCGCATGCCATCACGCTGGAGGCGACCATGAGCTTCCTCGGCATCGGCCTGCCGCGCACGCAGCCGTCGCTGGGCATGCTGATCGCCAACGGCTTCGAGTACATGCTGTCGAACAAGTACTGGATCAGCATTTTCCCGGGCGTGGCCCTGGTGCTGCTGATCGGCTCGATCAACCTGGTGGGCGACCGCCTGCGCCGCGTGCTGAACCCGCGGCTGGACGGCTGAGGCCACGGAGACACACATGGCACTACTGGAAGTTTCCGGGCTGAGCACCAGCTTTGCATCGGCCAACGGCCGCAGGGAGTTGAAGGCCGTCGACGATGTCTCCTTCACGCTGGAGCCGGGCGAAATCCTCGGCATCGTCGGCGAGTCCGGTTCGGGCAAGTCGGTGACGGCGTTCTCGCTGATGAACCTGCTGGACCCGCCCGGGCGCGTCAGCGGTGGCTCGGTCCGCTTCAAGGGGCAGGAGCTGCTGGCGTGCTCGCCGCGCCAGTGGCAGGCGTTGCGCGGCGACCGCATCGCGATGGTGTTCCAGGACCCGATGATGTCGCTGAACCCGGTGATGCGCGTCGGCGACCAGCTGGTCGAGACGGTGCGGGTGCACCACCGCCGCACCCGCGCGCAGGCGCATGCGCAGGCGGTCGATGCGCTGGCGCGCGTGGGCATCCCGGCGCCGCAGGAACGCATGCGCGCCTATCCGCACGAGCTGTCCGGCGGCATGCGCCAGCGCGTGGCGATCGCCAATGCGCTGATCAACCGGCCCGACCTGATCATTGCCGACGAGCCCACCACGGCACTGGACGTCACCATCCAGGCGCAGATCCTGTACGAGATGAAGCAACTGGTGCGCGAGACCGGCGCCGCCGCGATCTGGATCAGCCATGACCTGGCCGTGGTCAAGGACCTGGTCGACCGGGTCTGCGTGATGTACGCCGGCAGGGTCGTGGAGCAGGGGCCGGTGGCCGAGCTGATCGCGCGGCCGCTGCATCCCTACACGCGCGGGCTGCTCGATTCATTGCCCACGCCCGAAATGCGCGGCGCCACGCTGCGCGCGATTCCCGGCGCCGCGCCGGCCCTGGCGGCGCTGCCGCCGGGATGTGCCTTCGCGCCGCGCTGCCCGCGCGTGCGCGAGGCCTGCATCCAGCCGCCCGCGGCAACCCAGCTGCGCGGCCGCACGCTGCGCTGTTTTTATCCATTGGAGTCGGCATGACCGTGCTGCTTGAAACCCGCCAGCTGCAGAAACGCTTTTCGCTGAAGCCCGGCCTGCTGGGCCGCATGGCCGGCAAGCCGGTGCAGGCGGTGCATGCCGTCAACGAGGTCTCGCTGCAGGTGCGCAAGGGCGAGGTGCTGGGCGTGGTCGGCGAGTCCGGCTGCGGCAAGTCCACGCTGGGCCGCATGCTGGCCGGGCTGCTGCCACAGAGCAGCGGCGAGATCGCGTGGGAAGGCCAGCGCGCCGATGTCGCATCGGCCGGCTATCACCGCGCGGTGCAGATGGTGTTCCAGAATCCCTATGCCTCGCTCAATCCACGGCTGCGCATCGGCCACGCCATTACGGAGGGCGCGGTCTACCACCGCATGGTCAGCCGCGCGCGGGCTGCGGAGCTGGGCGGCGACCTGCTGCAGCAGGTCGGGCTCGACCCCAGCTACGCCGAGCGCTATCCGCACGAGTTCTCCGGCGGCCAGCGCCAGCGCGTGGCAATCGCCCGTGCGCTGGCGCTGCGCCCGCGGCTGCTGATCTGCGATGAGGCCGTGTCCGCGCTCGATGTCTCGGTGCAGGCGCAGATCATCAACCTGTTCATGCAGCTGCGGCGCGAGCATGGGCTGACCTACGTCTTCATCAGCCACAACCTGGCGGTGGTGGAGCACATGTCCGACCGGGTCGCGATCATGTACCTGGGCCGCGTCGTCGAGAGCGGCGATGCCCGCACGGTGTTCGCCGCGCCCAACCATCCCTATACCCGGGCGCTGCTGGCCGATGCGCCGCGGCTGGGCGGCGGCACCGCCAGCCACCAGCCGATCCGCGGCGAGCTGCCGAGCCCGCTGGCGCCGCCCAGCGGCTGCGCCTTCCATCCGCGCTGTCCGCATGCCAGCGCACGCTGCGCCGCCGAAGTGCCGGTGCTGCGCGATATCGGCGGACGCCTGTCCGCCTGCCACCTGAATGACTAGCTAGCCGCCGCACGCGGCACGCCTCGCTTCCGGATTTGCACTGCCGTCCCGCCATGGCGGGACGGCGGGGGAGCGTTCGCGCCGCGCGCAGGAACAAGACCACGGCAGACGGGAAATCCAACGGGGGAAGTCATGCATCGCCAACCAAGGAAAGGGAGAAGAGCCATGAATCAAGCCAGACCATATCGGGGGCCATACCGGCAGCAGGTGCGTCATGCCTGCATCGGCAGCGCGCTGGCGCTGTTGTCGGCCGCGGCCGACGCCTCGGTGACGCTGTACGGCCGCATCGATACCGACATCGAATACCAGAAAGGACCGGACGGATCGGCCACGCAGATGGTCGACAACGCCTCGCGCTGGGGCATGCGCGGCAGCGAAGACCTCGGCGGCGGGCTGCGCGCCGCGTTCGGCCTGGAGCAGGGCTTTGCCGCCGACAGCGGCGTGCCCACCAACCCGCAGTTCCGCAATGCCTTCGTCGGGCTGCAGGGCGGCTTTGGCGCGTTGGCGCTGGGCCGGCTGGATTCCGCCACCATCACCGGCTCGCCGATCTATTCGCAGGTGACGCAGAACGTGGACTTTGCCATCCACGATGCCGGCGCCACCGCGATCGGCACCAAGGTGCTGAATGCGCGCAACCGCGTGTCCAATGCCCTGGGCTACATGACGCCCACCTTTGGCGGCTTTTCCATGCGGGCGCGCGTGAACCTGGCCGGTCCGGATCCGGCCACGCCCAATGCCACCTCGCCGGTGAAGACGGAAGACGATTTCCGCCAGGTCGACATCGGCCTGAACTATGCGGCGGGCAAGTTTGCTGCGGGCCTGGGCTATTCGCGCGATGCCAAGACCGGCGGCCTGGCCGCCAACGACTTCCGCGACAAGGTGCAGGCGGTGGCGTCCTATGACTTTACCGTGGTCAACGTCTACGGGCTCTACGGGCGCGACCGCTACGCCGGCACCGCCACCACGCGCACCGACGTGCCGTACTGGCTGGTCGGCTTCACCGTGCCGTACGGCGCGCACAGCGTGACCGTCAACTACATGGAGCGCGCGGTGCAGCGCGACCCGCAGGGCCGCCTGAAGAAAGTGCAGGCCGCCTATGGCTACCGCCTCAGCAAGCGCACCATGCCCTATGTCTTCTTCGATCGAGAGGATCCGAACTCGCACAAGGCCGGCGATACCGTGACCACGGCCGGCATCGGCATCCAGCACAAATTCTGAGCATGACATTTCCCTATACGCTGACCGAACCGGCTGGCGCGGCATTGCCGCTGGTGGTCGATTCCCCGCACAGCGGGCAGGCCCGCGCCGGCAGCCTGCCGTCCGCGCTGCCGCTGGCGGCGCCGCCCGAAGCCCTGCTGACGGGCTGGGACGCCTATGTCGACGAGTTGTTCGCGCATGCGCCGGCGGTGGGCGGCACGCTGCTGTGCGCGGAGTTTCCGCGCTGGCTGGTGGACGTGAACCGCGCCCGCGACGATATCGACCCGGCGCTGGTCGACGGCGCCATGCCGTTCGCGCTGCGGCCCAGCGACAAGGCCGGCCGCGGCATGGGCGTGCTGCGCCGGCTGGCGCTGCCGGGCGTGCCGGTCTACGGCGCGCCGCTGTCGCCCGCCATGGCCGAGCATCTGCTGAAGACGTACTACGATCCCTACCATGCCGCGCTTGCCGGCGCGATGGCAGCGCACCATGCGCGCTTCGGCGCGGTGTGGCATCTCGACTGCCATTCGATGAAGTCGCGCGGCAATGCCATGAACGTGGACTTTGGCTCGGAGCGGCCGGACTTCGTCCTCAGCAACCGCGACGGCGCTACCTGCCCGGAAGCGTTTATCGAACTGGTCGGGCAATGCCTGCGCGGCTTTGGCTACCAGGTCGGCGTCAACTGGCCGTACAAGGGCGCGGAACTGGTGACGGCGTATTCGGACCCGGCGCGCGGGCGCTACAGCCTGCAGATCGAGATCAACCGCGCGCTGTACCTGGACGAGGCGCGCTTCGTGCCGCATGACGGGTTTGCCCGGCTGCGCGGCCATCTCGACCAGTTGCTCGAGCGCGTGGCGGACCATATCCGCGCGGAGGTGGCGCGCGGCGCGTAAGTGAGCGCATGAGCGTGCTCAGAGCACCTTGCCCGGGTTCATCAGCCCCAGCGGGTCGAGCGCGCCCTTGATCGCGCGCATCAGCGCCAGCTCGACCTCGCTCTTGTAGTGCTGCAGTGCCTCGCGCTTGAGCTGGCCCACGCCATGCTCGGCCGAGATCGAGCCACAGTGCGAGCGCACGCTGTCGTGCACGATGCGGTTGACCTGGTCCTGGCTGGCAAGAAAGGCGTCATGGTCGACGCCCTCCGGCGGCGAGACGTTGTAGTGCAGGTTGCCATCGCCGAGATGGCCGAAGGTCACCATGCGCGCGCCGGGGAAGGCGTTCTGCAGCAGCGCGTCGGTGGTCTCGATGAAGTCGGCCACGCGCGAGACCGGCACGGCGATATCGTGCTTGATGTTCTTGCCGTCCTCGACCTGCGCCAGCGGGATATGCTCGCGCAGGTTCCAGAAATCGCGCGACTGCTGCACCGACTCGGCCACCACGGCGTCAAGCACCACGCCGGCGTCGAAGGCGGCGTTCATCAGCGTTTCGAAGATGCCGCGCGCGTGCGCTTCGCCCTCGCTGTCGGACAGCTCCATCAGCACCAGCTGCGGGTGGATGTCGGCGAACGGGTAGCGCAGCTGGGGGTAGTGCTGCGTCACCAGCGCCATGCAGCGCGCCGACATCAGCTCGAAGCCGGTCAGCATCGCACCCGCATGCGACTGCGCGATCGCCAGCAGCGCCAGCGCGGCGCGCGGGCTCTGCACCGCGGCCAGCGCGGTGACCGAGGCGCGCGGCAGCGGGAACAGCTTCATCACGGCGGCGGTGATGATGCCGAGCGTGCCTTCGGCGCCGATATACAGGTCGCGCAGGTCATAGCCGGTGTTGTCCTTGCGCAGGCCGCGCAGGCCATGCCAGGTGTCGCCCGTCGGCGTCACCACCTCCAGCCCCAGGCACAGCTCGCGCGTATTGCCATAGCGCAGCACCGCGGTGCCGCCGGCATTGGTCGACAGGTTGCCGCCGATGGTGCAGCTGCCCTCGGCCGCCAGGCTCAGCGGAAACAGCCGGCCGTGCTCGCGCGCCACGTCCTGCAGGTGCTGCAGCACCACGCCGGCTTCGACGGTGATGGTGTTGTTGAGCGGATCGACCTGGCGGATGCGGTTGAGCCGCTGCAGCGACAGCACCACCGCGTCGCGCCCGGCCGCCGGCGTGGCGCCGCCGCACAGGCCGGTATTGCCGCCCTGCGGCACCACCGCCACCTTGTGCGCATGGCAGGCATGGACCGCGGCGGCGACTTCCTCGGTGGTGCCGGGACGCAGCACGGCCAGCGCCTCGCCGCTATAGCGCTTGCGCCAGTCGGTCAGGTAAGGAGCCTTGTCGGCGGCCTCGGTCAGCACGTGCTGCGGGCCGAGCGCCGCGCGGCAAAGGGCGAGGAAGGAGTCTTGGGACGAGGTCATGGGCGGGGAATCGATTGCATGGGGAGCGCTGGCTCAGCGTTCTTTTGCAGCTGCCTTGGTGGCCGCGCGGGCGCGGCGCTTGTACGGCCGCAGGTACAGGATGGTGCTGACGAAGAACACCAGCGTCAGCGCCACCTCCACCCAGGCCAGCGTCGCCGAGAAGCCGCGGTCGCTGGTGGCGCGCACGATGCCCTCGGTGAAGAACAGCAGGATCAGCATCGACGACCACTGCATGGTGTAGCGGTTGCGCGTCAGCACGCCGCGCAGCGGCAGCAGCAGCGGCAAGAATTTGATGATCAGCCACGAGCCGCCCGGACGCAGCGGCGCCAGGAACCATTCCCAGGCAATGCACAGCACCATCAGCGCCACCAGGCTGCCCGCGCTGATCCGGTGCAGCCAGGGGCTGTGCAGCGCGCTGTCGCTGTCGGCGGGCCGGTTCATGCCTGCGCTCCGGCCAGCCGCAGCGCCGTTTGCGCCAGGCGCCGGCCCATGGCCATCGCCAGCACCGATTCGTCCTCGGTGATGGGGCCGCGGTTGTCGGCATAGGCATGGTGGCTGGGGCCGTACGGCGTGCCGCCCGACATGGTCGTCATCAGGCCCTTCTCGGAATAGGGCAGGCCCATGATCAGCATGCCGTGGTGCAGCAGCGGCAGCATCATCGACAGCAGCGTGGTCTCCTGGCCGCCGTGCAGGCTGCCGGTGGCGGTGAACACGCAGGCGGGCTTGCCGGTCAGCGCGCCCGACAGCCACTGGGCCACGGTGCCGTCCAGGAAATACTTGACCGGCGCGGCCATGTTGCCGAAGCGCGTGGGGCTGCCCAGCGCCAGGCCGGCGCATTCTTCCAGGTCGCGCAGCTCCGCGTAAGGCGGGCCGTCGGCGGGGATGTCGGGGGCGGTGGCCTCGCACACGGTCGAGACCGGCGGCACGGTGCGCAGGCGCGCCTGGGCGCCGGGGACGCTGTCGATGCCGTGGGCGATCAGTTCGGCGAGTTTGCGGGTGCTGCCGTGGCGGCTGTAATACAGGACGAGGATGTCGGTCATGGAGCGGGATGGCCGGCGGTGAAGGTGATGTGGCGAGACAGGCGCCGAAAGCAATGCGCGTATTATAGATGCGCCTCCCGCGCATCAACGCGGCCCGGTAAGCCACCGTCGTTCCCGCGCAGGCGGGAACCCAGTGGCTTTTTCTGCGAAGGGGGCGTGAAAGACGCTGGATTCCCGCCTGCGCGGGAATGACAGCGGTGTTGATGCGTCATATGAACTGACTGGCCCCCGCGCTCGCCTGCCCGTGCTGCCCGGGGGGGCTATATCCGACAAGGAGATTGCTGCCGCATGCTTGGTACCCGCGTTGCCCGCCTGCGCAGGGAATGGAACCTGCAGAAGGTCCGCGCGCTGGCGCGCTATGTCGTGCGCCGCGCCGGCGAGGACCGGCTGCCGCAGGTGTCCGCGAGCCTGACCTTTACCACCGTGCTGGCCGTGGTGCCGGTGCTGACGGTGGCGTTCGCGCTGCTGGCCGCGTTCCCGGTGTTCCGCGACTTCCGCAATGCCATCGAGGCGTTCCTGTTCCAGAACCTGATTCCCGGCAACGTCAGCGAATCGATCTCGCGCTACATCGGGCAGTTCGCCAAGAGCGCGCGCGGGCTGACCGCGGTGGGCCTGGGCGCGCTGATGGTGACGTCGGTGCTGACCATGCTGACCGTGGAGGACGCGCTCAACGCGATCTGGCGCGTCAAGCAGCGCCGCCCATTGGCGCAGCGGGTGCTGGTGTTCTGGGCGGTGCTGACCTTCGGGCCGGTGCTGATCGGCGCGAGCCTGTCGATCAGTTCCTACCTGATCTCGATCTCGGCGGGCTACGTCGGCACCATGCCGGTGGGGATCGGCCTGCTGGTGAGCGCCACGCCGGTGGCGCTGTCGGCGCTGGCCTTTGCCTTCCTGTACACCGCGGTGCCCAATGCCTACGTGGAGTGGCGCGACGCCATCGTCGCCGGCGTGGTGGCCGCGATCGCGTTCGAGTTCGCCAAGCGCGGCTTCGGCTATTTCATCACGCATATCCCGGCCTATACGGCGGTCTACGGCACCTTTGCCGCGCTGCCGATCTTCCTGCTGTGGATCTACCTGAGCTGGCTGGTGACGCTGCTGGGGGCCACCATCGCCGCCAACCTGCCGGTGATCCGGCAGGGCTACTGGCGCCGCCGCACCTTTGCCGGCAGCGAGTTCTTCGATGCGCTGGGCGTGCTGCTGCTGCTCTACCGCGCCCGCGACGAGGTGCCGCGCAGCGTGGGCGAGCTCGACCTGGGCCGCAAGCTGCGCGTGGAAGCGGATTACCTGGCGGGGCTGCTCGGCAAGCTGAAAGCCATGCACCTGGTCGGGCGGCTGCAGCAGGAGCGCGGGCAGGCGCACTGGGCCTTGCTGTGCGATCCGTCGCAGGTGACGCTGCGCATGCTGCACGACCGGCTGGTGCTGAATTTGCCGCGGTTGCCACGCACCGCGCTGGCGCAGCACCTGCGTGGCGCCGAATCGCTCAGGTCGGTGCTGGACAATCCGCAGCTGGACCAGACGCTGGAGGCGGTCTTCAACCAGCAGCCAGCCGGCCCGCAGCCCGCGGCGGACGGTGCCGCGCCGCAGCGGCGCACGCTGGAAGTGGTGCCGCCGGGCTGGCACGGGCAGGTGTGAAGCCCAGCGAGCGCAGCGTCAGCCGGCCGCGACCACCTTGCGCGCAAAGCCCGCCAGCGTGTCCAGCACTTCGTCCGGGCGTTCGCCCATCAGCGCATGGCCGCACGGCACCGACACCACGCTCGCCTGCGCCATCTTGCCGGCCAGCGCCTGCGCCGCCTTGGGCGAGGTCATCATGTCCTTGCTGCCGGTGATGAACAGCGCGGGGCAGGCCACCGCGGCGGCGGCTTCCTCGCCGTGCGCATAGGCATTGCAGGCGGAGAAATCGTTGTGGAACACATGCGCCTGCGGGTTGTTGCGCGACACGCGCTCCATCAGCCGCTGGCTGCCGCCGTGCATCCAGGCACCGGGACCCGGCGACGAGGGCTTGTTGGCCAGGCTCGAATGCGACCAGGCGTTGACCATGGCGATGGCCTCGCTCTCCCGGTTCAGCGACGCATCGAGCAGCGCATCGGAAACCTTCATCGGGTAGGCCGTGGCCAGCAGGGCGATGCCGCGCACCGCCTGCGGATGCCGCGCCGCGCATTCCAGCGCGATCAGCGAGCCCATGCTGTGCCCGAACACGAAGGCCGGCGCCTTGACGCCGGCGGCGGCCACCAGCGCCATCACCCAGTCGGCCATGGCCTCGACGGTAGGCAGCGGCGTGCCCTGGCTGCGGTTATGGCCGGGCAGGTCCACCGCCAGCACCGAGAAGCCGTGGTTGGCGAACCAGCGCGTCTGCAGCGCCCACACGCTGTGGTCGTTCTGCGCGCCATGGACGAACACGGCGCAGGGCAGGGCGGGATCGAAGGGCTTGCCGCCGGTATAGGCGTAGGCCGGCTGGCCTGCAACGTTCAGTTCCATCAGGCCTGCCCTCCCTTGCTCATGGTCTTCTCGGCGGACTTCAGGCCGCGCTTGAGGTCGTCGATCAGGTCGTCCGGGTCTTCCAGGCCGATCGACAGGCGGATCGTGCCCTCGGCGATGCCGGCCGACTGCAGCGCCGCCGCATCCATGCGGAAGTGCGTGGTCGAGGCCGGGTGGATCACCAGCGAGCGCGCATCGCCCACGTTGGCCAGGTGCGAGAACAGCGACAGGCTTTCAATGAAGCGCTGGCCCGCCAGCCGGTTGCCCTTCAGGTTGAAGCTGAACACCGCGCCGCAGCCGCGCGGCAGCAGGCGCTTGGCCAGCTCGTAGTCGGGATGCGATTCCAGCTCGGGGTAGGACACCGACTCCACCATCGGGTGCGAGGCCAGGAACTGCACCACCTTGCGGGTGTTGTCGACATGGCGGCTCATGCGCAGCGGCAGCGTCTCCACGCCTTGCAGCAGCTGCCACGCGGCCATCGGGTTCATGCAGGCGCCGAAGTCGCGCAGGCCTTCGCGGCGCGCGCGCAGCAGGAAGGGCGCCACCGTGCTTTCCTCGGTGAACACCATGTTGTGGAAGCCTTCGTACGGCTCGGACAGCTCGGGGAAGCGGCCCGATTTCTCGAAGTCAAAGGTCCCGCCCTCCACCAGCACGCCGCCGATGGTGGTGCCATGGCCGCCCAGGAACTTGGTCGCGGAGTGGTAGAGCAGGCCGGCGCCGAGATCGAACGGGCGCAGCAGGTAGGGCGTGGTGAAGGTCGAATCGACCAGCAGCGGGATGCCGTGGTCCTGGCCGAGCTGCGCCAGCGTGGGGATGTCGAGCACGTCCAGGCCCGGGTTGCCCAGCGTCTCGCCGAACAGCAATCTGGTATTGGGGCGGATCGCGGCGCGCCAGGCGTCGATGTCGCGCGCCTTGACGAAGGTGGTCTCGATGCCGAAGCGGCGCAGCGTGTAGTGCAGCAGGTTGTGCGAGCCGCCGTACAGCGCCGACGACGCCACCACGTGCGAGCCGGCCCCCATCAGCGTGGCCACGGCGAGGTGCAGCGCGGCCTGGCCCGAGGCGGTGGCGATCGCGCCGGCGCCGTTCTCCAGCGCGGCGATGCGCTCTTCCAGCACGGCCACGGTCGGGTTGGAGATGCGCGAATAGACGTGGCCCGCGCGCTCCATGTTGAACAGCGACGCGGCGTGCTCGCTGTCGCGGAACACGAAGGAGGTGGTCAGGTGGATGGGGGTGGCGCGCGCCCCGGTGGCGGGGTCGGGCGCGGCGCCGGCGTGCAGCGCCAGCGTATCGAAGCGGGTTCCGGACATGGTCGGTCGGGTGTAGTTATCTCCGGCCAGCATCGTAGCATCGTGCGCACGCCCACGCTGGCCGATCACCCGCAAACCGGCCTCCTGCTTTACTTTGCCGGCTGGTTTGGGCTAGGATCGGTCGCACGGGCACCTCTGCCCGCACATCCCGGAACAGATAACGAAGCGACCGGCATCGCCCCGCGATGCGTTCGGCGCAAATCGGCACAGCACAGTACAAGGCAGTGGAGACCAACATGAAAGTCAGCGACATCCTGCAGATCAAGGGCAATACGCTCTACACCGTGACGCCTGACACCTCCTTGCTGGTCGCCGTCAACACCATGGCCGAGCGCGACATCGGCTCGCTGGTGGTGATGGAATACGGCGACCTGGTCGGCATGCTGACCTTCCGCGAGATCATCGAGACCCTGGCCCGCAACGGCGGCACCCTTGGCACCACCAGCATCCGCAAGGTGATGGACGATGCCCCGTTGACCTGCACCATGGAAACCGATGTCAACGAAGTTCGCCGGATGATGCTTGAGCGTCACACCCGCTATCTGCCGATTCTCGACAACCGCACGCTGATGGGCGTGATTTCCTTCTACGACGTTGCCAAGGCGGTGGTCGAGGACCAGAGCTTCGAGAACAAGATGCTCAAGGCCTATATCCGCGACTGGCCGGAAGAGCGGGCCTGAACCGAAGTCGTCCCCCCACAGCCTGAGCCAGTTTCGCAGGCACACAAAATACCGCTGTCATCCCCGCGCAGGCGGGGATCCAGTGTCTTTCAGGTGTTCAAAAGTCACTAGGCTCCCGCCTGCGCGGGAACGACGGGCATCAGCGGCGCCGCGCGGCCGCGTGGCGGTGGCATGGTGGCGGCCGGTTTCCGGCTCCGGCAAACTTACCGGCGTTTCCATTTCCGCGGCGGCCCCAGCCGGCCGACCGGCCATCCATGAGCCAACATAGCCAGTTCCGACTGCTCGGCGTGCGCCGCTTCGCCCCCTTTTTCTGGACCCAGTTCCTGGGGGCGATGAACGACAACGTCTTCAAGGTCGCCTTCACCTCGCTGGTGACCTACCACACGGCGCTGTTCGAGGGCGTGGACGCGCGCAGCGCCGCCTTCCTGATCTCGGCCATCTTTATCGCGCCGTTCGTGCTGTTCTCCGCCACCAGCGGCCAGATCGCCGACAAGATCGAGAAGTCGCGCCTGATCCGGCTGGTGAAGTCGCTGGAAATTGCCATCATGGGGCTGGGCCTGGCCGGCTTTGCCTGGCACAGCGCGCCGCTGCTCTACGCCGGCACGTTCCTGATGGGGCTGCATTCGACGCTGTTCGGGCCGGTCAAGTTTGCCTACCTGCCGCAGCACCTGGATGAAAGCGAGCTGGTAGGCGGCAACGGGCTGGTCGAGATGGGCACCTTCGTCGCGATCCTGATCGGCACGCTGGTCGGCGGCGAACTGGCCGGCCTGCAGCAGGGCGGCGCGGTGGTGGGGCCGCTGTATGTCGGTGCCGTGTGCGTGGCGATCGCGGTGGCCGGGCGCGTGGTGTCGGGCGGCATCCCGGTGACGCCCGCGCCGCAGCCCGAGCTGCGCATCAACTGGAACCCGTTCTCCGAGACCTGGCGCAACCTGGTGCTGGCGCACGGCAATCGCACGGTATTCCTGAGCCTGCTCGGGATTTCGTGGCTTTGGTTCCTCGGCGCGACCTTCCTGACCTCGTTCTTCAGCTATGCCAAGGACGTGCTGGGCGGCGACCAGAACGTGGTCACGCTGCTGCTGGCCGTGTTTTCGCTGGGGATCGGCACCGGCTCGCTGCTGTGCGAGCGGCTGTCCGGGCGCCATGTCGAGATCGGGCTGGTGCCGTTCGGCTCGATCGGCATGACGGTGTTCGCCATCGACCTGTACTTTGCCAGCCACGGGCAGCCGCCGGCCGCACTCGCCGGCATCGGCGCCTTCCTGGCCGAGGCGCGCCACTGGCGCGTGCTGGCCGACCTGTTCCTGCTGGCGATGTTCGGCGGCTTCTACAGCGTGCCGCTGTACGCGCTGATCCAGAGCCGCAGCGCGCCCACGCACCGCGCGCGCATCATCGCCGCCAACAATATCCTGAACAGCTTCTTCATGATCGCGGCATCGCTGCTGGGCGTGGCGATGGCGCTGGCGGGCTACAGCATCCCGCAGCTTTACCTGGTGGTGGGGCTGCTCAATGCGGTGGTGGCGGTCTATATCTATTCGCTGGTGCCGGAATTCCTGCTGCGCTTCATTGCCTGGATCCTGGTGCACACCCTGTACCGCCTGCGCCGCGTCAATGCCGAGCGTATCCCCGCCGACGGCCCGGCGGTGCTGGTCTGCAACCATGTCAGCTTCGCCGACGCGGTGGTGCTGATGGCATGCAGCCCGCGCCCGGTGCGCTTCGTGATGGACTACCGCATCTTCAACGTGCCGCTGCTGTCGTGGTTCTTCCGCCAGGCCCGCGCGATCCCGATCGCGCCCGCGCACGAACACCCGGAGATGCTCAGGCGCGCCTATGACAGCGTGGCGCAGGCGCTGGAGGAGGGCGACCTGGTCTGCATCTTCCCCGAGGGCAAGATCACTGCCACCGGCGAGATCAACCCGTTCCGGCAGGGCGTGCAGCAGATCATCCGCCGCACGCCGGTGCCGGTGGTGCCGATGGCGCTGCGCGGGCTGTGGGGCAGCTTCTTCTCGCGCAAGGACGCGCCGGCGATGTCGCGGCCGTTCCGCCGCGGCATCCTGAACCGGCTGGAACTGGTGGTGGGCGAGCCGGTGCCGCCGGAGGCGGCCACGCCCGAAGGGCTGCAGCAGATGGTGCAGGCCCTGCGCGGCGACTGGCGCTGAACCCATGCTCTCCTGCGCGGAGCCAGACCTGGACACGAATCCACGATGATCACGCTCTATACCTTTGGCCCGGCCTTTGGACTGCCTGACGCCAGCCCATTCGTCACCAAGGCCGAGATGCTGCTCAAGCTCGCCGGCCTGCCATACCACGCGCGCCCCGGCAGCCTGCGGCGCGCGCCCAAGGGCAAGCTGCCGTATCTCGACGACATGGGGCGGATCGTGGCGGATTCGACCATGATCCGCTGGCATATCGAGAAGACCTACCACATCGACTTCGACGCCGGCCTGAGCCCGGCCGAGCGCGGCATCGCCTGGGCGGCGGAGAAGCTGATGGAAGACCACCTGTACTGGGCGGTGGCGCGGGTGCGCTGGCTCGACCAGGCCAATTTCGAGCGCGGCCCGGCGCAGTTCTTCCGCGGCGTGCCGGCGCCGGTGCGCGGCCTGGCCGAGCGGCTGGTGCGCTACAAGGTCAAAAAGACGCTGTGGGGGCAGGGGCTGGGCCGGCACAGCGAGGAAGAACTGGTCGCGCTGGCCAGCAAGGGCGTGACCTCGATCGCCGATATCCTGGGCGACAAGCGCTACCTGATGGGCGACAAGCCATGCGGCGCCGACGCCACGCTGTTTGCCTTTGCCGGCAGCCTGCTGTGCCCCACGTTCGACACGCCGATCCGCACCGCGGCGGAGGGGCATGCCAACCTGGTCGCCTATATGGACCGGATGCGGGCGGAGTTCTACCCCGCCTGAGCCCGCCGGCCCGCCGGCCCGCCCGCGGGCGGGCAATGGCCTTACAATGGAGGCCGTCCCCAATTCCTGTGCGGTTTCCATCATGTCCGGCAACACCCTTGGCCTGCTCTTCACTGTCACCACCTTCGGCGAATCGCACGGCCCGGCCATCGGCGCGGTGGTGGACGGCTGCCCGCCGGGCATGGCGCTGAGCGAGGCCGATATCCAGGGCGACCTGGACCGCCGCAAGCCCGGCACCTCGCGCCACGTCACCCAGCGCAAGGAACCCGACCAGGTCGAGATCCTGTCCGGCGTGTTCGAGGGCAAGACCACCGGCACGCCGATCTGCCTGCTGATCCGCAATACCGACCAGCGCAGCAAGGACTACGGCAATATCGTCGAGACTTTCCGCCCGGGCCATGCCGACTACACCTACTGGCAGAAGTACGGCATCCGCGACTATCGCGGCGGCGGCCGCTCGTCGGCGCGCCTGACCGCGCCGGTGGTGGCCGCGGCGGCGGTGGCCAAGAAGTGGCTGCGCGAGCAGTATGGCACCGAGATCCGGGGCTACATGTCGCAGCTGGGCGAGATCGCGGTGCCGTTCGCCGACTGGTCGCATGTGCCCGAGAACCCGTTCTTCGCGCCCAACGCCGATATCGTTCCCGAACTGGAAACCTATATGGACGCGCTGCGCCGCGACGGGGATTCGGTCGGCGCGCGCATCGAGGTGGTGGCCAGCAATGTCCCGGTCGGGCTGGGCGAGCCGCTGTTCGACCGCCTCGATGCCGACATCGCGCACGCGATGATGGGCATCAATGCGGTCAAGGGCGTGGAGATCGGCGCCGGCTTCGACAGCGTGTCGCAGCGCGGCAGCGTGCATGGCGACGAACTGACCGCCGAGGGCTTCCGCACCAACAATGCGGGCGGCGTGCTGGGTGGCATCTCCACCGGACAGGACGTCACCGTGTCGCTGGCGATCAAGCCGACATCCTCGATCCGCACCCCGCGCGAGTCGATCGACAAGGCCGGCAACGCCGCCACGGTCGAGACCTTCGGCCGTCACGACCCGTGCGTCGGCATCCGCGCCACGCCGATCGCCGAGGCCATGCTGGCGCTGGTGCTGATGGACCACGCGCTGCGCCACCGCGCGCAGTGTGGCGACGTCAGGACCGACACGCCGCAGATTCCGGCGCAGGCCGGCCAGACGCACTGAGTTGACCACGCCGCCTGGGGCTGGCGGTGCCACCGGCACCGCTCGCCCGGACTACGCCCGCTTCGGGCTTTTCTATCTTGGCTACTACGGCTACGTCGGCGTCATCTCGCCGTATGTGAGCCTGTATTTCGCCGATCGCGGTTTCAATCCGGTGCAGATCGGCGTGCTGATGGCCAGCTTCCAGGTCAGCCGCATCGTCGGGCCCTACCTGTGGGGCTGGCTGTCCGACGTGATGCACACGCGCGTGCGCATCCTGCGCGTGAGCGCGTTCACCTCGCTGCTGGCGTTCCTGATGCTGCCCGGCGTGGGCAGCTACGGCGGCATGATGGCGATGATGCTGACGCTGAGCCTGCTCACCAGCGCGATGTCGCCGCTGGGCGATGCCCTTACCATCTCCACGCTGCGCCGCCATGGCGCCTTCGACCATCGTTATGGCCGCATCCGCATGTTCGGCTCGGTCGGCTTTATTGGCGCGGTACTGGCCGGCGGCGCGCTGTTCGAGGCGGTCGGCATGCGCGCGTTCCCGTGGGTGTCTAGCGCCTTGCTGGCGATCCTGGCCGGCGTGGTGATGACGATGCGCGATGCCGCCGACGAAGGCCCGCGCGTGCCCGCGCCGCCGGCCTTGCCGCTGCTGCGCCGGCCCGACGTGGCGTGGTTCCTGGCCTCGGCCTTCCTGATGATGTTCGCGCACGCCGCGCTCTACGTGTTCTATTCGCTGTGGCTGGAGAAGCTTGGCTACAGCAAGTTCGCCATCGGCGTGATGTGGACCATCGGCGTGGTCGCCGAAATCGTCTTCTTCTACTACCAGGGCCTGTTGTTCGCGCGTTTCGCGCTGCGCACCATCCTGGCTGGCACTTTCGTGCTGGCGGCGGTGCGCTTCGGCCTGACCGGCTACTTCGCGCAGCTTGCCTGGCTGATGGCGCTGGTGCAGGTATTGCACGCGGCCACCTTCGCCGCGCACCACAGCGCCAGCCTGAAGCGGCTGCAGGCATGGTTCGCGGGCCCGCTGCAGGGGCGCGGGCAGGCGCTGTACACGGGCATTTCCTACGGCGTCGGCGGCACGCTCGGCGGGCTGGCGATGGGCTGGACCTGGAATGCGCTGGCGCCAGAACACACCTTCGGGCTGGCCGCCTTGGCCGCGGCGGCCGGTGCCTTCTGCGCGGCGATGAGCTTCCGCGCGGAAGGTGCGGCAGGCGGCGATGCGCTTCAGGCCAGCGCCGCGCAGACGCGCTCGGCGATCGCCAGCGACGAGGTCAGCCCCGGCGACTCGATGCCGAACAGGTGAACCAGCCCCGGCACGCCGTGCACGGCGGGGCCGTCGATGCGGAAGTCCGCCGCCGCTTCGTGCGGGCCGCTGATCTTGGGGCGGATGCCGGCATAGCCCGGCTGCAGCGAGTTATCGGCCAGTCCCGGCCAGTAGCGCCGCACTTCGTCATAGAAGCTGTCGGCATCGGACGGGTCGACGCTGTACTCGATGTCGTCGATCCAGCGCACATTGGGACCGAAGCGTGCCTGGCCACCCAGGTCCAGCGTCAGGTGCACGCCCAGGCCGGCGGCCTCGGGCACCGGATAGATCAGCCGTGAGAATGGCGCGCGCCCGGCCAGCGTGAAATAGCAGCCCTTGGCGTAGAACTGCGGCGGGATATGTGCTTCGGGCATGCCATCGAGGCGGCGCGCCAGCTCCGGCGCGGTCAGGCCGGCCGAGTTCACCACCGTGCGCGCCAGCAGCGTGGTGGCGCTGCCATCCTCGCTGCCCACTTCCAGCCGAATCCCGTCCGCGGTGATCGCGCCGCCCAGCACCGGCGACTGCACCGCCAGCATCGCACCCGCATTCTCGGCGTCGCCCAGCAGCGCGGTCATCAGGCCGTGGCTGTCGACGATGCCGGTGGAGGGCGACAGCAGCGCGGCATGGCATTGCAGCTGCGGCTCCAGCGCCTGCGCTTCGTCGCGCGAGAGCAGCCGCAGGTCGTCGACACCGTTGGCCGCGGCCTTGGCACGGATGCCGTCGAGCGTGGCCACCTGCGCCGCGCTGGTGGCGACGATCAGCTTGCCGCAGCGCTGATGCGCGACGTGGTGCGTGGCGCAGTACTCGTACAGCATGGCCTTGCCGCGCACGCACAGCTCGGCCTTCAGCGAGCCGGCGGGGTAGTAGATGCCGGCGTGGATGACTTCGCTGTTGCGCGCGCTGGTGATGGTGCCGAAGGCGTTCTCGGCCTCCAGGATGATCACCTCACGGCCCTGCAGGGCCAGGGCGCGCGCGGCTGCCAGTCCTACGACACCCGCGCCGATGACGACGCAATCCACCTTTTCCATGCTCGTTTCCTTGTTGCTGTGGTTTGTTGCAGTGCTGGTTATTGTGAGTACTGTGGGGCGGGATTCAGCCCGCCAGGCCCAGCCGCGCGGCCGCCGCGGACAGGTGCCGTTGCGCGGCCTCGCGCGCCGCCGGGGCATTGCCGGCGGCGATGGCGTCGGCCAGCGCCGTGTGCTCGGTGTCGGCGGCGCGCGGGGCGCCGGTGGCGGCGCCGAGCCGCGCGGTGTTCTCCCACGCGCGCTGGCGTGCCGCCAGCATCTGCTGGCTGACGAAATCGGTCAGGCCGGTGAAGCAGGGGTTGTGCGCGGCCTCGGCGATGGCGTGGTGGAACGCCATGTCGGCCGCGGCCGCGCTGGCCATGTCGCCATGGCCGTCGGCCTGCGCCTGCATGGCCGCGAGCGCGGCGCGGATCGCGTCGACATCGGCCGCGGTGCGGCGCTCGGCCGCCATCTCCGCGCAGGCGGTTTCGACCACGCGGCGCAGCTCGAACAGCTGCGCCAGCGTGGGTCCGCCATCCGGCGCGCTCGCCACGCGCCAGGCCTGGCCGCCCGGGGTTTCCGAAACAAAGGCGCCGGAACCCTTGCGCGTGACCAGCACGCCATCGGCCTTGAGCTGGGCGATGGCTTCGCGCACGATCGGCCGGCTCACGCCGAAGGTGTCGGCCAGGCTGGCTTCGGCGGGCAGGCGTCCGCCCGCGGCGTAGCGGCCGGCTAGGATGTCGTCGTGCAAGGACTGGGCGATGCGGCTGGCCAGCGAGGCCGGGCGGTGCAGGGTCATAGGGTAGATATGTCAGGCTGTCAGACAGCTTTGGGCGATTGTGGTACCGAAGTTGTCGCGCGTCAAGCTTTCCGCAAAGGGGCGGTGCTACACATGGCGGCCTAGACCCATCGTATTCGCTTAACTTCTGCGGCCGGCGGCCGATAGAACCCTGATAGGTGGCGGATACTGCCCGGCAGCTCCGCCGTGGGTTTGCCATGCCCCACGCGCGGCCACAAACGCGGGGCCCTCTGCAAACAGCCATGATCCAGCTCACTCCCAACGATCTTCCGGTCGGACACCCGCTGCCCTGGTCGCTGCTCGACGGCGACGGCAACCTGGTGCTCGGCAGCGGCAGCGTCATCCCCGATGCGCGCGACCTCGCGCTGGTGTTCCGCCACGGCGTGGTCTGCCGCGCCGGCAATAGCGATGACCCCGACGGCACCGACGGCATCGACGACAACGGCGATGCCGACGCCGGACCGCGCACGGCCCCCGGGCCGCTCGGCCTGCAGGTCGGCACGCTGCTCCACGTCAAGCATGAAGGCGAGTCCGCACGCGCCGCCGCCAGCCGCCTGATCGGCTTTATCGAGCAGGGGCTGTTCGTGACCTGGCCGCAGCTGGGCGGGCGCGACCTGCCGCTGCAGGCGGGCGACACCGTGCTGCTGCGCGGCTTTTCCGGAAAGGCGATCCACAGCTTTACCTCGACCATCACCGCGGTCTGCCGCAGCCCGTTCCGCTACCTGGTGCTGTCGGCGCCGACCAACCTGCACGCGACCCCGGTGCGCAAGGCGGCGCGCGTGCCGACGCGGCTGGCGGCATACCTGACCGAGCCCGCGGAAGACGACGACGGCGATCATGGCGTGGCCGTCGCGGTGCGGGCGGGCACGGCGCGGCTGGCGCTGCTGTCCGACCTCAGCACCGGCGGCGCGCTGGTGCAGACCACAGCGCCGTCGCCCGCGCCGGGCAGCCGCGTGCGGCTGCGCTTCCAGCTGCGGGCCGCCTCATTCGACAGCGAAGTCACGGTCGACGGCTGGGTCCGGGCGGCGCCGGGGGCAGCCAGCCAGGACGATGCCGATTTCCCGGCCTTCGGCGTTGCCTTCGATGTGCTGGCAGAGCGCGAAATGACGCTGCTGCAGTGCTACATCTACGAGCAGCTGCTGTCCACCACGCGCCTGCCGCTGTAGCTGCCGCGCACGCGGTCAATAAAAAACGGCACCGGGAAGCCGGTGCCGTTTCATGCGCCAGGCGCTTGCGCGCCGGGGGCCTTACATGCCGACGTAGTTCGGACCGCCGCCGCCTTCCGGCGTGACCCACACGATGTTCTGCGTCGGGTCCTTGATATCGCAGGTCTTGCAGTGCACGCAGTTCTGCGCGTTGATCTGCAGCCGCTCCTTGCCCGAAGTCTCGTCCTGCACGAACTCGTACACGCCCGCCGGGCAGTAGCGCGACTCGGGGCCGGCGTACTTGTCCCAGTTGATGTCGACCGGCACGCTGGCATCCTTCAGCGTCAGGTGCGCCGGCTGGTTTTCCTCGTGGTTGGTGTTGCTGATGAACACCGAGCTGAGGCGGTCGAAGGTCAGCTTGCCGTCCGGCTTCGGGTAGACGATCTTCTCGCACTCGGCCGCCGGTTTCAGGTACACATGGTCCGGCTTGACGCGGTGGATGGTCCAGGGCGGGTTGCGGATGCCGAGCTTGGGCAGTAGCCATTGCTCGATGCCGGTCATCAGCGTCGCGGTGGTGCGGCCCTTCTTGAACCACTGCTTGAAGTTCTTGGCCTGCAGCAGTTCCTTGTACAGCCAGCTCTGCTCGAACGCGGCCGGGTAGGCGGTCAGCTCGTCGTGCTGGCGGCCGCCCTGCAGCGCGTCATAGGCGGCCTCGGCGGCCAGCATGCCGGTCTTGATCGCGGCGTGGCTGCCCTTGATGCGCGAGGCGTTGAGGTAGCCGGCATCGCAGCCGACCAGCGCGCCGCCCGGAAACACGGTCTTGGGCAGCGACAGCAGGCCGCCGGCGGTGATCGCGCGCGCGCCGTACGACAGGCGCTTGCCGCCCTCGAAGAACTGGCGGATTTCCGGATGCGTCTTGAAGCGCTGGAATTCCTCGAACGGCGACAGCCACGGGTTGGTGTAGTCCAGGCCGACCACAAAGCCGACGGCGACCTTGTTGTCTTCCATGTGGTACAGGAACGAGCCGCCATAGGTGGCAGGGTCCAGCGGCCAGCCGGCGGTGTGCACCACCAGGCCGGGCTTGTGCCTGGCCGGGTCGATCTCCCACAGCTCCTTCAGGCCGATGCCGTAGCTCTGCGGATCCTTGCCGGCATCCAGGCCGAACCTGGCGATCAGTTGCCTGCCCAGGTGGCCGCGCGAGCCTTCGGCGAAGATGGTGTACTTGGCATGCAGTTCCATGCCGAGCTGGAAGTTGTCGGTGGGCTCGCCTTCCTTGTTGATGCCCATGTTGCCGGTGGCCACGCCCTTGACCGAGCCGTCCTCGTTGTACAGCACCTCGGCGGCCGGGAAGCCCGGGAAGATCTCGACGCCCAGCGCCTCGGCCTGCTGGCCCAGCCAGCGCACGAAGTTCGACAGGCTGACGATGTAGTTGCCGTGGTTGTGGAAGCACTCGGGCAGCAGCGCGGGCGGCGTGCCCTTGGAGCCGGATTCGTTCAGGAACAGGAACTTGTCTTCGGTGACCGGCTGGTTCAGCGGCGCGCCCAGCTCCTGCCAGTTCGGGAACAGCTCGTTGAGGGCGCGCGGATCCATGATGGCGCCCGACAGGATATGCGCGCCGGGTTCGGAACCCTTTTCCAGCACGCATACGTTGACGTCGCTGCCTTTCTCCTGCGCGAGTTGCTTCAGGCGGATGGCCGTGGCCAGGCCGGCGGGGCCGCCGCCGACAACGACCACGTCGTATTCCATGGCTTCACGCGGGCCGAACTGCTCCAGGAGCTGTTGCTGATCCATTGTCTCTAACCCTCTATTTCTTTGCTGCTAGCTATGCAATTGTGGGAAGTGCGGTGATCGTTCTGCTCGAACTGGCGGCAACGGGGCACAGCAAGGGATTTTGGCGGCTGTTTGCGGCCGATAGCCGGCCGGATCGCTCGTTTTCCCTCTTTCCCTTTGCAGGCCAAGTTCTTAGAATCTCCGGCATTGTCCGGGACTCGCCACCCACAGGCAAGGATTTTTTTGGAACGGTCGTTCTTTTTTTTGATATGCTGCCTTCCGCACCCGAAGAGGCTGGAGGGGCGCCCGCACAAGAGGTCATCATGGGTTTGTCGATCAATCTGGAAGGCAAGGTAGCGCTGGTCACAGGCGCGTCAAGTGGGCTCGGCTCGCGTTTTGCCACGGTGCTGGCGGCCGCCGGGGCCAAGGTTGTGCTGGCCTCGCGCCGCACCGAGCGGCTCAAGGAACTGCGCGCGGCGATCGAGGCCGAGGGTGGCAGCGCGCACGTGGTGCGGCTGGACGTCACCGATCCGGACAGCATCCGCGCCGCCGTGGCGCATGCGGAAACCGAAGCCGGTTCGATCGACATCCTGGTCAACAATTCGGGCGTGTCGACCACGCAGAAGCTGACCGACGTCACGCCCGACGATTTCGATTTTGTCTTCGACACCAACACCCGCGGCGCCTTCTTCGTCGCGCAGGAAGTCGCCAAGCGCATGATCGCGCGGGCCAAGGGCGCCGAGAAGAACGGCAGCCCGCTGCCGCAGGCGCGCATCGTCAATGTCGCGTCCGTGGCCGGCCTGAAGGTGCTGTCGCAGATCGGCATCTATTGCATGAGCAAGGCGTCGGTGGTGCACATGACCAAGGCCATGGCGCTGGAATGGGCGCGCCACGGCATCAATACCAACGCGATCTGTCCCGGCTATATCGATACCGAGATCAACCACCACCACTGGGATTCGGACGCCGGCCAGAAACTGATCCAGATGCTGCCGCGCAAGCGCCTGGGCAAGCCCGACGACCTCGACGGCCTGCTGTTGCTGCTGGCGTCCGACCAGTCGCAATTCATCAACGGCGCCGTGATCACCGCCGACGACGGCATGGTCTGAGCCCGGCCGCCGGCGCCGCGCCGCCCGCTTCCCGCCTGCGCGCCACAAGCGTGCGGCGGGGCATCACAGTTGGCCACCCCAGGGCTTATCCGGTCCCCTTGGGGCGGGCTTTCGAGCGCGGCTTCCAGTTTCCGATCAAAGAAAGTTGATGCACGGTGTGCCAGTCTTGGCATAATCCGCCATGTCTTTAGACTAAGTCTTTACATACAAGCAAGAAAATGCCGCAGTGGCCGCCTGGCCCAAGCGGCCCTGGACCGGAGGCCGGGGAGATGGAGCAACAAGAAGAGGCACGGCGCAATGCCGTGCCGCAACACGTCGTCGATTCCGCGGTGATCCCGCAGGCCGCCGACGAAGCGCAGGACGCTGAATTCCGGGTTTCGCCCCGCCTTGAGGACTGGATCGGCGTGATCGTGATGGTGCTGCTGGTCGCCATTACCTTCGCCAACGTGGTGGTCCGCTATTTCACCGACGAGTCGTTCGCCTGGACCGAGGAGTTCTCGGTCTTCCTGATGATCGTGCTGGCGCTGGTCGCCGGCAGCGCCGCGGTGGCGCGCGATCGCAATATCCGCATCGAGTTCTTCTGTGAACGCGGCAGCGCTGCGCGGCAACGGCGCCTGGCGATCGTGTCGGCACTGGCCGTGGCCGTGATGTTTATCGCGCTGGCGGTGCTTGGCGTGCGCATCACCTGGGACGAATACACCTTCGGCGAGACCTCGCCGGGCATCGGCGTGCCGAGCTGGTGGTATTCGATCTGGCTGCCGGTGCTGTCGGCCGGCATCGCGCTGCGCGCGCTGGGGCTGGTGGCGCGCAACGTGCGCGCGCTCAAGGCGCTGCATGCAGAGAGCAAGGCTGCGAAGGAGCGTGCGCAATGACGCTGGTTGCCATCCTCCTGTTCGTGGTCTTTATCGGCCTGATGCTGCTGGGCGTGCCCATCGGCGTGTCGCTCGGCCTGGGCGGCCTGGTTGCGATCGGCCTGTCCAACCTCGATACCCAGATGTTCGGCCTGCTGGCCGTGCCGCAGAACTTCTACGCCGGGCTGGCCAAGTACCCGCTGCTGGCGATTCCGATGTTCGTGCTGGTGGGGTCGATCTTCGACCGTTCCGGCGTGGCGCAGCGGCTGGTGACGTTTGCCATTGCCGTGGTCGGGCGCGGACCGGGCATGCTGCCGCTGGTGGCGATCCTGGTGGCGATGTTCCTCGGCGGCATTTCCGGTTCGGGCCCGGCCAACGCCGCCGCGGTCGGCGGCGTGATGATCGCGGCGATGTCGCGTGCCGGCTATCCCGGCTCGTACAGCGCCGCGGTAGTCGGCGCGGCGGCCGCGACCGACATCCTGATCCCGCCGTCGGTGGCCTTCATCATCTACAGCGTGCTGGTGCCCGGCGCCTCGGTGCCGGCGCTGTTCGCCGCCGGCCTGGTCCCGGGCGTGCTGGCCGGCGTGGCGCTGATCGTGCCGGCGGTGTGGCTGGCGCGCAAGCACAATATGGGCGCGATCGAGGCCGCGCTGCCGCGCCCGCCGTTCTGGAAGAGCCTGCGCGAGGCCACCTGGGGCCTGGTGGCGCCGTTCCTGATCCTGGGCGGCATGCGCGCCGGCTGGTTCACGCCGACCGAGGCCGCGGTGGTGGCGGTGGTCTATGGCCTCTTCGTCGGCATGGTGGTGTACCGCAGCATCGGCATGCGCGACCTGTTCACGATCTTCCAGGAGGCGGCCGAGACCTCGGCGGTGATCCTGCTGGTGGTGGCGCTGGCCGGCATCTTTGCCTATGCGCTGTCGACGCTGGGCGTGATCGACCCGCTGGCACAGGCGATCGCCACCTCCGGCCTGGGCGAGTACGGCGTGCTGGCGCTGATCGTGCTGCTGCTGATGACGGTCGGCATGTTCCTCGACGGCATCTCGATCTTCCTGATCTTCGTGCCGCTGCTGCTGCCGATCGCCAATGCCTTCCAGTGGAACCCGGTGTGGTTCGGCGTGGTGCTGACGCTGAAGGTGGCGCTGGGCCAGTTCACGCCGCCGCTGGCCGTGAACCTGATGGTGTCGTGCCGGATTGCCCGCGTGCGCATGGAAGAAACCGTGCCCTGGGTGATCTGGATGCTGCTGGCGATGTTCATCGCCATGCTGATGGTGCTGGCCTACCCGCCGCTGGCGACCTGGCTGCCGGACTACCTCGGCTATTGATCTTTGGCTTTCCCAAACAAGAACTGACGCTTTCCCGAGAGGAGATGACATGAAACGTCGTGCCCTGATGCTCGCAACGGCTGCCGCCCTTGCCGCTTCCGCCTTCGCCCCCGCCGGCGCGATGGCCCAGACCTACAAGTCCGAGTACAAGATGTCGCTGGTGCTCGGCCCGGCCTTCCCGTGGGGCAAGGGCGGCGAGATCTGGGCCGACCTGGTCAAGCAGCGCACCAACGGCCGCATCAACATCAAGCTGTACCCGGGCACCTCGCTGGTGGCCGGCGACCAGACCCGCGAGTTCTCGGCGATCCGCCAGGGCGTGATCGACATGGCGGTCGGCTCGACCATCAACTGGTCGCCGCAGGTCAGGGAACTGAACCTGTTCTCGCTGCCGTTCCTGATGCCCGACTACAAGGCGCTGGACGCGCTGACGCAGGGCGAGGTCGGCAAGTCGATCTTCGCCACGCTGGAGAAGGCCGGCGTGGTGCCGCTGGCCTGGGGCGAGAACGGCTTCCGCGAGGTGTCGAACTCCAAGCGCGAGATCCGCAAGCCGGAAGACCTCAAGGGCCTGAAGCTGCGTGTGGTCGGCTCGCCGCTGTACATCGAGACCTTCAACGCGCTGGGCGCCAACCCGACGCAGATGAGCTGGGCCGACGCGCAGCCGGCGATGGCCTCGGGCGCGGTCGATGGCCAGGAGAACCCGCAATCGGTGTTCGCCGCCGCCAAGCTGTACACCGTGGGCCAGAAGTTCGTCACCACCTGGGGCTATGTGGCTGACCCGCTGATCTTCGTGGTCAACAAGCAGATCTGGGAAAGCTGGACCCCGGCCGACCGCGAGATCGTCAAGCAGGCCGCCATCGACGCCGGCAAGCAGGAGATCGCACTGGCGCGCAAGGGTTTGGCCGAGCCCGGCGCACCCGCGTGGAAGGACATGGAAGCCCACGGCGTCAAGGTCACGCACCTGACCCCGGCCGAGCATGACGCCTTCCGCAAGGCGACCGCCAAGGTCTACGACAAGTGGAAGAAGCAGATCGGCACCGACCTGGTGACCAAGGCCGAAGGCGCGATCGCCAAGCGCTGAGTCATGAAGCAGGCCCGCCAGCGTTGGTGGGCCTGTTGCTTTGGAGGCTGAGATGAAGCACGTCTATACGGTGGTCATGCCGATCCGCTGGGGCGACATGGATGCCATGGGCCATGTCAACAACACCGTCTATTTCCAGTACCTGGAGCAGGCGCGCATCGAGTGGTTCGCGTCGCTGGGGCGCGGCGGCAAGGATGCGCAGGGGCAGGGGCCGGTCATCATCAATGCGCATATGACCTTCCTGAAGCAGCTGCGCTATCCGGGCGAGATCGAATGCCGGGTCTATGCGGGGCAATTGGGGCGCACCAGTTTCGAGACGCGCATGGAGATCCGGCGTACCGATATGCCCGACGTGGTGTGGGCCGAGGGTGGGGCCAAGGTGGTGTGGTGCGATTATGCGGCGGAGAAGTCGGTGCCGGTGCCGCCGGAGATCCGGGCGATCATCGAGGGGTAATCCTCAGTGGTTCACCAACCGCTGCACCAGATCCACCGACGTACTCGCCCCATATTTCTTCATCAGCCGCGCCCGGTAGATATCCACCGTGCGCGGGCTGATCGCCAGCAGCTTGCCGATCTGCTTGCTGGTCTTGCCTTCCACCAGCTGCGCCGCGATCTCGCGTTCGCGCGCGGTCAGCTCGGCCGTCACCTGCCGCTTCTGCGACAGGTCTTCAAAGGTCCAGATCCCCGCGCCCAGCGGCTGCGCGCGGTTCAGCGCGCGGCCGGTGACATGGCACCAGAACAGTTCGCCGCCGGCGCGCTTCATGATGCGCTCGTCCGAATACATCCCGTGCTTGTTCATGATCGGCGCGATGCGGGCGCCGGTGCGCTCGAACTCGTCGACGGTGGGGTAGAGCACCTGGAACGACTGGCCCAGCAGGGCCTCGCGGGTGGTGCCGAAGATGCGGCAGACTTCTTCGTTGCAGTCCTCGATCACGCGCTCGCGTGACAGCACCAGGCCCACGGGGGCGAGCTGGAAAGCGGTCTGGTAGTCGATGGCGGGCATCTGCTTATGTATTTTTACGTAATGGCGTTGCCGGCGCGGCTTGCGTATGCTGTCGGTCGGACGAGAGACGGCGACCGTCGCCGACTGCGCCGATTGTACCGTTACAATTTCCCTGCGTCGCCCACCGCACAAGCCGGCGGCGGAAGCGCGACAGCGGAACCCCGAGGAACTACCGAGGAAGGAGCGAACATGAACAAGGTCTACGCCAGCGCCGCAGAAGCGCTTGCAGGCGTCGTCCGCGACGGCCAGACGATCGCCGTTGGCGGTTTCGGCCTGTGCGGCATCCCCGAGGCGCTGATCGCCGCGCTGCGCGACAGCGGCGTCAAGCAGCTCACCTGCATCTCCAACAATGCCGGCGTCGACGGCTTCGGCCTGGGCCAGTTGCTGGCCACGCGCCAGATCAAGAAGATGATCTCGTCCTATGTGGGCGAGAACAAGGAGTTCGAGCGCCAGTACCTGGCCGGCGAACTCGAGCTGGAATTCACCCCGCAGGGCACGCTCGCCGAGAAGCTGCGCGCCGGCGGCTCGGGCATCCCGGCCTTCTTCACCAAGACCGGTGTCGGCACCATCGTCGCCGAAGGCAAGGAAGTCCGCGAATTCGATGGCGAGACGTACGTGATGGAGCGTTCGCTGACGGCTGACGTGGCGCTGGTCAAGGCATACAAGGCCGACAAGGCCGGCAACCTGGTGTTCCGCCGCACCGCGCGCAACTTCAACCCGATGTGCGCGATGGCGGGCAAGGTCACCATCGCCGAGGTCGAGCATATCGTCGAGACCGGCGAGCTGGACCCGGACGAGATCCACCTGGCCGGCATCTTCGTGAAGCGCCTGGTGCTGAACACCAATCCCGAGAAACGCATCGAGCAGCGCACCGTGCGCGCGGCCAGCTAAGGAGACACCATCATGGCATGGACACGTGACGAAATGGCCGCGCGCGCCGCGACCGAGCTGCAGGACGGCTTCTACGTCAACCTGGGCATCGGCCTGCCGACGCTGGTCGCCAACTGGGTGCCCGAGGGCATGGAGGTGTGGCTGCAGTCAGAAAATGGCCTGCTCGGCATCGGCCCGTTCCCGACCGAAGACCAGGTCGACGCCGACATGATCAACGCCGGCAAGCAGACCGTGACGACGCTGCCGGGCTCGTCGATCTTCTCGTCGGCGGACTCGTTCGCGATGATCCGCGGCGGCCACATCGACCTGGCCATCCTGGGCGCGATGCAGGTCAGCGAAAAGGGCGACCTGGCCAACTGGATGATCCCGGGCAAGATGGTCAAGGGCATGGGCGGCGCGATGGACCTGGTCGCCGGCGTCGGCCGCGTGGTGGTGCTGATGGAACACACCGCCAAGAAGAAGGACGGCACCGAGGACATCAAGATCCTGAAGCAGTGCAACCTGCCGCTGACCGGCGTGGGCGTGGTCAATCGCATCATCACCGACCTTGGCGTGATGGACGTGACTCCGGAAGGCCTGAAGCTGGTCGAAACCGCACCGGGCGTCAGCCGCGAGGAAATCCAGGCGAAGACCGGGGCGCCGCTGCTGTAAGCAAGCCTTCGGCGATTGCCTGACGGGCCCTGTGGCGCACTGCGCCCCAGGGCGTTTTTCATTTGGCGCCCGGGGTAACCGACGACGCCAATCGGCTGTCCGGGCTAGCTCTATCGGCGAATGGCCCGCCCGCGCACAAGTCACTATGCTGGCCGCTTCCCCGCAGGCGTGTTCCTGCCAACACAAGTCTTTACGGAAGGTGCGCGATGCCGGCTTCCCCCAACCGATCCCTGCCACTGGTGTACGCCTGCTCCGGCTGCTCCAGCGTGGCGCAACTGGCCAATGCCTGCGCGGTGCGGCTGGACCGCAGCGGCCGTGCGGAAATGTCGTGCATCAGCGGCGTGGGCGGCGGCGTGCCGGCGCTGACGCGCGTGGCGCAATCGGGCCGGCCGATCCTGGCCCTGGATGGCTGCCCGCTGGCTTGCGTGCAGGCTTGCCTGGCAAACGTGGGCGTGATGCCGGACCAGCACCTGGTGCTGAACCGGCTGGGCGCGGTCAAGCGCCAGCACGGCGAATGCACCGAGGGCGAGACCGAGGCGGTATGGCGGGAAGTCGAGGCCGCTCTGGAAAGCCTTGTGGGGATGTAGGGCAGGCCGGACGCGCGGCGGCGCATCCGGCAGGGCGGCTGGGCGGCGCCTTAGGCCGCCGGCTTGTTGTAGCGGGTGAACACCGAGGCCGCGCCGTCGGCCTTGACCAGCAGCACGTCGAAGGGATCCTTGCGCGAGCCCTGTTCCATGCCTGGCGAGCCAACCGGCATGCCCGGCACCGCCAGCCCGACCGCCTTGGGCTTGGCGGCCAGCAGCTTGCGGATATCGGCGGCCGGCACGTGCCCCTCGATCGCATAGCCGCCGATATGGCCGGTATGGCAGGAGCCGAAGCGCTCCGGCATGCCGAAGCGCTTGCGGTATTCGCCGGTATCCTCGACGTCATGCACCGTCACGGTGAAGCCGTTGGCGCGCAGGTGCTTGACCCATTCCTCGCAGCACCCGCACAGCGGGCTCTTGTAGACGTCGATGGCCAGCGGCCTGGCCTGCGCGAAGGCGTCTGCCGCGGGCCCCAGCACGCCCACGGCGAGCGTGCCTAGCGCCAGCGCGCCCAGGGTGCCGAGAAAACGTCGTCGTTGCATCGTTGCTCCTTGTTGTGGCGCCTTGCTGTGGCACCTTACTGTGCCACCCAGCCGCCATCCATGTTCCAGATCGCGCCGCGCACTTGCCGCGCCGCGTCGGACGACAGGAACACGGCCAGCGCGCCCAGCTCGTCGGGTGTCACGAACTCGCCCGAGGGCTGCTTTTCCAGCACCAGCTCGCGCTTGGCCTGCTCGACCGGGATGCCTTCCTTCTGCGCGCGGGCTTCGACCTGCTTCTGCACCAGCGGCGTCAGCACCCAGCCCGGGCAGATCGCGTTGGCGGTCACGCCGGTCTGCGCGGTTTCCAGCGCGGTCACCTTGGTCAGGCCGACGATGCCGTGCTTGGCTGCCACATAGGCCGATTTCTGCGCCGACGCCACCAGCCCGTGCGCCGAGGCCACGTTGATGATGCGGCCCCAGTTCTTCTGGCGCATGCCGGGCAGCGCGAGGCGCGTGGTGTGGAAGGCGGAAGTCAGGTTGATGGCGATGATCGCGTCCCAGCGCTCGATGGGAAAGTCCTCGATCGGCGCCACATGCTGGATGCCGGCATTGTTGACCAGGATGTCGGCGCCGCCGAAGTCGGCCTGCGCATAGCGCATCATGTCCTCGATCTCTGCCGACTTGCTCATGTCCGCGCCGTGGTAGCCGACCTGGATGCCCTGGCCGGCCTGCGCGATCTCGTTCTTTGCGGCGTCCACATCACCAAAGCCATTGACGATGATATTGGCGCCCTGAGCCGCCAGCGCCTTTGCGATGCCGAGCCCGATACCGCTGGTCGAGCCGGTCACCAGAGCGGTCTTGCCGTTGAGCATGTAAGCCTCCGTCGAGAGAAATTCCACAGGAAGGAAAGGGCGGCCCGGGTGGCCGGGACCGCCTGGTCTGGCACCGCCACGCACCGCTACCGATCGTTTCGCATCGACGTGTGGGCGCGTGCGGTGGCGCAGACAGTGTGCTGTGGCATTGTACCCGGTGCGGCGTACAATCCAGTTTTGCTCAACCACCGGCAGCGCCGCTTTTTCGCGGTCCCGGCCGGGTCCGTCAGGGAGTCCAGATGTCTGCCAGTCCGCGCCTCGGTTTTGTCCAGTGCATCAGTCCGGCGGGCCTGCACCGCATGGCCTACCACGAATGGGGGGATCCCGCGAATCCTCGCGTGCTGGTGTGCGCGCACGGGCTGACGCGCACCGGCCGCGATTTCGATGCCGTCGCCAGCGCGCTGTGCGGCGACTATCGCGTGGTCTGCCCCGATGTGGTCGGGCGCGGCCGCTCGGAATGGCTGGCCAATCCGGACAGCTATATCGTGCCGCAATATGTGTCCGACATGGTCACGCTGATCGCGCGGCTCAACGTGGAGCAGGTGGACTGGTTCGGCACCTCGATGGGCGGGCTGATCGGCATGGGGCTGGCAGGGCTGCCCGGGTCGCCGGTGCGCAAGCTGCTGCTGAACGATGTCGGCCCCAGGATCGCGCCGTCGGCGGTGGAGCGCATCGGTGCCTACCTGGGCCTGCCGGTACGCTTCAAGACCTTCGAGGAAGGGCTGGCCTACCTGCAGACCATCAGCGCGTCGTTCGGGCGCCACACGCCGGAGCAGTGGCGCGAACTCAACGCCGCCATCCTGAAGCCGGTGCAGGGCGGCGACGGCCTGGAATGGGGCTTGCATTACGACCCGCAGCTGGCCGTGCCCTTCCGCAAGTCCACGCCCGAAGCGGTCGCGGCGGGCGAGGCCGCGCTGTGGCGCAGCTTCGAGGCCATCGAAGCCTCGGTGCTGGTGGTGCGCGGCGCGCAGTCCGACCTGCTGCTGCGCGAGACCGTGGCCGAGATGGTGGCGCGCGGCAAGCATGTGAGCTCGGTGGAAGTCCCTGAAGTGGGGCATGCACCAACCTTTGTCGATCCGGCGCAGATCGCGATTGCCCGGCAGTTCTTTGTCGGGTGAGTAGAAGCGCATCGCGCAGGGGACCTGTTTTTTTATCGATCAACGCATTGTCATGAGTAACCTTGAACTGAAGCGCGCCCACGTGGGCAAGCGTTTGTCCGAATACGCGGTCTACAACGGCGTGGTCTACCTGGCCGGGCAGGTGCCCGAGGTCGATCCCAAGGCCGATATCCGCGGCCAGACGCGCGAGGTGCTCGGCCATATCGACCGCTTGCTGGCCGAGGCCGGCAGCGACAAGACCCGCATCCTGTCGTGCCAGATCTTCCTCACCAACGTCGACCTGATCGGCGAGATGAACGAGGTCTGGGACGCCTGGGTGCCGCAAGGCAACACGCCCCCGCGCGCCACGGTGGAAGCCCGCCTGGCCAATCCCGATTACCTGATCGAAGTGGTAGTGACCGCTGCGCTCAACTGATGCAGGCGTAGGGACATGGTGACGTCGACCGACCTGGCTGGCCGGGTCGCAGGCATTCCGGATGCCGAGCTGGTGGGCCGCGCGCTGGCGTACGTGCGCGAGCACGGCGCCGGCGTGGCGCTGCCTACGGGCGAGACCGTGCAGTCGCACGCCGAGGGGATGCTGCGCATCCTCGATGGGCTGCGCGTGGACGATGCCGCGCGCGCGGCTGCCTGCCTGTTCGGGCTGGCGGCATTCGTGCCCGAGACCGAAGCCGAGATCGAGCCGCGCTTCGGCGAAGAAGTGGCGCGGCTCGTCAACGGTGTGCGGCAGCTGCTGCGCATCGGCGCCATCGCCGGCAATCGCCCTGAGGTGGAAGCGGCCGCGCCGTCAAAGAACGAGGCGCAGGCGCGCCACGAGCAGGTCGAGGCGCTGCGCAAGATGCTGCTCGCGTTCGCGCAGGACATCCGCGTGGTGCTGGTGCGGCTGGCCTCGCGGCTGCAGACGCTGCGCTGGCTGGCCGACACCAAGCACGCGCCGACCGCGGGCGTGGCGCGTGAAACGCTCGATATCTACGCGCCGCTGGCCAACCGCCTGGGCATCTGGCAAATGAAGTGGGAGCTGGAAGACCTGGCGTTCCGCTTCGAGCAGCCCGACACCTACAAGCGCATCGCCAGGCTGCTGGACGAAAAGCGCATCGAGCGCGAAGGCTATATCGCCGGCGCCATCGCGCGGCTGCAGGCCGAGCTGACGGCCGCCGGCATCCGTGCCGAGGTGAGCGGCCGGCCCAAGCACATCTACAGCATCTGGAAGAAGATGCGCGGCAAGGAGCTGGATTTTGCCGACCTGTACGATGTGCGCGCCTTCCGCGTGATCGTCGACGATATCAAGGACTGCTATACGGTGCTGGGTATCGTCCACCATATCTGGCAGCCGATCCCGCGCGAGTTCGACGACTATATCTCGCGGCCCAAGGCCAACGGCTACAAGTCGCTGCACACGGTGGTGATCGGCGACGACGGCCGCGCCTTCGAGGTGCAGATCCGCACGCACGAGATGCACCACTTTGCCGAATACGGCGTGGCGGCGCACTGGCGCTACAAGGAAGCGGGCAGCAGGGGCTACGGGGGGCAGTTCTCCGCCAGCGAACGCTACGACGAGAAAATCGCCTGGCTGCGCCAGCTGCTGGCATGGAAGGACGATGCCGACCACAGCGTGGCGCACGACGAGTGGGAGCAGCTCAAGCACGCCGCGATCGACGACCACATCTACGTGCTGACGCCGCAGGCCCGCGTGGTAGCGCTGCCGCACGGCGCGACGCCGCTGGACTTTGCCTATTACCTGCACAGCGACCTCGGCCACCGCTGCCGCGGCGCGCGCGTGGACGGCACCATGGTGCCGCTGAATACCACGCTGAAGAACGGCCAGACCGTCGAGATCATCGCGGTCAAGCAGGGCGGGCCGTCGCGCGACTGGCTCAATGCGGAGCTGGGCTACCTGGCCAGCAGCCGTGCGCGCGCCAAGGTGCGGGCGTGGTTCAATGCGCTCGATTCGCAGGAGACCATCGCGCAGGGGCGCGCGCTGATCGACAAGACTTTGCAGCGCGAGGGCAAGACCGCGGTCAAGCTGGAAGACCTGGCCGCGCGGCTGAACTTCAAGACGCCGGACGACCTGTTCGCCGCGGTGGCCAAGGACGAGTTCAGCCTGCGCCATGTCGAGCACGCGCTGCGCCACCCGGAAGGCGAGGCCCAGGCGCCGCTCAGCGAGGAAGACGCCGTCACCAAGAAGAGCCGCGCCACCAGCGTGGCGCGCGGCGCCAAGAGCGGCGTGCTGGTGGTGGGCGTGGATTCGCTGATGACGCAGATGTCGCGCTGCTGCAAGCCGGCGCCGCCGGACGATATCGTCGGCTTTGTCACGCGCGGACGCGGGGTGTCGATCCACCGGCGCAACTGCCATACCTTCCAGCAGCTGTCGGCGCGCGCGCCGGAGCGGGTCATCCAGACCGAGTGGGGCAAGAAGAGCCATGCCGCGGTCTATCCGGTCGACATCCATGTCGAAGCCATCGACCGGCAAGGGCTGCTGCGCGATATCTCGGAAGTGCTGTCGCGCGAGAAGATCAACGTCACCGGTGTGAAGACGCTGTCGAGCAAGGGCGTGGCACGGATGCAGTTCACCGCCGAGGTGTCCGAGGCCACGCAGTTGCAGCGCGCGCTGTCGCTGATCGAAGAGGTGCAGGGGGTATTGCAGGCAAAAAGAAAGTGATGCTATACTTGCGTCTTCGCTAGGCTCGTAGCTCAGCTGGTTAGAGCACCACCTTGACATGGTGGGGGTCGTTGGTTCGAGTCCAATCGAGCCTACCAACGAATTGCAGTAACAACGTGCAGTAAAACCGAAGTGCGGCAAGTCCGATTCAACCTGAAATGGAACGGAAGGGCATCATGTTTATGACACCGCGAACTACTACCGCTGGCAAGCGACAGTAGTCGAGGTGCGCCTTCCGACCCGGTTGAATCGGGTTTGACAAAGAGAAACGCGGCCTTGGCCGCGTTTTTTTTCGTCTGTCGCCTGCCAGCTGCCTGCTAAGCTGCCGCTCGCGCGCGCTTTGGCGGTGTGGTGTGCAGCAAGAGAACAATCGCCGGGCCGCGCAGCGGACCGGTCCCCGCAAGATGCAGTTTGATCCGCCTGGCCGCGGCGCAACGCGCCGCCGGCGGATTCCTGGAGAGTCCAAATGATCGCAATCACGCTGCCGGATGGGTCCCGCCGCGAGTTTCCGGGCCCGGTGACGGTTGCCGAAGTGGCGCAGAGCATCGGCTCCGGCCTGGCCAAGGCCGCACTGGCCGGCAAGGTCGACGGCAAGCTGGTCGACACGAGCTACAGGATCGAAGACGATGCCCGGCTGGCCATCGTCACGGACAAGGACGCCGACGGCGTTGACGTCATCCGCCACTCCACCGCGCACTTGCTGGCCTATGCCGTCAAGGAACTGTATCCGGAGGCGCAGGTAACGATCGGGCCGGTGATCGAGAACGGCTTCTACTACGACTTCGCCTACAAGCGTCCCTTCACGCCGGAAGATCTTGCCGCCATCGAGAAGAAGATGACGGAACTCGCGCGCAAGGACGAGAAGGTCACGCGCGAAGTGTGGAACCGCGATGAGGCCGTGGCGCTGTTCGAGTCGATGGGCGAGAAGTACAAGGCCGAGATCATTGCCTCGATTCCCGCCGACCAGGAAATCGGCCTGTACCGCGAAGGCAATTTCGTCGACCTGTGCCGCGGCCCGCACGTGCCGTCGACGGGCAAGCTCAAGGTCTTCAAGCTGATGAAGGTGGCCGGCGCTTACTGGCGCGGCGACTCCAACAACGAGATGCTGCAGCGCGTCTACGGCACGGCCTGGGCCAAAAAGGAAGACCAGGAAGCCTACCTGCACATGCTGGAAGAGGCCGAGAAGCGCGACCACCGCAAGCTGGGCAAGACGCTCGACCTGTTCCACCTGCAGGAAGAGGCGCCCGGCATGGTGTTCTGGCACCCGAAGGGGTGGCAGGTGTGGCAGGCCGTCGAGCAATACATGCGCGGCCGCCTGGGCGACGCCGGTTATGACGAAGTGCGCACGCCGCAGGTGATGGACCGTTCGCTCTGGGAAAAGTCAGGCCACTGGCAGAACTACAAAGAGAACATGTTCGTCACGGAGTCGGAGAAGCGCGACTACGCGATCAAGCCGATGAACTGCCCGGGCCACGTGCAGATCTTCAATCACGGCCTGCGCTCGTACCGCGACCTGCCGCTGCGCCTGGCCGAGTTCGGCGCCTGCCACCGCAACGAGCCCTCGGGCGCGCTGCACGGCCTGATGCGCGTGCGCGGCTTTGTGCAGGACGATGCCCACATCTTCTGCACCGAAGAGCAGATCGTCGCCGAGGCCAAGGCCTTCAATGAACTGGCGTTCTCGGTCTACGACGACTTCGGCTTCAAGAATGTTTCGGTGAAGCTGTCGCTGCGTCCCGAACAGCGTGCCGGCTCGGACGAGGTCTGGGACCACGCCGAGGAAGGCCTGCGGCTGGCGCTGCGCGCCTGTGGCGTGGACTGGGAAGAGCTGCCGGGCGAAGGCGCTTTCTATGGTCCGAAGGTGGAATACCACATCAAGGACGCGATCGGCCGCTCGTGGCAGTGCGGCACGCTGCAGCTCGACCTGGTGCTGCCGGAGCGGCTCGATGCCGAATACGTCTCGGAGGACAACTCGCGCAAACGCCCGGTCATGCTCCATCGCGCGATCCTGGGCTCTTTCGAGCGCTTCCTGGGCATCCTGCTGGAAAACCACGCCGGCGCGCTGCCCGCCTGGCTGGCCCCGGATCAGGTCGTGGTCATGAATATTGCGGATTCGCAGGCGGAATACGCCGAAAACGTCGTGCAATTGCTGCAAAAACAAGGGTTTAGGGCCAAGGCCGATTTGCGCAACGAGAAAATTACGTATAAAATCCGCGAGCATTCCCTTCAGAAGGTTCCTTACCTGCTAGTGGTAGGCGACAAGGAAAGGGATGCCAATCAAGTGGCCGTGCGTGCCCGTGGCAACGTGGATCTGGGTGTGATGCCCGTCTCCGCGTTTGTTGAGCGTCTGCAACACGACGTCGCCAGCAAAGCCTGATGGGTGGTGAGCACGGCTTGTTTTTTTGTCTTCTTGAGGTAACGCAACATCGCTACGGACAAAGGTCATCGCATCAACCGGGAAATCAGTGCGCCTGAGCTGCGCCTGGTAGGGGTTGATAACGAGCAGCTCGGCATCGTCAAGTTCATGGACGCTCTGCGGCTGGCTGAGGACAAGGACTTGGACCTGGTGGAGATCGCCCCGAACGCGACTCCGCCCGTCGCCCGGATCATGGATTACGGGAAGTTCAAGTACGAGGAAGCCAAGCGCGCCCACGAGGCCAAGCTGAAGCAGAAGATCATCCAGGTCAAGGAAGTCAAGTTCCGGCCGGGTACGGATGATGGCGACTACAACGTCAAGCTGCGCAACCTGAAGCGCTTCCTGGAAGATGGCGACAAGACCAAGATCACGCTGCGGTTCCGTGGTCGCGAGATGGCCCACCAGGAAATCGGCGCGCGCATGCTCGAACGCCTGAAGGCGGACCTGGAAGAGATCGGCCAGGTCGAGCAGATGCCGAAGATGGAAGGGCGCCAGATGGTGATGGTGCTCGCCCCCAAGAAGAAGAAGTAATTCTTGCACGGTGCAGCGGCCGGGATGCCAGCGCATCCCGGCGTTGCTTCGTGCGGAAGTCGCGCGCACCCTGCAAGGGGTGTCGTGCAACAACAAGTGGATGCGGGTCTTGCAAGCGTCGGCGTGAGCCGTCCACCTGCATGCATGTCATAGAGCTGGAGTTTTTCATGCCGAAGATGAAGACGAAGAAAAGCGCTTCCAAGCGCTTTACTGCACGTCCGAACGGTTCGTTCAAGCGTGGCCAGGCCTTCAAGCGTCACATCCTGACCAAGAAGACCACCAAGAACAAGCGTCAACTGCGCGGTACTCAGGACGTCCATGAGACGAACCTGAAGTCGGTGCGCGCGATGATGCCTTACGCATAACCCCTGACGATAACGAAAGGAGAATTACATGCCTCGAGTAAAGCGTGGGGTCACTGCACGGGCCCGTCACAAGAAAGTCATCGACGCTGCCAAGGGTTACCGCGGCCGTCGCAATAATGTCTATCGCATCGCCAAGCAGGCGGTCATGCGTGCCGGCCAGTACGCGTACCGCGATCGCCGCAACAAGAAGCGCGTGTTCCGTGCGCTGTGGATTGCGCGTATCAATGCCGCGACGCGTGAGCATGGCATGACCTACAGCGTGTTCATGAACGGTCTGAAGAAGGCCTCGATTGAACTGGACCGCAAGGTGCTGTCGGACATGGCTATTCACGACAAGCCTGCCTTTGCCGCCATCGTCAACCAGGTGAAAGCCACCGTTGCCTGATGCCGGCTCCGGTAGCGCGCAAGCGCTGCCGGGCAGCACCGACCGCAAGGTCGACCGCTGACCGCAAGGTCTGCTGAAACGGGGCTCCTCACCGAGCCCCGTTTTTATTTGCGGTTCCGGATGCCGTGTTGCGTAAGTTGTTGCGAGACGGCATCCGAAAACGCATACCGCACGTAGTGCCAACCCCTCGTCGGGCCAGCGACTTCGACCCGACGCCAGAACATTCCACGACCGCCGCCATGTCTCAGGATCTGGACCAAATTGTTGCCGACGCCCAGGCCGCCTTCGCCGCCGCCAACGACAACGCCACGCTGGAAAACGAAAAAGCCCGCTTCCTGGGCAAGACCGGCGCGCTGACCGAACTGCTCAAGGGCCTCGGCAAGCTCGATCCGGAAGCCCGCAAGAGCGAGGGCGCGCGCATCAACCAGGTCAAGCAGCAGGTGGAAGCCGCGCTGCAGGCGCGCCGCCAGGCGCTGGCCGATGCGCTGATGAACGCGCGCCTGGCCGCCGAAGCCATCGACGTCACGCTGCCGGGGCGCGCGGTGGCGCGGGGCAGCCTGCATCCGGTGATGCGCACGTGGGAGCGTGTCGAGCAGATCTTCGGCTCGATCGGCTTCGACGTGGCCGACGGCCCCGAGATCGAAACCGACTGGATGAACTTCACCGCGCTGAACAACCCGGACAACCATCCGGCGCGTTCGATGCAGGACACGTTCTATGTCGATGGCCGCGACAGCGACGACAAGCTCCTGCTGCTGCGCACGCACACCAGCCCGATGCAGGTGCGCTACGCCAAGATGCACGTGGAGAAGTACGCGGGCAAGGCCATGCCGCCGATCAAGGTGATCTGCCCGGGCCGTACCTACCGCGTCGACAGCGACGCCACCCACTCGCCGATGTTCAACCAGGTGGAGGGCCTGTGGATCAGCGAGGACGTCAGCTTTGCCGACCTGAAGGGCGTGTACACGGATTTCCTGCGCAAGTTCTTCGAGCGCGACGACATCCAGGTGCGCTTCCGTCCGTCGTACTTCCCGTTCACCGAGCCGTCGGCGGAAATCGACATGGCCTTCGGCAATGGGAAATGGTTGGAAATTTCCGGTTCGGGCCAGGTGCACCCGAACGTGCTGCGCAACATGGGGCTCGATCCCGAGCGCTATATCGGTTTCGCGTTCGGCTCCGGCCTCGAGCGCCTGACCATGCTGCGCTACGGCATCAACGACCTGCGCCTGTTCTTCGAGGGCGACGTGCGCTTCCTGCGCCAGTTCGCCTGATCGGCGCACCGTCAAACTCGTCACCGACTACACAGAATACTTACCGGATCAGAAGCGCCATGCAATTCTCGGAATCCTGGCTTCGCACCTTCGCCAACCCTGAAAAGATCTCCACCGACGCGCTGTCGCACAGCCTGACCATGGCCGGGCTCGAAGTGGAAGAGGTGGGCCCGGTTGCGCCGCCGTTCGACAAGGTGGTGGTCGCGCACGTGCTGTCGACCGAGCGCCATCCCAACGCCGACCGCCTCAACGTTTGCCAGGTCGATGCCGGCACCGGCGAGACCCTGCAGATCGTCTGCGGCGCGCCCAACGTCAAGCCCGGCATCAAGGTGCCGTGCGCGCTGGTCGGCGCGGTGCTGCCGCCGGCAGAGGACGGCGGCAAGCCGTTCGAGATCAAGGTCGGCAAGCTGCGTGGCGTGGACAGCTACGGCATGCTGTGCTCGGCGCGCGAACTGAAGCTGTCCGAAGACCACGGCGGCCTGATGGTGCTGCCGGAAGACGCGCCGGTCGGCCAGAACATCCGCGAACACCTGAACCTGGACGATCAGGTCTTCGTCATCAAGCTGACGCCGAACAAGGCCGACTGCCTGTCGATCCACGGCGTGGCGCGCGAAGTCTCGGCGCTGACCGGTGCCGCGCTGAACCTGCCTGACATGTCGCCGGTGCCGGTGACGATCCAGGACAAGCTGCCCGTAAAGGTGTCGGCGCCCGACCTGTGCGGTCGCTTCTCCGGTCGTATCATCCGTGGCGTCAACGCACGCGCCGCCACGCCGCAGTGGATGGTGCAGCGCCTGGAGCGCTCGGGCCAGCGCAGCGTGTCCGCGCTGGTCGATATCTCGAACTACGTGATGCTGGAACTGGGCCGTCCGTCGCACGTGTTCGACCTGCACAAGATCCACGGTGGCCTGGACGTGCGCTGGGGCCGCAAGGGCGAGCAGATCAAGCTGCTGAACGGCAATACCGTCGAGGTCGACGAGCAGGTCGGCGTGATTGCTGACGACAAGGAAATCGAGAGCCTGGCCGGCATCATGGGCGGCGACAGCACCGCCGTCACGCTGGACACCACCGACATCTACCTCGAAGCCGCATTCTGGTGGCCTGCCGCGATCCAGGGCCGCAGCCGCCGCTACAACTTCTCGACCGACGCCGGACATCGCTTCGAGCGCGGCGTGGACTACGCCACCACCGTGGAGCATATCGAGCGCATCACCGCGCTGATCCTCGAGATCTGCGGTGGCCAGGCCGGCCCGGTGGACGACCACGTGGTCAACCTGCCGGTGCGCAAGCCGGTCAGCCTGCGCGTGGCGCGCGCCGAGCGCGTGCTTGGCATCGAGCTGTCGCCGGCTGCCATCGCAGATGTGTTCCAGCGCCTGCAGCTGCCGTTCACGCGTGCGCAAGGCGCTGAAGGCGAAGTGTTCGAGGTCACGCCGCCGAGCTACCGCTTCGACATCGAGATCGAGGAGGACCTGATCGAGGAAGTGGCGCGCATCTACGGCTTCGAGCGCATCCCGGCGCGGCCGCCGGTCGCCGAAAGCGAAATGCGCCCGACCAATGAAGCCCGCCGCTCGACGCACGTGGTGCGCCACGCGCTGGCTGCGCGCGATTACCAGGAAGTCATCAACTTCGCCTTCGTCGAGGAGAAGTGGGAACGGGACTTCGCCGCCAACGACAAGCCGATCCGCCTGCTGAACCCGATCGCCAGCCAGCTGGCCGTGATGCGTTCGTCGCTGGTCGGCGGCCTGGTCGACAAGGTGCGCTACAACCTGAACCGCAAGGCCGCGCGCGTGCGCATGTTCGAGGTGGGCCGCGTGTTCCATCGCGACGAGAACGTGCAGGACGGCGGCCTGACGGTGGCCGGCTACCACCAGCCGATGATGGCCGCGGGCATCGCCTACGGTCCGGCGTTCGAAGAGCAGTGGGGCATCGCCACGCGCAATGTCGATTTCTTCGACGTCAAGGGCGATGTCGAGGCGCTGTTCCATCCGCGCGTGCCGCGCTTCGAGCCGGTGTCGCACCCGGCGCTGCACCCTGGCCGCGCCGCGCGCGTGCTGGTCGACGGCAAGCCGGTTGGCGTGGTCGGCGAGCTGCATCCGCGCTGGCTGCAGGAATACGAACTGCAGCATGCACCGGTGCTGTTCGAACTGCAGCTCGACGCGCTACGCGAGACCGGCCTGCCTGCGTACACCGAGATCTCCAAGTTCCCGGCCGCCGTGCGCGACCTGGCGGTAGTGGTGAAGCAATCGGTACGCGTGCAGGACATGCTCGACGCCATGCACGCGGCGCTGGAAAAGCAGGGCTATGGCCGCTTCTGCCAGGGCCTGGCGCTGTTCGACGAGTTCCGTCCCAAGGCCGCTTCCACCGCCATCGGCGCGGACGAGAAAAGCCTTGCGTTCCGGGTGACCTTGCAAGATACTGGGTCGACCCTCCAGGACGAAACCGTCGACAGCGCAGTGCGCTCCATGGTCGACGCGCTGACAGAGGCCTTCCAGGCCCGGCTGCGCGGCTGAACCGACGCCACTAGCGACGGCTTACGATAAACAAGGGCGCCCGGGCCTGGCCCCGGGCGGATCGCCAGACAGACACTAGAGCGATCGACATGAATGATCGAGACGCGAATTCCATGACCGCTGCAGCACTGGGTGACATGAGCGACCGGCAGGCTTCCACCCTTGACGACGCGACGCCGGATACCCGCGCGCCCGAAGTTCCCACGCTGACCAAGGCCGAACTTGCCGAGATGCTGTTCGACCAGGTGGGCCTGAACAAGCGCGAATCCAAGGACATGGTCGAAGCCTTCTTCGACGTCATCCGCGAAGCGCTGGAGCAGGGCGACAGCGTCAAGCTGTCCGGCTTCGGCAACTTCCAGTTGCGCGACAAGCCGCAGCGCCCCGGGCGCAATCCCAAGACCGGTGAAGTGATTCCGATCACCGCGCGCCGGGTCGTGACGTTCCATGCCAGCCAGAAGCTCAAGGGCCTGGTGGAAGAACGCGCGGACATTGCCGGTTGAGGCTTCACCGCGTCACAGCTTCCACCCGAAAGGCGGATTGCTTCCGCAGGCCTGCATCGGTATCCTTCTGGGCGCGCAAAACCCTGCGCGCCAACCTCATGGCCGGCATGGCCTGACGCTCGTCTACACACCGCATGTCGGACAAATCCAGCGAACGCATCGCGTTGCCGCCGATCCCGGCCAAGCGCTACTTCACCATCGGTGAGGTGAGCGAACTTTGCGCCGTCAAGCCGCATGTCCTGCGCTACTGGGAGCAGGAGTTCACGCAGCTCAAGCCGGTCAAGCGCCGCGGCAACCGCCGCTACTACCAGCACCATGAAGTGCTGCTGATCCGGCGCATCCGCGAGCTGCTGTACGAGCAGGGCTTCACCATCAACGGCGCGCGCAACCGGCTCGACGAAGGCCGCCATCACACCGCCGCTGCGGCGGAAGCCGCTGACGAACGCCGCGAGGAAAGCCCGGCAGCCTTGTCGATCGATGTAGCCGGTCTGCGCAACGAACTGGTCGAGGTGCAGCACCTGCTCGCCCAGCTGCGCGAGATCGCGAAGCACGGATAATTTTGTGCGTCAGAAGCTAGTCATGCGAGAAATGCTTCTGATATAATCTTCTTCTTTCGGGGCGTAGCGCAGCCTGGTAGCGTACCTGCATGGGGTGCAGGTGGTCGGAGGTTCAAATCCTCTCGCCCCGACCAAGTAAATAAAGGCCCGGACGGCATTGTCGTCCGGGCCTTTTGTCTAACTTGGGTGCGACTGTCTAACTTGCATTCGCATCGCCCCCTCCTTGGCGTGTATGGCAAACGTAGATTGGGTTACCGTTGGCGCAGGTTTCGTCGGCGCCCTTTTGGGGGGTGGGGCGACACTGCTTGGAGTCCGCTGGCAACTGTCTACGGCTCAGAAGGATCAGAAGGATCGTGAAGATCGTCATCACGCAGCGATCCTAAAAGCGGTTCATGACGAGCTGGAAACCCTGTGGGATCAGTACTTGCTTGGAGTCGGGAATGACATTGCCGCGCTGCCGAGCGGACAGCCATTTAAAGCGTACTGGCCGGTCTCAAACGACTATTTCACCGTATTCCACAGCAATGCGGTATTCCTTGGCCATTTGCGCGATGACGATCTGAGAAAGTCGCTCATCGTTGCCTACGCAGGGGCAAAAGGGCTGATCGACTCGTTCAGACTCAATAACGCGATGGTCGAGCGCTTTGAGAATGCTGACGCATTTGCGCTCCAGAGTCCCACGCCAGCAGCCCAGCATGTCGCTAGGTCTCATCTGCAAGTACTAACCAGTTACGCGGCCGTGTTGAAACAAGGCCACGTGGAAATGGAGGTGGCGGTGAAGGACGCGCTGCGGCGGTTGAGGAAAGCTGGCGTTCTCGCTCAAAACTCCGGAAAATCCTAGCTAGGGATGCTTTCGTACTGGGCGAACACGCTCGATCTCGCGCGCCTTGGTGTAGTGCGCGGTCATTTCCGCCGTTGTGTGCCCGGCTAGCGCTTGGGCCGCCGCGGCGCCGGCTTGTCTGCGCAGATCCGTCAGGGCCTTAGCACGCAAGTCGTGAAAGTGCATCCCTACCAAGTGTCGCGGGTCAGGAGTTTCCCCACTCTCCGCGCAGCTCTTTTCATACCGCTGCCTAGCGCGCTGGCAAGCTCGCTTCCACGCTGTCTGTGCGCCGCTGTACGTGAATCGTCCGCCGCTCTGCGTGCAGATCACCGGCCCGATGGCCTTAACCTTGCCTGCCTTCGCGCTATCCAGCGTCGCCTGTAGATCTGGCGTCATCTCGATCAGCATCCGAACGCCGGAACTGTTCACCGTCTTTGCTGGGTGGAACATGATTCCTTCGTCCGAAACGTTCGACCAGTTCAGCGCCAGCAGATCGCCGATCCGCTGCGCTGTTTGGTAGGCCAAGTCGATCAGCGCGACGATGGGTGCGCCGGACGGCGTGGGCTTGTTGTTGTTTCCGAGCAACGCCGCGGCGCGCACGGCTTGAAGTTCCGCATCGGTGATGTAGCGGTCACGTTTGCCCTCGGTAGCCCCTGCAACTTCCGTCACGGGATTGGCGTTCCGAAGCCCCTTCCGGACGGCAAAGGTGAACATCACTGATAGCAGCGCCCGGTACTTATTACTGGCATTCGGCTTCGCCTCGAAATGCTTGTCCAGGAAACGGGCGATGTCCTTGGGCTCCACGTCCTCGACGAGCCACTGATCATCGAACTCCGACCGGATGAACGTGGCCATGCGCCTATATTCCTCCTGCGTCTTGGGCGCATAGGAGCCAAGCTTGGCGAGAAGCCAGGCGTCGACCAAGGCCGGCATGGTGTTCATTCGCCGCTCGTCCCGGTCTCGGTTGATGCTGGCCAGAGCCGTGTAGAGCGCGGTCAGGCCGTCGCTCACCCGGCAGAGCTTATGCCACTTTCGACGGATGTCTACGAAGTACCAGGCGCCGTTCTTCTCATAGACGCGCGATGGCAGAGGGGAGGCATTCTTGCGCCGACCGATCATGCTGCCTTCCTGTCAGAAGCGAGTTCGGGCCGGCGGCGCGGTGCTTTGGGTTTGCTACCGCCGATACCGACCAGGTGATGTCGCCATACCCGAACGCTCCCGTCGGGGCGTCGATCAGCAGGAATGCCGGCCTTCAGCAGGGCGGCAAGCTGTTCCGCCGGGCGGCGATAGCCGGTGGCTTCGGTGATTTCTTCCTTGGTCAAGGTCAGGGATTCCATCGATTTGCCCCAATCTCTCCGAGTTGTCTCATGGCATGTGCTGCTTCGGTCATGCTGTAAAAGGCTGCGGCCGGACTTTGGCCGCGATATATAGCGGATGCTTCGGACTGCCGCCCTGATTCAGCCCGAGGTGATGGAGCAGGGCGCTGCGGCCGCGCAGGCGGATGATCCGTAGCACCTCTTCCGCGCGCGCTGGCGCCGCCTTGTGCGCGCCCCAGGCGCAGATCACCAGCGAGCATCGGTCCAGCGCGTCCATGATCGAGGCGTTGGCCGTATCCTCCCGGCCGAGCGGAGCTGCGTGCGTCAGCAGGCCGGCTGGATCCGTTGAGCGCAGCGGGAACAGGTTCACCACCTCCAGCCGGCCATACCTGCCAGCCACCGCACGCTGCAGGCAGCGGGTGATTGTCGGATCGTTGACCTGATGGTCAGCGGTCGACGGGTTGAGCATGATGAAACCTAGCGCCGGCTGGCTGGCATCCCACTCGCGCCAGAGGCGGTAGCGGTACTGCTCGCAGTCCGAGAGGATGCAGCCGGCCTCGCCGTCGAGAGTCTGGATGGTCAGGTGCTTCATGCTACGATCCTCCAAAACGGGAGGGGGCTACCATGGGCATTGAGAGCTACAAGGACTACACAGTTCGTGGCTTTGCGAAGCAACTGGCGGATGGCTCGTTCGAAGCCTTTGGCACCGTGCAAAAGGACCATCTCGTTCTGGAAGCGTCTGAGCCTCTGGGCTCCTATGCAACGTTCAACCTTGCCGTCGCGGCAGGCATCGCATGGGCGAAAGCGTGGATCGAGGATCAACTCTGAACCCTCCGGAACTCCACCACCCACACCCAAGGGTTCGCGTCCCAGGCACCAGCGCCGTTGATGCGATCCCATAGGTCCGCGTAGACAACACGCGGGTCATGGTCAGCCGCGCCAAGGTATTGCTCACCAGGATTGACGACATAGCGACCGCTTGCAGGCAAGATGTGAAGGCCTTCGGCAACGGCGTCCGCCTCGCTGCAGTCGTTCAGCCGCTCGACGCGCACGCCGGTGACTTCCAGCCGCAGACGGCACAGCGCGCGCGGCATGTGGATGCTTGGCTTCCAGGTAATCTCGTCGGCCGTAGGAATGCGCTCGTAGCCGGGCGGCACGCACGCCGGGTAATCAGCTCGGTAGACTGTGGGGCCCGGGTCCAACGGGACCGGCTGTGCCCACGTCTCGCGCACCCACAGGCGGTCGCCGGGCTGGCCATAAGGGCTGCACAGGCACTCTCCGGTGCGCGTATGCCAGATGGCGCCCTGCAGCGGTACGGTTTCGCCTGCGGCGGTCCGGCCGCCGTTCTCTCCGCCCATTGTGGTCGGCTCCCACACGCCAAGGGGGTTGTTGTGCGGCAGCTTCACGACGCGTCGGGTCTGTGTCTTCCGGCCATCCAGGATGGCGCGCACCATGGCTCCAGAGAATAGAATGGGTCTCTCAAGCATAGGAGGCTCCATGAACACGATCGTTATCCTTGCTGGTACGCATTGGCAACAGGTGTCGCCGGTCGTCTTCACGCGTCACAACAGGAGTGATGAGTGGTGCCAAGTGCTCTGCTCGAAGGCTCATGCAGACGGTGCTTTCCTGACGTTCGAGCGCGAAAGTGCTCGTATTAGCGTGCCGCTGGCGGCTGTTGTGGCTGTTGCTGAGATCGAGGAGGCTAAGCCGATGGGTTTCCGTGACTGACGGCAGGTTCGCGCGGTCTTTGTGGGGCGCTGGCATGGCCTTAACCGGGCCGCAGCGACGACCGCGTGCCATGGCGCCACTGATGAGGATGGGGCGTTCTTTGGTCATGCTAGGATTCCCGAAACTGGAGGGAGAGATCGATGACGAAGACCTACCGGAGGCACACGCTCAATTGTGAGCCGCAAATCCTGGCCGACGGCCGCTTTGGCCCGCGGCTCGTTGTGACCGAACACCAGGCTGACGCATCTGTGGATCACCGTGTTGACGTTGGCCCGGACGTCTATAGAACAGCACAGGAGGCCTCTCAAGCTGCGGTGCGTGCGGGAATCCGATGGATCGACGACGCCCTCGGCCCGCTGCATCGGCACGGAGCCTTTGGTTTCGAGATCTCCGCCACTTCTCACGACGATGGCTGGACTGGCGACGTGCGGATTTACGGATCCAGTTCGGATGCCGCGATCTTTGATCGGCGTACGAACTATCTTGTTGCGCCGGGCGTATTTCGTGATGACGCGCTCGCCCGCAATGCTGCGCGCGAACATGCCATCCATCTGATTGATAGCCGCACCGCGTTTGAATGGGAGGACATGTAACGTGTTCTGAATTGCGTGCCAGTTGTGCGCAGAGCAGTGGTCGAGTGCCATCACTCGCTCCCCTTGGCTGCTGATGGCGTGGCGCTCATGGCGGCGTCGATGCGGTCTGCAATGGACTCAGCGAGATCCGGTGCCGCATTGCCATACTGGTAGCTTCGAAGCGCGTTGGATGCGGCGGTCAGCAAGTCGCGCGCATCGTCTGCGCCTGTAGCGGGCGGCACATGCTCAGGCAGCGGCGAGTGCTTCGGCTTGGCGGCCTGCTTTGAGCGGATCTGCTCGAGCTTCGTCCAGATGCGCGCCAGTTCCGTTTCGCCGGCTGCGTGCATGTCCAGTCCTTGCGCCAGGCACAGCGCCGCTAGCGTGACCATCACGCCTCCGGCTTCCTGGTGCTTGTCGCCGACCGGGCGGCCGTAGACGTAGTCGACGAGCTGGTGCGCCTCGCTGGCCGTGGCGCCGCATGCCTGCACCAGTTCCAGCGCCTCTTCGAGAAAGCGGTGGTTGCGCTCCTGCTGGTCGGCGGCAATCTCGGCGCCGAAGCATGACAGCATCCACGGCCGCACGCGCTGCTGGAACGGCTCGGCGCTTTGGCTGGCCACCCGACCAGCCGCGTGCCCAATCATGTAGGCGGTATCCCCGGCGTCTTCGCTGGCTGCGGCAGGCGTGCGGATGCTTTCAGCAAAGCGAGCCAGCGCGGCATCCCATGCGTTGGTGCCCAGCGTTGCCGCCATCAGGCCGCATTCGCGCGCGAGGTTCCAGTCTTCGTCCCGGCACTGTGCTGGTGTGGTCGATTCGCTCATTTCTCAGTGTCCTTGTCCTTAATCCATTCCGCCTGGCGGATTACCGCGTAGATGCCGACAGCAGCGAAAACCGCCCCAGCCGCGGCGACGACGATCAGTGCTGTGATGCTGCTCATGGCGTCGTGTGGGTTGGTGTGGCGCTGCGGAGCAGACTCAGGCCAGCTTGCGGAAAGGCTGCCGCGCGGACGATGGAAGCCTCTCGGTAATCGTCAGCCCGGAGCGGCTGGGCGCCATGCTGGGGCGCCTGCTGCATCCACTTGACGGCTGCATCCGGGCGGATGAGCTTCCCGGTCTTCTCGGCGTAGCGGCGCCGGGCCAGCAGGTTCTGACGTGCGCAGTACTCGGGGTCTTTCCGCATGCGGCGCGAGTAGTCACGGTTGACCTCATTCTTGGTCTTGCGCGGAGGCGGCGGCACGTCCGGCCCGGGTCCAAGCTTCCAGCGGCTGACCTGCGTCGAATGGACTGCCACCTTGGTATGGCCGCCGACATGGACCTCAGTGCCGTGGCGATCGCGCATGCATTCCTGCACAGCGTGCGGCGTGACCTTTAGCGCCTTGGCCAGTTGCCCAGCCGTCATCATCTTGCCGCCTGCCAGCATGCGCTTCACGCCTTCCCATACAGGGGAAAAGCTCTCGCGGCCGCAGTCGCGCGGGCCCAGGCTGAGGGCCACGTATCCGTGCTTCAAAATGGCCGCCGGGGTCCGGCCCGGGAATAGCTCGGCCAGGCGCTTAGTCGGTACCTTGTCAGCCCAGCGCTCCCGCAGCAGTGCATCTTCCTCGGGCGTCCAGACCTTCCATGCCTTCGTCGTCATGCCGGCATCTCCGCCAGAACCTTGCGGCATCCATCAGAAGCCATGGCTGAGACGATGCGGCCACTCTCCATCAGTTCGAGCAATCGGGCCGCGCGGTTGTACCCGATCCGTAGGTGGCGCTGGACCAGCGAGATGCTGGCGCGCTTGGCCTTCTGGACCACCTCCACTGCCTGCGGGTAGAGCGGGTCTACGTCGCCGGCTGCCGGCGATTCCGCATCTTCCGCGGCGGACACCAGGTCATCGGGTGCCTCGGGGGCATGCTCGCCGCCCAGCGCGTCCAGAAGATCGGAAAGAAGGCGGGCCAGCTCGCCGGCCATGAGCAGAAAGTCGCCGTCGAAAGCCTCGTCGGCGGTCTGCTCGGTACCTGCTGAGGTCTCCTTGATGACATCCAGAGCAGCAACGCGCTTCAGCGTGAGGCCGTCGGTCAGCACGAACGAGATGCGGTCGTTCCACGTCATCGCCAGCTGGGTGCAGCGCTTGCCGGCTGCGATGTGGCGAGATACGTCTGCCGGTTCCAGGGTGTGCTGCACATAGCGCACCGTGGCGCGGCCCTCGCCGGTGGCGCGCAGTTCGGCATCCTGGTCGATCGTGAAGCTTGCAGGCGCGGTGTCAGTGGCAAGCCATTCCGTCATGGCGGCCACCGGCGCCTGATTGACGCGCAGGGCTACCAGTTCCAGCTTGTCGACGGACTTGAACAGGTAGCCAATCAGCGTATCGGCCTTTGCACTGCTGGAGGCATCGATAGCTAGCCACCCGTTGGCCGGGTCGATCCAGGCGGAAATCTTGGACCGGATGCTGAAGGCCTTCGGCAGCAGTTCGTCGGTGACGGCTTGCTTGATTTCGCGCAGTTGCTTGCGACCAGGCTTGTAGCCTTGCTGCTCTTCGATCTCGGCGGCGCGCGCTTGGGTGGTTTCCTTGATCACGGCGGCAGGCAACAGCTTCCTCTCGATGCACAGGGTGATGAGCATCTGGCCGTTGACGCTGTGCACCAGGCTGCCGCCGTCGCGCGGCGGGATCCAGCCTTGCGAGGACAATTCCAGATCCGTGCACGGAATGTAGGCCTGCTGCGCCAGAGCTTGGTCCAGTTCCTCGGCGCTCAAATTGAAGTCGGGCAGGCGGTACAGGGTAAGGTTGCGGAACCACATATTCGGTCTCCGTGTGGATCAGGCGGCCAGCTTGCGCAGCTCGGCCACGTTGTCTTGCACTAGGCTGTCGAACTCCAACAAGTCGGCAACCATGGCTTCGATGTATTCCTCGTCCCGCTGGATGCGCCAGCGGAAGAAGTCCTTGCCGATGGCCTTCATGGCCGGGCAGTAGATTCCGAAGTCCCAGTAGCGGCGGCCGGACAGCCAGAGATTCCCCTGAACCTGGTCCATGTACTTGGCCAGGTCGTGGCCGATCAGCGTCGTGCGCAGTTCGGCGGGGGACACCAGGCACTTGTATTCCGCGCCGCCGTCGTCGCCGATCCAGCCGTCCGCGCTGGCGCCGAAGCGCCCGTCATCCGACAGCACCATGCCGACCGGCTGCACGTAGACGCCAATGTCAGCCTGGTGCGCGATGCGTGCGTCCGGCTCCAGTTCGTGGCCGCGGCGCATGGCCCAGGTCTCGAAGTTGTCGTCCAGCGCTTCGCCGCTCAGGATCTCGACGGCCAGGCGGAAGGCGTAGTCCAGGGCGGCTTCGGTGCGCTCGCTGCTACCTTTCTTGCGCGAGCGGGCGGTGCGGAACATGCTGGCGGTACAAACGCCGACCCTGGCCGCGATCCACTCCTTTGATCCCTGCTGACAGGTTACGAGGCGCACGATTCCTCCGCGATCGGGTGGCCAAGGCATCCGCTCTTCGGGTCGAAGTTGTCGCACTTGCCGATGGGCAGGAACTCGTTGCCAGCGGCCAGCGCGTCGAGCAGGTGATACTTGGCCTCGTCCGGCGTCATCTGGCGGCCGTCGTCGTGGCGGAACATGCCGCGGTACCGGCTCTTTGGTGCGTTGGCCAGAAAGCCCTTCACGTCCAGCGACAGGTGGATGCTGCGCGCCCCGCTCACGCTGCCTCCTGTGCCGCGCGCAGCTCCTGCATGCGCTGCTCAAAATAGGGGTTGTACTTGGCGCGCTCGTCCTTTGGCAGGCCGCTCATGACCTTGCTCAGTTCGCCGATGCTGGTGGCGTCGCGCATGCCGGTGTGTACTTCGGGCCGCACCGGCGACAGGCCGGCGCCTGCATTGGGGTCTGGGCTCTCGTCCAAATCCGCCTCGCCTGCGACGTTCAGCATGGCGGCCACGATGTAGCGACGCAGGATCGTGATCGTGGCGCCGAAGGTCTTGATGTCCGCGTCGCCGCGTACCACGCTCAGGGACGACTCCACGCGTGCGGCAGACTTGTGGGCAATGATCGTGCGAATGTGCGTGCCGCCGTTGGGCTTATCCGTGACGATCTGCATGAGCGCCAGCGAGTGCTTCGACAGGGCGGGGGTGGTCTTTTCCCGGATCTCATGCATGTCGGAGTAGTCGTAGGAGTACGGCGCCTTGCGCGAGTCTTCCGGTATTACGTGGGCAGTACGGTTCTTCGCGATGGGCATGAACTCGCCCTGCGCGCTGGCCAGGGCTTCGAACAGCTGCCCAAGGCTTTCCGGCGCCGGGCCCGGAATCAGGTTCATGTCAATCGGCTGGCAGGTCAGTTCGGTGAGCGGAACAATTTCAGCGTGGTTCATTGCTGGGCTCCGGTGGCCGCATTGATGGCGGCGTCGATGCGGTCGGCCAGGTCGCCGGCCGGCACATGGGCGCGGGACTCGACTAGCAGGGCGAGCAGGGTTTCGGCCTGCGCGCGCACGCGCTGAGCGGCAGCCTCGGCGGCTTCCTTCTCGCGGCGGCGGGCCTCGGCTTCGTCGCGCTGGCGCTTTTGCTCGGCTGCGCGGGCTTCTGCCTGGCGCTTCGCTTCGGCTTCGCGCTCGGCGCGCTCCGCAGCGGCCTTGGCGTCCTGCTCTTCGCGCACCTTGCGCTCGGCGGCTTCCTGCTCTTCCTGCTTGCGGCGGGCCGCGTCGGCGCGCAGCTGGGCGAGCTCTTCGGCATCGCGTGCGGCGGCCAGCATGGTGTTCAGGTTGCCCAGCGCGGCTTCGATCGCAGCGCCGGCCTCGGCCTGGAATTCCGCGAAGTCGTCGGCCGCTTCCCGGGCCAGCGCATCGATACGCTGCTGGATCGCCTTCGTGCCCAGCCCGATGCAGGTGGTCGGGGCAATCTCGATCGCGTGGATGCGGTCCTTAATGCCGGCCACGCGCTTGCGCTCGGCCTCGACCTTGGCTTCCTCGGCGCGGCGGGCGGCGGCTTCGGCTTCCTGTTGGGCTTTCATGGCGGCCAGTTCCTCGCGCGCCTTGGCGTTGTCCAGGTGAGCGCGCAGTGTCGTCAGGGCAGTGGCGACAGCTTCCTTCGCCTGGTCGGCATATTCCTCCCAGTCGCGCTGGCCGAGGTATTCTGGGGATTCCAGGTCACGGATGGCCGCTGACACGTCCGCCGACGAAGCGGTGAGGTAGTCCTTCGGCAGGGCGGCGATCGCATTCAAGCACGCCTGATGAACGCTGATCCGTGCGCTCTCGGCGCGGGCCTTGGTAATGCGTTCCTCGTCCTTGCGCTTCTGCTCGGCGTCGATCTGCTCTTTGACCGGCTGCTCGATTTCTTTGACGGCGGCAAGAATCTCGTCGCGCTTCTCGCGTACCCGTTTCTGCGCGGCAAGGATCGGGCGATTCCACTGCGTGTAGGCCTCTTCCGTGGCGGTGCGCGTGCTCACGCAGCGCTGCACGAACTCACGGGCCTCTTTGTTGCCCTCGGTGTTCTTCACGTCGAAGGCCTCGGCGCCGGCCGTGCGCAGCTCGGTCAGTCCGGCTTCGATGGCGTCGTACAGGGTGAGGCTAGTAGTCGGCTCAGCATGAACCGGGTCCAGAACTTCGATTTCGGGTGCTCCCATGGATTCCTCTTTGGATGGCGGGCAGTCAAGCGACTTTGATGTAGGCGAATGCGCGGGCAACGGCAGGCGGCACGTGCGCGCTGCCAATGACGACGCGCGGAGCGATGCCGCGGCGCGCGTTCTCGGCCTTGCGCTGCTGGCGCTGGGCTTGATTCGACGCGACCAGGTGACGCAGCTGCGCTTCCATGCGTTCGATGCGCGAGAGCTTCACGCCGGTCACGAAGTGGCGCAGATCCGTGTTTTTGCTGATCATGTTCAACCTCCGAGATAGAGAGTGATTTCGTGCGTCGCTACGATGACCGCAAACAAGCCCAGCACGTAGTAGTGAAGGGCGCGATTCCGAGCCTGAGCCTCGCGGAGCTTGTCTTCAGACACGTTGTGCCTCCATGGCTCTGGCGATGACTGCCTCACGCTCATGGGCGCGGGTAGTGCCTTCGCTGTCATTGCCGCTCAGGATGTTCCTGGCGGCCCACTCCGATTTCTGCTCGGGGGTCATGACCGCCAGCGCGTTGAAGATCATCCGGTGCGCCAGTTGGAGCTCATGCAAAAGTTCGCGCTGCAGGTTTTGGCGCAGGGCCTGACGCATTGCCGCTTGTTCTGCTGTCATTGCTGCTCTCCGACGGCTTTGGTGATGGCGGCGCGTGCAGCCGCAAGCAGTTGGCTCTCGGGGTCCGGCCCGTCGACGATCCACTTCTGTTTGGTGAGCAGGCGATCTACCTCGATGGCGACGGCCAGCAGGTCGTGAACTGCGGCGATCGCTTGCGCATTCGCCAGCGCTTGAGCCTCGGTTTCGACATAGCAAATCCGCTGCTGCACGTCGGATGCATACGAGGTCTGGGCCAGGATGAGGCCGCGCTCGTTATCGTCCTTGGCGGGACCGCGCACCTTTATAGAGACGGTCTCGCCGTCGACGATGAATGGTTCGACGCGCCACGGCCCCTTTGTGATTGCCGGCTTCATACCGCCACCCCATAGGCAAAGCGACGCTCTTCCCGCTGACGGTCAGCCGCCTCGCAGGCCTCAGCCGCTTCGTTGTCGAGGTAGATTTCCAGCGCCAGGCCGGCAATCTCGTCCAGATCGTGGATGTGTGTGACATCGACACCGCTGTCGGTGATCGTGTCGACATAGAAGCCCTCGGGCTCGCCGGGCTGCTCGAGCGTGGCGTCATAGCCGCGGCAGTAGCTGCCGGACACCTTCAGTTCGGTGCCGTTATGGAAAATCGTGACGGTGGTAGCCATGGCGCGCCCCTCAAAGACCGTAGTACCGGACTTCGACGATGTGATCGCCGGTAGAGGCATCCATGCGCGGCAGGCCCATGGAAGGGCTGCGCATGGCGTCAATCGCGCTGAGGCGCGAGCGGGCGCGATCCGTGACAGCCTGAAGGTTCTTGCCACGCAGGGTGTAGATGCCGCCAGTGCCCTTGGGGCGGTGGCGCTCTCTTACCTCTGGAACCATGTCGCTCTCCATCTGCTGACACGCACCGAGTGGTGCGTTGATGGAGTTAATATTAGGCATTGCCATATCTATAGTCAAGAGGCAATGCCATATTTCGTGTGAGGCGATGCCTAATTGACTGCAGTTCACGCGGCTCGCGGCGCGGCAACACAAGTGTTGTGTCCAAACAACCGCGACGTCCGTTACCTAAACTGGATCGACAAGCACAAGCAGACTGGGAGGCATCATGGCAAACGGGAAGCCCGGCCTACTGCACCAAGCGGCTTATCTGGCAGGCCTGATCTTCGGAGCCAAAATTGGATGGGAATTCGGGAGTGAGTATGGAACGACCCTCGGCGTGATAGGAGCAGTTGTCGGCGCCGTGGCGCTTTCAACGCTTGTCGGTGTGGTGGCCGGGCTCTTCGGATATAGGCCTTGATATGGGAACGTTTGAGCGAATAGAACGCCCAGATGGGCGCTTCGCTGTCAGCTTGGTCAAGTGGGGAATCCTGCGTCGATTGATCGTCTCCCTGATGTACAGGGTATCGAGACCGAACAAGTTCGAGCGGCCGTCGTTTGTGCCAGCGTTCGAGTTGGCGGTTTTCCCCAGCAGTTCCCTGACCCGACCGGTCGTGGTGATCCACTTCTCGGACGAACAAGCCGCGAGGCGGGGGTGGGAAGCAATCCTGATGGCCATGAGGGAGCACGGACTCGATGGAGCTGCTAACTACGTCTGCAGCATCCGACTCAGCGAGATGCGCGAGTTCGGCCGTATTTACCCAGAGGCGCTATAGGCGATGAAAGCATTCTTCGTTGGGTCACGCCGTCGCCTACACTTGACCGACACGCCACTAGGAGATGCCCATGGAGCCGGATGATGTGATTCGCGAGTTCGAGCGCCTGGCGCTGGATGACGATGAAGAACTGCAGGTGGACGAGGCGATCACCGGCTTGGCCGTGCTGCTGTCCGATCCATCGATCAGGGGGAAGGAAAGGGCGCTGCTGACGCTGGTAGGGGCAACTCTCTACCGCGTGGGCCTAAATGAGCGGTTGATCGCCGCAATCAAGAAGTGATGGGATATAAAAAAAGCCCACCGAGGTGGGCTTTGTAGGCATGTCGCGGCCTAATGCCAGGTTTGTGTGCCTGCGGCCTTGGTAAGGCTAGAAAACAGCATTGCGCTAGCCATGGAGCCGATAATTTGCTTCTCCGTTTCAGCGCGCTCAAAGTCGTCGCGGTCATCAATGATGACCCTGACAATGGGCGGCTCTCCAGGCGCACTCATGACATCGCCGAGTTTGCGCATTAGCCCACCAGTGGCTTGGTGGCTTGGCGTCACAACATCGACCAACTCATTGCCCCAAAGGAAGTCGAAAGTATATTCGTGTCGCGAGATTCCCTTTGCTTTGGGGTGCCGAACAATCTGCTCGGCTGGCTTCCATAGCCGGAGATAGTGCTCCACCTCATCTGCAAAGTTATTCACCTGCTCGGGTACGCCCAGCCAACCTCGCTCTTGGCTAGCCAAGGCCAGAAGGCTTGCAATGTAGGTGGCGACAACATGCGGGCCTGCCACGGATGCGCCGATGGCCCTGATCTCGCCGTTTGCCTCAAGGGCCACACCGAAGGGCGCAAGAATATTGCGGATCGCCGATTCTCTTCGTCGATTAAATGGATCCAGCCCGACCGAACTGAGGTGAGCGAGGGTATCGCCGTTGTCACTAATCAGGGTGTGGGTGCCCTGCTCAACCATGTAGAAAACAATGGCGGTGCCATCTGCGAAACTGAACGGTGTGCCAACCTCGAGCGCAGGTTCCCCATTCACCGTTCTGACCTGGCGGCACTCATATGCGAAGTTTTGGCGCAACCATGCGCAATTCAGTGTCATGGAAGGACGATCTTCCCGGTGAAAGTGATGTTCGCTTCTGCGCAGAATAGCCTAAAAAAATCATCTATGGGTGTCGAGCACGACACCTTGGAATGGTCGTATTCTAGGGCGCAGTCGCCGATGTGCTGGTGAGGGCCATAGAGGGTGTTCCCCGGCTCATTGTGCGAGCGTTTCGCAGCGGGCTGAACCTCGAGCTGATATACCCGATACTTGACGCCATGCCGCGAAAGGTAGATCGAAGCGATGTTCTTGCAGGCGTCTATCAGAGACGGGGCTTTCAACTCCAACTCTACAGTGAGGCCAGGTATTGTCGCCCCGAACATATCATCTGGACGGGCGGAGGCGGACGTGTACCCGGCGTGATTCCTGCGCGGCTGCAGGTGCAAATCGCTGCCGACATATTTGCTCATCGCAATTAAAACCTCTGCTTGAGCGCGCGGTAAATCTGCCATCCCGTTATCTTTCTTGGTTGCCGGCAGGTCCGGATCTTCTGCTAAGTTGCAAAACCCGCCGCAGGGCGGGTTTGGGGTCGGTTGTTGTCCTTACAGCCGTTATCGTTCCAAGCTTCAGAAATCTCCCATCCCGGAACGATACTTGACACGCCCAACCACCGAAATGTGCTCGACCTGATCAGGCTGAAGGATGATGGGCTCATACCGCTCGTGGTTGTCGCTGACAATTTTCAGGATGCCGCCTGGTAGCTGGAAAAGGCGCTTCACTAACATCTCGCCAGCGTAGACAAGGGCAAATACACCGCCGTTGGCGGGCACCCGTGTGTCAGCGCGATCCACTATCACGGAGTCGTCGTCGAACAGCCGCGGCTCCATGCTGTCGCCAGTAACTTTGACCGCCACCAGATTTTTCGGCTTGGCATCCAGGCGCCGGATGTAGTCTGCCTGGAATGGCAGCGGCTCCTTCTCCTCGATGTGCCAAGTCTCTTTCCCATTCCCCGCCGACAATTCCACATCAATCCTCGTCACGAGAACCGTCGACTCTTGTGGAAGTTCTTCCAGGCTCTCGTAGGTAACAATCGGCCGCACGTAGACGCCGTGAAGCGTCTTGGCGGCCGTTGGCGGGGGATTGTAAGCGTCTGTTTCAGACTTCTCGTTAAGTTTTGTTTTTTTCTGATCTGCGCCAAATTTTGGATTGACGGTGGGCGCAAAGTCTAGGCCCCAGTGCTCTGGGCCGACGACGTCCGAAAAGTACGCGACGAGGTCGTTAATACGCTCCTTAGCGATGCGGCCGTACTTCACCCAGTCCTGAACGGATGCGGGTTTGACCCCCATAGCATCCGCGAGCGCCTTCTTTGAGACGCCCTTCTCTTGCCTGGCCTGCTCGATGGCAGCGCCCAATTTTTCACCAGTAAGCATTGCCTAATTTGACTCACTTTGGGCGAGATACGGCAATGCCTTGCAAAAAGAAGGCAATGCCATATAATGGGCCTCATGAGCACAGAAACCACATCCGCAATCCAGCGGGCCAGCGAGATCGCAGGCGGGAAAGCTGCACTCGCTCGTCAGGTCGGCGTCAAGCCCCCCACTGTACAGCAATGGGCAAGCGGCACTCGTCCCGTTGCGATCGAGCGCTGCGTTGCGATCGAGATGGCGACCAAGGGAGCGGTGACCCGAAAAGACCTGCGCCCGAATGATTGGCATTTGATCTGGCCGGAACTCGCTGCCGATGCCGATGCAATCAAAGCCACCGACGACACCCAGCCTTCGGTCGGCACGCCGAGCAGAAAGCAGAAGACGTAGGCGGTTCACAGTTTTCATTGAGGCGTCCGAAGTGACGCCTTTATTTGACGCCATTCGGTACGTGGAACGCCACGGAGAACAGGTGGAACTTGTGTGGGGGAGCGAACGATGCAACGAGAAATGCCGTTTTTCGAAGTCGTCGGAGAGCCTCAGATGGTTGCGGACTTTCTGATCGCGCGCCTGCGGCACGAGGCTGACGCGACTGTCCTCTGCTGGGCGAAACGTCGCGTCCGCTATTCGATCTCGGACGCAGCGGCGATCCTGGGCATGCCCAAGTCGCACCTCTCCAACATCCTGAGCGGAAAGAAGTACCTGCCGTTCGACTTCCGCATCAAGTTCCAGGCGCTCTGCGGCAACTGGGCCATCCGCCAGTACGAAGACAGCGTCTGCGGCTTCGTGACCAGTCGCGAAACGACTGAGCAGCGCCGCATCCGCGAGCTGGAATCGCAAATCGAGGCGATGAAAGCAGCCTGAACGTAGCGCGCCGACACAAGGCGCCGCGTACCACTTTCATTTACCGGAAAGCCGGGGAGAAACATGGATCAGATTTACAGCACCCGCTCGGGCCACCGTGTCTCGGGCGCGCAGTTCGACTCGTACCACTCCTTGACGGACAAGGAGCTTTCCGCCAGCCAGCAGATGGTGATCAACGCTTTCGATGGCGCCGGCGCGAAGCTGACGCGCGAAGAGATCTCGCGTCGCACGAACATGAAGCTGTCCGGTGTCTGCGGTCGCGTGCGCGAGCTGCTCGACGCCAAGCGCCTGGTCGTCTGCGGAAGCATCAAGGATCTCTACACAGGCAAGCCGCAGGAGCTGCTGAAGCTAGCTGCCGAACCTTCGAACACTGCGCCGGCCACCACGGCCGCAACGCTGTAACAAGGGGCGGCAGCATGATCCGCGACCAGTTCCTGCTCGACATCTCCGAAGAGATCATCGTTGACAACTTCGCTGGCGGTGGTGGGGCCAGTTGCGGCATTGAGCTCGCACTTGGCCGACACGTCGACATCGCCATCAACCACGACCCCGAGGCCGTGGCGATGCACGCCATGAATCACCCGCAGACCGAGCATCATTGCGAGTCGGTGTGGGACGTGGATCCGCTCGACTTGGTGAAGGGCCGGCCGGTAGGCCTCGCCTGGTTCAGCCCGGATTGCAAGCACTTCAGCAAGGCCAAGGGCGGCAAGCCGCGCGACAAGAAGATTCGAGGCCTGGCCTGGGTGGCAATGCGCTGGGCGGCACTGGTCCGGCCGCGCGTGATCATCTTGGAGAACGTCGAGGAGTTCCAGACTTGGGGGCCTCTTCTCGATGACGGCAACCCGTGCCCGAAGCGAAAGGGCGACACGTTCCGCTCGTTCGTCCGCCAACTGAACGAGAAGGGCTATGCCGTCGAATGGCGAGAGCTGCGCGCGTGCGACTTCGGCGCTCCGACCATCCGCAAGCGCCTGTTCCTGATCGCCCGCTGCGACGGCAAGCCCATCGTCTGGCCGGAACCCACGCACGGCGCGCCGGGTAGCACCGCGGTGAAGGCAAAGCAGCGCAAGCCGTGGCGCACGGCCGCCGAGTGCATCGACTGGTCGATCCCGTGCCCATCCATTTTTGAGCGCCCGCGCCCGCTGGCGGAGGCTACCCAGCGTCGCATCGCGCGCGGTCTGCGCCGCTACGTCATCGACGCGGCCGCGCCGTACACCGTACGGCTGCCAGCTGCCACCATGGCGCCAATAGTGACTGAATGCGCCAACGCATCCAGCCAGCGCGCTTTCCGCGCCGACGAGCCGCTCCGCACGCAATGCGCCGAGGTCAAGGGCGGCCACTTCGCGCTGGCGTCGGCAACCCTGATCCAAACAGGGTACGGCGAGCGGGCCGGCCAGGCGCCGCGTGCGCCCGGACTGGACAAGCCGCTCGGCACGGTCGTCGCCGGCGGCGCCAAGCATGCGCTCGTGTCTGCCTTCCTGGCTAAGCATTACGGCGGCAACTACGATGGGCCCGGCGTTGGCCTGAATGAGCCTGCCAGCACCATCACGACCGCCGACCACCACGCGCTGGTCTCGTCCAACCTGGTGAGGCTACGCGGCGAGTGCACGGGTAGCCCGACCGATGTGCCGACGCCGACTGTGACCGCCGGCGGCACGCATATCGGCGAAGTCCGCGCCTTCCTGGTGAAGTACTACAGCGAGGGCGGCCAGGACCAGGATTGCCGCGACCCGATGCACACCATACCGACCAAGGACCGTCTCGGCTTGGTGACGGTCGCTGGCGAGCAATACCAGATTGCCGACATCGGCATGCGCATGCTGGAGCCGCATGAACTGTACGCCGCGCAGGGTTTTCCCGCTTCCTACGTGATCGCGCCGGTGATCAACGGCCGGCGCCTGCCCAAGCATGCCCAGGTGCGCATGTGCGGCAACAGCGTGAGCCCGCCGATGGCCGCCGCGCTGGTGCATGCAAACGTGCCGGATATGGCGAGTTGGCCGGCGCGAGAGGCGAAGCGGATGGGGGTGGCTGCGTGAATTCATCTACCCCAAATCCACTTCAACGCATGCCAAGGGCCTCGCGCTGTTTCGTGCCCCCATGCTCTGGCCGCATCAAGAGCCGCCTCGTGAGTGGAGAAGATGCCCGGAACCTGGTCGCTTTGCGCAGGCACCGCATGCCGCAGATGCTCTTCAATGCAGACGAACCTGACCACCGCGGTATATCTGCCTTCCGCGCCCCTGACCTCGGGCCAGTAGTAGTAGCCATTGGCCTGATAGAGCTCAACATGCCCCATGTCCACCCCCTTACGAGAGAGGGGATCGTAGCATGCTGACCAACTACTGCTACCGAGGCGACTGCCGCGCCGTCATGCGCGACCTGATCGCCGCCGGCGTGCGAGTGCAGTGCATCGTCACCAGCCCGCCGTACTGGGGCTTGCGCGACTATGGCCATGCCGGGCAACTTGGCCAAGAGCCGACGTTGCGTGAGTTCCTGGCCAACATGGTCGAGGTGTTCCACCTGTGCCGTGAACTGCTGGCCGACGATGGAACGCTGTGGCTCAACATGGGTGACGCCTATGCCGGATCGTGGGGCGCGCAGTCGCGGGAGCATGCCGGCAAGCATGCGCCGAACATCTCGGCTTTGAGCGCAAACCAGATGAAGGCGGCGCAGCGCAAGCAGTCCGGAACCGGTACGATCCGCGACGATTTCCTAAAGGCGAAAGACCTGATGGGGCAGCCGTGGCGCCTTGCATTTGCGCTGCAGGACGCCGGCTGGTGGCTTCGCCAGGACATCATCTGGCACAAGCCGAATCCCATGCCGGAGAGCATCACAGATCGGTGCACGAAGGCACACGAGTATCTGTTCCTGATGACCAAGAGCGCACGTTATCGCTTCGATGCGGGCGCGATCAAGGAGCAAGCCACGGGCGGGTTGGCGGGGAATGTGCAGCACGCCAAGGGCGCCCAGGCCTACGTCGACGGCGACGAGAGCCACCGTACCAAGCTGGGACTGTCCAACTGGGCGGAGCGTCAGCGTAGTAGGCGCAACAGCTTCGCGCGCGAGACCAAGTACTCCGACGGCGAGCACGGCCAGAAGGCGCAACACCGGCCTGGGCGCGAGGACATCGACTACAGCGAGACGCGGAACAAGCGCTCTGTGTGGACGATTGCCACCCAGTCGTACAGCGGGGCGCACTTCGCCACCTTCCCGGAAGCGCTGGTCGAGCCCTGCATCCTGGCGGGCAGCCGGCCGGGTGACATCGTCTTCGACCCGTTCATGGGCTCCGGCACGGTGGCCAGCGTCGCGCAGCGCCTCGGCCGCCGCTGGCTGGGCGCCGAGATCAATCCGGACTACATCGCGCTGCAGGCCGAGCGCACGCGCCAGCCGGGCCTGATGCTGGAGGTCGAGCCGTGCTGAGCAGGTCAAAGCCAATGAAGCGAACCGGCCTGCTGCAGCGCCACACCCCGCTGCGGTCCAGCGCCTGGCTGAAGCAGACGGCCGGCTTGGTGCCTAGCCCCTTCAAGAAGAAGGGGCCGAAGCGCCGACCGATGGCTGAGCGCCGCTATGCGCTGGCCTGCCGCGGCGAGCCTTGCTACCTGCTTATCCCGGGCGCGCCTTCGCACGACCGCGAGACGGTGGTCGACTGCCACAGCAACCAGTTGAAGCACGGCAAGGGTGGCGCCATCAAGGCCGCCGATGAGAAGACGGTACCGGGCTGCGCCTGGTGCCATCACGCGATCGACCAAGGCAACTGGTTGACGAAGGAACAGCGCCGCAACTACTGGGATGACGCATACCAGCGCTGGGTGCCGGTGCGCGCCGTCAAGTTGGCGGGGCAGGGGGTATCGACGTGAGCAAGGCAAAGGACAAGGTAGACGTCTGGATGCCGCTGTTCATCGGCGACTACCTTGCGGACACCACGCGCCTGACCACCGAGCAGCACGGGGCATACCTGCTGCTGCTCATGGATTACTGGCGCAATGGGCCGCCGCCCAACGATGACGCGACGCTGGCGCAGATCACTCGCCTTACGGCAGCCGCCTGGAAGAAGGCAAAGCCTGCCGTGATCCGGTTCTTCAAGGAAGAGGGCGGATTGCTGCACCAGAAACGTGCTGATGAAGAGCTTCGAGCAAGCCAGACACGCAAGGAAAGTGCCGTAGCAAAGGCCACGCTAGCAGCAGAAAAGAGGTGGGGCAAGAAGTCCCCCGGATCTGCCACAAGCAGTGCTCCAAGCATGCCACAAGCACAGCCCGAAGCAGTGCCTGATGCACTGCCCGGGGTTGTTCTTGAGGACTGCCCTTCACCATCACCATCACCTACTGCTTCAAAGGTCAGTGGTGATGTGAACCTCTGCGGTACCGCGGGCGCAGCGGCCCACGCCACATCACACCTGCTGAACGCAACGACCGGGGAGGAAAACCCGCGGCACGTGCAGTTGGCGATCCTGCTGCGCAAGACCTACGGCATGGCGGTGACCAGCAATCACGCCGACGTTACGGAGATGGTCCGCCTGGCCGTGTCTGATCAGGAGATCGCCGAGGCCGTCGAGGTGTTCGGCATGAAGAAGCCCGGGGACAAGCCGAATGCCGGCTACATCCTCGGGATGATTCGCTCGGCCCGCGAGCAGGCCGCCAAAGCCGCCGCGGCAGCTGCCGGCAGCCCGGCCGCAGCGGGCGCCCCGGCGCTGGTGTCCGTCGAGTGGTGGTTGAGCGCCGAAGGGATTAAGGCCAAGGGGAAGGAACTGGGCTCCGTTTGGAAAGAGGCCGAGGGCGAGCTATTCATGGCGTTCAAGGTTCGTGTTTTCAAGCGTGCCGGCGAGGGCCCGTGGCGTCACCAGCTCCTGCGCGAGACCGAGCGCGACGAGGCGATGCACGCCCGCCTGATGGCGTTCTTCTACCCGGCTGAGGAAGAGGCATGACGACCACCTGCATTACCTGCGAGCACTTCACCCTGAGGCCACGCCCCGACGAAGACGGCGAGCACCTGCGTGCCAGCGACATCGCGCATGCAAGGGTGGGAATGGGGCGCTGCCTGAAGGAAACATTGACGCAGCGCTGGCAAGCAGCAGAGACAGAGCGGCATTGCGACATGCATTCGCCGGTATCGGAAGAGCAGGCGGCGCAGCGCCGCCAATGGATGAGGGAAAAGGGCGTATGAGCGTGGAGAAGGTTGTGATTGGAGACGCGGTCCTGTATCTGGGCGACGGCTTGGCAGTCCTGAGGGATATGGCCGATGGGATAGCGGATGCGGTCATTACTGACCCTCCCTATTCAAGCGGTGGGGCATTCCGCGGCGATCGCGCGATGGACACGAAGACCAAGTACTTGAGCTCGAGTAGCGGGAACATCGCAAAGACCACTGATTTTGGCGGTGATAACCGGGACCAACGCGCATTCCACTTCTGGTCTTGCCTATGGTCGGCTGCAGCGCTGCGTGTCAGCAAGCCTGGGGCTCCCGGTCTGTTTTTCACCGACTGGAGGCAACTGCCGGTTTCGACGGACTATCTGCAAGGTGGCGGATGGGTTTGGCGCGGCGTGGTCCCGTGGGCAAAGAAGGCGGCAAGGCCGCAGATGGGGCGCTTTTCCGCTCAGTGTGAATACGTGGTGTGGGGAAGCGCGGGGCCTATGCCAATTGAACGTGGCGTAGGTTGTTTGCCCGGATTCTATGAGTTCGCCTATCCGGCAGATCGCGAGCACATCACACAGAAGCCCGTAGATCTGATGGCGGCAATGGTCGAGATCTGCCCGGAGGGCGGTACCGTCCTCGACCCGTTCATGGGGAGCGGTACGACTGGCGTGGCCGCAATCAAGATGGGCCGGAAGTTCATCGGGGTTGAGCAGCACCCCGAGTATTTCGCCGTCGCTTGCCGCCGGATCGAAGACGCGACGCGGCAACGGTCGCTGTTCGACGCGCCTGCACGAAAGGCAGAACAAATCGGCCTCGGATTGGATGTCGCGGCATGAGCGGCATGCTTCGCTGGACGCCGGAGCAGCTTGCCGCTCACCAGGCGCGCAAGCCTGCGCCGTCGCCGGCCACCAAGGCGGATCCGATGGCGCGCTTCCACGCGCTGGGCCGGCTGGCCAAGGACGTCATGAACAAGACCGAGCGCGCCTATGCCGACGTGCTCGAGCAACAGAGGCAGCGCGGCGAGATCATCGATTGGAAGTTCCACCCGATGAACGTGCGCCTTGCCAAGAACACCTTTTACGAGGTGGATTTTCTGGTGCTGGCCGCTGACATGCGCGTCGAGATCCACGAAACCAAGGGCGGCTACACCACCGAGAAGGGCGGCATGAAGATCAAGCTGTGCGCCGAGGCGCTGCCCTGGTTCCGATTCATCAAGGCAACGAAGCTGCCCGCCAAGCTGGGCGGGGGCTGGAAGCGGGAGGATTTCTGAGATGGCCAAGAGCCAGAAGAAGCGCAACAAGGCCTACCGCCCGCGCCCGACGTTACTCGACCAACTGCGCGCGACACAGCGCCTGTACGTGGAGAGCCTGCCGGTGCGCGAATCAGAGGCGGACCGCTTCCGGCTTGCCGTGCTGACCTCGCTGGACGGGATCACGCGCGGCACCGGCGGCGCGCGGGAATGGAACACGATCGTCAGCGCGCTACGCCACTCCCACACCTTGGCACATGAGGGCACTGGCGAGGAAATCATGCCGGCGCTAATCGCCGCCAATGACGGCATGATCCGGGCCCGCGAACGGTTTGAGCGCACCGGCCGGATGGGCTTCGACGGCGACGCGCTGTGCGACATCCGCCTGGCGCTGGATCTTTGGTTCGAGCAGATCCAGCTTTGCAAGATCAGCGAGGTCGACAGGGCCACGCGCGCCGTAGTGGCGGAATACGACGGGAAGGCGCGGCTGCCGGTGCCGGCCCTGACCGACGTGCGGCAGGCCGCATGACAACCGCCCAGGCACCGGCCGCGACCGCGGCCATGCCGGAAGGCACGGAGCAGCGCGAAGGCGTGACCTACGCCCAGGCCATGGAGATCTTCGAGCGGTTCCTGGTCGCCGACCGCAATCAGGCTGTTCCGACCATCGCTGTCGAGATGGGCATCCCTTACAACACCGCCTGCCGCGTGCTGGATGGCCATATCTGGCCGGCTGCGCGCCAGTACTGGGTGGACAGGGTACTTCCATAGGAGAACAGGAAACATGCGAATCAAGTTCCGCGGGCTCAATCCGCTCCGTTGGGGGTTCTGGTACTGGCGCGCGCCGCGCGGCCGCGCAGTGTTCGAGCTGGGCCCTGTCGACATCTACCTGCCTGCCAAATACCGATGATGAAGCCGTACAGCAAGGAAGAGATTGAACTGATCGAGGCCGCGGCGCACGCCGCCGGCTATGACGTGCGCCGATTCCGAGTGCGTGAGCTCGAGGTCGTGCACGTAGGCGTAGGCGACCAATGGGCGTTGTTCGACCCGAAGCGACACGACGGCGACGCCTTCCGCCTGCAAATCGATTGCCGACTGTCCGTCAACGTGGGCCGAGAGCACGCCATTGCCACTGCATACCCGGGTGGCGTAGCCCTGACGCTGTTGGAGGCGATTGGAGACAACGCCTCCGCCGCTGTGCGCCTGGTGATCACCCGCGCCGCGGCCGCGCTGTACGAACACCACCAAGCAGCGGTGGCCGCGTGACGCTACACATCGTGCCCATAATGTTCGCCGAGGCGAACGCGTTTGTGGCCAGGCATCACCGGCACCACCGGCCTGTCGTCGGCACGAAGTTCTGTGTCGCGGTGGCCGATGCCGGCGAGGTCGTCGGGGTGGCGCTGATCGGGCGTCCAGTGGCTCGGGCGTTGGATGACGGCTGGGTGTTGGAAGTGAACCGGTGCTGCACGGATGGTACGGCGAACGCCTGCAGCATGCTTTACGCCGCCGCTTGGCGGGCGGCTCGCGCGTTGGGTTACAGGAAACTCATCACCTACACGCTACCGGAAGAAGGCGGGGCGTCGCTGCGCGGCGCCGGTTGGCGGCTGGTGGCGCAAACGGATGGCGGGTCGTGGGGCTGCCCGAGTCGGCCGCGCGTAGATACGCACCCGACACAGGGGAAACTGCGCTGGGAGTCCGTATGAGCCAGGTCTTTCGGGAATTCACCTTGCGTGGCCGCGCAGACTGGAACGAGGTTGTGGCCATGGTCAAGGCCGCGGCCCCAACCATGGCCAGCGATGGGCGGCCAATGCGGGTGATTCTGGTGGACGACGGCGCCGACCGCACGGAAGAGCAGGTGCGCTTCTACTGGAAAGCGGTGATTGAGCCGATCGCGGAGCAGGCGGTGGTCGCCGGCTGTCGGTTCACCAAGGCAACGTGGCACAAGCACATGAAGGAGCGGTTCCTGCCACCGAAGGAGCACCGCCTATCGGACGGCCGGATAGTGCTGGTCGAGCCGTCGATCGCCAGCGGCGAGATCACTGTCGGGGCGATGGCGGAATACATGAGGCAGGTCGAGGCGCACGCCGCTTCCACCTACGGGGTTGTCTTTGACTGAGCGGGGATATGATGGACAGAACCAAGGCAAATGGAGTGCTGGAGGATGTGAGCGCTGAAATCGGCTACACGGCCACCTCGCTGCTGGTGGCTTGGTTCGGTGGCGCCAACCTGTACGTCCCGGCCGCGGCAGACGAAAACCACCCGGTGTCCCGCCTGATCGGGCTGCCAGCCTTCCGACGCCTGGTCGCGGCGTACGGCTCCGAGACGCTGGCCATCCCTGAGGGCCATCTGGAAGAGATTGACCGCCGGAACCGCCTCATCGCCCAGTTGATCGCCAAGGGCAAGGGCTCCAAGGAGATTGCTCAGATCACTGGCTTGACTGAGCGCCGGGTGCAGCAGCTCCGGACCAAGATCGAGCGTATGGACCTGATCCCGCTCATCATGCGCCGTGCCCAGAAGAAGGCATTGGAAGGCAACCCCGCCCAAATGCCGCTTGACCTGGGCTGCCTAGCCTAGCCAGCGGCAGAGTAGCAGACATATCAGCACACCAGCACAGAACGAGGCAGGGCCACCTTCGTGAGGTGGCCCTGCTGCACGTACCTTAAAGTGAGGGAACTCCGAAAGAGTGGGGCAATTTGGTTCGCGGACTGCGAACAGTTGACGCGAAACCGGTCCCTACTTTTTATCATCCTCGACAAAACCATCGCGATTGGTGACCCTCGCGCCATCGGTGAATACGTCGCGCCCGCCTGTAGCTCTCGCCCCATCGGTGTACACGTCTCGCCTATGCGTAACTCTCGCGCCATCGGCATAGACGTCATACTTTCCAGCTTTCGCTCCATCTGTATAGGGGTCACGCGCCCCCATCGTGCCGGCAGAAGCTGCACCAGCGCCAAGTGCAGCACCTGCAACTGTGAGCAGTAAGACCTTCTTCAGCATTTTCCACCTCCTCTGCAGGTGGCTATCTTTCCCATCCCTAAGTGCACTATAGGTTGGCACCATCAGTTTGTGCATCGCAGAAAACTTATACTTTGGTCATTAGATTTATGACTCCCGGATATAAGCGCTTTCTTCAACGTGCCAATTGGTGCACCCGCACATGTCCTCTCAGCGTCTCCTATACGGTCCCTGCCGGCTGGATGGACGCTCGGCTACCCAAGAGATGTGTATAAGCGGATGGTTCCAGCCGGCAGCCATCATGCGCATCGCCGACTTGGCGGGGGCCCCGGAGGGATTCCGCTACGTGCGGGCGCGAAGAGGCCCGGCCTTCGGGAGTTTTTCGGATTTTCAAACTTGATTTCAGGGCATTGACCACTGAAACATCCCCACCAGCCCCGACACCACAGCTAGAACCCCGAAATCCATCCGCAGGACGCGACAGCACCGAAAACGCACCATTTTCGGCATGGAAAGAAATCAAGTTGCGCCCGCGGCGTCGCCAGGCCTCTACCGGCTCGCCGCTGCGGCCGCCCTCGTGGGCATCTCCGTCGATCTGTTGGAGTCCGCAATCAGGCGGGGTGAGGCGCCGCTCGAGCTGGTGAAGCTTGGCGAGCGCGGGCTGCTATTCGTGCGCGCCTCGGAGCTTCATGCCTGGTTGAAGCCGACCGCGGCGACCGCCGAGTGCGCGGCAAGGGGTTGATGGGGATGAGCCAAACGACCCCGGCCCGCACCTCGAAGGGCAACGGCCACGGCGGTGCGCGCTCCGGCGCCGGCCGGAAGCCGAAGGAGTACGTGAAGCCCCCGGTGCTTGAGGACTTCGATGAGGCCCGGGCGCGCAATGAGCGGGCCAAGGCTGACCTGAATGAGCTCGAGTTCAAGATCAAGAGCGGCGAGTACGTTTCCCGTGCCGCGGTGGTGCAGGCGACCGCCACGGCCTACTCCACGATTGCCCAAACCTTGCGCTCCTTGCCTGATCACCTAGAGCGGCGCCTGGCGCTGGCGCCTGACATTGCCGAGGAAATCGGCCGGCAGGTCGATGAATCCTTGGCCGAACTGGCGGATGTGTTCGAAAGAATGGGGGGCGGGAATGTTTGACGAAACCGCCCACTACGCCATCGCACTCGGCGACGTGCTGAGTCCGTTCGAGGCGTTCCGCCCGCCGAAGCGCATGTCGGTGAGTGAGGGCGCCGCACAGAACCTCATCATCAAGCAGACCGGAGGGCCAGCCACACCCTGGTCCCCCGATGAGACGCCGTACATGGTCGAACCGACCGACATGCTTGCCAGTCGGCGACACGAGGCACTGGCGTTCATCGGCCCGGCGCGTACAGGCAAGACTGCTGCGCTGCTGCTCGGCTGGATGGCGCATGCCGCTGTGAATGACCCGGGCGATATGCTGATTGTCCAGATGTCGCAGGATAAGGCGCGCGAGTTCTCAAAAACGGACATCGATCGAGCCCTGCGCCACTCGCCGAACCTCGCGGCTATGAAATCGGCGGCCAGCCAGGACGATACCGTGCACGACAAGCAATTCCGGCACGGCATGTGGCTGCGCATCGCCTGGCCAACCGTCTCGAACCTGTCCGGGTCGACCTATCGCTATGTCGCCTTCACGGATCTGGACCGGATGCCGGACGACATCGGCGGCGAAGGTGCGCCGTTTCCTCTTGGACTGAAGCGCACCACGACGTTCATGTCCCGGGGCATGGCCTTGGCGGAGTCTTCGCCCGGCCGCGATCTGGAAGACCCAAACTGGCGGCCTGCCACACCGCACGAGGCGCCGCCGACGAGCGGCATCTTGGGCATATACAACGGGAGCGACCGGCGCCGCTGGTACTGGAAGTGCCCAGATTGCCGAGAGTGGTTTGAAGCCGCTCCCGGCCTGGGGCTGTTCAACTTGCCGTCGGATGACGAACTAGGTCAGATCGTCCGCGAGGGCGACATCAACGCCCTGGCCGATCAGTACAACCGGATCATCTGCCCGCATTGCGGTGCGGTCCACCTGCCGAAGGCGAAGCCGGCGCTGAATCGGTGCGGCCGCTGGCTGGCTGAGGGGCAGCACATCACCGCAGACGACGAGTTGATCGGAGAGGCCGTCACCTCGCCGACGGTTGGCTACTGGCTTGGCGGTGTCGCGGCCGCCTTCCAGTCGTGGAAGTCCCTTCTTCTGCGCTACTTCCAGGCGTTGCGCCAGTACGAACTCAGCGGGGACGAAGAGCCGCTCAAGAACACGACCAACGTCGACCAGGGCATGCCCTACATGAGCCGGCATCTGGCGGAGGCTGGCCGAACCTCAGTTGGCCCGGCCGATCGCGCGGAGCAGGGCTTGGCGCGCTACATCGTGCCGGAGCAGACGCGCTTCCTGACAGCTCAGGTCGACGTGCAGGGCGGTACCAACGCGCGCTTCGTCGTGCAGGTGCACGCACACGGGCCACACAATGAGCAGTGGCTGGTCGACCGCTACAACCTCACCGAGTCGGCGCGCGAAGGCATGGGCGGCATGGCACCGATCGACCCGGCGAGCTATGCAGAGGACTGGGACGTGCTGACCGAGCGCGTGGTACGCGCCACCTACCGCACGCCCATGGATGGGCTGGAACTGCGGGTCAAGATGGTCGCCGTGGACTCGGGTGGCGAAGACGGCGTTACCGACAAGGCGTATGCGTGGTACCGGCGCCTTCGGCGCGAGGGGCTGCACGGCCGGGTGATGCTGGTGAAAGGCGCTTCGTCAAAAACGGCGCCGCGGATCAAGGAATCGTGGGTTGGGAACCGCAACGGGCGTGAGAAGGGCGACATCCCGCTCTACGTCTTCAACCCCAATTTGCTGAAGGATGAGGTCGCTGCCGGGCTGCGGCGGCCGTCGCCCGGGCCCGGCTACTACCACTTCCCGAAGCCGAAGAGCCCGCAGAATCCCGGTGGTTGGCTGCCGATGGCGTTCTTCGACGAACTCACCGCCGAAGTCCGCGACCCGAGAGGTGTCTGGCGCCAGGTGCGCAAGCGAAACGAGGCGTTTGACCTATGCGTCTACGCGATCGCCGCGCGCCTGCGTCTGGGTGCCGACAAGATCAAGAACTGGGGCCGCGCCCCCACGTGGGCGAAGCCTCTGGCGGAGAACTCGGAACTGATAGCGGTCGAGGGTCGCCGCGAGATGAAGGCAAGCGTGGCTGTTGAGCGTCCGCCTGCCGAAGCAGCGCCAGCCGCGCCGGCAGTCCGCAGGCGCCGCGTCGCCCGCTCGTCGTACTTGGGGTGATCCACTCCGCCCGAAATCCAACCGCAGGCACTGCCGGACTTGAACCCTGATGATCTGCGTGAACGAAACAAGCCCACGCAAATCCACATGGCAGTCACCCAAGCGGACATCGACGCGCTGAACGAAGCTATCGCATCCGGCGAGCGGCAAGTCACGCTCGGCGGGCAGAGTATCACGTATCGCTCGGTCGATGACCTCATCAAGGCGCGCGCCGACCTGGAAGCCCAGTTGGCGAAGCAGTTGGGCAAGACTCGCCCGCGCCGCGTGTATCTGTACCAGAACGGGCGGGGCTACTGATGGCGTCGGCTCGTAAGCGGAAGGCTGCGGCACAGGCCGCCGCACAAGGCGCCGGTGGCGGCGTGCTGGCGGTCAAGGCGCGATATGACGCCGCCGGCTCCGGCCGACGCATGCGCGGCTGGAACCCGCCCACGTCCGGGCCGAACCGGGCGATCACCGGTCTGCAGAAGATCCGGGACCGCGCGCGCGACGCCGGTCGCAATGACTGGTCGGGCGAATCCAGTACACAGCACTGGACGACGAACCTCATCGGCATCGGCATTGTGCCGCGCCTGCGCCGCATCAAGTCCAAGAATCGGAAGCAGGAGCTGAATGACCTGTGGGATGCCTGGGTGTCGCAGGCCGACGCAGATGGGGTGCTCAACTTCTATGGTCTACAGACCCTTGCGGTACGTTCCTGGCTTGAATCGGGGGAGGTCTTCGCACGCTTGCGCCCTCGCCAGATCGACGCACCACTGGCGGTGCCTCTGCAGGTCCAACTTATTGAGGCGGACTTCGTGCCGCTGCTTGACGCCGATTACTGGCCGGGTATGCCGGCGGGCAATACCATCCGGCAGGGCATCGAGCGCAACAAGTACGGGCGCCGAGTCGCCTACTGGATGTATCGCGATCACCCGGGCGACGGCCAGCTCTCCAGCGCCATTGACGCGAGCAGGCTCCTGCGCGTGCCGGCAGACCAAGTGCTGCACATGTTTGAGCCCAAGCGCCCGGGCCAACTGCGCGGCGTGTCGTCGCTTGCTCCGATCCTGGCGCGCCTGCGCAATGTGGCGGACTTCGACGACAACGTGCTGGAGCGGCAGAAGCTGGCCAATCTCTTCACGGTGTTCATCACGCGCACCATGCCTGGAGGCGTCGATGGCGACTTCGATCCTCTGACCAACCTTCCAGTGGATTGGGGGAACGATGGCCTTCCGCTGGCAGGCCTTGAGCCGGGCATGTCGCAGGAACTCGATCCCGGGCAGGACGTGAAGTTCTCCGCCCCGCCGGATGCGGGCACGGCGTATCCGGACTACATGCGCACACAGCACCTGGGCACGGCGGCGGGCCAGGGCTTGCCCTACGAGCTGTTCAGCGGCGACATCAAGGAGGTGTCTGACCGCACGCTGCGCGTGATCATCAATGAATTCCGCCGCTTCGCCGAGCAACGCCAGTGGCAGATCGTCATCCCGATGCTATGCCAGCCAATCCGTGATGCCTGGGTTGATGCCGGTGTTCTCAGCGGTGCCATTTCCGTGGAGGAGGCCAACGACGCGAAGCGAGTCGAGTGGGCGCCCCACGGCTGGCAGTACATCCACCCCGTGCAGGACGTGCAAGGCAAGAAGTTGGAGGTTGACGCTGGCTTTCGCAGTCGGTCCAGCGTCATTGCTGAACGCGGCGATGACCCCGAGCAGGTTGACGCCGAGCGCGCCGCTGACAAGGAGCGCGACGAGGAACTGGGCCTGTTCACCGCACCTATACAACCCGATCCGAATCGCTCAGATGGCGACAGCAGCGGCGAATCCTCGCCGGGCCGGCGTCCCGACTCCAACAAGGCGAAAAAATGACCCTCAGCGAGCTGTTCAACGAGATGTGCAAGGTCGCGCCCGCAGCAGTGGTCGGCAGTATCCAGTGGCTCACCGGGATGCTGCCGAGCCTGCTTCTGTGGGTGACCTTCATCTATACGAGTCTGCAGCTCTATGTGTTCGTGCGCGACAAGGTGAGGCGCCGCGTGAAGCCGGATCCCGAGGTCTGACCGAAATTCATCCGCAGGCGGTGTTGCCTGTGGATGCCGAAAATTCGCTTCATCAAAAAAGGACTGCCATGAAGAACTGGTATTCGATCACCGCCAAGGCGAACACCCCCGAGGAAGCGGACATCTCGATCTTCGACGAGATTGGCTTCTGGGGTGTCACCGCCAAGGATTTCATTGCCGATCTGAGCAAGATCACGGCCAAGAAGATCAATCTCTCGATCAACTCGCCGGGAGGCTCAGTATTCGACGCCCTGGCCATCTTCAATGCCCTGCGCAACTCGGGCAAGGAAATCCATGTTCGCGTGCTTGGTATTGCTGCCAGCGCCGCGAGCTACATCATGCTGGCAGGCGACAAGATCGTTATGCCGGAAAACACTTTCGTGATGGTGCACAACCCGCTGGCGGGCATGTACGGCAATGCTGAGGAATTCCGCGAGTTTGCCGACGTGCTCGACAAGGTTGGCGCGAGCCTGCGCGCCACCTACGTGAAGCGCACCGGCAAGAGCGAGGAAGAGATCGACGCGCTTCTGTCGAAGGACACCTATCTCACGGCCGCCGAAGCCGTTGAAATCGGCCTGGCCGACGAAATGGAGCCGGCGATGAACGTTACCGCCAGTTACGAGACAGACCGCCTGCCTGAGAACGTGAAGGCTGCGTTCACGGCAGCGCAGACGCCTGCAGCGAAGACCGATCCCGCGCCTGAGCCGAAGCAGGCGGCGCAGGAAGCCAATGCGACCTTCGCAGATCAGGTGACCGCTCTCGCTGAGCAGGCGGGTCTGGCGGAATTCGCCACCGTCTGGGCACTGGATCAAAGCCTTGGGGCTGTCGAAGCCGTCACCGCGGCAATCAACGATGCCCGGGAAATCAAGGCGCTGTGCGCCGTCGCCAAGAAGCCCGATGCCGCTGCTCAGTTCATCAAAGCGCGGACTTCGACGGCAGACGTTCGCGCAAAGCTGTGCTCAATGCTTGCCGAAGCAGACGAGCAGCAGCATATCGACACCGCGCCGAAGGGCAATAGCACGGCAACCAATCCCGCGCAGCCGGTAGCCGTCAAGACTGCGGATATTTGGGCTGCGCGTCGTTCTCGGTAAGGAGTTAAGGAAATGGCACTCATCGAAGGCAAGCACACCGGCGAGTTTCTGCTGTCGGAAGGCAACGGCTCCATCAGCCGGGAAGAAGTCACCATCGCGGCGGCTGCCGGCGCCTTGGTCCCAGGCACGGTGATGGGCAAGATCTCTGCCAGCGGCAAGTATGTCGCTTACAACAACGCGGCGGCTGACGGTAGTGAAGTCGCGGCTGCGGTGCTGTACGCAGGCGCCCCGGATCTGGCCGTGGATCAACAAGCGGTCGTTATCGCCCGCCAGGCGGAAGTCATCGAGGCTGAGTTGACTGGCCTCGACGCTACTGCCAAGGCCGACTTGGCTGCCGTCGGCATCATCGTTCGCTAACCAGGCACAGTACGGCCAAGATACAGAGGGAGGTTCATAGACATGCCGCATCTCGATATTTTCAACAACGACGCATTCAGCGTCGCGTCGCTCACCAAGGCGATCAACGACGTGCCCCATCAACCGACTCGCATCGGCGAGCTGGGCCTGTTCACGGAAGAGAGCATCACCACGACCGCCCTGTCGATCGAGAAGCAGGGTACCACCCTGTCGCTCGTGCCCGCGGCGCAGCGCGGTGCTCCCGGCAAGCCGGTGACCAACGACAAGCGTCAACTGGTCTCGATCAATACCGTGCACCTGCCGCAGCGTGGCGCAGTGGTTGCCGACGAGGTGCAGAACCTGCGCGCGTTCGGCAGCGAAACCGAACTGGAAGCGGTGCAAACGCTGGTGAACAAGAAGCTCGCCAAGATGCGTCGCAATATCGATGTGACGATGGAGTACCAGCGCATCGGTGCGATCAAGGGCCAGGTGCTCGATGCCGACGGCACCACGGTGCTGCTCGACCTGTGGTCTACGTTCGGCGTCAGCCAGCAGTCGTTCCCGATGGTCCTCGGCACGGACTCGACCAAGGTGCGCCTGAAGGCCGTTGCCGCGAAGCGCCTGGTCGAAGACGCGCTGGGCGGCCTGATGTACCGCGGCCTGCGCGCCCTGTGTTCGGCGGCCTTCTTTGACGCCCTGGTGGGCCACCCGGCTGTCGAGCGCGCGTACGACCGTTGGATGAACGGCGAATTCCTGCGGACCGACAAGCGGGCCGGTTTCGAGTTCGCAGGCATCACCTGGGAAGAGTACCGCGGCAATGTCGGCGGCAACGACTTCATCGAGGACGGCGACGCGCACCTGGTGCCGGAGGGCGTGCCCGACCTGTTCGTGACGAACTTCGCGCCGGCTGACTACATGGAGACGGTGAACACCAACGGCCTGCCGTACTACGCCAAGCAGGAGGCCATGGGGTTCAACAAGGGTGTCGAGCTCGAAGCCCAGTCGAACCCGATCTCCATCTGCACTCGGCCGCGTGCCGTGGTGAAGCTCACCGTCGCGTAATGGCTCTGCGCGCCTTCGCTCGCATGACGGGTCGCATCCTCGCTAGATTGGGCGAGGATGCGGTTTTGCGTGGTTCGACGCCGTGCCGCGTCAACATCGAGCGCAACGTCGAAGTGTCGGGTGCTGACGGGCTTGTGTACTCGCGCACCGTTGCTACGCTGCAGAAGTCGTTCGTCGCGCGCAAGGGCGACACGCTCGCGCTCGTCGACGCCGACGGGCAGCCCCTCCCGGATCATTCCTTCGTGGTCGACGGTCCTGCGTTCGAGGACAACGGCTACACCGCGCGATACGTCCTGCGGAGCGCCTGATGGCTATCCGTTCATCGTCGTTTTCCGTCACGGTCGAAACCGCAACGCTGAAGGAGGTTGCGGACTCGCTCTCACACCTGGACGGTGCAACGCTCGGCCGCGCCGCGATGACGGCAGTGAACCAGGTCGCGCTGAAGGCGTTCTCTGACGCGAAGGGGAAGATGAACGCAGGCATCAACCTGCCGGACAGCTACATCGACGACCGTATGGCGTTCGAGCAGGCGATGGACCCTGCAAAGCCGGTCGCTCGCATCCTTGCTCGGGCTCGAAACACCACCCTCACGCAATACGGCGCGCAGCAAATGACGCGGGTCGTGAAGTACCCCAACGACTCGTTCAAAGCCGGCGCGATGGGGAAGAACCCACGCAAAGCCGGCGCGCTGTTCCCTTGGAAGTTGCGCGTTGGCAATGCCGCGCGCGGCATCCCGGTCGGCATGAAGCAGGACGGGATCTCAGTCGAGGTGAAGCGCGGCTCTCGCAAGCCCGTGACAAGCGTGAAGGCGTTCTTCGTGCGCGGGCGCAACGGAAACCTGCTGGTGATGTCGCGCAAGGCGGGCACCAGCGGAAAGAGGCGTGGGGACCTGAAGTCTCACTACAGTCTGTCGGTCTATCAGCTATTCCGCGCCGCGCTCGACGAGACGTTCTTAAACGACGTAGCGGTGCGCCTCGGGTCGACCGTGGCCGCTCTCACAGCAGACGAACTGCGAAAGGCATTGGGCAATGACTAAGGCAAGCGACATCGCGCTCGCGCTCTCAGCGCGCCTGGCGGCGATCCAGGTGGCAAACGGCTTCAATACGGACATCGGCCTGAAGGTATTCCGCGGAAAACGTGCGCTCGATGCAGATGTCGACGTGCCTTGCGTGGTGATTGTCGAGGGTAACGACACCGTGCTGGAGGCGGCGCAGGCAAAGGCCAATTTGAGCCAGCGGTACCAGTTTGAGGCGCATGTGACGTGCGACCCCGACCATCCGAACGATGCGGCCCACCTGGTCATCGAAGACCTGAAGCGCGCGATTTTCAGCGGGCAGAACAAGTACGCAGCGCCGCTCGACGGACTGGTGAAGAACCTGAACTACAAGGGACGCGTGATCGGCGCACGCGAGGACGGTATTGACGTGGTGTTTGCGGGCATTCACGTCGATGCGGTGTATCCCGAGGACTTGACTAACCCCTAACTCGAAATTCATCCGCAGGCACTGCCCGCGGCAGCCCGCCACACTACCGTCGGTGCCAGTGCTGGCAATCTTTGGAGATCATCAATGACAGCAGCTCGTGGTTTTATCGGTGCTGGCGACCTATACATCGCCCGCTACAACATCAGCATCGCGGATTTCGACCCGTGGAAGGGCCCGTACGAGGCGAACAAGTTCGAGATCAAGCCCAATGTCGAGATCAAGGACAACACGTCGAAGGGCCGTAGCACCTACGGCCAGATCCTCGAAACGGTTCCGCTGCCGAAGCCGACCGACTTCACGCTGGAAATGGCCGAAGTGAACCGCGAGTCGATGTCGTCCGCACTGCTCGGCACCGACTCCGACATCAACGTAGCTGCCGACAGCATTGCCGACGAGGCAATCACCGCCAAGCTCGGCGCCTGGGTGCAACTCTCGCTGCAGAACTTCCAGAAGGCCGGCTTTACCGTGAAGGACACCGCCGGCAGCACGACCTACGTGCTCGACACCGACTATGAAGTCAACTGGCGTCTCGGCTGGATTCGCGCCAAGGTGGGCGGGGCCATCACGGACGCGCAGGCACTGAAGGTTACCGGCAACACGAACGCCATGACCGGCACGCTGATCCGCGGCTCGACCAACACCCAGATCCGCGCAAAGCTGATGCTGGACGGCATCAACTTCGCCGACCAATTGCCCGTGATCGTCGAAGTGTACGAAGCGGTGATCGCGTCGAACAACGCATTCGACTTCCTGCAGAGTGACTTCGCAAAGGTCAACCTGCCGGGTCGTCTGAAGACGCCGGTCGGCAAGCAAGAGCCGTACACCGTCAAGCTGCTGGACAGCGCCGCCTAAGCGGCAATGCGCAGGCCCGGGGCGTTCGTCCCGGGTTCCGGGGGAGGGCGCTGACGCTCCCCCGCAATCCCTTCATATTTCTCGCAGGCCGACATGGCAGACAACAACCGCGACGTATCTCTCCAGGTTTCTGCCACTACGATTGGCTCCGAGAAGATCCGCGACCTGGCAAAAGACGTACACGACCTGGCGAAACAGGGCGGGGATGCCGCGCCCGAGTTTAAGCGCCTTGGCGACGAGTTGGACAAGCTGGCCGACCAGAACGACGCCATCGACACCTTCACCCGGATGAAGGATGCGGTCGACACCCTTGCGGTCGACCAAGAGAAGGCGAAAGATGCCGCCGCGGCGCTCGGCAATGAACTGACCACGCTGTCCGGGACCAACGAGAAGTTCGTCGTGTCCGAGCAGGAGGCAGTTGAAGCCGTGCGTGCTGCGCGGCGCGACATCGCCGAAAAGCGCGAAGCATTGGCGCTGCTGAAACTCGACACCGACGACACCGGCAAGACGACAGCCGAATATAGGCTCCGGGTTGTCGAGCTGAGCAAGGCGATCATCGAGGCGCGCGGCACGCTGCGCGAGAAGCGGGACGCCCTGGACGCAGCGAAGCAAGCGGCCCGGGACGCCGGCGAGGCTGAAGCCAACCTCGCGGCGCAGTCGAAACTCGCCAACGCCGAAGTGAACGCGGCCACGCGGGAATTGACCCGCCGCACCGCCGCGCTGAACGAGTCGCGCGATGCGTTGCAGGCAACGGGTATCGCCACCGACGACGTGGCGCGGGCGCAGGCGGATCTCGGCCGCGCTTATGCTGAGACGGTCGCAGCCATCGAGCGGCAGCAGGCGGCTATTGTGGCGCAGCGCCAGGCGCAGGCAGAAGCCACCGCGCAGGCAAGGGCCGCGATGGAAGCCGAAGATCGGCTCACCAGCCTGCAGATCAACAATCGGTACCGTCTCGAAGCCGCTGCGCGCGAGCAACTAGAGGCTGAGCGCAAGCAGTACGCCGAAGCGGAGCGCTTGGCGAAGCAGGCTGCCGATGCGCGCATCGCTGCAGAGCAGCGGTACCAGCAGTTCGTGCAATCGTCTGCGCAGGCCCGCAAGGCGCTCGACGAGGCGTTCGCTACGACCGGCGTAAGGTCGGCACAGGCGGTCACGACCGAGATCAACCGCATCAACGCCGCGCTGCACACCCTGGCGAACGATGCCACGGTTTCCGGTGCCGAGTTCGACCGCGCATTCGCCGCGGGCCAGCGGCGGATCGAGTCGCTGAAAAACTCCCTGAACGAAGCGAGCGACGCTGCGCAGAAAACCGGCACGGCCGGCCGCCTGGTGTCCAGCATGCTCGGCCAACTGGCCGGTGCGTATGGTGCGTTTGAGCTGTCGAAGAAGTTCCTCGATGCGAACACGCAGCTCGAATCCATGCGGCGGACGCTGGCGATCACGACCGGCAGTCTCCAAGAGGCGGCGCGGCAGATCGAGTTCCTGCGTGTAACGGCGAACAACTCCGGTATCGCCATCGGCGAGATCAGCGAGAGCTACAAGCGGTTCTCTGTCTCGATGCAGCAGGCCGGTATCGCGTCGGAAGCCACCGAACGGGTGTTCGGGTCTGTCATCCGCGCGACGGGTCAGATGGGGCAGGGTAGTGAGCGCGCATCCCTCGCGCTCGAGGCACTATCTCAGATCGCTGGGAAGCAGGTCGTGTCCCTCGAAGAACTCAGGCAACAGCTCGGGGATTCACTCCCAGGCGCGCTGAAAGTTGTTGCCGACGGCATGGGTCTGTCGGTCAAGCAACTGACCGCGATGACCGAGGCGGGGCAGATCATGGCGGCAGATATGCTGCCCGCTCTCGCCGACCAGCTCACGAAGACCATCGCCAAGGGTACGGAGCAGGTCGAAGGGTTCAGCGCAACGTGGGCGCGCTTCAAGAACCTGATGACCGAGGCGTCGACGACCATCGGCGATACCGGCGCGCTGACCGTGCTCACCGCCGCGCTGCGCGCCGCGGGCGTGGTGGCCGGCTCCGTAGCGATGGGTGTCTCGACCACGCTCGACGTGGTGTTCACCGGCGTGAAGCAACTCGCCACGCTGACCGCAGGCGTCGTGCATGGTGACCTGAAGGGTGCCGTGAGCGAGGCGGGCGTGCTGTTCGACCAGATGATCGACCGGCAGGCCAAACTCGGGCGCGCAATCGGCGAGATGGCTGGTGGCGGCGACCAAGCGGCGGCTGCCCAACGTGGCGCCGGCGCGGCGGCTCAGCAGGCCGGATCTCAGGCGCAAGCTGCCGCAGCAGGGGTCAACGCCAATGCGCAGGCGCACGGGGCTGCTGCAGCGGCTGCTACGGGCAATGCGCAGGCACAGCAGGGCGCAGGTGCTGCAGCAACGACTGCCGGCACGCAAGCGACTGGCGCCGCGCAGGGCTGGTACGCGATCCAGGCGGCGTACATCGACGTGAACAAGACCGCTGAGCAGAACACCCTGATCGCAGAGAAGCTGGCGCAGGCGAAGAAGCACGAAGGCGAGGCATCCGTCCAACTGGCGCAGATCGGCGGCAACGAGATCGAGATGCGGCAGGCTGCTGTCCGCGCCGCGCAGGGAGACGAACAGTCGCTGCGCACGCTCGCCCTGGCGCGTCAGCAAGAGGTGATCTATCTCAAGGCGCAAGCCGAGTCGCTGATCATCGCGGCCGGCGGGTCGGAGAAGCTGCGCGACGACCAGCGCGAGCAGATCAAGGTGCTGAACGACCTGATCGACAAGAAAACGGCCGAGGCTGAACGGTCCAAGGTCGCCGCCGATTCGGCGCAGGTCGAGACGGTCGAACGCCGTGCCGCTGCGGAGACGTACAAGGACAACGCCGCGCGCCTGGCCGAGCTGAAGACTGCTGCGGAGACTGCGGCGTCGGAACTGGCTCGTATGCGGTCGCAGGAGGTGGATACCGCCGAATCGCACGCCAACGTCGCTAGGGCTGCGCAGGATGCGGCTTACGCAGAGGGGCTGTACCGCGACGCGCTGTCCGACACCGCTGCGGCTGCCGAGCGCAAGATCGCCGTCCTGCGGCAGAACGCATCCGAGACGGACATCGCCAGCCGCGCCAGCCTCGCGTACCTGAAGACGCAGGAGCAAGAGGCGCAGATGTACGGGCGCGTGGCCGAGGCGCAGGGGTACCAGATCCGGCAGAAGCAGGTGCAGATCCAGATGGTGCGCGACCACATCGCCGCCGTCGAGGCTGAGACGCGGCAGACCATCGCTGCGGCCGAGGCGGATCGCGCTGCCCTGGACGCAGCCGGCCAACTGAACCCGGCCAAGCAGCAGGAGATTGAGCTGCGCATCCGGAACGCGCAGGCCAAGTTGCAGGAGGCGCAAGCCGGCGAGCAGCAGATCCGCCAGTTGCAGAACGAGATTGACGCCATCCGCATGCGCAACGATGTCGTGCAGGAGGGCACCCGTCAGGCCAGCTCGACCGGCGGCGGGGGGCAGGTTGGCGGACGCCAGCTCCAGGCGTCGCAGAACGACGCGCTGATGAACCTGGCGGACCGGCAGACCCGTGGCACGCTCGCTGCCGACGACCTGAAGACGGCGCAGGCAGCGTTCGAGGCAGCCGACTTCAATCGCCGGGTCATGCAGCAGTACAGCGGTCAAGGCGTCTACAGCCTGGAGGGTATCCGCAGCATCAATGCTGCATACAACCAGGCGCGGAACATCCTCGAAACGGTCCAAGGGCTGCAGGCGAAGAAGGACACCGGCGGCGCCCCGCGTGCAGCCGGCACCAAGACGGTCAACATCAACCTGAACGGTCGCAGCACCCCGGTCAATGTCGCATCCGACGGTGATGCTACGGCGCTGACGGGCGTGATGCGACAACTCGAATCCCTGCAAGGGAGGTCCAACGCATGAGCATCACCCTGGCGGTCGGCGCAACGACCGTGACCCTCAGTTCCGCCCTGTACTGGTCGGACGAAAACAACTGGGCGCCGGTCGAACAGACGGCTGAACGGACCATCACCGGGGCGATGATCATCAGCGCCGCACAGCGGATCGGCGGGCGCCCGATAACCCTGGAGCCGGCAGACGACGAGAGCGGGTGGATGCGCCGTGACGTGATCGACCAATTGCGAAATTGGGCCGCAGTCGCCGGACAGCAGATGACTCTTACACTCTGCGGGCAAGAGCGCACGGTCATCTGGCGACACCAAGACGGCGGCTTTGAAGCCAACCCTGTCGTCCACTACGACGACGTTGTAGACACCGACAACTACCTCGCCACCCTGCGGCTCATGGAGATTTAAACGAATGACAATTACCACCGCAGACATCAAATTGATGAAGTCGGAAGTCCTGCTGGACACCGACAACGGGGGCGGTCGCATTACGTCGAAAGAGGTAGTCGATGGCGTCAGCAACAACCTGTTCCCCGACGTTTCCGAGTTGGATCGAGTGTACGGTCGCATCTCGCTGCGCAAGGCGTACCCGCAGATCGACGTGACCGGCACCGACACGTACCTCGGGTCGCACTCGATCATCCTGAAGGAGCCGGACGACGACAACGTGTCGGTGACGCTGTTCTCGACCAAGAGTTGGACCGACGTGCGCACCGACGCCAAGGACCGGGTCGAGTCGTACCTGGCGCGCGGGGTCAAGTGGCCGGGCCAGCTGCTGGAGACCCAACTGCAGGGGCAGCGCGCGATCCAGATTCTGCAGAAGCCCAGCGACGCGCTGCCGAAGGTCGGGCAGACGCTGGTGCTGATCCAGGACGAAGGGCTGTCGACCGAGATCGAGCAGTACGTGCGCATCACCAAGGTCGAGTCGCTGGTGCGCGAGTTCACCGCCAGCAACGGCGTGAAATGGAACGGCCTGCTGGTGACCTGTACCATCGCCAACCCGCTTCTGTATGACTTTCTTGGGCCGGTTGCCAGCCCCTACGACGATCAGAACGCCAAGGCGAAGTGCCGCGACACGCGCGTGGCAAACGCCGCTGTGTACTACGGTATCGCCAAGATGGTCGATGACGCCAGCATCGGCGACATCCGGGTTATGGTGAACTCGATCTTCAGCCAACTGGTGCCGAGCGCGCAGTCGCAGACTGCCCTGGCCGACCTGAACGCCGCCGGTAACCTGGCGCCGATCCTCGCCAGCGGCGCGACAGGTGTCGATCAGGCGCGTTTCCTCAACATCACCGGCTCGCTCCCGCAGAAGATCTACTTCGGCACGGGCATGGTGCCGGGTTCGTTCCGCTGCGGCGCCGTGGCCGGACTGTCCGATGACGGCACCGGCAACCTGATGCTGAATGCGGTGGCAGTCGGCACGGTTGACTACACGACCGGCACGGTGGTGATCACGGCCTCGCTGGGCGCTACCGGCAACTCGGCTTGGTACTTCAAGCCCGCCGCCGCGCCGCAGCGGGTGTCGGAGACCGCGTCCATCGACGTGGACACGACCAACCGAGGCAACGTGTACACAATCACGCTGAACCCGGCGCCGAAGCCTCGCGCGCTGAAGGTCAGCTACATGGCGCAGGGCAACTGGTACGAACTGGAGGACCAGGGCGGCGCCGGAAACCAAGGCGTGATCAGGGGCTCGGACGGCTCCGTCGGTTCGGGCACGATCAATTACACGACCGGCACGGTGGTGATGACGCTCGGCGCGCTGCCGGACGTGGGTAGCTCGGTGCTGTTCTTCTGGTCGCCGCCGTCGCAGTACTTCAACCGCGTGACCAGCACCGTGCAGGCGCCCCGCGTGCAGTTCCAGGTCGCCACCGCCAGCGACCAGAAGCTGATCCCCAGCTCGGTGACGATCACCTGGGACAACGGTGTTGCCAAGTCGGTGACCTCGGACGCCAACGGCATCCTGTCCGGCGACGGCACCGGCTACGTGCGCTGGCAGAACGGCGTGTACCAGGTCGAGCTGGTGCCGACCGCGATCCCGGCGATGGGCACGGTGTTCACGCTGGCGTACCAGTACTCGGTCAAGAAGACTAAGTCGTTCAGCCATCCGCTGCGCGATGGCAACGGCAAGCTGAACCTGCAGCTCGACGACAGCAACATCGTCGCCGGCTCGCTGCGGGTCAACTGGAACGTGCTGATCAACGACTACTCGGTGATCTCGGGCGTGCCGGCGGCGATGCAGTACATCGAGATCGACCCCACGGTGAACACCAAGGACGACGGCTCGGGCAACCTGGTGCTGCCGGTCAGCACGGGCACTGGTAACGGCGACACCGTGGCGGCCGCTGCGGTCAACTACAGCACCGGCGCGCTGTCGTTCAACCCGGACCGCACGGTCAGCGTGCCGCAGCCAAACTACCAGTCGACATTGATCGGCTACCAGAAGGGGGCCAATGGCTGGCCCGACCGCAACGACCCGGTGTACCGCAACACCATGACCGGGATCACGTACTACAACGCCGCCGCGCTGTTCCCGAACGACGAGTCCGGCGTGGTCGACGTGGAGTACCGCGTGTCCGGCACGCCCGGCAACAACACGCAGACGTTCACCTGGAACGAATCGAAGTTCGATCTCACGCGAGACTTCGCCGAGCCCATCGTTCCCGGCAGCGTGATGTTCACCTGGGGCGGCAAGACCTACTTTGACCGCAGTGGCTACCTGTTCACCGACCTGGACCCGACCACCGGCTCGGCCACGCAGGTCGGCACGGTCAACTACGCAACCGGCGACTGCACGATCACCAACTGGGGCGCTGGTGTCAGCAACGCCATCAGCATGCAGTCGCTGCTGACGACGATCAACGGCGACCCGACCGACTACGTGGTGTTCCGCGTACCGGCAGCGCCGGTGGTGCCGGGCTCGCTGCAGATCCGCGTAGTGCCGCTGGCCGGCGCGCCGTACTCGGTGACCGCCGATGCGAATGGCACGATCACCTCGGCCGGCAAGTGCTTCGGCAGCATCGACTACCAGACCGGCGTGGTGCGCGTACGCTTCGGCGACATGGTGACCGCTGCCGGCAACGAGGCCGCGATCTGGTACAACGCCGCTGCGGTACAGACCGACGGCAAGATCTTCAAGCCACTGCCGGTGTTTGGGGACCAGATACTGTTCAACGCGGTCGCCTACACGTATTTGCCGCTGGATTCGACGATCCTTGGCCTGGACCCGGTGCGTCTGCCGCAGGACGGCCGGGTGCCGATCTACCGCGCCGGTGACGTGGTGGTGGTTCATCACACCGCGAAGCAGGCGGTGACGCCTAGCAGCGGCCTGGTGGTCGACGTGGGCCGCGTGCGCGTCGCGGCGATGCGCGTGATCGACTCGTCGAACCCACCGGTGGTGATGAGCCCCGGCATGTACTCGACCGATCTCGATGCCGGCACGCTGACCTTCAACGGCACGGTGTCCACATCGGGTATGACTGGCACGATCTACGTCGAGAACCGCGTCGAGGACATGAGCCTGCTGTCGGACGTGCAGATCACCGGTCAGTTGACGCTGATGCGCCAGCTGTCGCACGTGTACCCGGCCGACGAGACCCGCGTCAGCTCGGCGCTGATCATGGGCGACCTGCAGGCGCGCATGGCGCTGAGCTTCACGCAGACCAGTTGGGCCAGTGTGTTCGCCGACGCGCCGTCCGGTGGCAGCCCGGCGTCGACCTACAACTTCACGACTTACCCGCTGCTGCTGACCGATAGGAGCTGCATTCAGGAGCGGTGGGCCATCGTCTTCACCGACACGATCAACTTCCGCGTGATCGGCGAGAGTGTCGGTCAGGTGGCACTGGGCAACATCAACACCGATTGCTCGCCAACCAACCCGACCACTGGCGAGCCGTACTTCACGCTGCGCGCATTGGGCTGGGGCGGCGGTTGGGCAGCCGGTAACGTACTGCGATTCAATTCGGCCGCAGCCAACTACCCGCTGTGGCTGGCACGCACGGTGCTGCAGTCGTCGCCGTCGGGCCAGTCGGACAGCTTCCGCGTGCAGATTCGCGGCGACATTGACGCATAAGGAACCGACATGGGAACTCCAACCTCGGTCAAGTGGTACAGCAACGTATCGGCGACAGCACCGACCCTCAACGGACTCGCCGGCTCACTGATCGCGCTGCTCGATGCGGTGCTGAAGGATGGCTACGGGCTGAAGACGCTCGACTCGTTGATCGTCGCCGGCAACGTCGCCACCTGCACGGTGTCGGCCGGGCACGGCTATCTGAGCAATCAGGTGGTGGTCATCGCCGGGGCGACGCCATCCGGACTGAACGGCGAAGTCCGGATCACCGTGCTGTCGGCGACAGTGTTTCGCTTCAGCACGGCCGGTATCTCGGATCAGACTGCAACGGGCACGATCACGGCCAAGATCGCGCCGCTGGGGTGGACCAAGCCGTTCTCCGGCACCAACCTCGCGGCCTACAAGCCCAGCGATCCGCAGGCCACCGGCATGTATCTGCGCGTCGATGACACGCAGATCGTGACCGCGCGCCATGCCCGCGTGACCGGCTGCGAGGCGATGGTCGACCTGAACACGTTCACCGGTCAGTTCCCGACCACTGCGCAGCTCAATGGCGGCATGTTCTGGGGCAAGTCCGCGACGCTGGACAGCACCGCGCGCAACTGGTACGTGATTGGCGACGAACGGTGCTTCTACATCGGCATCTCGCCGCACCCCACCAATGCGGCCAATGGCTTCATCTTGTACTTCGCTGGAGATATCCTGCCGCTGGGCAGTCAGGATATGTACCACTACCTGCTCAGCGGTCCGAGTTCCGATTTCACCACGTATGGGTCGGGCGGGCTCACGCACTGCATGAGTTGCGGCGGCCCTGGCGGGGCGGGGCAGATGTACCTGCCCCGACTGAATTCGCAGCTGGGCGGGTCAGTCCTTGCCACCCGTGCAGGGGCGCTGAACTGGGGCACCGACTACTCAGGGAGCACCAGCTACGCCGGCGGTTTACTGCCTAGCTTCCCGAACCCGATTGACGGGGCGGTGATGGTGACGCCGGTCCTGATCTTCGAGGGGGGCAACGCCAGCCAGCGGGGCGCACGAGGGTTCGCCCCCGGGATGTATCACCTGCCGATCAACGGATCGGCCACTGCCTACAACCACCTCGACGTAGTAACCGGTGTGGACACCATGCCCGGCAAGACCTTCCTAGCGGTACGAACCGGCAACCCCGCACAAACCGCGTACGCCGGGTGCACGTTGTTCGATCTGTTCGGCCCTTGGCGCTAAGGAGAAATCGACATGGCAGTGAAAATGTATAGCAGCTACGCCGCTGGCGGCGGGCACCCGGTCATGTCGGGCGTGTCGGGGGCGCTGATCGCGCTGCTGGACGCCTGTCTGAAGGACGGTTATGGGCTGAAGACCGTCGACTCCATCGTGGTAGCAGGTGGCGTGGCGACGTTGACGATCAACGCTGGGCACAGCTTCGAGATCGGCAGCACTGCGCTGATCTCCGGTGCGACGCCCATCGGGTTGAATGGCGACAAGAAGGTGCTGACGGCATCCACCACACAGGTGACCTTCGACGCGGCCGGCATTAGCGATCAGACCGCGACCGGCACCATCACCGCCAAGGTCAGTCCCTTGGGTTGGCTGAAGCCGTTCTCGGGCACGAACCTGGCCGCCTACACCTCGGCCGCCCCGGACTCGTACGGCATGTACCTGCGGGTTGACGATACCGGCACCATTGACGGTCGCGTGGTCGGCTACGAGTCGATGACCGATGTCAACACCGGCACCGGGGCGTTCCCAACCGTCGCGCAGCTCAGTGGGGGCATGTACGCCGGCAAGTCGTACCAGGGCAACAGCACCGCGCGCAACTGGATTCTGGTCGGCGACGAGCGGTTCTTCTACCTGTGGGTCGAGACCAATGCGCTGGCCGCCGGTCTGATGTGGGGCTTTGGCGATCTGCTGGGCTACAACCCCGGAGATCTGTGGGGCGCTGCGCTGTGCGGTCAGAACGCCAGCCAGGTGAATTACACGGGTCAGTACAGCAGTGAATGCCTGTCGTATTCGAGCAACATTTCTCAGTACTACATGCCGCGTGCCGCTTATGGTCAGCCCGGGGCGCTCAAGGTGCAGCGCCTCGGCGGCATGTTCTGGAACACTCAGGCCGCTTCGGGAGCGAGCCAATATTCGGCGTCGATGCTCAAGTTTCCCAACAATGCCGACAACGCGCTGTTGATTACGCCGGTGTACCTGGTGGTAGCCGGGCAGGGTCAGCGGGGCCGTCTCCCCGGTTTTTTCCACACGCCGCAGGATCTGACCGTGTCCGGCATCAACCACCGCGACCGATACTCCAGCATGCCTGACCTGCCGGGGCGGATTGGCATGATGCTGCGACATGGCGGGCCCGGCTTCGCTGCCAGTTGCTATTCGATGCTGGATATCACCGGACCCTGGCGTTAAGAGGCTGCTCGTATGGATACCAATCAGGAGTACCTGACCTCGCTGCTGCATTTCGACGGCAGCAACGGGGCCACGACGATCCCCGACACGTCGAAAACCGCGCTGAACAGCGTGTGCGTCGGCACCTGCGCGCTCAGCACCGCGCAGAAGCAGTTCGGCACCGCGTCGCTGAAGACCGGCAGTGCCAATGGCAACTACCTGAAGCTCGGCGCCGGCAAGACTGCCCTCGACTTCGGCAGTAGCGACTTCACCGTCGAAGCCTGGGTGTGGCCGGTCTCGCAGGGCGCTGACTACGGCGCGATCTTTGGGCGCTGGGACGACGCAAGCAGCAACAAGGACTGGTTGGTCTGGCGTGCGGCCGATGGCTCGGTCAACGTGTCGATCAACGGTAGCCAGGTGGTAACCGGTGCCGCAGGCGATCTGCCGACCGGTGCCTTCGCGCATGTGGCGCTGGTGCGCTCGGGCACCACCCTGATGGTCTATGTCGGCGGCGTCGCCAAGGGCAACGGTACGTTCTCCGGCGCAATCAATTGCGCAGTCGGGCAGGCCAACGTACTCGGCCAGTCGAACTTCTCGGCGGGCTCGACCTACCTGGAGGCGTATTACGACGATTTTCGCGTCAGCCGGGGGCTTGCACGCTACACCTCGGGATTCACGCCGCCGGCCGCCGCGTTCGAGGACTACTGGAACATCGTGCTGCTGGCGCACTTTGATAAGAGCTATCCGGCGGGAACGGGCGCTGGTCCGACGTGGCTAGACTCGTCGCGTTACTGCCGGGTGTTGTACAGCAGCTCCGCGTCGGACGCGGTCAACACCACGGTGACCAAGTTCGGAGGGGGAAGCTGCTACCACCCGGGTACCTACCTGCTCGCCCCCGACGCGCCGGAGTTGAACTTCGCCGCGAACGACTTCACCGCCGAGGGCTGGTTCTACCCGACTATCGTGGCGGCGGGGCAGGCCGGGCTGATCAACAAGCAGAACCTGGTTGGCAACTTCGGCCCGTTCGACGTGTACCGCACCGGCTCACAGGTGGCGGCGAGGCTGTCGACAACTGGAACCAGTTGGACGCACACCATCGCCGCTGCGGGTAGCCTGACGGTTAACACTTGGCATCACTTCGCACTGGTGCGACAAGGGGCGACGGTCACGCTGTACCTAAACGGCACCTCGATTGGCTCGGTATCGGTCGGCGCTGGCGTGGCGTTGGCGAACAACACCGCTTATTCGTTGGTAATTGGCGGTTATACCGGCAGCAGCTACCTGGGTGCCTACCTTGACGAGTGGCGCGTGATCAACGGCGTGGCGGCCTATACTGGCAACTTCACGCCGGCGACTGCCGCTTTCACTGATCCTCCGATGGACGTTGTGGCGACGGGGCAACTGCGCGGAGAGCGTATTCGCGCCGCGCAAGCTGCGCCCATCCCGGTGGTGAACCGCAAGGCGCCGCTGACTTCGTACGGCCCCTTCCGCCTGAAGGATGCAACCTGGGGCGGCACCGCCAGCGTCAGCGGCAACGTAACGGTGAACAACGTTGCGGCGGTACGTCGGGTATCCCTGATGGACCTGAAGTCGATGGCGATCATCAAGGCCGCTTGGAGCGACACCAACGGTGCCTACAGCTTCCCGAACATTGACGGCAGCCGCAAGTATCTGGTGCTGGGCCGCGACTACACGCAGACCTACAACGCGGTGGTGCAGGACAACATCACGCCGGTGGAGGCCGCACCGGCGCCGTTCCGACCGGCACGTCGCAAGCTGCGCTTCGTCGCCGGCGGCACCGGCCTGGGCGCCAACTACCCGGTGCTGGTCCGCGTGGCCGAGGGCGGCTCCACCAATCTGGCAGCGCTAGCGTTCTCCGGGGCCGACCTGGTCGCACCGGTGCGCTACATGCCTCGCGCCCGGGACGACGTGGCCGATATCGTGTTCACCGACACGGCCGGCAACCAGCTCGACTTCTGGATGGATGCGGTCTACGGCACGGCACCGGACCGCGTGGCCTTCTACTGGGTCAAGTTGCCCGGCGATCTCGATGCAGGGCCGGTCGAGATCTATGTGAAGTACAACACCGGCGTGACGCAGACCAAGACCAGCAACGGCGCCGGCCTGTTCCCAACGCTGTTCGACGACTTCAACGTAGGCACGCTGTCGTCGCAATGGGCTAGCAGTGCCTCCATCGCCATCAACAACTCGATCATCTCGCTGCAGGGAAACGGCTCCGCGATGTATGTGCAGTCGGTCGCCACCTTTGCGGCCGGGCTTGAGGCGCTGGGCTCCTTCACGCAGTTCGGCACGATGAACGTCGCCGGGTGGGTGACCAGCCAGTTCGGCTTCGTCAGCAGCACCGCCAATAACGCCGCCGTGGCGGCACTGGAGAACACCGGCGACCTAGCCACGCAGTCGCGCCTGAGCATCAATGCAGAAGCCACCAGTTCGGCCAACGGTCGATTCACGCCGCAGATCGGCGGGGTATTGGCGCAGCCGAGCCGGATCTCGGTGGGGCGGGCAACCGATGGCAGTTCCACCGTGGCGCTCAACGGTAATGTGTTGATGGCTCGCGCCGGCGCCGGCACAGCGGCAGCCTACCTGTCGATCCACCGCAGCGCCACCAGCGGGGGTGCCGGTATCAGCGCCTTGGACTGGGTGGCGCTGCGCAAGTACATTCCGAGCGGCCCGCCCGCCATGCAGCAGTTTCCGGAGGAATTCCTGTGACGCTCGCCTTTTCAACCACCGTGATCAATGACCGGCTCCAGGCGCTGACCCGCGCCATCGACGGCGGCTCGGGGCCGGGGCTGCTGAAGATTTATGACGGCACGCGCCCGGCAACCGGCGCCGCCGTGACCACGCAGCAGCTGCTGGCGATGCAACCGTTCAACGACCCGTCCGCTGGCAGCATCTCCGGCACCACGCTGAACCTGAGCATCGGCGCGTCGGTGCTGGCGTCGAAGACGGGCAATGCCAGTTGGGCGCGCATCACCGACAGTGCCGGTACGTTCGTCGCCGACCTGGACGTTTCTGCCTCGGGAGGAAGTGGAGAACTACAATTGAGCGCCGGTGGCACTCCGACCACCCAACTATACGAGGGCGGCGTTTTCTCCATCTCGGTGGCGACGCTGGTTGAAGCGTGAGCAATGTAGATCTCGACTTCCACAAGGCTTACACGCCCCCGTCTGGTGGGGCGGTAGACCTGAACTTCTCGCTGAACCCCGATGGTGTACTCACCGCCGGGGTTTTGGCGATGGTGCAGCCGAGTCCGACGCTGCAGATCACCGGAAACGCCCAACCCGCCACTCCGGTCGAAGGCTCCTGTACCCTGACGATCTCGTCGGTGCAGACCGTCCACCTGACCGCCAACTACGATAACAATGTGTTCCGAGGGCCGAGCGTGATTCCCGGTAGCGCCTGGCAGGCGGCCGTCCCGAATCCGGCGGACAGGTCCAGCACGTTCCAGCAGGCCGGCACTCAGCGCACCGCGCACCAGGACACCTGGCAGCCGGCCGCCCTGCAGACGGCGGAAAAAGGCAGTGGATTTGAGCAGGCGGCCACCGCGCGGACCGTGTCCGGCGGCGGGTGGCAGGCGGGCGGCCACGTCGAGCAGTTGCTGCTGTCGCGGTTCGAGTACGGCATCCGGCTGCGCACCGCGCCGCTCGACGGGTGGCAAGCCACCTTGGCTAAGCCCCGCGCCCTGACAGACGGCTTCCAGAATGGCATCCGCAAGCGCGGCGAGGCGAGGTTGCCGTGGCAGGAGACCACCCCCGCCGCGCGGGACTGGCGCTTCACCTCGCAGCAGGCGGAAAAGACCCGGTGCGCGCCGGTGATCCCCTGGCAGGAGGCTAAGCAGGCGTACTGGGCGCCGGGCGAGGTGCCGCCGGTCGAGCCGCCCGATGAAACGTACGACGGCACTGGCAAGCCGTTGGATTTCCGCTGCCTGTGGCTCGACTATGCCGGCGACGACATCCTGCTGAACTTCGCCATCGACCCGTGCCCGCCGGTAAATCCGCCGGATGGCGAAACCATCATCGTCCCTGTCAAGAGGGTCTACATCGTGATCAACGCAACTACTCTGCGCCGTGTCGACGGCAACGTCCTGATCCCCGCATTCTCGATGTCGCTGAGCATCGACGCTGATTCCTGGACATGGGGCTTCAATGCTTCGCTGCCGGCGGAAACGCTCGACGCCATCGAGCCGGGCTCGGACGGCACGCCGGTCGAACTCGAAGCGGTGATCAACGGTACTGCGTACCGCGTACTGGCCGAAAAGATCAGCCGTGAGCGCACGTTCGGTCGCGCGGCTATCCGCGTGAGCGGCAAGGGCAAATCAGGGCTTCTCGACACGCCGTATGCGCCCGTGCAGAACTTCAGCAACTCGTCGGCCGCGCGCACGGCGCAGCAGTTGGCGAACGACGCGCTGACCGTCAATGGCGCCAGCATCGGCTGGACCGTCAACTGGCAAGCAACGGATTGGCTCGTACCCGCGGGCGCTTGGTCGCACCAGGGCTCCTACGTCTCTGCACTGAACGCGATTGCCGGCGCGGCCGGGGCATACATCCAACCGCACCCGAGCCTGAAGACGCTCAACGTTCTGTCCAGGTATCCGACGGCGCCGTGGAACTGGGGTTCGGTGACACCCGACTTCGAGCTGCCGGCTTCCGTGACGACGCGCGAGGGTATTGAGTGGCTGGAGCGTCCGCGCTACAACCGCGTGTTCGTGTCGGGGCAGGGGCAGGGCGTGCTCGGCCAAGTCACCCGCACCGGCACTGCCGGCGACATCCTCGCGCCGATGATGACGGACGCGCTCATCACGCACGCAGACGCAGCGCGGCAGCGCGGCCTGGCAATCCTCGGCGACACAGGTCGACAAGCTCACCTCTCGCTGCGTCTGCCGGTGCTGGAGGAAACGGGCGTGATCCAGCCGGGTAAGTTCGTGCGGTATGTCGACGGCGGCGTGACGCGCATCGGCATCGTACGCAGCACCAGCGTCGACGTGAGCAACCCGGAAGTGTGGCAAACCATCGGAGTGGAAACCCATGTCGCTACTGCGTAATCCCTACAAAGTCCTGCGCGACCTGATGCCGGACCCTCCGCTCCAGGTCGGCACGGTCGTGTCGATCACGGGCAGTGTGGCGTCCATCCAACTGCCCGGCGGTGGCGTGGCGCAGGCCCGCGGCGAAGCGGCTGTCAACGACCGTGTGTTCTTCCGCGACGGCGTGATCGAAGGACCGGCACCAACGCTGCCCATCGTCCTGATTGACGTGTAGGCGCAATCCATCCGCAGGCGGCGTTCTGCTGCCCGCCATACGGTGTTCACCTGGACAACTTTCAGGAGGACACCGATGTTCAGCGCAATCCTTTCATTCCTCGGCGGCTCCGCATTCCGACTGATTTGGGAACAGATCAGTCAGATGTGGACCGCCCACCAAGAGCAGAAACACGAACTGGAGCGCATGCGGCTGCAGGGCGAGCTTGACGCCGCGGCGCACGAGCGCAACCAGGCGGCAATCAAACTGCAGGCGGATCTCGGCGTGCAGACCATCCGCGTGCAGGCTGAAGCGGATCTCGCGCGGCTCGATGCGACCACGTTCGGGCAGGCGGTCACCGAATCCATGAAGCCGTCTGGCATCGCACTGGTCGACACCTGGAACGGCATCGTGCGGCCGGCAGCCGCAACCATCGCGCTGATGCTGTGGTGCGTGGCGCTGAACGCGCAGGGCTTCAAGATGACCGAGTGGGACCGCGAGCTGGTGGGCGTGATCCTCGGCTTCTTCTTCGCCGTGCGCGTGCTGTCGTCGACCCGGAGCAAGGTATGACGGTCGCCGAGTTTCGCGCGCTGGCAGTCCAGGTTGCTGCTGCGCTGGCTCGGCGCTTCGAGGGGCTGTATCTGCGCCCCTACCTGTGCCCGGCCGGCGTCCCAACCATCGGCTACGGGGCGACCCGGTACCTGGACGGACGCGCGGTGACGCTGAAAGATCCGCCCATCACCCGGGTGGTCGCCGAGGTAATGCTGCTCGACCAGGTGCGCACGGTCTATCTGCCGGCGGTGCTGAGGCTCTGCCCGGGTATCGACACGCCCGAGCGCCTGGCTGCGATCATCGACTTCGCGTTCAACCTCGGGGCTGGCAACCTGAAGGCGAGCACGCTGCGCAAGCGGATCAATGCGAAGCGATGGGCAGACGTTCCGGCCGAGATCCGGAAGTGGAACCGCGGCGGCGGTCGCGTACTGCGCGGCTTGGTGCTGCGGCGCGAGGCAGAGGCAGCGTTGATATAGTCGGGGCTAACTTCTGATAGAAACGTTGCTAAACCGGGTGACAAAATTTGTCACCCATCGCACAGACAGGGTGACAAATTTTGTCACCTCTACACCCCTCTGTGGGTGACAAAATTTGTCACTTACTCGCCGTGTTCGCAGCCGCACTGACAAAAATTGTCGTTTCACCCCGGGTTTTAACTCATTCGAGGTACCTGGCACACCTCATGCTCTATTGCCTGCCAGCAGCAATTCGCTGCGTAACTTAAAATTCTTGGGGGTCAACTCATGCTGAAAAAAGCGCGGATGGGAAAACGGGTACAAAAAGGCTTCACGCTGATCGAACTGATGATCGTGGTCGCGATCATCGGTATCTTGGCGGCAATTGCTATCCCGCAATATGCTGACTACCAGCAGCGCACCAAGGTGTCCGGCGCCGCAGGCGGAATTGGGGCATTTAAGACGGCTGTTGCTATGTGTGCTCAGGACAAGGGTACGCTCACTGGTTGCGGCGGTGGTGTGGGCGACATTCCGGCGGACATCGCTGCAGCCAATGCTGGCGCAACGGTCGCGTATGTCGATCAGCTCACGACGGCCAACGGTATTATTGATGTGATTACCACCGGTACTACCTCGGCGGGCGCTAAGATGGCGCTGAAGTACACCCCTGCCTTGGCAAACGGCGTTGTGCAATGGACGATTACGGGCACTGGCTGCGATGCTACGACGCCTGGTCGTGGCATTAAGTGCGCGGCCAACTAAGCGTTTAGTTGCGAACATCGGGCGCCCGCTGTATGGGGCGCCTTTTTCTATCTGGAGTATCCGTTGACGCTGCCCATCCTACCCAGCGCAGCCGAATTGGTCGCCTCGCTGGACGAGGAACTGATCGATCTGCTGTACGAGCGCCTCAAGATGGCGGCCGAACTGCCCCCGATCGAGACGCCCGATGACGTGGCCCGGGAGGTTCAGCGCATGCGCAATCTAGCTGCGATTTATCGCGTGCCGCCGGATCTCGGGGAGGCGATGGCGCTTGCGCTAATAGAAGCGCGCAAGCAGTGGAAGGGTGCATAAAGGCAAAAAGGCCCGCCATTGCACCACATCACTCTTCGAGGGGTCATGTAGTACGGCGAGCCGCCGACGAGTCGGCATGCGTAGTGTCCAGCAATTCGCGGCGCTAGGCAATTGGCGTGTCGTCTGCGCCCAACAGCTTAACGGTCCCAGCAATGCTTCGCAGCCGGTTAGGCGCGCAGCCTTTGGCGGGCATCGGCGCTAGTGAGTGTCCTTGCTGTAGGTGTAGCGTTCGCGGATTTTGCCGTTTCGGCCGTGGATGAATAGTGCAACGCCATCCTCTTTCGCTTTTTCTGTGCCAGCGGCGACCGCCTGATCCTGCGTCAGGTATTCCGCGCTCGCTTCGTCTTCCCCCTCGACCTCGACGACCCAGCCGAACTTGCCGGTTGGGATCAAGTGGATATTGTGCGCGTGCATGGTGGCGTCCTCCATACTGTTAATAAATTACATCTAGCGCTGGTGCGCCCGGAGTGCCATCGGCGACTGTGCGAGACCGCACAGTCGGATCGTGTGCGCGTCTTTTCGTCGCCAGTCGAATTACTCGACGACGCTGGCTTCGCATTCCTTGAAGAACAGTTCATCTGGCTTGTCATCGATGCCATGAATCAGTAGGACGGCGTCGTTCTCAATTGCTATTTTCATCGCTGCAGCGATTGCTACACCCCGCGAGGCACAGGGGACATGATCCTCTGATCCCTCACAGGCCACTACCCAGCGGCGATCCTTGGTGAACATCACTTCAACTGTGGATACTGACATCGTCATCTCCGCTCGTTGTTTATATCTCCTTTCTAGGGGCAGGCGGGGGTGGGTTCTGTCGGACGCGGTCCTACATTCTTGTAGGTCACGATGAAGGTGTTGTGGTGGCTGGCTACGGACCGAAGGGGCGAGCGCCGGGCCAGCAAATGACACCACAGCTGGGTCGCGAGGGGAGGCCAGAAAAGAAAACCCCCGGACGGACCGGGGGTTCAACGGGAAGGGGACAACATGAAGTTGCGCCCGAACCGCAGTATATACATGCTCTCTGCTTCATACCACAATTGGGTGATGTATTTTTAGACATATGTTCCGAGATCTGGCGATGGTTGGCGCATCCAAGCCCGGACCACGCCGCGTGTCGTCCTCGGGCCTCCCATGACCTTCAGTAATCCTCGGCCATGCCAAATGGAGGCCGTAAGGCTACACCCAAGCGTCTCTGATGCTGTGGGCCAGTTGGGCGTGCGGACATGCGCTTTCTTTGTGGTATCGCTCTCAGATGAGTCCTCTGGCCGTCCATCGAAACGAGCCCGGGTTTCCGTTGCGTCGCCAACATTTCTACCACCTCACGCTACGTTTCTTAAATGAAACTTAGGTTAGTGCTGTACTGAACTGTGTGGGGGGGGCCGTGCACGACCGCGACTTGTTCTTTGCCGTCCTTGGGGTGATCGTGTTTTTGGGCTATCTGGTTTTCGGTGGTGTTCCGATCTACGAGCGCCTTACGGCGGGCATCAATGCTATCCATGCCATCATGCAGACAGCAAATCATGCGGGCGAAGACAGAGCTGGGCGCGTGCGCTGAACTGGGATACTGGCGCTGCCGTAGCGGACCCGCTCACCCACTTCGGTAGGCCGCGCGGTGTGGCGCGGGCGCGATCTGCGCAAGCTGTTCCTGTCCGTCTTTTGGGGGAGAGCGGTGAAAAGGCCGGGGCAGCCCGCCGGCGTTACTTCGCTGTGAACGTGGAGAGCGTTATCAAGAAGGCGGCGATTCCTCGTAACCCTGTCAGGGTCTCTGATCTCGTTGTTCACCAGCAATCCCGGTCCCGTCCCCGTCGGCGGACTGTATCGGGAAGGTTAAACAATGGACGTAAGGCTTGATATGGGCCATATGGTTGATTTGCAAGCGATGCGCGGATTTCGAATGTAGGCCAAATAGAAAAAGCCCTCGGCCGGGGTGGGCGAGGGCACAAGCATGCGCTGCGCTCAGTGTTGGCAGGGAGGGAGCGCATCCGATCACTTTATGAGGCCAGGCGCCTTGCGGCAATTAGACTTTGTGAAATTCAGAGTTAAGCGATCACGCGGCGGCGATTGCGGTGGACGCCCCTAGCACGGCGGCAGAATTGGTGCCGGGGCTTGGGTGTCATGGGTCAGCTTCTACGAGCGATGGTGGCGAGGAACTGGCGGCCTCGACCGGTAAGGCGTACGCGCCCTTGTTGGTGCGCTTGGCGGTCCATCTGTACGAGTTCTTTGCGCGCCAGGGCATTCAGGTCGGCGGGATCCAATTCGGGCGTCTCGTTGGCATCCTTAAGGAGCATCAAGGCGGCAATTTCATGTGGGCTCAGCATCTTCGTCTCCGGCGAAGGGGATAGGTTTGCATGAAGTCCGCACAGCCGAAGGCTGCGCTCGGTAATAGTCCGCCCACTTTGTGTTGACCCAAGCCGGCTCGCAACGCGGGAAACATTTTTTTACGGCATGAGCTGGGGCTGTGCGCCGCGAAAGCGCAACACCGAAATCTTCTTGTGATGTCAAGCTCGCGCGAAGTCGCTTGGCTTCGCCCCAAGCTGATCGCCGATCGCAAATCGGCGGCCATAAAAAAAGCACCATCACAGGTGCTCGGCGCTTTCAGTTGTCGTTGCACGCGGCCGAACCGGATCATTTGACCCGGTTCGGATTTGCAGGTCGCCGGCCTGCACGACCACGTTTCATATGGGGAAATGTGATCGTTTCGCTGACCTACCTTCGCTTGCTACGGGCGTGTCTCAGTCAGCACTTAAATTATAGGTCAGCCGGTAACTGCCTCAAAACTTGGTGGCCACACTAGTATGAAAGAGCGTTTGGTGGTCCAAATGCGTGCGGAGCGGACATGGTCAACTTCGAAATGGAGCAGCGGCACTTAGCCCAGTCCCAAAGGCATTTGCGGGAGGGAAGGGGACGAGTGCGGCAACAGATTAAGATGGTTCGCGCGTTACGGGCCGATGGCCAGGATCCCAGCCTGGCGATTCAGCTACTTGTGGCACTCCGCGACGCGGTCGCAGTAGGGCGTCAGCACAAAGCCCTCATAGAGGCCGCCTTGCGCGATCAGGTGGCTTACTAGCGCGGGCAGGTTTTTGCGGGGCATTGCTTCAGCGCAGCGAAAAGCGAACCGTGGTGTCGCCCAGCGCAGTCCAGCTCCCGACTGCGAGCCGCACCAGTAGACCATCGGACCAGTAGGAGAGAAAGTCCGGCCGCCAGGTCAGCGCCTGCAAGTGTCGGGCTTCCAGCCCAGTTACCACGAGCCCGCCGGCCGTGGCCGCGACCGCATCGCACGGCAGCCGCAGTTCTTCGCTGTCCTCGCCGAAGTAATGGGCTTCGAGAAAAATGGTGGTAGCCGACATGGCGCTAGTTCGCTAGCTCGGCCCGGTAGGCCGACCAGAAGTAGTGCGAATGCCGGCCGTGCCGGGCCTGCTTCTTCTCGACAAATAGGCGCACGGTCCCAAGATGGCCGGCATCCACAAGCACCTCGTGGTGGCTTGGCGCCTCGCGTGTGGCTGGGCCGAGCGTGCGCAGTCCTGCGGCAATGTGATTGCCCTGGACCTGAGCGAGAATGCCGCTCGCCCCGATTGGTGGAACCGGGTCATAGGCCGTGGTCCGAACGTGGCAGCCGGCGGCGAGTTTGCTGTTGCCCATGGCGTCGGTTCAGTTGACCCGATTCCAGGCGTCTTGGATCACGCTGAAAGTGATCGGCAACACTTCGCTGCCCGTGAAGTCGGCGGGCGTATCGTCCTTCGGGTAACCCAAAAACGGCGAGGACTTCAGCATGCGGAGCAGGTTGGACGCATGCTTGCCCGACTGGGCCACCTCGTGCATGACCTCATCTTCGATTTGGTGAATAAGCTTCCAGGTCAGGATGCCGGCGGCGCGGTGCTTGGCGACGATGGCCGGCGTGGCTTCGATGATGGACGATTCAGCGGCGTTAATGGCGTTCATGGTCGGGTGAAAGTACTGTATGGATATCCAGTATAGCGCGTGAGAGGGCGGCCTTGGGAATGCGCGAGAAATTGTCTAACTTGGCTCGAAATCTACCCGCCGAGCCGCATGCCATTGTGCTCAAAAGATGAGCAGCAAGTTAGAGGAAATAAGCTAACTTACTGTTTTTGTTACACTTCATATCTATATGGGGTGCAGGTGGTCGGAGGTTCAAATCCTCTCGCCCCGACCAGAACAAGAAACCCGCTTGGTGAAAGCCAGGCGGGTTTTTTCGTTCTCGGGGGCGGGGCTTCAGACGTTTCAGGCGTAACGCTTTGATACAGCCTGCCCGACCGGGTGTTGCTATGCTCGGTCGTCCCTTGCGCACTGTTTTCCCATGGCCCGAACGCTCCCCACTGCCATCCTCGTCCTCTCCTGCCTGATCGTTTCGCCCGTCTCTCATGCCGGCGGCGAGTACAAGGAAAAATTCCGCAGCGGCCCTTGCAAGATCGAGCGCGAGGTCAAGCGGGATGGCGAATACAAGGAGGTGCGCAAGTGCAAGGATGGTCCGCGCGGCTATGAGCGCAAGGAAAAGTACCGCGACGGGCCGTGCCTGATCGAGCGTAAATGGGATGACGACGGCGAGTATGAAGAGAAGGTCGAATGCAAGCGTTCATGAATACGCGACCTTTGCCGCAGCCGTTTCCGCATTGCACTGGCGATGGCGGGCTTGCGCTGACCACATGGCCGTAGGCGCGCAGGCGCTCGGCGGCGGTGCCGCAAAAAGGGCAGTTGGCAGTTTCGGGTGACATGGGACACCGGAAAGATACTGTATGAATGTACAGTGTGACGCTGCTGCGCGCACCCCGCCGCGCGGGCTGTTTTTTTGCCGCGCGCGCTATCGCGAGAGCCGGCGCAGCAGGGTGTCATGCCCGCTTGCCAGGCCCGCAAGCGCGGCCGCATCGGCCAGTTCGAAGTCGCTGAACTGGAAGGCCGGTGCCACGGTACAACCGACCAGCGCAAAGTCGACGCCGTCTCCCAGGTCCACGCGTTCCGCGGCAAACCACCGGCCGGCGGGCACCATCGCCTGGAAGGACGCGCCGGTGTGGCGCAACGGATCGCCGAGACGCTGCGTGACGATGCCGCCGTCGGCGATGCTGTGCACTGCTACCGGCGAGCCGGCGTGGAAGTGCCACAACTCGTCGGAACGGATCCGGTGCCACGCGGAATAATCGTTGCCGCACAGCATGTAGTAGATCGCCGTGCTGGCTTCGCGCGTACGCTGGTCGGCGCACACGATGCGTTCTTCGCTGCGGTAGGTCTCGCGATAGAAGCCGCCTTCCGGGTGCGGCTTCAGTGCAAGCGTGCGGATCAGTTCGTTGGCGGCAAGGCTGTGGGCTGGCATGTGGACGTTGGCGTGGCATGGTGCAGGCGGAAGCCATAGCTTAAAGCAGGGCGAAGCGTGCCTGTGCGGGGCCAACCAGCGCGGGGCGGCTGACCGGGTAGCGGTGGCGCGTGCCATGCGCTTCGAACGAGAGGAAATCGGGCGTCCAGCGCAGCGACCGGAGCAGGTCGGGCTCGATGCCGTGGACGATGATGGCGCCGGCGTCAATGCTGACGCTGCCGCAGGGCAGGCGCAGGGATTCCGCATCGTCGCCGAAGTAGAAGGCCTCAAGCAGGATGGAATCGGATTGGTACAGGGGCATATGGCAAGGACCATGCGGCAGCGCGGCCAAGGCAGGACGCCTGTCGGATAACTGTATGGATATACAGTATAGTCGCCGCCTGCGGTCCGGTCACGCTCCAAATTCTTGTTTCCGCGCGGCGTGCGCCGCCAATGGCCTCTTTCCGGATTGGTATAACCTTGGAAGCAATACCGTGCACGCTGCCTGCGGTTTTGCGCAGGTGACAGGATGGCCGGCAGGGGCCGCTGACAGGGGATGCCGATGGCGCAGTGTGGAAGCAGGGCTTGCTGGTTTGGCCTGGGCGTGGTGCTCGGTGTGGCGCTGGGCAGTGCCTGCGCGACATTGCTGCGGGCAAGTCCGGCGCGAGGCAGGCCGGACTCGCGTGCGGATGCACCGGTGGTGCCATCCGATGCCAGCGCCGACCGTGCGCTGACCGATGACGCGACCGACGTGGTCGAGTATCGCGGCTTCGTCATTCACGTTTTTTGCCACGCGCTGGGGCCGGGCCGTTTCAAGGCGTTGTGCGATATTTGGGAGTCTGGCGCCGTCGTGCTGGAAGGCGGTGCGCCGCCGACCACGCATGCCACGCCGGAGGATGCCCGCGCTGCGGCGATTTCATGGGCGCGGCAATGGGTGCAACGCAATGGTTGAGGGGGCCGCTATCGAGGCCCTGATTTTCAATTTTCAGGAGAATTCATGTTTGTTTGTGGGAACCAGGCTTGCGGCGCGCGCTGGGAGCCGGACGAGGTGCAGATCCGCAACGAAGGGCAGGGGCCGGTATTCCGCTGCCCGCAATGCGGCGCCCGCAACCATGTCGAAGCCCGCACCGCGCGCGACGGCACCACGGTCTACCGGCAGGTAGCCGCGAAGCCGGCAGCGCGCTAGCCCGCCAGCCGCTTCGGCGCCGCAAGCCTGTGCAGTACCCCACGCCTGTGGGGTCAAATTCACATGGCTGCCGACTTAAGCTCGTTCGGGCGAGACCGTTAAACACAAAATGGACTTTGCCGACTTCCCTCAACACTCCGCTTCCAATGCTGAACGCATGGGCTGGGCGAATGCTTCCCCGGAAGTCATCGCCAAGGTACTGAATTCGGCGCTGGCGGCGCAGGACCTGTCCGGGTTTGCCGCGCTGCTGTCGGATATCGCGCGCGACCGCGGCCTCAAGGGGCAGCGCGCCGCGCACCAGTCGATCTACGACATGCCTTATGCCAGCCTGCTGCCCCGGCAGAAGCATCTGTTGTCAGATGCATTCGAGCTGCTGGTGCTGCTCGGGCTGGAGTTGCGCGCCCGGCGGGACGACGAGGGCTTCGACACCGAGGACAGCGGCGACAGCGGCGACGAATAAGTCCGCGCCTTGCCCGCGCCAGGGATGGCGCGCTAGCCGCGCTCCAGCATCCCGATCTCGCGCACCGCGACCGACAGCATCGACAGTCCCGCGGCACCCGATGCGCGCTGGTCGGCAAGCATGCGCGTAAAGCGTTCCAGCGCGCCGTGGCGGCTGGCACGCCAGGCATCGATCATCGCTTCCGGCGATTCCAGTTCCCCCTGTTGCGACAGCACGCTGACCGTCAGCGCGCGCTTGAGCCGGCCCAGGTCTTCCAGCGTGGTGGTGCGCGCCAGCAGGTCCCAGTGCGTGTCCGAGGGCAGAGCCAGCGCACGCTCGCGCAGCCAGCTGAAGCTCAGGTGGCTGTCCAGCGCGAAATACACCCCCGCGACCAGGTCGAGGCTGCGCTCGCACGCGTTGGCCACTTCGGCGATATCCAGCGCCGCCGCGGAAATCTCGCTGCCGGCAACGCGCAAGGCGAGCGCCTCGTCGACCCCGGCATCGGAGAAGGTCCTGGCATGTTCCGCCAGCGCCGCCGCATCGGCCGGCGGCAGCAGCCGAGGCAACTGCGGCAGCAGCCACTGCGCCGCCTGCGTAAAGCGCGCCAGTTCGGCGCCGGCCTGGCCGCCGCTGCGCAGATAGCGGATAAACCACAGGCAGGCCCGCTCCAGCAGCACCGCCACCTCGCCGAACATGCGAGCCTGCTCGGCATCGGGCCCGCGGTTGTCCAGCGCATCGATCTCCTGCCACAGCGCGGTCAGCCCGAACACATCGCGCGCAATCAGGCAGGCGCGCACGATGTCGGCCGGGCGCGCGTCGGTTTCTTCCATGATCCGGTGCACGAAGGTCGCGCCGATGCGGTTGACCAGCATATTGGTCAGGTGCGTCGAGAGAATCTCCCGGCGCAGCGGGTGGCGATGCATGGTTTCGCCATGGCGCTGGCGCAGCGGCACCGGGAAATAATCGGACAGCAGGCCGCCGACCAGCGGGTCTTCGGGCACGTCGGAATCCAGCAGCGCGTCGTACAGCCACATCTTGCTGTACGCCAGCAGCACCGCGCGCTCGGGCGACGTGAGCCCTTCCCCGGCCAGCTTGCGCTCGGCAATCTCTTCGTCGGAAGGCAGGAATTCCAGCGCCCGGTTCAGCCGCCCGGCGCGCTCCAGCCAGCGCACCAGCCGCGCCTCGCCATCGAGCAGCGCCGTGGCGTGGCGCCCGGCCACCGACAGCGCCTGGGTCTGGTAGTAGTTGTCCTGCAGCACCAGCAGGCCGACCTCGTCGGTCATCTCGGCCAGCAGCTTGTTGCGCTGCTTCTCGGTCATCTCGCCATCGGCCATCACCAGGCCAAGCAGGATCTTGATATTGACCTCATGGTCGGAGCAATCCACGCCGGCGGAGTTGTCGATGGCATCGGTGTTGATGCGGCCCCCCTTGCGCGCGAACTCGATGCGGCCCAGCTGGGTAAAGCCCAGGTTGCCGCCTTCGCCGACCACCTTGCAGCGCAGTTCGTTGCCGTTGACGCGCACCGCGTCGTTGGTGCGGTCGCCGGCCTGCAGGTGCGTTTCCTGGCTCGACTTGACGTAGGTGCCGATGCCGCCGTTGTAGAGCAGGTCGACCGGCGCCATCAGGATGGCGTGGATCAGCTCGGCCGGCGACAGCGCGCTGGCCGTGATGCCGAGCACCGCCTGCACCTGCGGCGTCAGCGTGATGGTCTTGGCCGTGCGCGGGAAGATGCCGCCGCCGGCGGAGATCAGCGTGGCGTCGTAGTCGGCCCAGCTCGAGCGCGGCAGATTGAACAGCCGTGTGCGTTCCTCCAGCGTGCGCGCGGGATCCGGGTCGGGGTCGAGGAAGATGTGACGGTGGTCGAAGGCGGCCACCAGCTTGATATGCGGCGACAGCAGCATGCCGTTGCCGAACACATCGCCCGACATGTCGCCGACGCCGGCCACGGTGAAGTCGGTGGTCTGGATATCGACGCCCATCTCGCGGAAATGCCGCTTGACCGATTCCCAGGCGCCGCGCGCGGTGATGCCCATCTTCTTGTGGTCGTAGCCGACCGAGCCGCCGGAGGCGAAGGCATCGTCGAGCCAGAAGCCATACTCGGCCGAAATCGCGTTGGCGAAGTCGGAGAACGTCGCGGTGCCCTTGTCGGCGGCGACCACCAGGTAGGGATCGTTGTCGTCATGCCGCACCACGTCGGGTGGCGGCACCAGCTGGCCGCCGACAAGGTTGTCGGTCAGGTCCAGCAGCCCGCGCAGGAAGGTCTGGTAGCAGGCGATGCCTTCCTGCAGGAACGCATCGCGGTCGCCCGGCGGGGGCGGGCGCTTGACCACGAAACCGCCCTTGGAGCCCACCGGCACGATCACCGTGTTCTTGACCATCTGCGCCTTCATCAGGCCCAGGACCTCGGTGCGGAAGTCTTCGCGGCGGTCGGACCAGCGCAGCCCGCCGCGCGCGACGCGGCCGCCGCGCAGGTGCACACCCTCGACCCGCGGCGAATAGACCCAGATCTCGAACATCGGCCGCGGCTCGGGCAGCCCGGGCACCAGCGCCGGGTTGAACTTGAACGACACATAGGGACGCGGCTGGCCGTCCTCGCCGCGGTGGAAATAGTTGGTGCGCACCGTGGCCTGGATCACACCCAGGAAGAGCCGCAGGATGCGGTCCTCGTCGAGGTTGGGCACCTTGTCGAGCGCGGCTTCGATGTCGGCCAGCAGCTTGTCGCAGCGTGCCTGGCGCGCGGTGTCGGCAGCCACCTGGCTGACAGTGTCGAAGCGCGCGATGAACAGCGCGACCAGCATCGCCGCGATGCCCGCATTGCCGGTCAGCGCGCGTTCGATATAGGCATCGCTGAAGGTCGAGCCGACCTGGCGCAAATAGCGTGCGTAGGCGCGCAGGATGGTGACATCGCGCGCGGCCATTTCGGCACGCAGCACCAGCCGGTTCAGGTCGTCGTTCTCGATTTCGCCATGCCAGGCACGCGCAAAGGCGTCTTCGAACAGCGCCTTGACGCGCGCGATATCGAAGTCCGCCGCGCCGCCGCTGTCGGCAATTTCCAGCCCGAAGTCATGCACCCACACCGGCGCGCCGCTGTCGGGCTCGATCAGGTAGGGGCGCTCTTCGTCCACGCGCACGCCCAGGTGTTCGAGCATGGGCAGGCTGTGCGACAGCGCGATCGGCTCGCCGGCACGGTAGACCTTGAAGCGGAACGCGCCCGGCGCGGCCTCGATCGGCCGGTACAGGTTCATGGCCATGCCGCGCGCGCTGTCGTGGGCGCGCAGCGCGCGCTCCATCAGCTCGATGTCGCGCACGGCGGTGCGGGCGGGGTAGTCTTCGCGGTAGCCCGCGGGGAACGAGGCGCCGTAGCGCTGCAGCAGCCGGTTGCCTTGCTCCTCGCCGTGGCTTTCGTGCAGCGCTTCGGCAAGGTCGTCCTGCCAGCGGCGGCTGGCGTGGACGATGCGCTGCTCCAGTTCGGCGGTGTCGACATGCGGCATCGTGCCCGGTTCGCCGCGCACGGTCAGCTGGATGCGCGCCAGCGGCGATTCCGACAGCAGCGGCGTGAATTCGCAGCTGGTGCCGTGGAAGGCCGCAGTCAGCAGCTTCTGGATCTTCTGGCGCAGGTCGGTGTTGTACTTGTCGCGCGGCACGAACACCAGGCACGAGACAAAGCGGTCGAAACGGTCGCGCCGCACGAACAGCCGCGTGCGCTGGTGCTCCTGCAGCCGCAGGATGCCGGTGGTGATGCCGAACAGTTCGTCCTCGCTCGCCTGGAACAGTTCGTCGCGCGGATATTGCTCGAGGATGGTCACCAGCGACTTGTACAGGTGGCCCTTGGTGAGGAAGCCGGCGCGCGCCAGGATATTGGCGCACTTGCGCCGCACCAGCGGAATCTCGGCGATCGGCGCCGTGTACGCGGTCGAGGTGTACAGGCCCACGAAGCGGCGCTCGCCGAACAGCTGGCCCTGTGCATCCAGCAGCTTGACACCGACATAGTCGAGATAGCCCGGCCGGTGCACGCTGGCGCGCGAGTTGGCCTTGGTGACGAAGATCTGCGTGGGGCCCTCGATGATGGCGGTGGCCGCGGCCGGCAGCGGCGTCAGGTCCTGCGCCTCCGGCTCGCGCAGGCTCTCGCGCAGGATGCCCGCGCCCGAGCCCGGCACGCCGCGCAGGAAATAGCGCCCTTCCTGCGCCACCAGCTCGTAGTCGCGCTGGCCGAGGAAGGTGAAGTGGTCGTCCATCATCCATTCCAGGAAGGCGCGGGCCTCGGTGCTGTCGGGCGAGGCGGCAGCCGGTGCCTGCGCCAGCATGGCGATGGTGGCCTGGGTGATGTCGCACATCGCCGGCCAGTCTTCGACCGCGGCGCGCACGTCGCCCAGCACGCGCGCGATGCCGCTGCGCAGCGCGTCCAGCCGCGCGGCCTCGCCGCTGCGGTCGACCTCGAAGTGGATGAAGGATTCCAGGCGCGAATTGTCGCCAGGCTCGCCGGCGCCGCCCAGCGCGATGCGCTCGATCCCGCCGGCGGCACTGCGCCAGACGCGGAACACCGGGTGGATCGCCGAATGCAACGCCAACCCTTGCCGGTTGATCTCCATGGTCACGGAGTCGACCAGGAAGGGCATGTCGTCGTTGACGATCTCGACCACGGTATGGTCGGAGTGCCAGCCATGCTCTTCCAGCGTCGGGTTGTAGATGCGGATGCGCGCGCTGCCCGGGACGAACTTCTGCGCGGTCTGCCAGTGCGCCATCACGGCGCCGTACAGGTCGGCGACTTCGCGGTGCAGCAGGTCTTCTGCGTCGGCCTGGTCGTAGTAGTGCCGCAGGAGGGGCTCGGCGGTGCCGAACGTGGCCGCCGGCAGCCGCTCCCGCGCAAAGGCAAGCAGTTCGTCCAGCAGGTGCGCGACTTTGTCTTCGTTCTCCTGCGGCATGATCCCTCCTCGCGGTATCGATGGACGACGCGGCCAGTGCGGCCCGCGCGGCAATTACGCCGCCGGTCCGGCATGTGCCGGGGCATGCTCATACTTTAGGAAAAATCAGCGCACCTGGCGGGACAAAGTCGCGAAGAAAGCAGGGGGTCCGGACAGTGCGGCGGGTCCGCCCGCGAGGGAGGCGGCCGCCGGCCTTGGCGCGCGCGTCAGAAGCGCGCGCTGGCGAGGGTAGGGCAAGAGGCCGGGCGATGCGCAACCGGGGGCAGTCCCGTGCAGGGGACGACGGACGCCGGCATGCCGGCCTGGGTTGAAGCACCGCCGGCTGTCGCCAGCTTGTCCTGGCGCGCGGCTTCGCCGCCCACGCGGATCTGGCGCGTGGTGTGGTCGTTCAGCCGGATCTTCATCCGTTCCAGCAGGCTGCCCAGCGCCACGCGCTCCTGCGGGCTGAACGGTGCCACCGACACGCTGTGCAGCGCGCTGAGCGCCTGCGAGGCGCGTTCGAGGCGGCTCGCAGCGGTGTCGGAGATGCGGGGCGCAATGGCCTCGGCATACTCGATCCAGCCGTCGCGGCGCAGTTCATGCAGCAGCAGTTCCGACTGCGGAACATCGATCGGCATGGCGCCCGGCAACGGGGCGCCGCGCACGAAGTGGCCGCGCCTGATCGCGCGCAGCAACAGCCATTTGGCGTAAGTCAGGCCAGAGGCGGAGAGGGTCTGTTCCAGGGCGTCCTGCCAGGCGGTGACGGCGTCGACCAGTGCAAGGACGACCGGCTCGTTGGGTTCGAGAGGTCTGGGCTGCATGAATGGCGTCTCCTGATTTTCAAATTGCCGCCACTACGATGCTGCAGGCACCCGTCACGCTTGTGCGACGGGTTGATGGGCCGAGCATGGCCGGCCCGGGCGGCACGGTTGCTGGACCTCTCTGGCGGGCCCGTTCAACCGATAGGGCGAGACAGTACCAGAAACTTTTGCCATTTTTGTGACATTGCGGGTATGTCCTGAGGCTCCGGACGCGGTTAGTGGCGCGCAGGTCCCTGGCGCCGGATCGGCTATGAAGAAAGCGACTGGTTGTCATGACTTTAAATCGCAGCCTGAATAGAGGTGCCTGGCTACACTGCCAGCCGGAGACCCCGGCAAACAAGGCACGGGGCGAGCGGCACAGGCAAGGGCCCGCGCCGCCAGACCGGAGATCACGATGGACAAGGAACGCATTCGCCTGGCGAGGCTGCATGACAAGGTAGTCTCGGCCGACGAGGCCGCCGCGCTGATCCGCGACGGCATGACCGTAGGCATGAGCGGTTTCACCCGCGCGGGCGACTGCAAGGAAGTCCCGTTCGCGCTGGCGCGGCGCGCGGCGACCGAGCCGCTGCGCATCACCCTGATGACGGGCGCCTCGCTCGGCAACGACATCGACCGCGTCCTGGCCGAGGCCGACGTGATCGCGCGCCGCCTGCCGTTCCAGTCCGATGGCACGCTGCGCCGCAAGATCAACGCCGGCGAGGTGATGTTCATCGACCAGCACCTGTCCGAAACCGTCGAGCAGCTGCGTTCCGGCCAGATCGCGCCGGTGGACGTGGCGGTGGTCGAGGCCGTGGCGATTACCGAGCAGGGCGGCATCATCCCCAGCACCTCGGTGGGCAATTCGGCAAGCTTTGCCATGCTGGCGCGCAAGGTGATCGTCGAGATCAACATGAACATGCCGCTGGAGCTGGAAGGGCTGCACGACATCTATTTCCCGGTCCAGCGCCCGTACCGCCAGCCGATCCCGCTGATCGCGCCGGAACAGCGCATCGGACTCCCGTATATTCCGATCGATCCGGAGAAGATTGCCGCCATCGTCATCACCGCCAAGGACGACAGCCCGTCCAATGCGCTGCCGCCGGACGACGAGACCCGCAGCATCGCCGGCCACCTCAATGACTTCCTGCTGCGCGAAGTGCGCGCGGGCAAGCTGTCGCCGTCGCTGCAGCCGCTGCAGGCCGGCATCGGCACCATTGCCAATGCCGTGCTGCACGGGCTGGTCGAGTCGCCGTTCCGCGACCTGAAGATGTATTCCGAGGTGCTGCAGGACAGCACCATCGAGTTGCTCGATGCGGGCCGGCTGTCGTTCGCGTCGGCGTCGTCGGTGACGCTGACGCGCGAGGTCTACCAGCGCTTCCTGTCGAACCTGGACCGCTACCGTTCGCGCCTGCTGCTGCGCCCGCAGGAGATCAGCAACCATCCCGAGATCCTGCGCCGGCTGGGGCTGATCACCATCAACACCGCGCTGGAGTGCGACATCTACGGCAACGTCAACTCCACGCATGTGGGTGGCACGCACATGATGAACGGCATCGGCGGCTCCGGCGACTTTGCGCGCAATGCGCACGTGTCGGTGTTCGTGACCAAGTCGGTGGCCAAGGGCGGCGAGGTCTCGAGCATCGTGCCGATGGTGGCGCACGTGGACCACACCGAGCACGATGTCGACATCATCGTCACCGAGCACGGCCTGGCCGACCTGCGCGGCCTGGCACCGCGCGAGCGCGCGCGCACCGTCATCGCCAATTGCGCCGATCCGCAATACCGCGAGTTGCTGGGCGACTATTTCCGCCGCGCCAGCGCCCACGGCGGCCAGACGCCGCACCTGCTGGAAGAGGCGTTGTCCTGGCATGTCGGCTTGCGCGATCGCGGCACCATGCGGTCCGCACAGCCGGCGCAGGCCCTGGCTGCCTGAAACCCGCACGCAAGAATGCAAACAGCCCGCCGAAGCGGGCTGTCCTGCCGGGACATTGCGGGCTTACTGCGCCTTGCTGCCCTGGCTGGCGGGCGCCTTGGCGCCATCGGTGTACGGATCGTACTTGCCGGCCTTGGCGCCGTCGGTGTGAGGATCGAACTTGCCCGACTTGGCACCATCGGTGTTCGGGTCGAACTTCTTGCCCGAGGTGGTCAGGTCCGAGCGCGTCGACTGCTTGGCGCCGTCGGTGTAGGGGTCGAACTTGCCCGACTTCGCCGGGTTCTGGTTCGGGCTGGCCTGCTTCTTGGTATGGCTGCCGCCGTACAGGTCGCCGCCATCGGTGTAGTTCTTCTGCGCATGAACCTGCGTCGCGCCCATGGCGGCGAATGCTGCAACGATCAGGGTAGAAACGGTCTTCTTCAGCATCTCTCTTATCCTCGCGATTTCGGCATCGCAGCGCCTGTGCGATGCCGGGTTTGGGGCCGAGCGTGGTCCGGCGTGCGGCCGGCCGTGTGGCGGATCACCCAGCTAATGTACCGAGTTGGCGCGTGTCCGCAAAGTGAAAGTTTCTTCTAGGGATATTGAAACGCTTGGGCGGGCGTTGCGTCCTGTTCAGGATCAAGATCTGGCCCGGTTGGTCGGAAATCTCCCACCAGGCAGGGCCGTTATCGGCACGTTTGTGAACCTTCAGGCGAAAAAAACGGCTGCCATGCGGCAGCCGTTCGATGGCCCCTCGTCTGACGCCGGTTATTCCAGCGTGATGTTCTGGTCATGCGCAATCTTCTTGCGCAGGTCCAGTTCGCGCTTGATCTGCGCGGCGTACTGGGCCGAGGTATTGCCGTCGGTGTAGGCGCCGCTTTCAGCCAGGCGGCGCTTCGTGTTCGGATCCTGCAACGCCTTGACCGCGGCATCGTGCACGCGCGTGATGATGGCCGCGGGCGTGCCGGCCGGCGCGACCAGGCCATACCAGGCCATGTTGTTCATGTCCTTCATGCCGGCTTCGGCAAAGGTCGGCACGTCGGGCAGGCCCTCGACGCGCTTGGGTGCCGCCACGGCCAGCGCGCGCAGCTTGCCGGCCTGGATATGCGGCATCGACGACGGCAGGTTGTCGAACTGCGCGTTGACCTGGCCGGCCAGCGTGTCGTTCAGCGCCGGGCCCGATCCACGATAGGGGATATGGACCATGTCGGTCTTGGTGATGTCCTTGAACAGTTCGCCATCCAGGTGCGAGATGCTGCCCTTGCCGGCGGAAGCGTAGCTGTATTTGCCCGGGTTGGACTTCAGCAGCGCGATGAACTCCTTCAGCGTCTTGGCCGGCACCTTCGGGTTCACCGTCAGCACGTTGGGCACGTTGACCAGGTTGGTGATCGGCGCGAAATCCTTGAGCGGGTCGTACGGGTTCTTGGGATTGGTGGCCGGGTTGGTCGCCATGGTGCTGACCGTGGCGATGCCGAGCGTGTAGCCGTCCGGCGCGGACTTGGCCAGCGCGTCGGCACCGATCGCGCCGCCGCCGCCGCCGCGGTTTTCCACCACCACCGGCTGGCCCAGCTCGCGGCCCAGGCTGTCGGAGACCGCGCGTGCGACGATATCGGTGGTGCCGCCGGCCGCGAACGGGACGATCAGGCGGATCGGCTTGGTGGGGTAGGACTGCGCCTGGGCAAAGCCGGCACAGGCCAGGCCGATGGCTGCGATGCAGGCGGCTGCGCCTGCTTTGTTGACTGCTTTCAAGGATGCCTCCGTTCTTCTTTCACTGATTGCTCGCCGGGCGGGCTGCAGGCGTTCTCTCGGGCGCAACGCCATCGTGCGCCCCGCGCCGTCAGTCTTCCCGCGCCGGCTGACCGGGCCGCTCCGGGGTGCGGCAGCGGCCTGCACATTGCGATGGTTCCGCGATACGGAACCATGTTCCACAACATGCGCGGAAGGGATTCAACCGGGAAAGGACGCGCAAGGATATTGGTGACAACCCGCGTATCAAGAAAACAGCGGCCGTGCCGTGCGGTCGACCACGGCTTGCGCAGGCGCGGGAGAGGGTAAGAGGAAGGGCGGGTGAAAATGAAAAAAGCCGGAAGCAAGCTTCCGGCTTTTCCTGAATTCGCTGGTGGGGCGTGAGTGACTCGAACACTCGACCTACGGATTAAGAGTCCGCTGCTCTACCAACTGAGCTAACGCCCCAACGAAGAAAAAGATTGTAGCAAGGTATCGCATACTGCGCAATACCCTTTCGCCGTCTTTTGCAAAGGCGGAGGCAGCAGGGTTCGCTCCCGCCGCTACAATTCGGCACTCCCCGATACACCGCCAGCCCATGCACGCCAGAATCCTGCGCTATCTCGACGAGGTTGTCCGCCGCGGTTCGATCCGCAAGGCGGCCGAGCACCTGCACGTGGCGCCGACGGCCGTGAACCGGCAGATCCTTGACCTGGAAGCCGAGCTGGGCGCGCCGCTGTTCGAGCGCATCAACAAGCGGCTGCGCCTGACGCCGCTGGGCGAGATGGTGCTGGCCCACGTCCGCCAGACGCTGCGCGAGCATGACGCGCTGCGCGAGCGCATCGAAGAATTCAAGGGCGCTCGCCGCGGCGACGTCACCGTGGCGGTCACCGCGGGGCTGGCCGGATCGCTGATGCCGTCGCTGGTGCATGACTTCCGCCAGCGCTACCCGGGCATCATGGTGCGCGTGAACGACCTGCCGGTTGCCGGGATCGTCGCGGCGGTCGAGCAGGGCGATGCCGATCTCGGGCTTGGCTACGATCTGCCGGAACTGCCCGCCTTCCGCGCGCTGGCCAGCAGCGACTGGCAGATCGGCGCGGTCGTGCCGCCGGGCCATGCGCTGGCGGCGCAGCCGTCCGTGCTGTTGAGCGAATGCGTCGGCTATCCGCTGATCCTGCCGGCGCCGTCGCTATCGATCCGCGCGCTGCTGGATGCCGCCTTTTCCCGCAATGCCATCGAAGTGTCGCCGGTGGCGGAATCGACCTCGACCGTGCTGATCCGCCAGCTGGTCATGCTGGGCACCGGCGTGGCGCTGCTGAACCCGCTCGACGTGATGGAGGAGCGCGCGCGGCAGGCGCTGGTGTACGTGCCGCTGCGCGACCGCCACCTGCAGGGGCAGACGCTGACGCTGGTGGCGCGTGCCCGCGGCACCCCCAGCGCGGCCGCGGAGCTGATGGCAGAACGCATCGGCGATGCGCTGGCCACGCTGTTCGCCCAGGCCCGCTAGTCGGGGTGGCGCGGCTGTCCACTTTTTGTGGACACGGTGCTCGGAATTCAATGCTTAGGCGCGAGCACGCCTTCGTCTTAGACTGGCGGCATCCGTCCCCAAGCACCCAAGGAATGCCGCCATGACCCTGATTGCCCTGAACGCCGACGTACTCGTCACCATGGACGCGCAGCGCCGCGAGATCCGCGACGGCGCGCTGGTCGCCGAAGGGCCGGCGGTGCAGTGGGTCGGTCCGAGCGCCGAACTGCCGGCGCAATACCGCCGCATGGTCGACGACGGCAGCGCGCAGGTGCTCGACATGCGCGGCCGCGTGGTGACGCCCGGACTGGTCAACACGCACCACCACATGTACCAGAGCCTGACGCGCGCCGTGCCCGCCGCGCAGGATGCCGAGCTGTTCTCGTGGCTGACCAACCTGTACATGCTGTGGTCGCACCTGACGCCGGAAATGATTGCCGTGTCGACCAAAACCGCGATGGCCGAGCTGATGCTGTCCGGCTGCACCACCACCAGCGATCACCTCTACCTGTTCCCCAACGGCTCGCGCCTGGACGATTCGATCGCCGCCGCGCAGGAGATGGGCATGCGCTTCCATGCCGCGCGCGGCTCGATGAGCGTGGGCCGCAGCAAGGGCGGCCTGCCGCCCGACGTGGTGGTCGAAGACGAAGCCGCGATCCTGCGCGACAGCCAGCGGCTGGTCGAGCAGTACCACGACGGCGCGCGTCACGCGATGCTGCGCGTGGTGCTGGCGCCGTGCTCGCCGTTCTCGGTGTCGCGCGACCTGATGCGCGAGTCGGCCGTGATGGCGCGCCACTACGGCGTGTCGCTGCACACCCACCTGGCCGAGAATGACAACGACATCGCGTACTCGCGCGAGAAGTTCGGCCTGACGCCGGCGCAGTATGCCGAAGACCTGGGCTGGGTCGGTCACGACGTCTGGCATGCGCACTGCGTGAAGCTCGATGAAGAGGGTATCGCGCTGTTCGCGCGTACCGGCACCGGCGTGGCGCATTGCCCGTGCTCGAATATGCGGCTCGCCTCAGGCATTGCGCCGGTGCGGGCGATGCGCGATGCCGGCGTGCCGGTTGGCCTGGGTGTCGACGGCAGCGCCTCGAACGACGGCGCGCACATGCTGGGCGAAGTGCGCCAGGCCATGCTGCTGCAGCGCGTCGGCTACGGCCCGGCCGCCCTGAGCGCGCGCGAGGCGCTGGAGATCGCCACGCTGGGCGGCGCACGCGTGCTCAACCGCGACGATATCGGCGCGCTGGCGCCCGGCATGTCGGCGGACTTCGTCGCCTTCGATATGTCAGGGGTGGGCTTTGCCGGCGGCGGCCACGACCTGGTCGCCTCGCTGGTGTTCTGCACCCCCGCCAATGTCGCGGCGAGCGTGATCAACGGCCGCGAAGTGGTGCGCGATGGCATGCTGCTGACGGCGGACCTGCCCAGCGTGCTGACGCGGCATCGCGCACTGGCACGCACGCTGTTCGAGCGCGCCAGCGTCGGCGCCTGACCGCGGCAGTTGCGGCACAGGCAGTTGCGGCACATCAAGGCGAAACACCAGGAGCGAAAAAGCAAAAGGCCGGAAGCATTGCTGCTTCCGGCCTTTCTGTGTTCGCTGGTGGGGCGTGAGTGACTCGAACACTCGACCTACGGATTAAGAGTCCGCTGCTCTACCAACTGAGCTAACGCCCCAACGAAGAACGAGATTCTAGCATGATTTTCGGCGCTGTCAACAGTTTGCGCGCCATCGCGCGCAAACCGGCGCAACGCCTTTCGCGCATGCCGATGCCGGCAACCATCAGGTGAACGGAACCGAACGCCAGCTTTGCTGGTCTTCGGATTGAGCGCAATCGCACAAGCTGGATCCGCACGATATCGCCGGAGCCATGTTAGGATTCTTCTCCACTTGCATATGGAGGGCTGCACCGATGGATATTAAATTCCAAGAGCAAGAGCGCTACGACATCAACAACGAAGGCTTGCTCTTTCAGGCGATCGTCAATGGCGAGAAAGTGACTTGCGTAGTGACACGCGAGGCGCTGTGGGAAGGCTTCAGCGCCGACCAGGTGCTGTCGCTGGAAGAGGCATTCCGTGCCGGCCGCGAAACCATCGAACGCGCCGCCGTGGTGCTGATCGAGCAGGGCGCGCCCCAGCCAATCGTCGTCAAGCGCGCCCACGTGGCGCCGATCTGATGAGGATGGATGCCCCGGCCAGCCGTCGGCATGTCGCGGGCGCCCATCCACCATCAGGCATCACCGCGTAGGGCCGTCCGGCCTTGCGTACCCGGCCCGGCAACGCCGGCGCAGGCACCCACGTCATCCCCGCTGTTTCAATTTCCGGTTGTTTAACGCTGTCCTCGGCAGGCTTTTCTTGCTGACGGCATCTTGTGTGCGACGTATGAGCGCGACGCGTCAGCGTGCCGCCGCGGTGGCGCATGCCCCCGGCTGCGGTGCGCTGGCCGCATCCGCATTGACGGCGCCGTGAGCGGATGCCCCCGGCCGTGACGCGCATTCTTCAAAGATCCTGGCGCGGCACTGCGCGCAGATCTCGGGCGACAGCTTGCCGATGATCGTGTGCAGCGCCTGCCGCTTGGTCGGGAAGATATGGTCCGGCCCCAGCTTGTTGCTGAAGCCGGTCTGCTCCCACGTCTGCAGCACCTGCGTGCGCGGACGGTGGAAGTAGAGGTCGCCGCCCATGGCGCGGCGCTCGACCAGCTCGTTTTCCCACATCTCCGCACCCGCCAGGTCGATGAAATTCATGCTCTTGGTCATCGCCAGCAAATGCGTCTGGCCGGCGTTGACTTCGCGCAGCCAGTGCAGGCGGTCGGTCACGTACTGCACGGCGCCGAAGTAGATCGCGCCTTCCATGCGCAGCAGCTTGAGCTGCGGGCATTCCGGCTGCGGGCGGTGCAGTTCGTCCAGCGGCGTGAAGCGCCGGCCCGGGTCGTCGGCATCCGGCACCAGGCTGCGCACTGCCGGCCTGGAGGTGCGGTACAGGTAGGCCACCAGCGACAGCACGGTGCCGAGCAGCACCGCCATTTCGAGCCGGATCACCAGCGTCGCGGCGAAGGTGCCGATGGCAATCGCGAACTCGGTACGGCTGAGCGTGAAGATGCGCCGCAGCCGTGCAATATCGAGCAGTCCCCACGCCACCAGCAGCAGCATGGCGCCGATCGCCGCCATCGGGATCTGCGCCAGCAGCGGCGCGCTGAGCGCGACCAGCGCCACCAGCCACAGCGCCGAGAACACGCTGGCCAGCGGTGTGCGCGCGCCGGCTTCAAAGTTGGGCATCGAGCGGTTGAGCGAGCCGCACGAGATATAGCCGGAGAAAAAGCCGCCGGCGATATTGGACAGGCCCTGGCCGATGAATTCGCGGTTGGCGTCGATATGCTGCCCGGAGCGCAGCGCCACCGCCTTGGCGATCGAGATCGACTGGCCCAGCGCGACGATGGTCAGCGCCGAGGCGATGCCGAGCAGGTCGGGCAGCTTGCGCCAGTCGAGGTCGGGCACATGGAAATGCGGCAGCGCCGACGGGATCGGCCCGACCACGTTCACATGCTGGGCGCCGGTGCCGGCCTGGTTCAGCAACAGCGCCACGCCATAGCCGGCCAGCAGGCCCAGCAGCATGAACGGCAGCTTGCGCCACAGCCGCTTGCACAGCAGCGTCACCGCCAGCGTCACGGCGGCGACGGCCGCCGCGGACCAGTTGATCGTGTCGGCGTGTTCGGCCAGGTGACGCAGCACGCCGAAGGCGCTGGTGCCGGTCGGCACTTGCAGGCCGAACACATCCTTCAGCGCATACAACCCGATCAGTGTCGCGGCGCCGCAGGTGAAGCCGAGCAGCACCGACGGCGAGATAAAGTTGGCGAGCGAACCGAGCCGCAGCGTGCCGACGGCGAGCTGCATCACGCCGACCAGGATGGTTACCGCGAGCGCCAGCCCGATATACGCGGGGCTGCCGGCAAACGCCAGCGGGCTCAGCATCGCGAACAACGCCAGCGAATTGGCATTGGTCGGCCCCGACATCACGTGCCAGCTCGAACCGAACAGCGCCGCGACGATGCAGGGCACCACCGCGCTGTAGATGCCGTACTGCGGCGGCAGTCCGGCCAGCGTGGCGAAGGCAACGCCCTGTGGCAACACCAGCACCGCGCCGAGCAGGCCGGCGACCATGTCGGCGCGCAGCGTGGCGCGGTCGATGCGCTGGCGCCAGGGGAACATGCGATGCAGGAAATTGCCTTGCGTGGATGCTGTCATGGAGAGCAGGTACTGACTCGTCGGCGGCCTGCCCGTGGCCGCGTAGGGGCGGGGCCTAGCCGCAGTGCAGCGTGGCAACCACCGGCGTGTGGTCCGACGGCTGCTCCCAGGTGCGCGGCACGCGGTCGATCACGCAGGCCGCGCACTGCTGCGCCAGCGTTGGCGACAGCAGGATATGGTCGATGCGCAGTCCCGCATTGCGGCGGAATGCCAGCATGCGGTAATCCCACCAGGAGAAGCTCTTCTCAGGCTGGTCGAACCTGCGGAAGGCATCGGCCAGGCCCAGTTCGACCAGCGCCGCAAAGGCGGCGCGCTCCGGCGGCGACACCAGGTTCTGGCCTTCCCACTTGGCCGGATCATGCACGTCGCGGTCTTCGGGGGCGATATTGAAATCACCCAGCAGCGCCAGCTTGGGATGGCGCGCCAGTTCCTCGCGCAGCCACGCCGTCATGGCTTCCAGCCACTTGAGCTTGTACGTGAACTTCTCCGACTCGGGCGACTGGCCGTTGGGGAAGTAGGCACAGACCAGCCGCAGGTCGCCGTAGGTGGCGGCGATCACGCGCTGCTGCGCGTCCTCGAAGCCGGGAATGTTGCGCACCACGTCGGCCGGCCCGGGCATGCTGGCGTCGCGGGCGACGATGGCCACGCCGTTGTACGTCTTCTGGCCGGTGTAGATGCTGTGGAAGCCGGCATTCTCCAGTTCGGCCAGCGGGTACTTGTCGTCCGGCAGCTTCAGTTCCTGCAGGCACAGCGCATCGATGGGCGCGCCGGCCTGGTCCTGCTCGGCCAGCCATTGCAGCACCTGCGGCAGGCGCACCTTCAGGGAATTGACGTTCCAGCTCGCGATCCGCAGCGGACCGGTGGTGGGCAGTGCAACCGCGCTCATGCCGCCATCCCGCCGTGGCGCAGCAGCGCATCGATCTGCGGCGCGCGGCCGCGGAACGCGACGAAGGATTCCATCGCCGGGCGGCTGCCGCCCACCGACAGGATCTCGCGCTGGTAGCGCGCGCCGGTCTCGCTGTCGAGCACGGTGCCCGACAGCTGTGCCGCTTCCTCGAACGCCGCATAGACGTCGGCCGATAGCACCTCCGCCCACTTGTAGCTGTAGTAGCCCGCCGCGTAGCCGCCGGCAAAGATATGGCTGAAGGTGTTCGGCCAGCGCGACAGCGGATGCTGCGGCACCACGTGCACGCGGTCGTTGATCTGGCGCGACAGCTCCAGCACCGAGGCGGCGCCGGCCGGGTCGAAGTCCGTGTGCAGGTGCATGTCGAACGACGAGAACACGATCTGGCGCAGCGTCATCATGCCGTTCTGGAAGTTCCTGGCGGCCAGCATGCGGTCGAACAGCACGCGCGGCAGCGGCGCGCCGGTGTCGACGTGCTGCGTCATGCCGGTCAGCACTTCGTATTCCCAGCAGAAGTTTTCCATGAACTGCGACGGCAGCTCCACCGCATCCCATTCCACGCCGTTGATGCCCGACACGCCCAGCTCGCCCACCTGCGTCAGCATGTGGTGCAGGCCGTGGCCGAACTCATGGAACAGCGTGATCACTTCGTCGTGCGTGAACAGCGCGGGCTTGTTGCCCACCGGCGCGGAGAAGTTGCAGGTCAGGTACGCGACCGGCGTCTGCACGCCGCCTTGCTCCAGCACCTTGCGGCCGCGCGCGTCGTCCATCCAGGCGCCGCCGCGCTTGCCTTCGCGCGCGTACAGGTCGATATAGAACTGGGCCAGCAGCGTGCCTTCCGCCGTGGTCACGCGGAAAAAGCGCACGTCCTTGTGCCAGGTCTGCGCCGGCTCGGCCTCGATGCGCACCGAGAACAGCTTCTGCACCACGCCGAACAGGCCTTCCAGCACCTTGGGTTCCGGGAAGTACTGCTTGACCTCGTGCTCGGAGAACGCATAGCGCTGCTGGCGCAGCTTTTCCGAGGCGTAGGCCACGTCCCACGGTTGCAGGTCGGACAGGCCGAGTTCGGCGGCGGCAAAGGCCTGCAGTTCGGCCCAGTCCTTCTCGGCGTAGGGCCTTGCCTTGATGGCCAGCTCGTCAAGGAACTTCAGCACTTCGGCAGGCGACTCGGCCATCTTCGGCACCAGCGAGACTTCGCCGTAGCACTGGTAGCCAAGCATCTGCGCTTCTTCGCGGCGCAGCGCCAGCTGGTCGCGCATGTTGGCGGTGTTGTCCCACTCGCCCTGGCCCTGGCCGTATTGCGCGCCCAGCTCCGAGGCGCGCGTGACGTTGGCCTCGTACAGCGTCTGGCGCAGCGCACGGTCGTCGGCGTACTGCAGCACCGGGAAGTACGAAGGGAAGTGCAGCGTGAACTTCCAGCCGGCCTTGCCGTCCTTCTCGGCGGCGTGGCGGGCGGCTTCCTTCGCGTCGTCGGGCAGGCCGGCCAGGCGGGCCTCGTCCTCGATGACCAGCGCGTAGGTGTTGGTGGCGTCCAGCACGTGGTCGGAGAAGGCCTTGGACAGCTGCTCCTGCTGCTCCTGGATCTCGGCGAAGCGCGGCTTCTTGTCTTCGGGCAGCTCGGCGCCGCCCAGGCGGAAGCCGCGCAGCTCGTTGTCGATCAGCTGGTGGCGGGCTGCGCTCATGCCGGCGAAGTCGGGGCTGGCGGCCAGTGCCTTGTACTTTTCATACAGCGCCAGGCTCTGGCCGAGCGACGACCAGAACTCGGTCATGCGCGGCAGGTTGTCGGCGTGCGCCTTGCGCAGTTCGGGCGTGTCGGCGACGGCGCTCAGGTGGCTGACCACGCCCCAGGCGCGGCCGAGCGGCTCGGTGGCGGCTTCCAGGGCCTGCACGGCGTTGACCCAGTCCGCCGGCGTGGCCGGGTCCTCGGCGCGGGCGACGGCCTGCTGCGCGCGTTCCAGCAGCACGTCCAGAGCCGGGCTGATGTGCTCGGGCCGGATCTCGGCGAAGCGGGGCAGGTCGGAAAAGTCCAGCAGCGGATTGTTGGCCGGGGTGGCTTGTGCGGCTTGGTCCATGGCGTGTTCTCGGTTGGCTGGCCTCAAGGGTCGATGTCCCGCAGGTGGGGGCGGGGTGCGGGCATTTCCAGCACCCCGTGTGGCGTACTGTACGTCGAATGTGCGAGCGCTTCAGCCCGCGGCGCGTTCCGCCGCTTCCAGCGTGTTGACCAGCAGCATGGTGATGGTCATCGGGCCGACGCCGCCCGGCACCGGCGTGACGTAGCCGGCTACCTCGCGCACGCCGGCGAAGTCCACGTCGCCGCACAGCTTGCCGTTGTCGTCGCGGTTCATGCCCACGTCGATCACGACGGCGCCCGGCTTGACCATGTCGGCGGTGATCAGGTTGCGCTTGCCGACCGCGGCGACGATCACGTCGGCCTCGCGGGTGTGGGCGCCGATATCGCGCGTCTTGCTGTTGCAGATGGTGACGGTGGCGCCGGCCTGCAGCAGCAGCATGGCCATCGGCTTGCCGACGATGTTGGAGGCGCCGACCACCACGGCACGCGCGCCGCGCAGCGGGTACTGGATCGATTCCAGCATCTTCATGCAGCCGTACGGCGTGCACGGGCGGAACAGCGGGGCGCCGGTCATCAGCGCGCCGGCATTGGCCACGTGGAAGCCGTCGACGTCCTTTTCCGGGGCGATCGCTTCCAGCACCTTGTGGCTGTCGATGTGCCTGGGCAGCGGCAGCTGCACCAGGATGCCGTGGATGCTCGGGTCCTGGTTGAGCGCGTCGATGCGGGCCAGCAATTCCGCCTCGGACAGGTCGGCCGGGTAGCGGTCCAGCGAGGAGTGGAAGCCGTTGTCCTGGCAGGCCTTGACCTTGTTGCGCACGTAGACCTGGCTGGCCGGGTCCTCGCCGACCAGGATCACGGCCAGGCCGGGGCGGTGACCGCGCTCGGTCAGGCTGGCGGCGCGCTGGGCGGCTTCGGAGCGGATTTGTTTGGCAAGGGCGTTGCCGTCGATCAGTTGGGCAGACATGGAGGAAAGGACCGGTTTGGGCGGGTTTGTGCGGTTTGTGCGGCTTGTTCGAATTCGCGGGCGCATCCGGCGGCTGCCTTGGCCGCGGGTGGCGTGTGCCCGGCATGCGGGCATGCGGATCAAAGGCGAATTATAAAGGGTCAGTGCGGCCTGGCGCGCGCAGCTTGACCGGAGGCAACGGTTGTCCGGGGGCAGGGCTGGTAGCATCGGCCGCATGCACACCGCGCTCCCGTCCCTGTTGTCCGACCCGCTGCTGATCGTCGTATCGCTCGCCGGGCTGTTGTGGGCGCTGACACGCCGGCCGTGGCGGCTGCTGCAGCGCGACGCGCTGCAGCACGCATGGCTGGGCGCGATGGTGCTGGTGGCGCTGCTGTGGACGGTGCGCGCCACGCTGGTCGGCGGCCTGGTGATCCAGCTGCTGGGCGCGACGCTGATGGTGACGTTGTTCGGGCTGCCGCTGGCGCTGCTGTCGCTGTTCGTGGTGGACCTGGTGTCGCTGTTCGGGCTCGAATTCCTGGCCGGGCACAGCTGGGCGCTGTTCGACTGGCCTTCGCTATGGGTGCGCTATACCTGGCTGGCGCTGGTGCCGGCGCTGATCTCGGCCGGCCTGCAGGCGCTGCTGCGGCGCTGGCTGCCGCGCCATCCGTTCGTCTTTATCCTGGGGCACGGCTATTTCACGGCAGGGCTGGCGGCGCTGGGCGCCAGCGCGGCGCAGGCGGCATGGCGGCACGTGATGGCGCCGGGACTGCCGTTCACCTTGGCCGATACGCTGGCGGCAACGCTGATCCTGGCGTTTGGCGAGGCGTTCCTGACCGGCATGCTGGTGGCAATCTTTGTGATCTACCGTCCGCAATGGGTGGCCACCTTCCGGGACGAGGAATACCTGGGGAATCAAGGGGAAGGTTCGGGCTGATCCGATCGATCGGCTCACCGTCGTTCCCGCCTGCGCGGGAACGACGGTAGCGGGTGGCAACCCTGGCCGCGTTCAGCTGTTGCGCGACAGCGCCAGGCGCAACAGGTCTGCCACCGTGTTGACGTTGAGCTTTTCCATGATGTTGGCGCGGTGCGCCTCCACCGTCTTGATGGAAATGCCCAGGTCATCGGCGATCTGCTTGTTCAGCCGGCCAGCCACGATGCGCTCCAGCACCTGCTGCTCGCGCGTGGTCAGCTTGCCCAGCAAGTCCTTGGCCGCGCGCTGCTCGCGCGCTGCGGAATGGTCGGTGCGGGCCTTCTGCAGCATGCGCTCGACCAGCGCGCGCAGTTCGGACTCGTCGAACGGCTTCTCGATGAAGTCGATGGCGCCGCGCTTCATCGTCGTGACCGCCATCGGCACGTCGCCGTGGCCGGTAATGAAGACGATCGGGATATGGATGTTCTCGGCGATCATCCGCTCCTGCAGTTCCGGGCCGCTCATGCCGGGCATGCGCACGTCGAGGATCAGGCAGGACACCTGGCTGGCGTCGTAGGCGGCGAGGAACTGCTCGGCGCTGGTAAAGCTGCGAACCTGGTAGCCATTGCCCTCCAGCAACCAGGTCAGCGAGTCGCGCATGGCTTCATCGTCGTCGACGATGAACACGGTCTCGCCGCGGTGGGGCGTGGGGTTTGGCGTTGCGGTCATGTAGTCTCCTCGGGACAACTATTCATTGCTGCGAAGTGTAACCGCCCCGGGGCCTCTGTGGCGAGGCGGCCCCCCCACAGGCGCAAGGGGGGGGTGGCACCGGCCTGCCGGGGGTGTCCGGAACGAATCGGACGGCGGTCGAATGCGCAGGTCGAAGGCGCAGGTCGAAGGCGCAGGGTTATTGCTCGGCCACCACCGGATGCAGTGGCAGCATGATCTTGAAGGTGCAGCCAATGCCGTCGACATTGTTCTCCACCCACAGCCGGCCCTGGTGCGACTCGATGATCGAGCGGCAGATATTCAGCCCCATGCCCATGCCGTCGGACTTGGTGCTGAAGAAGGGCTCGAACAGGCGCTCCTTGGTGGCTTCGTCGACACCCGGGCCCTGGTCGATGACGTCGATATGGACGTTGTCGCCGATCTCGCCCGGCTCCACGCGCGCATGCAGGCGCACCACGCCGCCGGCGCGCAACGCCGGCAGGCCGGCCATGGCTTCGACCGCGTTCTTGAGCAGGTTCACCAGCACCTGCTCGATCAGCACCGGGTCGACATAGATGGCCATCGGCGGCGCCGGCAGCCGGGTCAGGATGGTGACGCGGCGCCGGGTCGCCTCCAGGTCGGCCAGGCCCACGGCATCCGCGACGATATCGTGCAGCGACGCCTCGCGCCGTTGCGGCTGGCTGCGCTTCACGAAGCCGCGGATGCGGCTGATGATGGTGCCCGCGCGCACGGCCTGCGCGGAAGTCTTCTCCAGCACCGGGATCAGGTCCTCCGGCGTGCTGCGGCCCGAATGCAGCCGCGCCACGGCGCCCATGCAGTAATTGTTGATCGCGGCCAGCGGCTGGTTCAGCTCATGCGCCAGCGACGACGCCATCTCGCCCATGGTGGTCAGGCGGCTGGTGAACTGCAGGCGTTCTTCATGCTGGCGCGCCATTTCCTCGGCGGCCTTGCGCACGGTGATGTCGGTGGCGATCTGCATCTGCGCCAGGTGGCCGTCGACCCACTGGATATAGCGGCGGCGCACTTCGAACCATTTCTGCATGTCGGGCACGAACACCTCGCGCGCGTCCGACGCGTAGGGCATCAGCTCGGAAGCGGGCAGGCCGGCGTAGGCGTCGACGTAATCGGTGTTGTCGCCCGACACCTGTTCCTTGTCGAGATCGTCGCCGGCGAGCTTGAGGTGGCCCTCGGCCTCCCAGCCGAACAGCTGGCGGTAGTAGCGGTTGGCGAACAGCAGCTCGGCCTTGTCGGTGGCGAGCACCGACACCGCCGCGTCCAGGCTCTCCAGCACCGTGGTGAAGCGGTCGTGCGCGGCGGCCAGTTCCTCGCGCGCGCGCTTGGGCTCGGTGATGTCCGTCATCGAGCTCATCCAGCCGGTATGGCGGCCGCGGCTGTCGACCAGCGGCGACACGTACATGCGCGCGTAGAAACTGCTGCCGTCGCGGCGCATCGTGCGCATCTCGTAGCCGCCGGCGGGCGACTTGCCCTGCAGCGTCAGGTCGATCTGCTTCTGCATCTCCTGCTGGTCGTTCGGCGGCCAGTAGGGGAAGGGCGGCAGGCGGCCGACCAGGTCGTTCTCCTGCCAGCCGGTCATGCGGCAGAAGGCGGGGTTGACGTAGGTGATGCGGCCGTTCAGGTCGAGCGCGCGCAGGCCGATCAGCATCGAGTTTTCCATCGCGCGGCGGAACGAGGTCTCGGCCAGCAGCGCGCGCTGCGCCTCGGAGCGGCGGCTGGTGTGGCGCCACATGCTCCACAGGCTCCACAGCAGGAAGCAGGACAGGCCCACCACCAGCCACAGCAGCATGTTGTTGGGCAGGTTCGACGGCGGCGGGTAGGCGTCGGCGCGCAGCGACAGCGAGTGGCCCGGCGGATCGAGCAGCACCTCGTACGACAGCGCGTTGCCCGGCACCGGCCGCAGCGAGGTGCTGGCGCGGGTCTGGTTGTTCTTGTCGATCAGCGAGAAGCGGTAGCGCTCGGTCAGCTCCGGCGGCAGCAGGTGCGTGAGGATGCCGTTGATCGAGTAGAGCGCGCCGAGCGTGCCGAGGAACTCGTTGTCGCGCACGATCGGCACCTGCATCAGCATGAAGCTGTCGCCGCGGTCGTTGACCAGCGGGCGCGAGTAGACCACACGCTGGGTTTCGCGCGCCGCGTCGAAGGTGTCGAGCACTTCCGGCTCGAGCGGCTGGTCCTGGTTTTCGCGCAGGCGGCTGGCGAACTCGGACGTCGACGGCAGCGACCAGCGCCCGCGCTTGGTGGCGTCGAGCCAGTTGACAAAGACGATCTCGGGGTTCTCGCGCAGGACTTCCTGGGCGGCGGTGCGGTAAGCGCCTTGCTCCAGCTGCGCGGCGGCGATGTCGCGCGCCAGCGAGGCCAGCTGGTCCTGGTTGCTGAGCAGCGACAGGCGTACGCGCTGCTGCGCCCAGGCGGCGTCGCGGTACAGCGCATCGCGTTGCTGCTGGCGCTCGGTTTCATGCAGCGACCACAGGATCACGCCCATCGCCACGGTGAACAGCACGATCGCGACCAGCGGGATGAACATGAACCAGCTGGTGGCGACGAGGTTGCGCCAGCGCAGCCACCACAGGCCGCGCGGTGCCGCTACCGGTGCGCCGTCGTCGGGGCCGAGCGTGTCGATCGGACCAAGCCCGGCCGCCGTGGAGGGGGGGTGGCCGGTATCGCCCCCGGCGGCCTTGGCCGTGCCCGAGGCATCGGGGGAGAGCATGGCTGCCCGCAGGCGGGAAAGGAAGCGATCGAGAAACGGCATGGGAGGGATTGACGGCTGACCGTTCAGTGTACCGAGTTTATTGCGGTGCGTCGCTTGGGGAAAGCGCCAATGAAATCCCGGCCGTTGCTGTCCGCGCGGGCGCCCTTGCGTCTGGCCCCGCCGGGGCCATGGCGTGGTTCTTGGTGCGCCGCGACATTATTTCACATTGCAAAAAACGATATCGCAATTTGAAAATTTCACTTGTGTTGCCCAATGGGCTTCCATAGAATCGGTTCGACCCAAGAATGCGGGCGGTAGCCATGCGCCTGCTGCGCGGAGGAACCGGAACAGGTTCCCCGGCGGCGGCCCCGATGCAAGACGCGTGAGCGCCGAACCCGCAACGGTGCGAGTCAACCCGTAGAGCCCCCAAAGCCGGCGCCGGAAGCGCAGGCACGGAAGCACGAATTCACCCAGGAGACAGTCATGTCCGCCGTACCAGAGCAGATTCTCGGCGCATCCAGCGCCAACGACGCCGATCCCCAGGAAACCCATGAATGGCTGGATGCCCTGCAGGGCGTCCTTGCGGCCGAAGGCCCGGCGCGCGCCGCGTTCCTGATCGACAAGCAGATCGAGTACGCGCGCGTGAACGGCGTGACCCAGCCGTTCCACGCCGAGACGCAGTACATCAACACCATCCCGGTGGAGCAGCAGGCCCGCATCCCCGGCGACCAGGACATCGAGCACCGCATCCGCTCGTACACCCGCTGGAACGCCATGGCGATGGTGCTGCGCGCCAACAAGCACACCAACGTCGGCGGCCATATCTCCTCGTTTGCCTCGGCGGCCACGCTGTATGACGTCGGCTACAACCATTTCTGGCGCGCCCCCTCGGAGCAGAGCGGCGGCGACCTGGTCTTCGTGCAGGGCCACTCGGCGCCGGGCGTGTATTCGCGCGCCTTCCTGCTGGGCCGCCTGAGCCAGGACCAGCTCGACAACTTCCGCCAGGAAGTGGACGGCAAGGGCATCTCGTCGTACCCGCACCCGTGGCTGATGCCGGATTTCTGGCAGTTCCCGACCGTGTCGATGGGCCTGGGCCCGATCATGGCCATCTACCAGGCCCGCTTCATGAAGTACCTGGACAGCCGCGGCCTGGCCAAGGCCGGCGACCGCAAGGTCTGGGCCTTCCTGGGCGACGGCGAGACCGACGAGCCGGAATCGCTGGGTGCGATCGGCATGGCCGGCCGCGAGAAGCTCGACAACCTGGTCTTCGTCATCAACTGCAACCTGCAGCGCCTGGACGGCCCGGTGCGCGGCAACGGCAAGATCATCCAGGAACTGGAATCCGAGTTCCGCGGTGCCGGCTGGAACGTGATCAAGGTGGTGTGGGGCAGCAAGTGGGATGCGCTGCTGGCGCGCGACACCAAGGGCCTGCTGATGAAGCGCATGATGGACTGCGTGGACGGCGAGTACCAGACCATGAAGGCCAAGGACGGCGCCTACGTCCGCGAGCACTTCTTCAACACGCCTGAGCTGAAGGCGATGGTCGCCGACTGGTCCGATGACGACATCTGGCGCCTGAATCGCGGTGGCCACGACCCGCACAAGATCTACGCTGCCTACAAGGCTGCCAGCGAGCACAAGGGCCAGCCCACGCTGATCCTGGCCAAGACCATCAAGGGCTATGGCATGGGCGACGCCGGCCAGGCCATGAACGTGGCCCACCAGCAGAAGAAGATGCCGGTGGACGCGATCCGCAAGTTCCGCGACCAGTTCAACCTGCCCGTTGCCGACGACCAGCTGGAAGACGTGCCGTACATCACCTTCCCGGAAGGCTCGAAGGAACTGGAATACATGCGCCAGGCGCGCATGAACCTGGGCGGCTACCTGCCGGCCCGCCGCCAGAAGGCAGAAGCCCTGCCGGTGCCGCAGCTGTCCGCGTTCGACGCGCTGCTGAAGGCCACCGGCGAAGGCCGCGAAGTGTCCACCACCATGGCCTTCGTGCGTATCCTGAACACGCTGCTGAAAGACAAGCAGATCGGCAAGCACGTGGTGCCCATCGTGCCGGACGAGTCGCGCACCTTCGGCATGGAAGGCCTGTTCCGCCAGGTCGGCATCTGGAACCAGGAAGGCCAGAAGTACGTGCCGGAAGACCATGACCAGCTGATGTTCTACAAGGAATCGCAGACTGGCCAGGTGCTGCAGGAAGGCATCAACGAAGCCGGCGCCATGTGCGACTGGATCGCTGCCGCCACGTCGTACTCGACGCACGGCGTGCAGATGATTCCGTTCTACATCTACTACTCGATGTTCGGCATCCAGCGGATCGGCGACCTGTGCTGGGCCGCCGCCGACATGCGCTCGCGCGGCTTCCTGCTGGGCGGCACCGCCGGCCGCACCACGCTGAACGGCGAAGGCCTGCAGCACGAAGACGGGCACTCGCACGTGTTCCACGCCGCGATCCCGAACTGCATCTCGTACGACCCGACCTACCAGTACGAGCTGGCGGTGATCATGCAGGACGGCCTGCGCCGCATGTACGCCGAGCAGGAAGACGTCTACTACTACCTGACGGTGATGAACGAGAACTACGAGCATCCGGAAATGCCGGCTGGCGTAGAGCAGGACATCGTCAAGGGCATGTACCAGTTCCGCAAGGGCGTCGAGAACAGCAACGCGCCGCGCGTGCAGCTGCTGGGCTCGGGCACGATCTTCCGCGAGGTGGTCGCCGCCGCCGAGCTGCTGAAGAAGGACTGGGGCGTCGAGTCCGACCTGTGGGGCTGCCCGAGCTTCACCGAACTGGCGCGCGAAGGCCAGGCTGCCGAGCGCTACAACCTGCTGCACCCGTCGGAGCCGCAGCGCGAGTCGTTCGTCTCGCAGAAGCTGAAGTCGGCCCGCGGCCCGGTGATCGCCTCGACCGACTACGTGCGCGCCTTCGCCGAGCAGATCCGCCCGTTCGTGCCGCGCCGCTACGTGGTGCTGGGCACCGACGGCTTCGGCCGCTCGGATACCCGCGAGAAGCTGCGCCACTTCTTTGAAGTGGACCGCCACTGGGTCACGCTGGCCGCGCTCAAGGCGCTGGCCGACGAGGGCGCCATCAGCCGCGACAAGGTGGCCGAGGCCATCAAGAAGTACAACCTCGACCCGAGCAAGCCCAACCCGATGTCGGTCTGATCCGGCAGCCTGCACCCACCCCCGCAGTACGGCGACGCCGTGCCGCGGGCGCCCCGGCAAACCGCCGGCTGGCGCCTTGCGGCATGGCGGCGTGACAGAAGCGGGCGGCGAAGGTAATCTCGCCGCTTGCGGATGTCGTGCGCGCCGGCCTGCCCAGGAGACACTGAATGAGTCAAGCAATTGAAATCAAGGTGCCGGATATCGGCGACTACGACGCCGTCCCCGTCATCGAAGTGCATGTGAAGCCCGGCGACAGCATCAACGCGGAAGACGCGCTGGTGACGCTGGAATCGGACAAGGCCACCATGGACGTGCCCTCGCCGCAGGCCGGCGTGGTCAAGGACGTCCGCATCAAGGTGGGCGACAACGTGTCCGAAGGCTCGGTGCTGGTGATGCTGGAAGCGGCCAACGAGGCCTCCGCGGCACCGCCCGCCGCGGCCGCAGCTCCGGCTCCGGCGCCTGCCGCCGCAGCACCCGCGCCCGCTCCGGCGCCGGCAGCCGCTCCCGCAGCAGCCGCTGCCGCGAGCGGTGGCGGCACCATCGAAGTCAAGGTGCCTGATATCGGCGACTACGATGCCGTGCCGGTCATCGAAATCCACGTCAAGCCGGGCGACAGCATCAACGCGGAAGACGCGCTGGTGACGCTGGAGTCCGACAAGGCCACCATGGACGTGCCCTCGCCGCAAGGCGGCGTGGTCAAGGAAGTCAAGGTCAAGGTCGGCGACAACGTGTCCGAGGGCACGCTGCTGCTGATCCTGGAAGGCGCCGGCGCGGCTGCAGCACCGGCTCCGGCTGCCGCGGCGGCTCCGGCACCGGCCGCTGCCAGCGCGCCCGCCCCGGCACCCGCACCCGTGGCGGCCCCGGCTCCGGCAGCAGCGGCTGCCGCCGCGCCGGCCGCCGCTGGCGTAAGCGGCAAGGCCGCCCATGCCAGCCCCTCGGTGCGCAAGTTCGCGCGCGAGCTGGGCGTCGACGTCTCGCGCGTGGCCGGCACCGGCCCCAAGGGCCGCATCACCCAGCAGGACGTGCAGAGCTACGTCAAGGGCGTGATGACCGGCCAGGCCGCTGCGCCGGCCCAGGCCGCCGCGGCTGGCGGCGGCGGTGGCGAGCTCGGCCTGCTGCCGTGGCCGAAGGTCGATTTCACCCGCTTCGGCGAGGTGGAAAGCAAGGCCCTGTCGCGCATCAAGAAGATTTCCGGCGCCAACCTGCACCGCAACTGGGTCATGATCCCGCATGTCACCAACCATGACGAAGCGGACATCACCGAGCTGGAAGCCTTCCGCGTGCAGCTGAACAAGGAAAACGAGAAGTCCGGCATCAAGGTGACCATGCTGGCCTTCATGATCAAGGCCACGGTCGCAGCGCTGAAGAAGTTCCCGAACTTCAATGCCTCGCTCGACGGCCAGGGCGACGAACAGCGCCTGGTGCTGAAGAAGTACTTCAACATCGGTTTCGCGGCCGACACCCCGAACGGCCTGGTCGTGCCGGTGATCAAGGACGCCGACAAGAAGGGCGTGCTGGAGATCAGCCAGGAGATGAGCGAGCTGGCCAAGCTGGCGCGCGACGGCAAGCTCAAGCCTGACCAGATGCAGGGCGGCTGCTTCTCGATCTCGTCGCTGGGCGGCCTGGGCGGCACGTACTTCACGCCGATCATCAACGCGCCGGAAGTGGCCATCATGGGCGTGTGCAAGTCGTTCCAGAAGCCGGTGTGGGACGGCAAGCAATTTGCGCCGCGCCTGACGCTGCCGCTGTCGCTGTCGTGGGACCACCGCGTCATCGATGGCGCCGAGGCCGCACGCTTCAACACGTACTTCGCGCAACTGCTGGCCGACTTCCGCCGCATCCTGCTGTAAGGCGGCCGCAATGCACACCGGCAGTGCCGGTGTGCGAGCCAGCGATAGGAGCGAGCCATGACTACCTGTGTTGTCGTCAAGAAGGGCGCCGAGGTGGCGATCGCGGCGGACGCGCTGGTCACCTTCGGCGATACGCGGCTGTCGCGCGCGTATGAGCGCAACCAGAAGGTCTTTCCTGTCGGCGACGGCTTTATCGCGCTGGCCGGGACGACCGCGCACTTCCCGGTCATGCGCACGCTGCTGGCGGGCCTGGGAGAGGAATGCAGGCTGGGCTCGCGCGACGACGTGTTCCGCACCTTCCTGAAGGTGCACGAGAAGCTGAAGACGGACTACTTCGTCAACACCAAGGAAGACGAGGACGATCCCTACGAGTCGTCGCAGATCGTGTGCCTGATCGCCAATCCGGCCGGCATCTTCGGCGTCTACTCGTACCGCGAGGTGTTTGCGTTCGACCGCTTCTGGGGCATCGGCTCGGGCCGCAACTACGCGCTGGGCGCGATGCACGCGGTGTATGACCGGCCGGACCTGGATGCGGGCGAGATCGCGCGCATCGGCGTCGATGCGGGCGTGGAGTTCGACAAAAGCTCATCGGGGCCGATCGAGGTCCATACGGTGCGGCTGCACGATGCAGACGATGGCGCAGCGCCGGCGGCGGATGCGGCAACCAACAACGACGGCGCGCCCTGAAGCCGAGAGGCGGGCGCGTATTGAGGAGCAAATATGAGTGTGATCGAAGTCAAGGTGCCGGATATCGGCGATTTCGACGCGGTGGAAGTGATCGAGGTACTGGTCAAGGCCGGCGATACGGTCGAGACGGAACAGTCCCTGATCGTGCTGGAGTCCGACAAGGCGAGCATGGACGTGCCGTCGTCGGCCGCCGGCAAGGTGGTGGAGGTCAAGGTCAAGGTGGGCGACAAGGTTGGCCAGGGCGCGGTGATCTGCACCGTCGAGGCCGAGGCCGCCGCCGCCGCACCGGCGCCTGCGCAAGCTCCGGCTCCGGCCGCGGCTCCCGCGCCGGCTGCTGCGGCACCGGCTGCTGCGCCAACTGCTGCAACGCATGCCGGCGGTGCCGACATCCAGTGCGACATGCTGGTGCTGGGCGCCGGCCCCGGCGGCTACTCGGCCGCCTTCCGCGCTGCCGACCTGGGCATGAACAGCGTGCTGGTGGAACGCTACAGCACGCTCGGCGGCGTCTGCCTGAACGTGGGCTGCATCCCGTCCAAGGCGCTGCTGCACAACGCCGCCGTGATCGACGAAGCCAAGGCGCTGGCCGCCCACGGCATCCTGTTCGGCGAAGCCAAGATCGACCTCGACGGCCTGCGCCACTACAAGAACCAGGTGGTCGGCAAGCTGACCGGCGGCCTGGCCGGCATGGCCAAGGCGCGCAAGGTGCAGGTGGTGCGCGGCATCGGCAGCTTCCTCGATCCGCACCACATGGAGGTCGAGCTGACCGAGGGCGAGGGCAAGCGCAGCACCGGCAAGAAGACCGTGATCCGCTTCGAGAAGGCCATCATCGCCGCCGGCAGCCAGGCGGTGAAGCTGCCCTTCATCCCGGAAGACCCGCGCATCGTCGACTCGACCGGCGCGCTCGAACTGCCGGAAGTGCCCAACAAGATGCTGGTCATCGGCGGCGGCATCATCGGCCTGGAAATGGCCACGGTGTACAGCACGCTGGGCGCCGAGATCGATGTCGTCGAAATGCTGCCGGGCCTGATGGGCGGCGCCGACCGCGACCTGGTCAAGGTCTGGGAAAAGAAGAACAAGGACCGTTTCGGCAAGGTCATGCTGAATACCAAGACGGTCGGGGTGGAAGCCAAGCCGGACGGCATCTACGTCAAGTTCGAGGGCGAGCAGGCCCCGGCCGAGGCGCAACGCTACGACCTGGTGCTGGTGTCGGTGGGCCGCGCGCCCAACGGCAAGCGCATCGGCGCCGAGAAGGCGGGCGTGGCCGTGACCGACCGCGGCTTTATCAACGTCGACAAGCAGATGCGCACCAACGTGCCGCATATCTTCGCGATCGGCGACGTCGTCGGCCAGCCGATGCTGGCGCACAAGGCGGTGCATGAAGCCCACGTGGCCGCGGAAGCCGCGCATGGCGAGAAGGCGTTCTTCGATGCCAAGCAGATCCCGTCGGTGGCCTTTACCGATCCGGAAGTGGCCTGGGCCGGCCTGACCGAGGACGAGTGCAAGGCGCAGGGCATCAAGTACAGCAAGGGTGTGTTCCCGTGGGCCGCTTCGGGCCGCGCCATCGCCAACGGCCGCGACGAGGGCTTTACCAAGCTGATCTTCGACGAGGAAACGCATCGCGTGATCGGCGGCGGTATCGTCGGCACCCATGCCGGCGACCTGATCAGCGAAGTGTGCCTGGCGATCGAGATGGGCGCCGATGCGGTGGATATCGGCAAGACCATCCACCCGCACCCGACGCTGGGCGAATCGATCGGCATGGCGGCGGAGATCTACGAAGGCACGTGTACCGACGTGCCGCCGCCGCGCAAGCGCTGAGCGTCCTTCCGCAAGCGCAAGAACCCGCCTCCGGGCGGGTTCTTTTTCGCCTTGATAATGCAATTAACCGCCGGAAATCAAACCCAACCATCAATGGAGCCAGCAGGGCAGGGCACTCCACAAGCGGAAATGTGGACGAAAAAAAGCCCGGCCTGCAGAGGCCGGGCACTAACGATACCTTTGGACAAGGAGACCGCGGTACCGAGGAGACATCGGCAGATCAGGCAGTGCCGCTATCCTCGGTCGGGACACCACCATCATCGTTGGCAAAACGCACCGGCAGGATGCCGCATCGATGCGCTTTGCCAACGGACCGGCCGGAGCCGGTCCATCGTCAAGACAAACAGCTATCAGGCAACCGTAGTCTTTTTCGCTGTGGCCGTACGGGCCGTGGCGCTGGCTTGCTGGGCAGCCTTGGTGGCAGCGGAAGCAGCGGCCTGGAAGTTCGTTTCAGCGATTTCCACGGCTTGCTTGGTCGCCTTCTGCACCGACTCGTAGGCGTTGTTGGCAGCCGAGATCGCCGACTTCACGATGGCCACGGTCGATTCCGAACCGGCCGGGGCGTTCTTGGCGAAGTTCTCGACCAGCGCCTGCACGTTCTTCGAGCCTTCGGCCAGTTGGGCCTCGGCCACCTTGGTGAATTCGCTCTGGGTTTCCGAAGCGATTTCGTACAGGTGACGGGTGTAAGCCAGGGTCTTCTCGGCGACCGGCTGCACGGCTGCGGCCTGCAGGGCCAGCAGTTCCTGTGCGTCCTTGGCCGACAGGGCCTTCTTGGCATTTTCCACGTTTTCGGCGAACGTGGTCTTCACGACCTGCAGGTTCAGTTCGACAAGCTTTTCGACGCCTTCAAATGCCTTGGTAGTCAGGCCGAACAGCGTTTCCAGGTTTGCTTTTTGCGCTGCTGCGACTTGTTCCGGGGTCAGGATCATTGCTGGTCTCCAGTGGTGAACTTCAAGGTCAAGCAAAAATAAGCCGCCTAGATGTCAAGGCCGTGACGGTGTGTCCCGCTTCGGCCAGCCCAGGCGTATGTGGGTGGTGGTGTGCCGCGCCCGATGCTTTGATGCGCCGCAACAATTCCAATTCTAGGGGAGTCAGGTTTAATGTCAAGCGCATTTTGTGCGTCGCACAAAAAGATTGCGGCGCTGCGCTGGTTTTGTGCCGCAGCAGCCATTTTGGCAGGGCGGCGAGGTGCGATGAGCGGTGCTACCATCGCGGATTGCCTCGCTGTACGGCTGGCCGCCGCCTGCGAATACCGACAAGACGTGAACAGAACCGCACAGGCCAATCCATGCTTGCCTTCTACGCCGACCATTTCGTGTTGCCGCTGCCGCCGGGACACCGTTTCCCGATGCGCAAGTACAGCATGCTGCGTGACACGGTCGCAGCCCAGATTCCTGGCTTGCGCCTGGCCGAGGCGCCGCGCGCCGGCGACGATGCGCTGCTGCTGGCGCATACGCCGGAATACGTCCAGGCCGCTTCCGCCGGCACGCTGGATGCCGCCCGCCAGCGCGAAATCGGCTTCCCGTGGTCCGAAGCCATGGTCGAGCGCTCGCGGCGCTCCGCCGGGGCCACCATCGAAGCGTGCCGGGCGGCCTTGCGCGAAGGTGTTGCCGTGAACCTCGCCGGCGGCACGCATCACGCGTATGCCGACAAGGGGGGCGGCTTCTGCGTGTTCAACGATGCTGCCATTGCGGCGCGCGTGCTGCAGCGCGACGGCGACGTGCGCCGCGTGGCGGTGGTCGATCTCGATGTGCACCAGGGCAACGGCACGGCGTCGATCCTGCACGGCGACCCCTCCATCTTCACGCTGTCGCTGCACGGCGAGAAGAACTACCCGTTCCGCAAGGAAGCCAGCGATCTCGACATCGGCCTGACGGACGGCTGCGACGACGACACCTATGCCCGTGCGCTGCAGGCGGCGCTGGATACGCTGTTCAGCCGCTTCGCGCCCGACCTGCTGATCTACCTGGCCGGCGCCGATCCGCACGAAGGCGACCGGCTCGGGCGGCTCAAACTGAGCTTCGCCGGCCTGGCGCGGCGTGACCAATTGGTATTCGATGCCGCCATGGCGCGCGGGCTGCCGGTGGCGGTGGCGATGGCCGGCGGCTACGGCAACCAGATCGAAGACACGGTCGCGGTCCATGTGCAGACCGTGCGCCTGGCCGCGCAATACCATGCCCGCCACGGCGTGCTGGCGGCGGCATCATGAGCGCCGCGGCAGAACCAGGCCGCACGGCCGACGCCGGCACCCGCCAGACGGCATGGGTGGCGGCGATGCCGTGGCTGTTCGTGCTGATCTGGAGCACCGGCTTCATCGTTGCCAAGTACGGCATGCCGTATGCGGAACCGATGACATTCCTGTTCCTGCGCTTTGCCGGCGTGCTGGTGCTGATGGTGCCGTTCGTGCTGCTGGCAGGCGTGCCATTGCCGCGCGCGGCGGGCACGGCGCATGCCGACTGGCGCATGGTCGGCCATCTTGCCGTGGCCGGCCTGCTGCTGCAGGCCGGCTACCTCGGCGGCGTGTGGGCGGCGATCAAGCTTGGCATGCCGGCCGGCGTGTCGGCGCTGATTGCGGGCATGCAGCCGATCCTGACCGCGCTGATCGCCACGCGGCTGGGCGAGCGCATCGGCGGGCGCCAGTGGCTGGGCCTGCTGCTGGGCATCGCCGGCGTGGCGCTGGTGGTGGCCAACAAGCTCGGCACCAGTGCGCTGACGCCGGCAAGCCTGGCGCTGGCGGCCGGTGCGCTGCTCAGCATTACCGTTGGCACGGTCTACCAGAAGCGCTTCTGCCCGGTGTTCGACCTGCGCATGGGATCCGTGATCCAGTTCGGCGCCGCCGCGCTTGCCTGCCTGCCGTTCATGTTCCTGTTCGAGACCCGCGCAGTGCAATGGACCGCCGCCATGATCGGCGCGCTGGCGTGGTCGGTGGTGGCGTTGTCGATCGGCGCTATCTCGCTGCTGTTCCTGCTGATACGCCAGGGTGCGGCGACCAGGGTGTCGAGCCTCATGTATCTGACGCCACCGACCACCGCCGTGATGGCCTGGCTGCTCTTCGGCGAACGCTTTCCGCCGCTCGCCGCCGCCGGCATGGTGCTTGCTGCGTCAGGCGTGGCACTGGTCATCCGCAGGTAGCGCTGGTGCGTTCGTGTCGCAGTTGCGAACGCGTCAGCGGTTGCCCTGGCGTACTCCGATTCCACTTTCCGTTCCTGCCCAGTTCCTTCCTCGCCCCATGAAACCACAAGCCGAGCCGCGCAGTGCCTATCCGTACTTCCAGCCGATCACGACGCGTTGGATGGATAACGATGTCTATGGCCACGTTAACAACGTTGTCTACTACAGTTATTTTGACACCGTGGTGAATACCTACCTGATCCGGCAGGGCGCGCTCGATCTCGAGTCGGGCAAGACCATCGGGCTGGTGATCGAGACGCAGTGCAACTACTTCTCGTCGCTCAGCTTCCCGGAGACGGTGGTTGCAGGTTTGCGCGTTGCCAGGCTCGGCACGTCGAGCGTGCGCTATGAGGTCGGCCTGTTCAGCGGCGACAACGAGGTTGCCGCCGCGCAGGGGCATTTCATCCACGTCTATGTCGATCGCGCCACGCGCCGGCCGGTACCGCTGCCGGCGCCGCTGCGCGAGGCGCTGCTGCCGCTGGCGGCCGCAGGCGCGCAAGGGTGAGGGCGGGGCAATGGAGACGAACAAGATGTCCCTCGAGATGCAACCGGGTTCGCAGGACGCAGTGGGGTGCGTGGATCGCGCGATCCTGACGCGGCGTTCGGTGCGGGCCTTTCTCGATACGCCCGTGCCGCGCGAGACCGTGGAAGACATCCTGGCCGTCGCCAGCCGCGCGCCCTCCGGCACCAATACGCAGCCGTGGCGGGTCTATGTCCTGTCGGGCGAAGCCAAGGCAAAGCTGTGTGCCGATGTGCTTGCCGCTTACGACGACCCCGAGCGCGACAGCAAGTACCTGGAGGAGTACCCGTACTACCCCCGCGAATGGGCCAACCCCTACCTGGCGCGGCGGCGCAAGGTGGGCTGGGACCTGTATGGCCTGCTTGAGATCAGCCGCGAGGACAAGGCGCGCATGCATGAGCAGCACGCGCGCAACTTCCGTTTCTTCGATGCGCCGGTGGGCATGATCTTCACCATCGACCGCATCATGGAGCAGGGCAGCTGGCTCGACTACGGCATGTTCCTGCAAAGCATCATGGTCGCCGCGCGGGCGCGCGGGCTGGATACCTGCCCGCAGGCGGCGTTCACGCAGTTCCACAAGATCATTGCCAGCCATTTGCTGCTGCCGCCGGAGGAGATGGTGGTGTGCGGCATGTCGCTGGGGTTTGCCGATCCGGACGCGCCGGAGAATCGCCTTGCCACCGAACGGGAGCCGGTGAGCGGATTTGCGCGTTTCCTCTCATAGAGAGGTTTGTATCAATGTGTAACGATTGCTGCCGATATAGAGAGCGAATTCCTGTATTGACCGCGATTGTTGCTGGGGTGAGCAAGGCGGAGCGAATGCAGTTCGTTTGCGAACGTGACCTGTGGTCGACTTTTTCCACTATGTGGAAATGTTTGCAAATCGAACTTTAAGGAGCGTCTGTAAGTCTTTAATCTTGCTAACAATTTCTTAATTTCCTACACTAGCGCCATTCCTGATGCGCTGAACGAATCATGTTTCGGTCTGATTCCATTTTTTCCAGATTCTTCGGCTCCACGCCCCTGTCCGCCGTTGCCGCCGCGGTGCTGGTGTCGGTGTCGATGGTCGCAGCTCCCGTCGCTGAAGCTGCCAGCAAGTCTGCAAGCACGCAAAAAGCGTCTAAAAAGCAGGCAACTACTGCCAAAGCCACCAAAAAATCCGCTTCCAAGGCTGTGACCGCGAAATCGCGCAGCAGCAAGGTCGCCAAGAAGGAAGCCGGTTCCGGCCGCAAGGTGATCGTGCTGAAAAACGGCAAGCGCCAGGCCGTGGCTGCCCATCGGGCGGCGCCGGTGCGCGCCGCGTTCACGCCCGCCAAGCCGTCGCTGGGCGAGGCGATGGGGCTGCGCGACACCGAAGACGCGCTCGCGCTGCGCTCCAGCGTGGCGCTGGTGATGGACCAGGGCTCCAACGAGGTGCTGTTCCAGAAGAACGCCTCCGCGGTGCTGCCGATCGCCTCGATCACCAAGCTGATGACCGCACTGGTGGTGATGGACGCGCGCCTGCCGATGGACGAGATGCTGACCATCAGCGAGGAAGACCGCGACACCGAGAAGCACAGCAGCTCGCGCCTGCGCTTTGGTACGCAGCTGACGCGCCAGGAACTGCTGCTGCTGGCGCTGATGTCGTCCGAGAACCGCGCCGCCTCGGCGCTGGGCCGCCATTATCCGGGCGGGCTGCCGTCTTTCGTGCAGGCGATGAACCGCAAGGCGCGCGAGCTGGGCATGAACGACAGCCACTTCGTCGACTCGAGCGGCCTGTCGAGCAGCAACGTGTCGAGCGCGATGGACCTGGTGCGCATGGTCAATGCCGCGTACCGCAATCCGACCATCCGCGAGTTCTCGACCCAGACCGAGCATGAAGTCAACGTGCTGGGCCGCACGCAGCACTATGTCAGCACCAATCGCCTGGTGCGCGGCGGCAACTGGGACATCGGCCTGCAGAAGACCGGCTTTATCTCCGAGGCTGGTCAGTGCCTGGTGATGCAGGCGCGCGTGCAGGGCCGCAACGTAGTGATGGTGTTCCTGGATTCGGCGGGCAAGCTGTCGCGCTTTGCCGATGCCAACCGCGTCAAGGACTGGCTCGAGCATTCGCCGTCGCAGCCGCACGGCTTTCCCTCGTCGCCTAACCTGACGCAGCGTCCGGGCGGCGCGCACGCGATCCTGGCTTCGCAGCAGGCGCGGGGCACCTGAGCGCTGACTTGCAAAAAAAACGCGCCGGATCCGGCGCGTTTTTTTGCCAACCGCCAGCGCTCAGAGCAGCTTGCCGGGGTTCATGATCCCGGCCGGATCGAACACAGCCTTGATCTCTCGCATCAGGCGCAACTCCAGCGGATCCTTGACTGCCAGGAAGGCATGGCGCTTGAGCTGGCCGATGCCGTGTTCGGCGCTGATGCTGCCGCCGTAGCGCATCACTTCATCCAGCACCGCGTCAGTCACCGCATCGCCCCGGGCCGCTGCCCAGTCCCTGGAGGCGCCGGCCGGGCGCGACAGGTTGTAGTGCAGGTTGCCATCGCCGAAGTGGCCGAAGACAAAAGGCCGGATCGCCGGATCGAGCGCGCGCAGCCTGCTTTCCATTGACGTCATGAACGCCGGGATCTGCTCGATCGGCAGCGACACGTCGTGTTTCAGGTGCGGGCCATCGGCGCGCTGGGCTTCGGAGATCTCCTCGCGCAGTTTCCACATCGCCTGCAGCTGCGCCAGCGATGCCGAGACCGCCGCGTCGAGGCACAGCTCGCGCTCCAGCGCTTCGCCGATCACGCGCTCCAGCAGTGCGTTGAGCGCATCTTCATCCGTGGTGTCCGCCAGTTCCACCAGCACATAGGCCGGGTAGCGCTGTGCGAACGGTTCCTGCACGCCTTCCGCGTGCGTCAGCACCAGGTCCAGGCAAGCGCCGGTAAAGAACTCGAACGCCTGCAGGCGCGCGCCGCACTGCGCGAACAGCAGTTCATACAGCTCCAGCGACTGCGCCGGCGAGGCGACTGCCGCCAGCACCACGCTGCGCGTATCGGTGCGCGGGAACAGCCGCAACGCTGCCGCCGTGATCACGCCCAGCGTGCCTTCCGAGCCGATCAGCAACTGCTTCAGGTCATAGCCGGTGTTGTCCTTGCGCAGCGTGCGCAAGCCGTTGAACACCTCGCCGTTGGGCAGCACGGCTTCCACGCCCAGTACCAGCTCGCGCGTCATGCCATAGCGCACCACGTTGACGCCGCCGGCATTGGTGGCAAGGTTGCCGCCGATCTGGCACGAATCCTCGGCCGCCAGCGAAAGGGGCAGCAGCCGGTTGGCCTCTTGTGCGGCGCGGCGCAGGTTGCCGAGGATGCAGCCGGCTTCGGCCACCATGGTATTGGCGATGGTGTCGAGCGAACGCACCGTGTTCATGCGGTCCAGGCTCAGCACCACGTTGCCGGCCTGCGCGTCGGGCGTGGCGCCGCCGCACAGTCCGGTATTGCCGCCGCGCGGTACCACCGGCACCGCCGCCAGCTGGCACAGCGCCAGTGCGCGCGAGACCTGATCCACGGTACGCGGGCGCACCACGGCCTGCGCCTGGCCGCGATAGATGCCGCGCCAGTCGGACAGCCACGGTGCGATGTCGTCGGGGTTGGTCAGGACAGTGTCGGTGCCGAGCGCTTCGGTGAGGCGTTGTGCGAGTTGAGCGGTTTGCATGATGTTCCGTGTTTCCGTGGTCTCAGGACTGTGAGGACTGTGCGGGGGAAGGGCTGGCGGCGCGCGCGCGCAGCGTCAGGCCAAGACGCCGCGCCGCGTTCTGCAGATGGGTGACCGCGGCGGTCCGGGCTGCGTCCGCGTCGCCGCGGCGGATCGCGTCGACGATGGCTTCATGCTCGGCCTGCACGCCTTCGGCCAGCCCCGGCTGGCGCAGCGTGTTGGCGCGCGCGGTGGCGACCGCCTGGTGCAGCTGCAGGTTCAGGTATTGCAGCAGCTGGCGGTAGTACGGGTTATGTGTCGCCGCGGCGATGCCGATATGGAAGGCCGCGTCGATATCGGCTGCCGGCTGCCCGTCGTAGAGGTGGGCGTGCAGCCGCTCCAGCAGCGCCACCAGCGCGGCGACGTCGTCATCGGTGCGGCGCACCGCCGCCAGCGCGGCCGCGGCGCCTTCCAGGTCGATGCGCAGGTCGTACAGGTCCGCCAGCCCGGCGGCGTCGATATCGGGCTCGCGCGGCAGCTGGAATCCCGCCGCGCCGGTGCGCGAGCGCACCGTGCAGCCGACACCCTGGCGCGTCTCGACAAAACCCTGCGAGCGCAGGTGCTCCGTGACTTCGCGGATCACCGCGGCGCTGACGCCGTATTGCTCCGAGAGCTGCTTGCCGGTCGGCAGCCGGGTGCCGACCGGGTACGCGCCGCTTTCGATGTCGGCGCGCAGCTGGCGGGTGACCTGTTCGGTGAGGGTGACGGCACGGGTTCGCATGGCCGTCGATTATAAGGTTTGCTGGTTATCTGAAAACTAAGGGTAAACGTTGGGATCTTGATATGTCCGGCACCGGATGCAAGAACGCGCGGGGCGCCATCGGTGGCGGCCCGCGCGTCGAGGCGCTGAGGAACGAAGGCCGGCGCTCAGGCCGCCGCTTCGGACACGTAGCCCATGCCGCGCGAGATCTGCAGCGCGGTTTCCTTCAGGTTCTGCAGCCAGCTGTCCTGCAGCCGGTCAGCCGGGGCCGACAGCGACAGGCCCGCCACCAGCCGGCGCGAGTCGTCGTAGATGCCGGCGGCAATGCAGCGCACGCCCAGTTCCAGTTCTTCATTGTCGCGGGCATAGCCGTTGGTGCGGACCCAGTTCAGCTCGCGCTCCAGCTTGGTCAGGTCGGTGATCGAGGTCCGCGTATGCCCGGCCAGCCCGGTGCGGGTGGCGTAGTTGCGCACGCGCGCCGATTCGTCCGCGGCCAGGAACAGCTTGCCGACCGAGGTCAGGTGCAGCGGCGCGCGTCCGCCGATGGCGCGCACCACCTGCATGCCGGAGCGCTCGCTGTAGGCGCGCTCGATATACACGATCTCGTCGCCCTGCCGTACCGACAGGTTGACCGTCTGCCCGGTCACGCGGTGCAGCGCGCGCATCGGCGCCAGCGCCGCGTCGCGCACCGACAGGCGCGCCTTGACCAGGTTGCCCAGTTCCAGCAGGCGCATGCCAAGCCGGTAGCTGCCCGGATCGGAGCGATCGACGAAACGGCAGGCCACCATGTCGTTAAGGATGCGGTGGGCGGTGGAGGGGTGCAGGCCCGTGGCCAGTGACAGCTCTTTGAGGCTGACCGGGTCGGCGTGCTGGGCGAGGGCGTCCAGCAGGGTCATCATGCGCTCGATGACCTGGATGGACGTCTTGCCGGGTGACTTGTCTGCTTCGGACATGTTGGAAAGAGGAGAAATGTTGCTTTGCGGCATTTTTGCGTGTCTGCCTGATTCTATCTCGCATCGTGAAAATTTCAATAGGTGAAATGACATTACCGTAAGAATCCTGTCGTGATGTCACCCGGTAAAGTGATGGGATTTGCACCGAATTCGTGCCGGCAATGAACCGTTTGTGCGCCACGCGCGGCCCAAGGCGCGCATAATTGCGGGGTTTTGGGGTCTGGAGAAGCCAACAATGCGAGTCGGTCTGTTCGCCACCTGCCTGGTGGACCTGATGCGTCCGGAGATCGGGTTTTCGGTGCTGAAGCTGCTGGAAGCTGCCGGCTACGAGGTCATGGTGCCCGAGGCGCAGACCTGCTGCGGCCAGCCGGCGTACAACTCGGGCGAGCGCGCCGTGTCGCGGGATCTCGCGGAGAAATTCCTGCGCGAGTTCGAGATGTTCGACTACATCGTGGTCCCGTCGGGAAGCTGCGGCGGCATGATCCGCCACCACTACGGCGACCTGCTGCGCGACGATCCGGAGCTGAACGGCCGCTATGCGCGCCTGCGGGAACGGGTGTACGAGCTGACCGAGTTCCTGGTCAACGTGGCGCGTGTCGAGACGCTGCCGTCCAGCTTTGCCGGCCACGTCACCTATCACGATTCCTGTTCCGGCCTGCGCGAGCTGGGCGTCAAGCAGCAGCCGCGCGAACTGCTGTCGCGCCTGCCCGGCGTGCAGCTGACCGAGATGAAAGACTGCGAAGCGTGCTGCGGCTTCGGCGGCACCTTCTCGGTCAAGTACGGCAATATCTCGACGGCGATCGTCGACGAGAAGTGCGCCAACATCAAGGCCAGCGGCGCCGATGCGGTGGTGCTGGGCGACCTCGGCTGCATGCTCAATATCGAAGGCCGGCTGCGCCGCACCGGCGACAGCCAGACCCGCGTGCTGCATATCGCCCAGGTGCTGGCCGGCGACGCCTGACCACGGGAGACGCCACGATGCAAGTCCACAGCATGGAATTCAAGGCGCGCGCCGGCCAGAAGCTGGCCGACCAGCGCCTGCAGCAGAACCTGAAGAAGCTCTCGACCAAGTTCGTCACGGCACGCGCCGATGCCATCCGCGATATCGACTTCGACGCCACGCGCGAGGCGCTGAAAGAGCGCCGCAACCGCGCGCTGGAGAACCTCGACGTCTGGCTGGCGGAGTTCGAGCAGAACGCCACCAGGCGCGGTGCCACCGTGCTGTTCGCCGAGACCACCGCCGATGCCGCGCGCCTGGTCGCCGAGATCGCGCAGAAGCACGGCGTGAAGAAGGTCATCAAGAGCAAGTCGATGGTGACCGAGGAAATGCGCCTGAACCAGGTGCTGGGCGAGATGGGCGTACAGAGCATCGAGACCGACCTCGGCGAGTACATCCTGCAGATCAACGACTCGGAGCCGCCATCGCACATCATTGCGCCGGTGGTGCACAAGGACAAGGACGAGATCGCCGACCTGTTTGCCAAAGTCCACCACAAGCCGCGCCTGACCGACATCCCGGAGATGACGCGCGAGGCGCGCGAAGTGCTGCGTCCCGAGTTCCTGAGCGCCGACATGGGCGTGACCGGCGGCAACTTCATCATTGCCGAGACCGGCTCGGTGGCGGTGGTCACCAACGAAGGCAATGAAGGCATGTGCACGGTGATGCCGCGCGTGCACGTGGCCGTGACCGGCATCGAGAAGGTGCTGCCGACGCTCGAAGACCTGGCCACGGTCATGCGCCTGCTGCCGCGATCGGCCACCGGCCAGGCGATCTCCAACTATTTCTCGCTGCTGACCGGCCCGCGCGCCGAAGGCGAACGCGACGGCCCCGAGCATATGTACTTCGTGCTGGTCGACGGCGGCCGCTCGGGGCTGATCGGCGGCGACTTCCAGGAGATGCTGCGCTGCATCCGCTGCGGCGCCTGCATGAACCACTGCCCGGTGTACCAGAAGATCGGCGGGCATGCCTATGGCTGGGTCTATCCCGGGCCGATGGGCAGCGTGCTGACGCCCAGCTACGTAGGCCTGGCGAACGCGGTGGACCTGCCGCAGGCGGCGACCATGTGCGGCGAGTGCAACCGGGTCTGCCCGGCTTCGATCCCGCTGTCGGATCTGCTGCGCAAGCTGCGCGAGAAGCAGATGGAACGCGGGCTGCGGCCGTGGCAGGAGCGGTTTGCGCTGAAGGCCTGGGGCTACGTGGCGAAGCGTCCCGACCTTTATGCCTTTGCCACGCGCATCGGTGCCTGGCTGCTGCAACGCATGGGCGGCGGCAACCGCCTGATCACCAGCCTGCCGATGGCCGGCAAGGGCTGGACCGAAACCCGCGACATGCCGGCCCCGTCGGGCCGCACGTTCCGCGAACTCTACAAGGAAAGGAGGGCGCGATCATGAGCGCAGCCAACACGGAAACGCTGGCGCGCATGCGCGCCGCACTGGACCAGCACGTGGCCGGGTCGATGCCGGCGCAGGAACTCGTGCGCGCATGGCGCGATGCCGGCGGCGGGCTGGCGCTGCCACCCGTCTATGGCCAGGCGATGGAGGAACTGCTGCGCAGGCTGGAGATGTCGGCGGTGTTTGCGCAGGACAGCTGCTCGTTCTCGAGCAGCGCGGTGACGGACCAGTTGGCGCGCTGGCTGGACAAGGCGGCGACGGCCTGAGGCCGCAACGCTTCGCCGCGGCAGTTTCCGCAGTCGCCGCCGCGGCTCAACGCTTCATCATCCCCGTCAGCGTCTCCACGAACTCCAGCGACAGCCGCGACAGCGGCTCCGTCTGCACATGGAAGATCTGCACCGAGGCATTGACCTTGGTGCGGATCGGCACGGCAACGATGTTGGGCCAGTTCGCGCCGAATACCGTCATCGCATCGACCAGCGCGATGCCGGCGCCGGCCTGCGCCAGCGCGCGCGCCACGTGCGCCTGCTCCACCTGCACCCGCATGTCGGGCTGGTCACCATCGTTGCCGAACATCTCGTGCACCAGCAGCGCGAACGGCACCTCGGGCCCATAGCCGATCAGGTCTTCGCCGACCAGGTCGGCCGGACGCACCCATTTGCGCGTGGCCAGCCGATGTTCCACCGGCACCAGCGCCACGATCTCGTTCTTCACCAGCAGCCGCGCCTCAAGGTTGGGGTGCGTCAGCGGCATGTTCGATACCGCCAGGTCCACCTGTCCCGATAGCAGCGCGCGCAGCATGTTGCCCGGAATCTGCGTGCGCACCACCACGCGCACCGCCGGGTGCGCGGCGCGGAAGCTGGCGATCGCGCGCGGCAGCACGGTCTGCCCCAGGTTGGGGCTGCATGTGATGCGCAGGCTGCCGGTCCGGTTGGCGGCGAGATCCTCCGCGATCTCGTTGACGCGCTCGATCCCTTCATAGACCGCATTCACTTCGCCCAGCAGCCGCCGCGCTTCCGGCGTGGGGTAGAGCCGCCCCTTGGTGCGGCGGAACAACTCGAGGCCGAGGCGCTGTTCGGTGTGCGACATCAGCCGGCTGATGGCCGGTTGCGACACATAAAGCAGCTTAGAGGCGCCGCTGATGGAACCGGTCAGCATCACCGCGCGGAAGACTTCGATCTGGCGCAGGTTCATTTTCATGGCATTAACCTGATGTTAAGGCAGGCGGATATATAAGCATATGACAGTCAAGGGCGCCAACCCTACACTGGACTCCATCGACACACCACACACTGATCTGGAGAGCGGGGACCGCATGGCTGATATTCATCTCACCTATCTCAACGGCCGGGACATTGCGCGGCTGGAAATGACCGACGCCGAAATCATCGACGCGGTGGAGCAGGCACTGATCGCGCAGGGCAACGGCCAGACCGTGATCGAGCCGCGCATGCACCTGATGCCGGACCCCGCCTTCAACGGCCACTTCAACGTGCTGCGCGGCTACGTGGCGCCGCTGGGGCTGGCCGGCGTCAAGGTGGTCGGCGATTTCGTCGACAACTACAAGCTCGGCCTGCCTTCGGAGATGGCCATGCTGAACCTGTTCGATCCGCGCACCGGCATGCCGGTCGCGGTGATCGATGCCACCTTCATTACCGATGCCCGCACCGGGGCGCTGACCGCGCTCGGTGCCAGGCACCTGGCGCGCCGCGACAGCAAGGTGCTCGGCCACATCGGCGCGCGCGGCACTTCCTACTGGAACGTGCGCCTGCTCGACAGCCTCTATGACTTCGACGAGATCCGCGTGCATTCGCGCCGCCCGGAAAGCCGCAATGCCTTTGCCGCGCGGCTGGAGCGCGATCTCGGCAAGAAGATCGTGGTGACCGAGGACTGGGAATCGTGCGTGCGCGGCGCCGACATCGTGGTCGAGGCCTCGCGCCTGGAACGCCCGACGCCGATGCTCAAGACCGAATGGATCAAGCCCGGTGCGTTCGTCGTGCCCTACGGCACCATGAGCGCGGTCGAGCTGTCGCTGACCGACATCATGACGCGGATGGTGGTGGACCACTGGGGCCAGTGCAAGGGCGGCATGTTCGGCTCGCTGCGCGCGCATGTCGAAGCGGGCAAGCTGACGGAACAGACGCTCTACGGCGAGCTGGGCGAGATCGCCGCGGGCCGCAAGCCGGGCCGCCAGAGCGACGACGAGACCAACCTGTTCTGGCACCGCGGCCTGTCGCTGAGCGATATCGCGCTGGGACACGCCATCCTGAAGAAGGCCGGGCAGCGCGGGCTGGGCCAGCAGCTGGTGTACGCATGATCGCCAATGCCCGCATGTACGCGGTAACGCCGCAGGCCGAAGCGGCATGGCGCGCACTGCTGGCGCGCGTGTCCGAGCGTGCGGGCGTGGCGTTGCCGTATGTCGGGCATCCCGCGCCGGCGCCGGTCAGCGCGCTGTGGGCGCGGCCGGACTGCGGCTGCGTGTTCATGTGCGGCTATCCGTACGCGAGCGCGCCGGTTGCGCCGCAGTTGCTGGCGGCTCCGGTGCCGGCACTGGCGCGCTACGACGGCCGGCCGGTCTATTTCACCGAGTTCATCGTGCGCGCCGATGCGCCGGTGCAGTCGCTGGCGCAGAGCTTCGGCGGGCGGCTGGCATGCATGTTGCCTGAGTCGAACTCGGGCTATAACGCGCCGCGCCATTACCTGATGCGGCTGGCGCCGGCGGGTACGCAGGCGCTGTACCGGCCCGCCGCGATGCCCACGCCAACGCCACGCGAGGTCATCGGTGCCGTGCTTGCTGGCGATGCCGAGGTGGGGGTGATCGACAGCTATGTGATGGACCTGCTGCGCCGCTATGACCCTGGGCTTGCCGCGCAACTGAAGACGCTGGCGCTGACGCCGCCGGCACCGATTCCGGTGCTGGTCGCATCGGCGGGAGCCGATCCGCAGCAGTGCGTGCGCGTGCGTGCGGCATTGCTGGGCCTGCATGAGGATGCCGCGGGCACCGCGCTGCTGGCCATGCTGGGGCTGGCGCGCTTTGCCGCGGTGCAACCCGCCGACTATGCATGCCTGACCGCGATGGCGAACGAAGCGGACCAGGCGCGCTTCGCGCTGACCGATCCCGCGGCCGGAGGGCGGGGCACGGGATAGGCCACGCGTCGGACCGCACAAGGCCATTGACGATAACAAGACTGCCGGCGCGGTGGAGGAGCCATAGCCTGATGACTGCCAAATTGGGGGAACCGTCATGAAATCCGTTGTGAATGCCGCTGTGAAATCTGCCGTGAATCCTGACATCCGGCGCCGTGCCATGCATTGCCTGTTCGCCTGTGCGGCAGCCTGTGCGACATGGCTCGGCGCGGCGGCGCATGCCCAGCCGCCAGCATATCCCGCCAAGCCGGTGCGCATCATCGTGCCGTTCGCCGCCGGCGGCCCCGCCGACGTGCTGGCGCGCGCCACCGGGGAAGGCATCGCCAGGGCCACTGGTCAAAGCGTGGTGGTCGAGAACAAGGCCGGCGCCGCCGGCACCATTGGTGTCGACATGGTGGCCAAGGCCGCGCCCGACGGCTACACCATCGCGCTGGTGCCGGTCGGCAATATCGCGGTGAATCCCACGCTGATGCCGAACCTGCCTTACAAGCAGTCCGACCTGGCGCCGGTGGCGATGCTCGCCACCGCTGAAAACGTGCTGGTGATCAACGCGGCCACGCCTGTCAGGTCGGTGGCGGAACTGCTCAAGCTGGCCGCACAGAAGCCGGGCGAACTGAGCTTCGCCTCTCCCGGCGCCGGCAGCCAGGCGCACCTGGCCGGGGAGCTGCTGCAGCTCGATGCCAACGTCAAGCTGAACCACGTGCCGTACAAGGGCGTGAGCCCGGCCATGACCGACGTGGTCGGCGGGCAGGTGACGATGATGTTCGCCCAGCTGTCGGCGGCACTGCCTTACATCAAGGCCGGCAAGCTGCGTGCCTTGGGCGTGGCCAGCGCCAAACGCTCGACGGTGCTGCCGGATGTGCCGACGATCGCCGAGCAGGGCTTCCCGAAGTTCGAGGCGGTGTCGTGGTATGCGTTGATGGCGCCGGCGGGTACGCCGCCCGAGGTCGTGCGCAAGCTCAGCCAGCATGTCGACGCGGTGCTGGCGGATGCGGCGCTGAAGGAGAAGCTGGCGACGCTGGGGATGGAGGCGGCGGGCGGTACGCCGCAGCAGCTGGCGTCAACGATCCAGCAGGAGAGTGCGCGGTGGGCGGGGGTGATCAGGCAGCGGCGTATCACGATCGATTGAGCTGTGACGCGCTTTGAGACGCCACCGGTTTGCTCCCCTCTCCCGCTTGCGGGAGAGGGGCAGGGGGTGAGGGCAGGCATGTGGCAAGCATGATGCGCTTTACTTTGTGGAGACACCAGCCCTCACCCCCGCCCCTCTCCCATAAATGGGAGAGGGGAGCCAACAGATGGTGTGAGCAACGGTAACGAAGGCTGAAAAAAATGGGGAGCCAAAGCTCCCCATTCTTCTTGGATGTCAGCGCTATCACCCCAGCAGCAGCGCATCATCATCCAGCTGCTCATGCCGCGTCTGCTCGAACATCTTCAGCAGGTCCGGCACGTCCAGCCCCTTGCGCTTGTCGCCCGACACATCCAGCACCACCTGCCCCTGGTGGAGCATCACCGTGCGCTGCCCGTAGTCCAGCGCCTGGCGCATGCTGTGCGTCACCATCATCGTCGTCAGCTTGCTTTCCTCGACGATGCGCGCGGTCAGTTCCAGCACGAACGCGGCGGTCTTCGGGTCCAGTGCGGCGGTATGCTCGTCCAGCAGCAGGATGCGCGACGGCTGCAGCGATGCCATCAGCAGGCTCACCGCCTGGCGCTGGCCGCCGGAGAGCAGGCCGATGCGGTCGGTCAGGCGGTTTTCCAGCCCCAGGTTCAGCAGCCGCAGCTTCTCGCGGAACAGCTCGCGCGAGGCGCGGTTCAGCGCCGGGCGGAAACCGCGCTTCGCGCCGCGGGCCATTGCCAGCGCCATGTTCTCTTCGATGGTCAGCGCCTCGCAGGTGCCGGCCATCGGGTCCTGGAACACGCGCGCCACCAGGTGCGCGCGGTCCCATGCCGGCTGGCGGGTGACGTCGGTGTCATCGATGGTGATGCGGCCAGAGTCGACCATCTGGTCGCCGCTGATGGCGTTCAGGAAGGTCGACTTGCCGGCGCCGTTGGAGCCGATCACGGCAACGAACTGGCCGCTCGGGATTTCCAGTGTCAGGCCGCGCAGCGCGCGCGTCTCGATCGGCGTGCCCGGGTTGAAGGTGAGCTTCAGGTCTTGTGCGCGCAGCATCTCAGGCACCTCCGTTCTTGCGGGCAAACAGCTTCTTGCGCGTGGCCGGCAGCACCAGCGCGATCGTCACCAGCGCGGCGGTGACCAGGTTCAGGTCCTGCGCCTTCAGGCCGATGAAGTCGCTGTTCAGCGCCAGCGCGATGAAGAAGCGGTACAGGATGGCGCCCAGCACCACGGCCAGCGTGGTCCAGATCAGGCGGCGCGCCGGCAGCACGGTTTCGCCGATGATCACCGCGGCCAGGCCGATCACGATGGTGCCGATGCCCATCGAGATATCCGAGCCGCCCTGGGTCTGTGCGAACAGCGCGCCGGCCAGTGCCACCAGCGCGTTGGACAGCGCCATGCCGGCCAACGTGGCGCGGCCGGTGGGGATGCCCTGCGCGCGGGCCATGCGCGGGTTGGCGCCGGTGGCGCGCATCGCCAGGCCCAGCTGCGAGCTGAAGAACCAGTCCAAACCGAGCTTGGCGATCACCACCACGATGAACAGCACCAGCGGGCGCAGCACGTAGTCGGGCATCCACTCCGGCTGCAGCATGGTGAACAGGGTCGGCTCGGTGATCAGCGGCACGTTGGGGCGGCCCATGATGCGCAGGTTGATCGAGTACAGCGCGATCATCATCAGGATACTGGCGAGCAGGTCCATGATCTTGAGGCGCACGTTGAGCCAGCCGGTGATCCAGCCTGCCAGCGCGCCGGCGGCGATCGCCACCACGGTAGCCAGGAACGGATCCTGGCCGGCGGCGATCAGCGTCGCGGCAACGGCGCCGCCCAGCGGAAAGCTGCCGTCAACGGTCAGGTCGGGGAAATTGAGGATGCGGAAGGAAATCAGCACCCCGAGCGCCACCAGGCTGAAGATCAGGCCGATCTCCAGGGCGCCCAGAAGGGAAAAAAGGGACATGGGGGAATCCTGTTGCGGGGGCCGGCGGCTACCCTGGCGCCGGCTTTTTGGGCGGGGCGGGCAGCGCTGCCCGTGTGGGGCTGCCTGCCGCCTCGCCCTGTCATGTCCTGCCGGTCCGGATAGGACCGGCAGGGCGCCCTCCGTCCAACGACGGCAGGGACGGGCTTGCCGTGATTACTTGATGACCGTCTTGGCTTCCTTGATCAGCTCCGGCGACAGCGTGGCGCCTTGCTTGGCGGCGGCGCCCGTGTTCACGAACAGTTCCAGGTTGTCGCTGGTCTGCGAAGCGATCGCGCCCGGCTTCTCGCCCTTCAGGATGCGCACCACGACCTTGCCGGTCTGGTGGCCCAGGTCGGCGTAGTTGATGCCCAGCGCGGCCACCGCGCCACGCTTGACGCTGTCGGTATCGGCCGCCACCAGCGGGATCTTCGATTCGTTGGCGACCTTGACCAGCGACTCATACGCCGACACCACGTTGTTGTCGGTGTTGGTGTAGATCACGTCGACCTTGCCGATCAGGCTCTTGGCGGCCGGGCCGATGTCCACGGTGCGCGGCGCGGCGGCTTCCTTCAGTGTCAGGCCTTCCTTGGCCAGCAGCTCCTTCAGCTCCTTGACCACCACCACCGAGTTGGCCTCGCCCGGGTTGTAGACCATGCCCACGTTCCTGGCCTTCGGCACCACGCGCTTGATCAGGGCGACCTGCTTGTCCAGCGGCAGCTTGTCCGACACGCCGGTCACGTTGGTGCCCGACGGCGACCAGCTCTTGACCAGCTGCGCGGCGACCGGATCGGTCACGCCCGAGTACACCACCGGCACCGTCTTGGTGGCGGCGACCACGGCCTGGGCCGACGGGGTGGCGATGGCAACGATGGCGTTCGGGTTGTCGCCGACGAACTTGCGGGCGATCTGCGCGGCGGTGCCGGTGTTGCCCTGGGCGCTCTGGTATTCCCACTTCAGGCTCTTGTCGGCGTCATAGCCGGCGGCCTTCAGTTCGGCGCGCACGCCGTCGCGGATTGCATCCAGCGCAGGGTGGTCGACGATCGACAGCACCTTGACGGTCTGGGCTTGCACGGCGCCGCCGTACAGCAGGGCCAGCGCCACGGCGCCGCCCAGGATCGACTTGGTTGCTGCGAGACCCTTGATGGACTTCATTCTCTGTTCTCCCCCGAATGCTCGGTTCTGGATGGATGCGGCCGCGGTTGGTTCGGTCCGCTGTCCTGGCGCGCGCCCGCGCGCTGGCGGACGGTGCCGGTCCGGGGCGTGCGCGGCGGCTTCCTGCGGCGGGAGGGAGCGTGCGCGGGCGCGTCGGATGCGACAGCGATAAGCCTGCGAGGATACCACTTCTCGCGCACGAAATGCGTAGTCATCATGCTGATTGAGAGCATCCGATGCTGTCGGAAGCCCGCAATCGGCCATCGGGGCGCATATTATTGCGCGGGATTCGTCATTTGCTTGTGGATTACCCTGATTGCGGTGATCGCATCTTCATGCCATTGCGCGTGCGGGGTGTCACGGTTTTAGCGGCGCAAGGCGGCGGCGCAGTCGCGCACCAGCGCCGGGCCGCGGTAGATCAGCCCGCTGTAGACCTGCACCAGCTTCGCGCCGGCATCGACCTTGGCGCGCGCATCCGCGCCGCTGAAGATGCCGCCCACGCCGATGATCGGCACCGCGTCACCGACCACGGCGTGCAGCGCGCGTACCACGCGCGTGGAGGCCTCGAACACCGGGCGCCCCGACAGGCCGCCGGCTTCCTCGGCATGGGGCAGTCCCTTGACCGCCTCGCGCGAGATGGTGGTGTTGGTGGCGATCACGCCGTCGATCCTGTGGCGCACCAGCGCGTCGCCGATATTGCCGACCTGGTCGGCATCGAGGTCCGGCGCGATCTTCAGCGCCAGCGGCACATAGCGCTTGTGCCGGTCGGCCAGGCGCTGCTGCGCGTCCTTCAGCGTCGACAGCAGGCTGTCCAGTTCGCTGGCGCCTTGCAGCTGGCGCAGGTTCTTGGTGTTGGGCGAAGAGATATTGACCGTCACATAGCTGGCGTGCGGGTAGACGCGTTCCAGGCAATAGAGGTAGTCGTCGTTGGCGCGCTCGATCGGGGTGTCGGCGTTCTTGCCGATGTTCAGCCCCAGCACGCCGCCCTCGGCCTTCCAGCGCGAGGCCCTGACGTTGGCGACAAAGGCATCGACGCCGCCGTTGTTGAAGCCCATGCGGTTGATCAGCGCATCCGCCTGCGGCAGCCGGAACATGCGCGGGCGCGGGTTGCCGGGCTGCGCGCGCGGCGTGACCGTGCCCACCTCGATAAAGCCGAAGCCGAAAGCGGCCAGCCCGTCGATATACGCGCCGTCCTTGTCCAGCCCGGCGGCCAGCCCGACGGGGTTGGGGAAGCGCACGCCCATCACGGTGCGCGGATCGTCCGTGATCTTGTTGCCGATGCAGCCGGCCAGGCCCATGCGGTGGGCGCGGATCAGGTTGTTCAGCGTGAAATGGTGGGCGTCCTCGGCATCCATCGAGAACAGGGCGGGGCGAAACAGGGGATAGAGCGCGTTGAGCACGGGACAGGCGGCCGGTGGGGCCGTCACAGAGTGAATTCCAGCCCGGCATTGTAGCGGCTGGGCCGCTTGCCCGGTGGCGGGCTACTCCTGCGCGGGGGGCGCGGATGGTGTGTCAGGCCCTGCGGGCGCGGCGTCCTTTTCCTCGAAGGCGTGCCAGTGGTTGCCGGTCAGTACCTGCAGCGGCTGGAAGCGTGCCTTGTACGCCATCTTGCGGCTGTCTGCGATCCAGTAGCCCAGGTACAGGTGCGGCAGGCCGAGCGCATGGGTCTGCTGGATCTGCCACAGGATGTTGAAGGTGCCATAGCTGGCATTGCGCTCGAGCGGGTCGTAGAAGGTGTAGACCGACGAGAGCCCGTCGTCCAGCACGTCGATCATGCTGACCATGCGCAGCCGGCCCGCCTCGGGCGACCCGGGCGGCTCGCGGAACTCCACCAGGCGCGAATTGACGCGGCTTTGCAGCAGGAACTGCTCATACTGGTCGCGGCTGTCCTGGTCCATGCCGCCGCCGGCGTGGCGCATGGACTGGTACAGCAGGTACAGCGAATAGTGTTCTTCGACGTAGGTCAGCGGCGCCACCAGTGCCTGCAGGTGCTCGTGCCTGCGCCACGCGCGGCGCTGCGAGCGGTCGGGCGTGAACTGGTCGACCAGCACGCGGCACGGCGTGCAGGCGCGGCAATCGTCGCAATATGGCCGGTAGGTGAAGATGCCGCTGCGCCGGAAACCGGCGCGCACCAGTCGCGAATAGACGTCGGCGTTGATCAGGTGCGCGGGCGTGGCGACCTGCGAGCGCGCCATGCGGCCTTCCAGATAGCTGCAAGCGTAGGGCGCCGTGGCGTAGAACTGCAGCGCAGAGAGCGGTAGTTCCTTCAGCTTGCTCATGGCTCTGGGGGCTCCGGGCGGGACGATGCGGGCGGACGGTGACTTGCAGCGGCGTCCTTCCCTCGGGATTCAACCGGCTGGCGCGGCTGGCGTCCCGGCCCAGCGCTCCAGCACCGACTTGTCGAACCGCCACGGGTGGATCGCGGGCTGCACCGCCGCCGCGCGCACATGTGCCACGAACTCTGCGCGGGGGATCGGGCTGGCGCCCAGCGAGGCCAGGTGGTCGGTCTCTTGCTGGCAGTCTATCATCGCCACGCCGTGGTTGCCGAGGAAGGCGCACAGCGCTGCCAGCGCAATCTTGGAGGCGTCGGTGCGGTGCGCGAACATCGACTCGCCGAAGAACATCCGGCCCAGCGCCACCCCGTACAAACCGCCGACACGCTCGCCGCGATACCAGCTCTCGACCGAATGCGCCATGCCGTTGCGATGCAGCGTGCCGTAGGCGGCAATGATCTCGTCGGTGATCCAGGTGCCGTCCTGGCCATCGCGCGGCGTGATGGCGCAGGCGCGCATCACCGCCAGGAAATCGTCATCGACGCGGATTTCCCAGTCCGCATCGCGCAGCACGCGGCGCAGCGTCTTGCGCAGCGTCGCCGACACGCGCAACGCGTGCGGCGCCAGCACCATGCGCGGGTCGGTGCTCCACCACAGCACCGGCTGGCCGCTCGAATACCAGGGAAAGATGCCTTGCCGATACGCCAGCAGGAGACGTTGGGGCGACAGGTCGCGGCTCGCCGCCAGCAGGCCCGGCGCGTCCGAATCGGATCCGAGCGCCTGCTCCACCGGCGGAAACGGGTCGTGCGGGTCCAGCCAGGCGATCATGCGGGCCGTGCCGGGAGTGGTGCTGCGCGCGCCGGCCGGGCGCTCAGGGCGTGACCGTGGCCCGGCTGGTCAGCGGGCGCATCGGCTTGTCGATATCCAGGCTGTGCAGCCGGAAGCTGCCGTCCTGCAGCCGGCCGGCGGCGCGGTCGGCAAAGAAGCAGCGCAGCGTGTGGATGACGGTCGGGAACGCGAGTTCGTCCCACGGCACGTCGGCTTCTTCCACCAGCTTGACCTCCAGGCTTTCCTCGCCCGGCGCGACGTCCAGGTCGTCCAGCGTGGCCAGGTAGAACAGGTGGACCTGGTGCACATGCGGCACATTCAGGATCGAGAACAGCTCGCCCACCTGCACGCGGGCGCCGGCTTCTTCCAGCGTTTCGCGGGAGGCGGCCTGCGCGGTGGTCTCGCCGATTTCCATAAAGCCGGCGGGCAGGGTCCAGAAGCCATAGCGCGGCTCGATCGCGCGCTTGCAGATCAGGATCTTGTCTTCCCAGACCGGAATCGTTCCCACGACATTGCGCGGGTTGACGTAGTGGATGGTGCCGCAGCTGTCGCAGACACTGCGCGGGCGGTTGTCGCCGTCAGGCACACGCAACACGACCGCATGGCCACAGTTCGAGCAGAATTTCATGAGGGGCGTCCGGGAGGAATGGCGAAAGTGTATCACCCTCGCGGAGGGCGCCGGGGCGGGCCGGCGGGGCAATGCGGCGCGCTCGGTTGCGTGCCGCACCGATGATGCCCACGGTGTCTGCCCGTAGCGGCGCGACCAAAACAAAAAACCCGCCAGCGGCGGGTTTCTCTGTCGTTTTCTGTCGAACGGATCGGATGACTTGCCGTGTCCAACCGCATCATCAAGCGGTTGGTTGCGGGGGCAGGACTTGAACCTGCGACCTTCGGGTTATGAGCCCGACGAGCTGCCAACTGCTCCACCCCGCGTCCGTCGAAGAAAAGATTATAGGGCAACTTGGTTGCGCATTGCAACACCTGATTGAAAATATCGTCAGTCGCGGCGACAACCCGCATCCCATAACGATTAGATCGCCGCCAGCGCGAACAGGTTCAGCCCTCGCCCGGACTATCGCTTGTGCGCTGCCACAGCGTGGCGGCGAACTCGAAGCTGTCGCGCTGCTGCAGGTCGTCGCGCTGCCAGATCACGCGGTCGCGGCGCACGGTCAGCATCCACGTGGTGGTCGCCAGTGGCTGCGGGTGGGCGAAAGCGCGCGGCGTCAGCACGGCGCCGCACAGGCCGTGGAGCGGGTCGCGGACCGAGGTGTAGCGGATCATGCCGAGGCCGGCTTCGCGCGCGACGCGGCCGAAGGACTGGCAGGGTTCGTGTTGGTCCGGGTCGGTCCAGGTGTCGCGGTCGCGGTCGAAGGGCGGGGCGTCGAGCGCCACGCCGTCGGTGGCGATGCGCACTTCGAACAGCGTCTGCGCGCGGGCGTCGATGCGTGGCAGTGCCGGGCTGTCGTTGAGGAAGCGCCAGCGCCAGTAGCCCAGCTCCGCGCAGGCGGTGCGGATCTCGGCGGCGCCATAGAACACGCCGGGATCCTGGGCGGCGCGGAAGCGCGAACCCCAGGGAGACGGGGGATAGCGAAAGGGGGTGAACAGCAGGTAGTGCAGGTGGCGTGCCTCGATCGGCACGGCGGGCTTGCCGGCATCGAGCACGGCTTCCAGCACAGCCTGTTCTTCGAGGCTGTCGACCAGCGGCATGGTGGAGACAACGTGCTGGGCTTCCACCGCCCGCCACAGCGTGAGCGCGAACTGCCGGCGCTCAGATGCGACCGCGGGTGGCGTCCAGGTAGTGAACGACACGGACCAGACCTTCCGTTGTGCGGATCATTTCGATGGGCTTGCCGCCCAGTGCCAGGTTTTCATGGGTGAGCCACAGCCGCGCCTGGTCGCCATGGCCGAGGATTGCGTCCAGCGAGCGGAACAGGCGTACGAACAGGACGCCGAATTCCCACTCCTTGCGGTGGGCATCGAGCACATAGCCGCCGGATGCCATGCGCGATACCGAGGCCGTGCTGATGCCGAGCACACTCGCTACCACCGCCTGGCTGATGCCGAGGAAGCCGGCGGCGCGCATTACCGCCTTGGTCAGCGTGGTGCCGGGGTCGGGGCCGCCGGCGGGGTCTGTTTCCGGGATCCGCCTGGATTGCATCGCCTTGCTCCTGTTTCTTGAGAAAGATTATAGGCGAACGATTTCAGAAGGGAAGTGCTTGACGTAAAAAGCGCCCGGCCCGCCGGGTTCTGGCGGGCCGGTATCGGTTAGACAGGCGTGCAGGCTAATAGGTCTCGATATGCAGCCGGCCCTCGGCTTTCATGGTGGCTTCCAGTTCGGCCCAGCTGCGGCCGGCACCGGTGCAGACCGCGTCGAAGGCGGCCAGCACGCCTGCCTCCATCCCTTTCAGGCCACAGATGTAGACATGGCCGTTCGGATCCGCGAGCAGGGTGGCCGCGGCATCGGCGGCCTCGCGGATCGCGTCCTGCACATAGCGGCGCGGCGCGTCGGGATCGCGCGAAAAGGCGAAATGGATGTCGAGGAAATCCCTGGGCAGCTTGAGCAGCGGGCCGAAGTAGGGCAACTCGCTGGCGTTGCGCGCGCCGAAAAACAGCATCCGGCGCCCGCTGAAGTGCGCCAGGTTGCGGCGCATGCGCTCGGTCATGGCGCGCATCGGTGCCGAGCCGGTGCCGGTGCAGACCATCATCACGCTGGCCTGGGCGTGGTTGGGCATCAGGAAGGTGGTGCCGAACGGGCCCACCACCTGGACGGTATCGCCCTTGGCCAGGTCGCACAGGTAGCTGGACGCCACGCCGCGCACCGGCCGGCCGTCATGGTCCTGGTCGACCCGCTTTACCGTCAGCGCGAGGTTGTTGTAGCCGGGACGCTCGCCGTCGCGCGGACTGGCCACCGAGTACATGCGGATGTAGTGCGGCTTGCCGGCGTCGTCGGTGCCCGGCGGCACGATGCCGATCGACTGGCCTTCCAGGATGGGGAAGAAATGGGTGCCGAAGTCCAGCACGATATGGTGGATATCGCTGGATGCGTCGTCGGCGGTGAGCCGGTAGTTGCCGGCCACCGTCGCCGTGACCGGGGCGCGCACGCCGTGCAGGTTCACATACGGGTGCGCCGCCGACCATGGCGCGCGCGGCGAGGTGTGGCGGCTGGTTTCCACCGACTGGATCGTGGCTTCAGGCGTAGCCGTGGCTGGCGTTGCTGAGCCGGCACCTTCGGCCGCGGTGTCCAGTTCAGGCAGCGGCACCTCGGCCGGCAGTTCGTCCCACAGCAGCTGCGCCGCGATGGGATAGGCGTCGCCGCGCAGCATGGTGCGCCAGTTGTCGATGGCGCCGGTCGGGCACGGCGACAGGCAGGCGTTGCAGCCGTTGCAGACGTCGGCCTTGACCACGTAGTTGCGGTCGTCGTGGGTGATGGCGTCGATCGGGCAGGTGTCTTCGCACGTATTGCAGCGGATGCAGATTTCCGGGTCGATCAGGTGCTGCTTGATGATGTCGGGGGCGCCCATCCTTTATCTCCGGTATCTCCTTGCCGGCTTCTGGCCAGGCTCAGTTGAAGCGCACGTACTCGAAATCCATCGGCTGGCGGTTGATGCCCACCGCCGGCGGCGCGATCCAGTTGGCGTACTTGCCGGGCTCGACCACGCGGCCCATCAGGCTGGCGACAAAGGCGCGGTCCTCGTCGGTGGCGAGCCACTTGCGCTCGTTGGCCTTCCACTCGGCCTCGGAGATCAGCTCGCCCTGCGGCGACACATGCACATTGGCCAGCGTGCCGATCTTGCGGTTGAAGGCCTTGTGCGGCACGGTCAGGCGGAAGGGGATGCCGGCTTTCTCGATCACCTTGTTCCAGCGCGCCACGCCGCCCATGCTGTCCTTGATGTAGTCGTCGCGCAGCACTTCATTGAGCGCATTGAGCATCGGCACCTCGCGCTCGCCCAGGCGGCCGTCGCGCACTTCCAGCACGCGGTAGGCATCGCCCTTGAGCACATGGTCGTCGGCGCGCTTGCCTTCCTCGAAGCGCCCCTTCAGGCCGGCGCTGTAGAAGGTGGCCGCGTTGGACGACTGGTCCGCGCCAAAGAGGTCGATGGTCACGCTGTAGTGGAAGTTCAGGTAGCGCTGGATCGTCTCCAGGTCGATCACGCCGGCGGCGCGCACCTGTTCCGGATCTTCGATGCCGCGTTCGCGCATGACCTCGCAGGTGCGCTGGATCACGCGCGACACGCCCGACTCGCCGACGAACATGTGGTGCGCTTCCTCGGTCAGCATGAAGCGCGTGGTGCGCGCGAGCGGATCGAAGCCCGACTCGGCCAGCGCGCACAGCTGGAACTTGCCGTCGCGGTCGGTGAAGTAGGTGAACATGAAGAACGACAGCCAGTCCGGCGTGCGCTCGTTGAAGGCGCCGAGGATGCGCGGATTGTCCTGGTCGCCGGAGCGGCGCTCCAGCAGCGCCTCGGCTTCTTCGCGGCCGTCGCGGCCGAAGTAGCGGTGCAGCAGGTAGACCATGGCCCACAGGTGGCGGCCTTCTTCCACGTTCACCTGGAACAGGTTGCGCAGGTCGTACAGGCTGGGCGCGGTCAGCCCCAGGTGGCGCTGCTGCTCGACCGATGCCGGCTCGGTATCGCCCTGCGTGACGATGATGCGGCGCAGGTTGGCGCGGTGCTCGCCGGGCACGTCCTGCCACGCGGCTTCGCCCTTGTGCTCGCCGAAATGGATCTTGCGCTCCGGGTCGGCCGGCTGCAGGAAGATGCCCCAGCGGTAGTCGGGCATCTTGACGTGCTCGAAGTGCGCCCAGCCCGACGGGTCGACCGACACCGCGGTGCGCAGGTACACGTCGAAGTTATGCGAGCCATCGGGCCCCATGTCGCGCCACCAGTCGAGGAAGGCGGGCTGCCAGTGCTCGAGCGCGCGCTGCAGCGCGCGGTCGTCGGACAGGTTGACGTTGTTGGGGATCTTCTGGCTGTAGTCGATGCTCACGGTGTCTCCTCGTTGTGCTGGCAGGGTCGTCAGACCCGGTCCCAGTCGAAGCGCGCCTTGTTGCCGGTGCCGAACACCTTCAGCGCGCCGTTCTCGCCGACGGCGTTGGGCCGCTGGAAGATCCAGTTCTGCCACGCGGTCAGGCGGCCGAAGATGCGCGTTGCCATGTTCTCGGCGCCGCCGAAGCGCAGGTTCGCTTCCATCCCGGTCAGTGCGTCGGGCGACAGGCTGGCGCGCTCTTCCAGCGCGATGCGGATCTCGTCCTCCCAGTCGATATCGTCGGGCGCGGCGGTGATCAGTCCGAGCGAGTCGGCGCTGAGCGCGTCGAGCGGCGCGCCGATGTGTTCGCGCACCGCGGTCAGTGCGGTCTCGTCGCCATAGAAGCGCGCGGCCAGCCGGGTTTGCCCGTTCGGCATCGGGTAGCGGCCGAAATTGACCGCGGACACGAAGATGCGCGGCGCGTCGTCGGGGGCGTCGGGCAGGTGCAGCATGTAGCTGCGGTCGGCCGCCAGCGCCAGTTCGAGCAGCGTGCCGGCAAAGCACGAATCCTGCTCGATCAGCGCGATCAGGCTGCGCGACGACACGTCCAGCCGCGCCAGCGTACGGCGCAGCATGCCGATGGTCTCGCGCACGAACCAGTGGCCGGCATTGGCTTCCAGCAGCGCGTCGGCGGCCAGCACCTGCGCCGGGTCGCCGTCGGTCTTCAGCACCCAGATGCCGATGTCGAGATGGTTGGTGCGCAGCGTCAGGATGGCATCGTCGAGCTCGCGCGCCATCTTCAGCGGCCACCATTGCGCGCCGGCCGCGACCACGCCGGCGAGGTCGGCGGGCTGGTGCTTGTCGGGGCCGAACACGATGAGCGTGGCCTTGCGTGCCGCGGGATCGATGTGCACGCGCACGGTCTCGTAGCGGTAGCCGTCGGGCTCGACCGTGCGCGACAGCGGCGTCAGCGTGATGCCGTGGTGGCCCTGCGGGCGGTCGCTGGCGGCGGCCAGCGCCGCGGCGCGCTCGGCGACGTATTCGGCGAAGCGCGCCGGCTTGACCACTTCATCGACCAGTTTCCAGTCCCGGGCGCGCTGGCCGCGCACGCCCTCGGTAGTGGTGCAGAAGATATCGGCATGGTCGCGCCGGACCTTGCGCTTGTCGGTCACCCGGGTCAGGCCGCCGGTGCCAGGCAGCACGCCCAGCAGCGGCACTTCGGGCAGGCTGACCGCGGACGAGCGGTCGTCGACCAGCACGATCTCGTCGCAGGCCAGCGCCAGCTCGTAGCCGCCGCCGGCGGTGGTGCCATTGCAGGCGGCGATGAACTTCAGCCCGGAGTGCTCGCTGGCATCCTCGATGGCATTGCGGGTCTCGTTGGTGAACTTGCAGAAATTGACCTTCCACGCGTGTGACGACTGGCCCAGCATGAAGATATTGGCGCCGGAGCAGAAGATGCGCTCGCGCGCGCTGGTCAGCACCACGGTGCGCACTTCGGGATGCTCGAAGCGGATGCGCTGCAGCGCGTCGTGCAGTTCGATATCGACGCCGAGGTCATAGGAATTCAGCTTGAGCGCGTAGCCGGGGCGCAGGCCGGCTTCCTCGTCGACGTCCATCGCCAGCGTGGCGACGGGGCCGTTGAAGCTGAGCTTCCAGTGGCGGTACTGGTCGGGATGGCGCTCGAACGTGACGGGAGCGGGGGCTTCTGCCTGGGCGGCAGGCTGAAGGGGGGCGGTTGCCGGCGCGGACATGGCTGTCTCCTTGATGCACTATAGTGCCTTGCGGCTTTTGATGAAATATAGTGCAGAGGAAGGCGCGACGCAATGCCTGATTGCCCCGCGCGGCATGGAGCGGGGTTGGGGCTTTGAAAGCCGGTCAGACCCCGGCGGCCTGCAGTTGTGCGCGCAGCTGTTGCAGCGAGGTCGCGGCATCCAGGCCGCTGGTGTCGATCGAGATATCGGCGCGGGCGTACAGCGGCGTGCGCGCCTGCAGGATGCGGCGCAGGTCGGCCATGGCCTCGCGGTTGCCTTCCATCGGGCGCATGTCGCCCTGGGCCACCACGCGGGCCATGTGCTCTTCCGGCGAGGTGCGCACCCAGATGGTGTAGCACTGCGCCAGCAGCAGGTTGAAGGTGGCCGGCTCCGACACCAGGCTGCCAGGCGTAGCGAGCACCATGCGCTCGTTCTCGCGCAGCGTGCGTTCCAGCGCCCGCATCTCGTAGCGGCGGTACGCGGCCTGGCCGTACAGCGAATGGATTTCGGACAGGCTGGCGCCGGCTTCCTGCTCGATCACGGTGTTCAGTTCGACGAACGGCACGTCGCGCGCGGCCGCCAGCGCGCGGCCCAGCGTGGACTTGCCGGCGCCGCGCAGGCCGATCAGCGCGATGCGGCGGTGGCGCGCGTCACCGGATTCTTCAGGTGCCAGCGCGTGGCGGCAGGCTTCGCGCACGCGCGCCAGGTCCGCGGACGGCAGTTGCGCCAGCCATTGGAGCATCTGCGCGAACTCCGTCGCCTGCTGGCCGTTCAAGCCGTTCGGGCCGTCCACCTCGGCCAGCACCACCGGCAGCGGCACGTCGAGCGCGCCGGCCACCTGGCGCAGCAGCAGCACCGAGGCATTGCCGGTGCCGGTTTCGAGGTTGGCCAGATAGCGCTCGGACACGCCGGCGCCGCGCGCCAGGTCCTTGCGCGACATGCCGCGCGACGCGCGCAGCGAGCGGATGCGGTCGCCCAGTTGCGTCAGGTAGGGGTCGCGCTCGCCGTTGGCGGCCGGCGCGGACGCTTCGCGCGCTGGGCGGGCGTCGGAATCGATGGCAGGCAGCGGGGCTGGGTCGCGGCGCATGGTGTCGAGGGTCATGTTGGCCGGGCGGCGCCTGGGCCGCCTGGCAAAAAAAGCAAGGGCGCATTATACGAGCAGGGTTGCTGTGTCTTGTGACGCTGCGGGCTCCCCGTTCGGCGACAACCGCTAAGGCAACCGCCAAGGCCCTGTCTTATAGTGCATTCCCTTGCTTGCATAATAGTTGATATGAAATAAAATGCATCGCAAAGCGGAGGCCGGAATGCAACGTGATCCGGACATCGCGATAACAGCGACTGGCCTGGCGCCTGGCGCGCAGTTGCCGGTCCAGGCAGCGCGCGGCATGCGACACCAAGGAGTGGAGACATGACGCCCCCCAATACCGCCGCGACTGCCGACACCGGCGCCGTCGCGGTGCTGCCGCCGCGCTATAACGCCGCCGAAGACCTGCTTTCGCGCAACCTCGATGCAGGACGGGGCGACAAGCTCGCCTATGTCGACGACGCCACTTCGCTGACCTACGCCGAACTCGATGCCCGCGCCCGCCGCTTTGCCGGCGCGCTGCGCGAGGCGGGGTTCCGGCAGGAAGAGCGGCTGCTGCTGTGCGCGCTCGATACCGTCGATTTCCCCACGGTGTTCCTCGGCTGCCTGCTCGCGGGCGTGGTGCCGGTAGCGGTCAACACGCTGCTGACCGCGGACGACTATGCCTACATGCTCGCGCACAGCGGCGCCCGCGCGGTGGTGGTATCGACGCCGCTGTTGCCCGTGATGCAGGCCGCGATCGACAAGAGCGGGCTGGCGCCGACGGTGATCCAGGCCGCTCCGCACGGCGATGCGGCGCCGGCATGCGGCGTGGGCGCGATGCTGGCGCGCACCCGTTCGCCCGCACCGGTCGCACGCACCGGTCCGGATGACATGGCGTTCTGGCTCTATTCGTCGGGCTCGACCGGCCGCCCCAAGGGCACGGTGCATACCCACGGCAACCTGTTCCATACCGCCGACCTCTATGCCCGCCAGGTGCTTGGCATCCGCGAGGACGACGTCGTGTTTTCCGCCGCCAAGCTGTTCTTTGCCTACGGGCTGGGCAATGCGCTGACCTTTCCGATGTCGGTCGGCGCGACCACCGTGCTGATGGCCGAACGGCCCACGCCGACGGCGGTGTTCCGGCGCCTGCGCGAACAGCGGCCGACGGTGTTCTGCGGCGTGCCGACGCTGTTCGCGGGCATGCTCGCCGCGCCCGACCTGCCGGCGCGCGACGAGGTGGCGCTGCGCGTGTGCACCTCCGCCGGCGAGGCGTTGCCGCGCGATATGGGCGAGCGTTTCCTGGCACATTTCGGCTGCGACGTCCTGGACGGTATCGGCTCCACCGAGATGCTGCATATCTTCCTGTCGAACCGGCCCGGCGAGGTGCGCTACGGCACGACGGGCATGGCCGTCCCCGGCTACGAACTGAAGTTGCTGGACGAGCGCGGCGAACCGTGTGCGCCCGGCGAAATCGGCGACCTCTACATCAAGGGTCCGAGCGCGGCGCTGATGTACTGGTGCAATCGCGACAAGACGCGCGACACCTTCGTCGGCGAATGGACGCGCAGCGGCGACAAGTACCTGCGCGATGCCGACGGTTACTACACCTATGCCGGGCGCAGCGACGACATGCTCAAGGTCGGCGGCATCTACGTCTCGCCATTCGAGGTCGAGGCCGCGCTGGCGCTGCATCCGGCCGTGCTGGAAGCCGCGGTGATCGGCGTGGCCGATGCCGACGAGCTGGTCAAGCCCAAGGCCTTCGTCGTGCTGCGGCCGGGCCAGCCATGGCATGACGGCATGGCCGCGGAGCTGCAGGCATTCATCAAGTCGCGGCTGGCGCCGTACAAGTACCCGCGCCAGATCGAATGCGTGCCGGAACTGCCCAAGACCGCCACCGGCAAGATCCAGCGGTTCCGGCTGCGCCAGCGCGAAGAAGCCGCGCGCCAGTCCCCGACAACTCTTTCCTGAAGCGATGCAAGACGACAAGACACCGATGCCGGCCAGCCTGGTGGAAATTCCCTTCGACGAACGCCGTATCCAGATCGAATACCAGTGGCTGCGTCCCGAGCGCACGCAGCGACCGCTGGTGGTCTTCCTGCACGAAGGCCTGGGCTCGGTCAGCATGTGGCGCGATTTCCCGCGCCATTTCTGCGAAGCCGGCGACTATCGCGGGCTGGTGTTCTCACGCTACGGCTACGGCCGTTCCACGCCGCGTCCGCATGCCGAGAAATGGCGCCCCGATTTCATGCACCGCCAGGCGCGCGAGGCGTTGCCGGCATTGTTCGATGCGCTCGACATCGGCCCCGGCCGCAAGCATGGCGTGCCCTGGCTGATGGGGCATAGCGATGGCGGTTCCATCGCGCTGATCTATGCCGCCAGCTTTCCGCAGGCGCTCGATGGCATCACCGTGCTGGCGCCGCATATCGTGGTGGAGGACCTGTCGGTGCGCAACATCGCCGCCACGCGCCAGGTCTATCTCGACACCGACCTGCGCGAGCGGCTGGGGCGACATCATGACGACGTCGAATCCGCCTTCTGGGGCTGGAACGATATCTGGCTCGACCCGGATTTTCGCCAGTGGGACCTGCGCCCGCTGTTGTCCGGATTGAAATGTCCGGGGCTCGCGGTGCAGGGCGAAGACGACGAGTACGGCACCATGGCGCAGATCGAGGGTATCCATCGATATGCCCCGCAAACCACCTTGCTTAAACTCGCGCGATGCGGCCATTCGCCACATCGCGACCAGCCTGAGGCGTTGACGCAGGCCGCGGTTCGGCATATAAACACACATACTTCATACCTAAAATAATTGGGCTTCCCGCCCGCTCCGCAGGGTCCGCGGCGCAGCATGCGCCGTCGCAGGCCACGGCAGCGGCAGGGGGACCGGCAACGGTCCGGTAAGCCGCCGGCTTGACCACCAGGAGACATTCATGCGTCGCTTCACACCGCGCAGGCTCGCGCCTGCCTGCCTTGCCGTCGCCACCGTGTTTGCCATGGCCGGCGCCTCGGCCCAGCCTGCCCAGACAGCACCTGGCGGCAAGATCAAGGTCGGCTTCATGCTGCCGTACACCGGCACCTATGCGGCGCTCGGCACCGCCATCGAGAACGGCTTCCGCATGTATGTGCAGCAGCAGGGCGGCAAGCTCGGTGGACGCGACATCGAGTACTTCAAGGTCGACGATGAGTCCGACCCCGCCAAGGCCCCGGAAAACGCCACCAAGCTGGTCAAGCGCGACCAGGTCGACGTGGTGGTCGGCACGGTGCATTCGGGCGTGCAGATGGGCATCGTCAAGGTCGCCAAGGAAAACAACACGCTGCTGATCATCCCCAACGCCGGCGTCGACGAAGCCACCGGTCCGCTGTGCGGCCCGAACATCTTCCGCACGTCGTTCTCGAACTGGCAGCCGGGCTATGCGATGGGCCAGGTGCTGGCCGAGCGCGGGCTCAAGAAGGTGGTGACGCTGACGTGGAAGTACGCGGCCGGCGAGCAGTCGGTCAAGGGCTTCAAGGAAGCCTTCGAGGCCAAGGGCGGCAAGGTGGTGAAGGAACTGAGCCTGCCGTTCCCCAATGTCGAATTCCAGGCGCTGATCACCGAGGTGGCTTCGCTCAAGCCGGATGCGGTGTTCGTGTTCTTTGCCGGCGGCGGTGCGGTCAAGTTCGTCAAGGACTGGGCCGGGGCAGGACTGAAGGACAAGATCCCGCTGTATGGCTCGGGCTTTCTGACCGACGGCACGCTGGAAGCGCAGGGCAATGCCGCGCAGGGGCTGGAGACCACGCTGCACTATGCCGACGGCCTGACCAATGCGCGCGACAAGAATTTCCGGCTGGACTACGCCAAGACCTTCAAGCTGCAGCCTGACGTCTATGCGGTGCAGGGCTATGACGCGGCACAGCTGCTCGCGGCCGGCGCCAATGCGGTCAAGGGCGACATGACGCGCAAGGCCGACCTGTACAAGGCCATGGGCGCGGCCAAGATCGACAGCCCGCGCGGTGCCTTTACGCTGTCGAAGGCGCACAACCCGGTGCAGGATTTCTACCTGCGCAAGGTGGACGGGCGCGAGAACAAGGTCAGCACGGTGGCGGTCAAGGCGCTGGCTGATCCGGCGCGCGGGTGCAGGTTGTAAGGGCATCAATGCCCGCGGGTTTGCTCCCCTCTCCCGCTCGCGGGAGAGGGGCCGGGGGTGAGGGCATGCGGGTCAAGGGCTGACGCCCATCGGTTCAAAACCGAAGGCTCCGCTTGATCTGGTACCTAGCTAAACCACCCCTCACCCCAACCCTCTTCCCGTGCGGGGAGAGGGAGAACACCTTGCTCAGGCAAGTCCGGGCGGCTTTGGCGCACCCCAAACCGTCTTCCCTGTCGTAGTCTGCAGAAGTGCCCGCATGGACATCGTCTCCTTCCTTATCCAGTGCCTGAACAGCGTGCAGTACGGCCTGCTGCTGTTCCTGGTCGCCAGCGGCCTGACGCTGATCTTCGGCATCATGGGCGTGATCAACCTGGCGCACGGCAGCTTCTACATGCTGGGCGCGTACCTTGCCTTCACGCTCGCCGGGCTGACCGGCAACCTGTTTATCGCCATCCCGCTCGGCATCGTGCTGGCGGTGGTGTTCGGCTACGTGCTCGAGTGGGCCTTCTTCAGCTACCTGTACGAGCGCGACCACCTGCAGCAGGTGCTGATGACCTACGGGCTGATCCTGGTGTTCGAAGAGCTGCGCAGCATCCTGGTCGGCGACGATGTGCACGGCGTGCAGGTGCCGGCGCTGCTCGACGGCGCGCTGCCGATCGGCAACGACATGACCTACCCGGTGTACCGGCTCTTTATCTCGGCGGTGTGCCTGGCGGTGGCCGCGGCCATGTACTACGTGATCCGGCGCACGCGGCTGGGCATGATGATCCGCGCCGGCGCGACCAACCGCGAGATGGTGCAGTCGCTCGGCATCAACATCACCGTGCTGTACCGCTTCGTGTTCGCGCTGGGCGTGGCGCTGGCGGTGCTGGCGGGGATGATCTCGGCGCCGGTGTCGTCGGTGTATCCGGGCATGGGCGGGCAGGTGCTGATCGTGTGCTTCGTGGTGGTGGTGATCGGCGGTATCGGCTCGGTCAAGGGCGCGCTGGTGGCGTCGCTGCTGCTGGGCTTCGTCGATACCTTTGGCAAGGTGTTCTGGCAGGAGGCGGCCGGCGTGCTGATCTACCTGCTGATGGCGGTGATCCTGCTGTGGAAGCCGCAGGGGCTGTTCAAGGCGGGCTGACATGAATCCGACGACATTGCCGGCGCGCCGGCATTCCCGCGGCAATGCCGCACTGCTTGCCGCGCTGGGCTGGCTGGTGGCCTTCTCCGTGCTGGCCGTGCTGCCGCTGCTGCTGACCGCGGACAGCCACAAGTTCTATATCGAGCTGCTCAGCAAGGTGATGATCATGGCGATCTTCGCGCTGTCGCTGCAGCTGCTGATCGGCTATACCGGGCTGGTCAGCCTGGGGCATGCCGCGTACTTCGCCATGGCGGCCTACGCCACCGCGATGCTCGCGCCGCAATCCGGGCCGGGCAACGGCTGGCTGCTGCTGGCCGGCGCGCTGGCCGCCTCGGCAGGGCTGGCGCTGGTGGTGGGCGCGCTGGTGCTGCGCACGCGCGGCGTGTATTTCATCATGGTCACGCTGGCCTTCGCGCAGATGGTGTACTTCGTCTTCCATGACACCAATGTTGCCGGCGGCAGCGACGGCACTTATATCTATTTCCGCCCGGAATTCCCGGTGCCGGGCGAGCAGTTGCTGACCGTCACCGACCCCATGCACTTCTACTGGCTGGTGTGGGCGGGCCTGGTGGCCACGGTCGCGCTGCTGGCGCTGGTGCTGCGCTCGCGCTTCGGCCATGCGCTGGTGGGCATCCGCCATAACGAGCAGCGCATGCGCGCCGCCGGCTATGCCACCTACCGCTACCAGCTTGGCGCCTTTGTCGCCGGCGGGGTGCTGGCGGGGCTGGCCGGCTTCCTCTATGCGATCCAGTTCGGCTTCGTCAATCCGGAGATCGCGTCGTGGCACCAGTCGGGCAACGCCATGCTGATGGTGATCCTGGGCGGTGTCGGCAGCCTGGCCGGGGCGGTGCTGGGCGCGTTTTCGTTCGTGCTGCTGGCCGAATGGTTCAGCACGCTGACCAAGCACTGGCAACTGGCGATGGGCGGCTTCATCATCGTTGCCGTCGCGCTGCTGCCGCGCGGGCTGGTCAGCCTGCCCGCGGTGCTGCGGCATGGGCGCCGCGGCAAGGCCGGGCGCCACAACGGCGGGCACGGGACCCAGGCCGGCGAGGCCGGTGACGGCAGCGCGCGCAATACGGAGGCCGCATGAATACGCCGGTACTGCAGGCGCAGCAGCTCACGCGCCGCTTTGGCGGCCTGACCGCCGTGGCCGGCGTCGACCTGTCGCTGGCGCTGCACGAGATCCATGCCGTGATCGGCACCAACGGCGCAGGCAAGTCCACGCTGATCAACATGCTGTCGTGCGAACTGCCGCCCACGTCCGGGCGCCTGTTCCTGAAGGGCGAGGAGGTCACCGGCTGGTCGCAGCCGCGGCTGGCGCGGCACGGCGTGGGGCGCAGCTACCAGCGCAACAACATCTTCCTGCCGCTGACCGTGCGCGAGAACTGCCGGCTGGCGGCGCAGTCGCGCGCGCAGCGTGCCTGGCGCCTGTGGGAAAGCGCGCAGGGCTGCCGCACCAGCGCCACGCTGGCCGACGAGGCCATGGAGCGCGCCGGCCTGGCGCCGCTGGCGGACCGGCTCGCCAGCGACCTGGCGCATGGCCAGAAGCGCCAGCTCGAGGTGGCGATGTGCCTGGCGACGCAGCCGGTGGCGCTGCTGCTCGACGAGCCGCTCGCCGGCATGGGCGCGGAGGAATCGACACGCATGCTCGGGCTGCTGCGCGGCCTGCGCGAGGGCCATGCCATCCTGCTGGTCGAACACGACATGGACGCGGTGTTCTCGGTTGCCGACCGCATCACCGTGATGGTCAACGGCGCGGTGATCGCCACCGGCACGCCCGAGGCGATCCGGGCCAACCGCGAAGTCCAGCTTGCCTACCTGGGCGAGGAAGAAAGCGAGGCCGCATGAGTACGCCCACTAGCACACGCACCAGCACACCGATGATCGAAGCCACCGGCATCAATGCCTGGTACGGCTCCAGCCATGTGCTGCGCGGCATCGATTTCACCGTCGGCGTGGGCGAGACCGTGGGCCTGCTGGGCCGCAACGGCATGGGCAAGAGCACGCTGTTGCGCACGCTGCTGGGTCACGTGCGCCAGCGCCAGGGGCAGATCCGGGTGGCCGGCCGCGACATGTCGCGTGCGCAGCCGTACGAGGTGGCGCGCCTGGGCGTCGCCTACGTGCCGGAAGGGCGGGGCATCTTCCCCAGCCTGTCGGTGCGGGAAAACCTGCTGATGGCCGCGCGCAAGGGCTGCAACGGCCGCAACGACTGGGACGAGGCGCGCGTGCTCGACCTGTTCCCGCGCCTGAAGGAGCGCCTGTCGCACGGCGGCCAGCAGTTGTCCGGCGGCGAGCAGCAGATGCTGTCGATCGGCCGCGCGCTGATGACCAATCCCGACTGCCTGGTGCTGGACGAAGCCACCGAAGGGCTGGCCCCGCGCATCGTGCGCGAGATCTGGGAAGTCATCGCCACGGTGCGTGCCACAGGGATCGCTTCGGTGGTGGTCGACCGCAACTTCCGCTTTGTGCTGGCGCACGCCGACCGCGCCGTGGTGCTGGAGAAGGGCCGGGTGGTGCTGGCCGGTCCGGCGGTCGACCTGGCCGGCAAGCCGGAAGCGCTGGATCGCTATCTCGGCGTCTGAGTCCTTCGTGGGTGCCGCATAGGCCACAATGTTGCCCTGCCGCAACGACCCTTGCGGGCGCAGGGGCATGCAGTTTTGCTTACCGGGCCTTGACCACCGGCCACTTCCCTCCCATGCTTGCTGAGTCGCGAAAACGGCACCCGAATTGTCCGGAGTGGTCGTTAGCGGGCAGTTCATCTAGAATTGCGCGGGTTTGTGCAATGCAATAGAACGCTAAAAGCGCCGGAAAACGGCGCAGCAGTCCGTGCCCGTGCGCCGGGTGGCGACTGCCAGAGCCAACAAAACTGCCGGCGAGCCGGCCGGGCAGACCCAATCTCATGACTACCCAGTCCACAACCAGCCATTATTTCGTCGAGAGTCCGAGCACGCGTGCCCTGGTGCTCGGCGCGGTCGGCGTCGTCTTTGGCGACATCGGCACCAGCCCGCTGTACGCGCTCAAGGAGTGCTTCAGCAAGGAGCACGGCATCGCCTTCAGTACCGACGCCGTGCTCGGCGTCATCTCGATGCTGTTCTGGGCCATGATCATCGTGGTCTCGATCAAGTACGTGGTGTTCATCATGCGCGCCGACAACGACGGCGAGGGCGGGGTGCTGGCGCTGATGGCGCTGGTGCTGCGCACCGTGGCGCAGCGCTCGGCCAAGGCCAGGATCCTGATGATGCTGGGCATCTTCGGCGCCTGCATGTTCTATGGCGATGCGGTCATCACGCCGGCGATCTCGGTGCTGTCGGCCGTGGAAGGGCTGGAGATCGCCGCGCCGCAGTTGTCGCGATTCGTGATACCGATCACGCTGGCCATCCTGGCGGGGCTCTTCCTGATCCAGCGCCATGGCACCGCGGCGGTGGGCAAGCTGTTCGGGCCGATCATGACGGCGTGGTTCCTGACGCTGGGCGCGCTGGGCGTGTTCAACCTGGTCCAGGCGCCGGAAATCCTCAAGGCGGTCAATCCGCTGTACGGCATCACCTTCCTGGTCGAGCACGCGCTGCAGGCCTTTATCGTGCTGGGCTCGGTGTTCCTGGTGCTGACCGGGGCCGAGGCGCTGTACGTCGACATGGGCCATTTCGGCGCGCGCCCGATCCGCATCGGCTGGTTCGTCCTGGTGATGCCGTGCCTGATGCTGAATTACTTCGGCCAGGGCGCGATGCTGCTGCACAATCCCGCCGGTGCCGAGAACCCGTTCTACCTGATGGTGCCGGAGCTGCTGCGGATCCCGATGGTGCTGCTGGCCACCTGCGCCACGGTGATCGCCTCGCAGGCGGTTATTTCCGGCGCCTTCTCGCTGACCAGCCAGGCGATCCAGCTGGGCTTCGTGCCGCGCATGCGCGTGCGCTACACCTCGGCCGCGGAGATCGGCCAGATCTACCTGCCGGTGGTCAACTGGCTGCTGCTGGTGCTGGTGTTCGGCGTGGTGATCTCGTTCAAGAAGTCGGAGAACCTGGCGGCGGCCTACGGCATCGCCGTGACCACGACCATGGTCATCACCAGCATCCTGGCGGCGGTGTGCATGCGCAACGCGTGGAAGTGGAACACGGCGCTGGTGGTGCTGGTCGGCTCGGCCTTCCTGCTGGTCGACCTGTCGTTCTTTGCCGCCAACCTGCTCAAGGTTGCCGAAGGCGGCTGGTTCCCGCTGCTGCTGGGCAGCATGGCCTTCTTCATGCTGATGACCTGGTACAGCGGCCGCAAGCTGCTGCGCGCGCGCAGCCTGGAAGACGGCATCCCGCTGGAGCCGTTCATCGCCGGCCTGCTGGCGCACCCGCCGCACCGCGTCGAGGGCACCGCGGTGTTCCTGACCGGCAATACCGATTCGGTGCCGGTGTCGCTGCTGCACAACCTCAAGCACAACCGCGTGCTGCACGAGCGCGTGGTGTTCCTGCACTTCATCACGCGCGACGTCCCGTATGTCGACGACGATCATCGCCTCAGCTGCAAGGACCTGGGCGGCGGCGTCTTTATCCTGAAGTCGGAATACGGCTTCAAGGAAACGCCGGACGTGCAGAAGGTGCTGGACCTGGCCGACCGCAAGCTCGGCATGCATTTCGAGCTGATGGAGACCTCGTTCTTCATCGCGCGCGAATCGGTGATCCCGTCCAAGCTGCCGGGCATGCCGATGTGGCGCGAGAGCTTGTTTGCCTGGATGCATCAGAACGGCGCCAAGCCGTCAGACTTCTTCCAGATCCCGGCCAACCGGGTGGTGGAGCTGGGCACCAAGGTCGAGATCTGAAGCGGGCGGGCCGTGCCCGCCGCTGCAAGCCCCGGGATGGCGCCGCAAGGCGTGTTCCGGGGCTTTTTGTTTCATGCGGCCGGCGCGGACGCGGTGCACGCCAGCCATGCGCCACCCGCCGGCGCGTCCCCGGGGCGCTGGTCCCGGAATCCCGGGCGTCGCAGCAGCCGGCCCGGGACCACGGCCTCATGCGCGCGCCGGCCCTCGCGCCGGACAATGCAACCCTCAACCTGTCACAGGACCCCTTCGTGGCGGTCCGCCTCCTCGAGGAGCCGTGCCATGCGATCGTTGCAGCAATGGTCTCGCCGGCGCCAGGCAATCTGCCCGCACGGCAAAGGCGATCCCGTGCGGCCTGTGCTTTCGTTGGTGATCGCCTGCATGAGGGACCGCAGCGGCCACGCTGCCGGCATCCCCGGTTGGAGATAGCCATGCATCAGAAGTTTGCCAAGACCCTGCTCACCGTCACCACGCTCGCCGCCGCACTGGCTGCCGGCGTGAGCCCGGCGGCTCACGCAGCAGTGAGTGACGAAGCCATGCGGACTGCCGCGCATGCCCGCCACGGACAGCGCGACGCCTTCACCGACGGCGCGCACGGGCCCGCGACCGAGGCCTCGATGCTGCCCGTGGTGGCGCGCCAGGGCATGTCCGTGTGCGCGGTCCGTGGCTTTGATCCGTACCGGGACGCCATGCGCAGGCCCGATCCATATACCGACGGCGCGCGCATGGGAGAGTTCGACCCGTTCACGGAAGGGGCTCGCATCAGTTCGCGCGACGGCTACAGCGACGGCGCGCGCAGCGGCTCGCGCGACAGTGGCGAATGCCTCAGCCATGCGTAAGCGCGTGCCTCGGTGAGGCAACATGCCAGTGCATGTGCGCCCGCATGTGCGTCATGACACGCGCATGCCCAATGCCGGCGCACGCTCATCCCTGACCACCGGCCCGGTTTCATGCCGGGCCGCCGCATTCGCGCAGCGCCGTGAGCGCCGGCGCAATCCCCTGCAAGGTCGCACCGATCCTTTCCTACACTAGTGAAGTCACGCGGCGCGCCCGCCTGGCAGGCAAGGCCTGAGGGCCGCGCTGCCGGCAGGGCCGTCCCAGCACCGCGCGGCCCGACATGCCGATGTTCAAGCAGCAGATTCGCCTGTGCACCAGCCGGGATGGCGTCCGCCTTGCCTACGCCGTCACCGGCAGCGGCGCGCCGCTGGTCAAGGCGGCCAACTGGATGAGCCACCTCGAGTTCGATGTGGGCAGCCCGGTGTGGAGCCACATGATCACGGCCCTGTCGGCGCACCATACGCTGATCCGCTATGACGAACGCGGCTGCGGGCTCTCCGACCGGGATGTCGAAGACCTGTCCTTCGACGCCTGGCTGCGCGACCTGGAAACCATCGTCGATGCCAACGGTGTGGAGCATTTCCCGCTGCTGGGTATCTCGCAGGGCGCATCGATTGCCGTCGCCTACGCCGTGGCGCACCCCGGGCGCGTCAGCCACCTGATCCTGCACGGCGGCTATGCGCGCGGGCGGCTCAAGCGCGACAACCTGAGCCCAAGGCTGCGCGAGGAAGCCGAGCTGATGAACAAGCTCGCCGAACTCGGCTGGGGCCAGGAAAATCCCGCGTTCCGCCAGTTCTTCACGACCCAGTTCATTCCGGGCGGCACGGCAGAGCAGCATGCGTGGTTCAACGAGCTGGAGCGCGTCTCCACGTCGCCGCTGAATGCCGCGCGCTTCATGCGCGTGTTCAACGACATCGACGTGGTCGCACTGCTGCCCAAGGTCACGTGTCCGACGCTGGTGCTGCATGCAGTGCGCGACGCGCGCGTGCCGTTCGACGAGGGCCGCCTGATCGCCAGCGAAATTCCCGGCGCACGCTTCGTGCCGCTGGAAAGCGGCAACCACCTGCTGCTCGATACCGAGCCGGCCTGGCGCCGCTGGCTCGACGAGGTGCGTGCTTTCCTGCCGGCCGCGGCGCCGGTGCGCGATCCCGCCTTCACCGCACTGACGCGGCGCGAGCGCGATATCGTCGAGCTGATCGCGCAGGGCCGCGACAACGCCCAGATCGCCGCGCGCCTGGACCTGTGCGAGAAGACCGTGCGCAACCACATCACCAGCATCTTCGCCAAGCTGGAAGTGGAGAACCGCGCGCAGGCCATCGTGCTGGCGCGCAAGGCGGGCTTCGACCGCGCTGACGCGTAAGGCCGCCCTTGCCGCGAGCCTGTGCCTACGACTGGTTCACCAGCGTGCGCGCGTCGGATACGTGTCCGCGATACGCCTCGAAGATGCGGCGCAGCGACTGTTCCATCGTGACCTCGGGCTTCCAGCCCAGCTCTTCGATGGTGTTGCCGATCTTCGGCACGCGGTGCTGCACGTCCTGGTAGCCCTTGCCGTAGAAGTCGCCCGACGAGGTTTCGACGATCTGCGTCTTGCGCGCCTCCCCGGCGTATTCGGGATAGTCCGCGGCCATCTCCAGCATCATCTCCGCCAGCTCTCGCACCGAATGGATATTGGCCGGATTGCCGATATTGAAGATCTTGCCGCTGGCGATGCCGTCGGGGTTCTCGATGATGCGCATCAGCGCGCCGATGCCGTCCGAGATATCGGCGAACGCACGCTTCTGCGCGCCGCCGTCGACCAGCCTGATCGGCTCGCCGCGCACGATATGGCCGAGGAACTGCGTCACCACGCGCGACGATCCTTCCTTCGATTCGAAGATCGAGTCCAGGCCCGCGCCAATCCAGTTGAAGGGCCGGAACAGCGTGTAGTGGAGGCCCTGCTCCATGCCGTAGGCGTGGATCACGCGGTCCATCAGCTGCTTGGAGCACGCATAGATCCAGCGCGGCTTGTTGATCGGGCCGTAGACCAGCGGCGAGGCTTCGGGGTCGAACTCCTCGTCGGCGCACATGCCGTAGACCTCCGAGGTCGACGGGAACACCAGGTGCTTGCCGTACTTGACCGCGGCGCGCACGATCGGCAGGTTGGCCTCGAAATCCAGCTCGAACACGCGCAGCGGCTGGCGCACGTAGGTGGCCGGCGTGGCGATGGCGACCAGCGGCAGCACCACGTCGCACTTGCGGATGTTGTACTCGATCCACTCCTTGTTGATGGTGATGTCGCCTTCGAAGAAGTGCATGCGCGGGTGGTCGACGAGGTCGCCGAGGCGGTCCGCGTTCATGTCCATGCCGTAGACCTCCCACGGCGTGGTTTCCAGGATGCGGCGCGTCAGGTGATGGCCGATGAAGCCGTTGACGCCGAGAATCAGTACTTTCTTGCCTTGCATTGTGTTGACGATCGCATCGAAAAGAAGGCGTGCCGCGCTCGCGCGGCACGAAACACCGGCAGCACGCTAGCGCACGCCGGCAACGGGGAAGTTGGCCACGGCCACGCGCCGCCAGTCGCGCGCGATCACGTGCATCGGCACGCGCGCGCTCAGCTCGGCAAACATCCGCGGCGACAGCAGCGCCACGGCACGCGGGCCGTGCTGCCACGCATCGACAAAGGCGTCGATGGTCGGCAGCCACTTCTGCGGCTCCTGCTCCGTGCCGAAGGCCAGTTCATCGGGCTGCGCCACCATGGTGAGCGGATGCCGCAGGTAGAAGGGCAGCGTATGGTCGAGCATGCCCACGCCATAGAGCGGCATGCCGGGCCGCAGCACGCGCTCGATCGGCGCAGCCAGGGCAATGCCCGATGCCGGGCGGCCGATGGCCTCATGGCCGAGCAGGGCAACGGTGAATGCCAGCAGCATGCCCAGCGCGTAAGCCGTGATGCTTGCCATGCGCCCGCGCCGGCGCAGCAGCCACAGCGCGGCTAGTGTGCCGGCGCAGACGAGGGCAAACGCCGTCGCCACCCACACGGCATAGGCGCGATAGAGCAGGTTCGGTGTGTTGTTGGAATCGAGGGTCGCCACCACGGGACTAGCCAGCAGCCCGAGCGCGCCGATCGCCAGCATCGCCCAAAGCTGCGTGCGCCACGCCGGCGCGCCGGTTTGCGCCAGCGCGGCACCGGCGAGGATCGCCAGCGCCGGGAACAGCGGCAGGATGTAGCCGGGCAGCTTGGAGCCTGACAGGCTGAAGAAGGCGAAGATCGACAATGCCCACGCAGCGCACATCTGCGCGGGCTGGAACGGTGCCGGGCCGATTGTCATGGGGGTGGTCACGCTGGTCCCGGCGCGATGCCTGACGGTGCGGACCATCGCCGGCAGCACCCCAAGCCACGGCATGAACCCGCCCAGCACCAGCGGCACGAAGTACCACGGCGGACCCTGGCGCGCATGCACGGTCGACGTGTAGCGCTGCCAGTGCTCGTGCACGAAGAAGAAGTGCAGGAACTCGGGGTTGCGACGTGCCACCAGCCAGTACCACGGCACCGCCACCAGCAGCATCAGCGCAATGCCCGCCAGCGCATGCAGGCGCCGCCACAGCGCCAGGTCGCGCGTGACGCAGGTGTACGCCACCAGTGCCAGTCCCGGCAGCACCACCCCGACCAGCCCCTTGGTCAGCAGCGCGATACCCATCGCGGTCCAGCACGCCAGCATCCAGTTGCGTCGCGCCGTTGGCGTGGTGCGGGGGTGCTGTGCCAGCAGCATGCTCGCCAGCGCGCAGGCCAGGACGCCGGAGAGCGTCATGTCGAGCGTATTGAAGTGTGCCGCCGCATTCCACATCGGCGCCGATGCCAGCACCAGCCCCGCCAGCCATCCCGCGCGCGCGCCGAACCAGCGCGCCGCCGCCAGCATCGATGCCGCCACGCCGGCCAGGCCGGCAAGCGCCACGCACAGCCGCGCCTGCCATTCGCCGATGCCGAACAGCGCGTATGACACGGCCGTCACCCACATGTGGAAGGGCGGCTTCTCGAAGTACTTCAGGCCGTCATAGCGGATCGTGACCCAGTCGCCGGTGGCCAGCATCTCGCGCGCGATCTCGGCGTAGCGGCCTTCATCCGGTCCCAGCAGATGGCGTGCCCCCAGCGTGCCGAACCATAGCAGCGCGAACGCCAGCAACGCGAGCGCGAGCGCAACGGCGGGGATGCCTGCCACGCGCACGGCATGGTCGGGCCGCGCGGCAAGGCGCTCGGCTTGCGGCAGAACGGCGGGGCTGGCAGGGCTGGAGGGCAGGTGTGACGGCAAAGCGGCGCGGGCGGAAGAGTTGACGGCCTTGTCGGCGCCGGCACCAGGCGCGGCGTTGAACAGGACAGGGCCTGGCAATGCGAGCGCGAGGATAAGCCGCCAACCTTAATGGCACATTAAGCTTGCAGGCGCACAATCGATGTCCTGCGCGGCGTGGCGGCCGCATAACACTCGCACAACACGCGCATCGCACCCCGGAACATGAGAATCCTTATCGTTGAAGACGACCCCATGCTCGGCGACGGCCTGCGGCGCGGGCTGCAGCTGCTCGACTATGCGGTCGACTGGTTCAGCACCGCCGCCGAAGCCGACCATGCGCTCGAGCTGGCCGGCTATGACGCCGTGGTCCTGGACCTTGGCCTGCCCGGCGAAGACGGCATGGCGCTGCTGGCACGCTGGCGTGCGCGCGGCTGCCGCATCCCCGTGATCGTGCTGACCGCGCGCGATGCGATCGAAAGCCGTATCTGCGGGCTCGACGCCGGCGCCGACGACTACCTCGTCAAGCCGATCGCGCTGGACGAACTGGCCGCGCGCCTGCGTGCCGTGACACGCCGGGCCGTGGGGATGTCGTCGCCGGTGTGGAAGCATGGCGCGCTGGAATTCCATCCGGCCCGCAGGCAGGCGTTCTGGGCCGGCGCGCCGGTGGAGCTGACCAGCCGTGAAGCCATGCTGCTCGAATTGCTGCTGGCACACCCCAACCGCCTGCTGACGCGCGACTTCCTGCGCGACAAGCTTTACGACTGGCAGGGCGGCGTCGAAAGCAATGCCCTTGAAGTCCACATCCATCACCTGCGCCGCAAGATCCACCCCAGGATCGTGCGTACCTTCCGCGGCGCGGGCTACACGCTGGGCGCCGCCGAGGACTGCCAATGACGCTGCAGCGCCGGCTTATCCTCGCCGTGCTGATCGCCACGCCAGTGGTCTGGCTGCTGACCATCGGGCTGACCTACGTGCGCGCCCGGCATGAGATCAACGAGCTGTACGACACCGACATGGTGCGCATGGCGTTGCAGATGCATTCCGTGGTGCCAATGGTCGACCTTGCCGCCGGACCGTCGCGCACCCGGCTGCCGCAGCCGGCGGAAGGCGACCAGGGCGATGCCGGCCTGGGCGATCTCGCCATCGCCGCGTGGCTGCCAGACGGCCAGCCCTTGCATATCGATCCGGAGGGAGACCGGCTGCCGCGCGCGCCGGGCGTGAAGGGCTTTACCGATACCGTGCTTGACCACCAGCGCTGGCGGCTTTATTACCTCGACGATCCCGATACCGGCTGGCGTGTCTGCGTCGGCCAGCAACTGGCCGAGCGCAATGAACTGATCCTGTCCTATATCGCCGCGCAGGTGCTGCCCTGGGCCGCGGGCCTGCCGCTGCTGATCGGGCTGCTGATCTGGTTCATGCGCCGCGCGATGGCGCCGGTGCGGGCGTTGTCGTCCGATATCGAACGGCGCGCGCCCGACGACCGCCAGCCGCTCAGCCTGGCGGCGGTGCCTGGCGAACTGGCGCCGCTGGTCCATGCGATGAACCGGCTATTGGCGCGCGTGTCGGACTCGATCGAGCACGAGCGCCGCCTCACTGCAGACGCCGCGCATGAGATGCGCACGCCGCTGGCCGCGCTGAAGGCGCAATGGGAGCTTGCCGAGCGCTCGCCGGACGCCGCAGAGCGCGACCAGGCCCGCGCCAACGTCGCCGCCGGCATCGACCGCATCGGCCGGCTGGTATCGCAGCTTCTGACGCTGAGCCGGCTGGAGGATGCCTCGGCGCTGCCGACGCGCCAGCCGGTCAGCTGGCTGCCGGTGGCGCAGCAGGCGCTGTCGGACTGCCTGGCGCTGGCGCAGCAGAAGCGGGTCGACGTCGAACTCGAATGGCCGGAGCAGGGCGGGGAACCGCTGCCGGTCGCGGGCGATGCCAACCTGCTGTCCTTGCTGCTGCGCAACCTGCTCGACAATGCCATCCGCTACAGCCCGCCGGGGGCGCTGGTCACGGTGGATTTCCAGCCGGACGGCATTACCGTGCGCGACCAGGGACCGGGCATTGCGCCTGCTGTGCTGGCGCGGCTGGGCGACCGGTTCTTCCGCGGGGGCGGGGCGCAACGGGAGCACGGGCATGGCCTGGGCGTTTCCATCGCGCTGCGCGTGGCGCGGCTGCATGGGCTGGACCTTGCGTTTGCCAACCGGACCGACGGCGCGACGGGGCTGGTCGTGACGATCGCCCGCGGCGGCACGCAATGAAAAACGCCCCGCACGGCTTCGTGCGGGGCGTCATGGATTCTGCGTGGTGCGTGCGGCTCAGCGCTTGAGCTTGGCGAATGCCGCCGCCATCGCACCCGCCGGTTCCGCCTCGCGGCGGCCGCCGCCGAAGCCCTTGCCGCTGTTGCGCTGGCCGCCTCGGTCGCCGCCACCGCTGCGCGGCGCCGCCTGCCCCGGCTCGTCATCCAGCCGCATCGACAGCCCGATGCGATTGCGCTTGACGTCGACCTCCATCACCTTGACCTTGACGATCTGGCCGGCCTTGACCACCTCGTGCGCGTCCTTGACGAACTTGTTCGACAGCGCCGAGATGTGAACCAGCCCGTCCTGGTGCACGCCGATATCGACAAACGCGCCGAACGCCGCGACGTTGGTGACCACGCCTTCCAGCACCATGCCGGGCTGCAGGTCCTTCACGTCTTCCACGCCTTCCTGGAAGGTCGCGGTCTTGAACTCGGGGCGCGGGTCGCGGCCGGGCTTTTCCAGTTCGGACAGGATGTCGCGCACGGTCGGCAGGCCGAACGACTCATCGGTGAATTTTTCCGGCGACAGGCCGCGCAGCGCTTCGCGGTTGCCCATCACGTCGCGCAGGCCCTTCTTGATGGCGTCCAGGATGCGCTGCACCACCGGGTACGCCTCCGGGTGCACCGACGAGCGGTCCAGCGGGTTGTCGCCATCGTTGATGCGCAGGAAGCCGGCCGCCTGCTCGAAGGTCTTGTCGCCCAGGCGCGGCACCTTCTTCAGCGCATTGCGGTTGGCGAAGGCGCCGTTGGCATCGCGGTATTCGACGATATTGCGCGCCAGCACCGTGTTCAGGCCCGATACGCGCGCCAGCAGCGGCGCCGAGGCGGTGTTGACGTCCACGCCCACGGCGTTCACGCAGTCTTCCACCACGGCATCGAGGGTACGCGCCAGTTCGCGCTGGTTCACGTCGTGCTGGTATTGGCCCACGCCGATCGACTTGGGATCGATCTTGACCAGCTCGGCCAGCGGGTCCTGCAGGCGGCGTGCGATCGACACCGCGCCGCGCAGCGACACGTCCAGGTCCGGGAATTCCTTGGCGGCCAGTTCCGATGCCGAATAGACCGAGGCGCCGGCCTCGCTGACCACGATCTTGGTCAGCTTCAGCTCGGGCATCTGCTTCATCAGGTCCTGCACCAGCTTGTCGGTCTCGCGGCTGGCGGTGCCGTTGCCGATCGAGACCAAGGCCACGTTGTGCTGCTTCGCCAGGCGCGCCAGCGTGGCGAGCGAACCGTTCCAGTCGCGGCGCGGCTCATGCGGGTAGATGGTGGCGGTGTCCAGCAGCTTGCCGGTGCTGTCCACCACCGCGATCTTGCAGCCGGTGCGGATGCCGGGGTCGACGCCCATCACGGACTTGGGGCCCGCCGGCGCGGCCAGCAGCAGTTCATGCAGGTTGCGGCCGAACACCTTGATGGCTTCGCTTTCGGCGGTTTCGCGCAGCTGCGTCAGCAACTCGGTTTCCAGGTGCGGCTGCACCTTGACGCGCCAGCACCAGCGGCACACGTCGCCGAGCCACTTGTCGGCGGGGCGGCCCAGCTGCTGGATGCCGACATGGCGCGCGATCATGCCTTCGCACGGGTGCGGCACCAGCGCGTCCTGTTCTTCGCCCAGGCCCAGCTTGACCATCAGCACGCCCGCGTTGCGGCCGCGGAACAGCGCCAGCGCGCGGTGCGACGGCACCGTGCGGATGGTTTCGCTGTAGGCGTAGTAGTCGCGGAACTTCTCTTCCTCGGCGGTTTCCTTGCCTTCCATCACAGTGGAAGACACCACGCCGTTGCTCCACAGGTGTTCGCGCAGCTTGCCCAGCAGTTCGGCGGTCTCGCCGAACTGCTCCGACAGGATGTCGCGCGCGCCGTCCAGCGCGGCCTTCACGTCGGGCACGCCGCCATCGGCGGTCGGGTTGCCGTTGACGTACCTGGCGGCCTCGGTTTGCGGGTCCAGCGTGGGATCGGCCAGCAGCGCCAGCGCCAGGGGCTCCAGTCCGCATTCGCGCGCGATCTGGGCGCGGGTGCGGCGCTTGGGCTTGTAGGGCAGGTACAGGTCTTCCAGCGTCTGCTTGGTTTCGGCGGCCTCGATGGCGGCCTGCAACTCGGGCGTGAGCTTGCCTTGCTCCTGGATCGACGCCAGGATGGCCGCGCGGCGGTCTTCCATGTCGCGCAGGTAGAGCAGGCGCTCTTCCAGGTTGCGCAGCTGCGTGTCGTCCAGGTTGCCGGTCGCTTCCTTGCGGTAGCGGGCGATGAACGGGACGGTGGCGCCCTCGTCGAGCAGGTCCACGGCGGCCGCGACCTGGCGGGGCTGCACGGACAGTTCAGCCGCGATGAGCGACACGATTTTTTGCGAGACGGAAGCGGGCAGGTTGGACATCTGAAAACGCAGTCGGTCGAAAGCGGGGCATTTTGCCACAAGCGCGCCGCAGTTCGGCCATGCTGGCCGCCAGCGCCGTGCAAGGGGCGTTACCGCCATGTGCGGGGCAGGCCGCCAGGCGGCCCGGATGCTAGAATCCCGTCATGATCGTCAAGCCCCGTCCGGCCACCGCCCAGGCCACTTCAGCGGTAACTTTGCCCGTGTCCTTGCCCGAATCTTCGCCGGCCATGCCAACTGTCGCCAACGTGCCGAAATCCGTTCTTTTCCGGGCTGCCAGCCTGGCAGTGCTGGCGCTTGCCGCCGGCGCCGCGATGATGCCGGTGCGACCGGCGCTGGCGCAAGCCTCTGCACCGGCTGCCGTACCGGCCACTGCACCGGCCACCGGAGCTCCGCGCGACTTCGGTGCCGAACGCAAGGCCATCGGCGATTCGCGCGCCTGGACCAACTACCGTTTCTCCGCGGCCGAGCACGAGTGCTACAGCAAGTTCTTCGTCAACAGCTGCATCGACAAGGCCAAGGAAGTCCAGCGCCAGGAGCTGCAGGTGCTGCGCAAGCGCGAACTGGAAGTCGGCGAGGCCGAGCGCGCGCACCGCGCCGCCGAGCGCGACCGCGAGCAGGCGCTGCGCCGTGCCGAATTCGAGGCCAGCCAGCCGCAGCGCGCCGCCAGCGAGCAGTCCAGCCGTTCCGCGTTCGAGAAGAAGCAGCAGGAACAGCAGCTGCGCGACGCGCAACGCCAGGGCGAAGCGCCGCAGCGTGCCGCCAACGCGCAGGCGTACCAGCAGAAACAGTCCGACTTTGACGCGAAGATGAAAGAGGCGCAGCAGAAGGGCGCCGAGCAGGCTCGCCAGCGCGAGGAGAACGTGAAGGCGTACGAGGCCAAGCAGCGCGACCTCGAGCAGCGCCAGAAGGAACTGGAAGAGCGGCGCGCCAAGGCCAGGGAGCAGCAGGGCCAGGCGTCGGCGCCGCGCCCGTTCGGCTTCTGAGCCGATCGCACCGTGACCGTACAGCGGAGGCGCACATGGACAGCAACCTGAATACCCTGGAGCGGCGCATCATGGAGTTGCAGATCGAGCACCGCGACCTGGATTTCCTGATCGACCGGCTCGCAAGCGACGCCGTCCACGACGAGCTGCAGCTGCGCCGCCTGAAGAAGCGCCGGCTGAAGCTGAAGGACGCCATCACGCTGCTGCAATTGCAGCTGGAACCCGACGTGCCGGCCTGAGCATCCGGGTCAACGCGCCAAATGCCGCCGGCACACCGACCGGCGGCTTACACAAAGTATTCCCCCACCTTGTCCGACCTTTCCGATTCCCCCGAGCAAGACGACGCCGCCAGCGCGGACGACGCAACGGACCTGCATGACGTTGCCGCCAGCGCCATGGACGCAGCAGCCAGCCGCAGCGCCGAGCTTGGCGCCATCTTTGCCGATACCGGCACGCTGGCGCAGGCCATCCCGGGCTACCGGCCGCGCGCCTCGCAGCACAAGATGGCCGATGCCGTCGCCGAGGCGATCGCGTCCAACGACACCGTGATCGTCGAGGCCGGCACCGGCACCGGCAAGACCTACGCCTACCTGGTGCCGGCCATGCTGTGGGGCGGCAAGGTCATCCTGTCCACCGGCACCAAGAACCTGCAGGACCAGCTGTTCCTGCGCGATATCCCGACGGTGCGCCATGCGCTGAACGTGCCGGTCTCGGTGGCGCTGCTCAAGGGCCGCGCCAACTACGTCTGCCACTATCACCTGGAACGTGCGCAGGCGGCCGGGCGGCTGGCATCGCGCCAGGACGCCGCGTGGCTGCGCGACATCGGCCGCTTCCTCAAGGAAACCAAGACCGGCGACAAGGCCGAGCTGGCCGCCGTGCCCGAGAACGCACCGGTGTGGCAGATGGTGACGTCGACGCGCGACAACTGCCTGGGCTCGGAGTGCCCGTACTACAAGGACTGCTTCGTGATGCGCGCGCGCAAGGAAGCGCAGCAGGCCGACGTGGTGGTGGTCAACCATCACCTGTTCTTCGCCGATGTGGTGCTGCGCGATACCGGCATGGCCGAGCTGCTGCCCGCCGCCAACACCGTGATCTTCGACGAGGCGCACCAGCTGCCCGAGACCGCGACGCTGTTCTTCGGCGAGACGCTGTCGACCAGCCAGTTGCTCGAGCTGGCCCGCGACACGGTGGCCGAAGGCCTGTCGCACGCGCGCGACGCGGTCGACTGGGTCGCGCTGGGCGCGCCGCTGGAGCGTGCCGCGCGCGACCTGCGGCTGGCGTTCGGCAAGGACAACGCGCGGCTGGCGCTGGGCCAGATCGAGGCCGACCGCCGCATTGCCGGGCCCTTCAACGAAACCCTCGATGCGCTGGATGAGGCGCTGTCCGCCTTCATCGAGATGCTGGAAAGCCAGGCGGAGCGCGCCGAATCGCTGCAGCAGTGCCATCGGCGCGCGCTGGAGCTGGCCGAGCGGCTGGCGGCATGGCGCAGCGATGTCGGTGCCGCGCCCGCCGCACCGGCAGGCGAGGGCAGTGAAGGCGGCGACGCAGCCCAGGCGCCTGCGCCCGCAGAAACCGTACGCTGGGTCGAAGTGTTCTCGCACACCGTGCAACTGCATCGCACTCCGCTGTCGATCGCGCCGATCTTCTCGCGCCAGCGCGGCGGCCAGCCGCGTGCGTGGGTCTTTACCTCGGCCACGCTGTCGGTCAAGGGCAACTTTACGCACTATGCGGCCCAGCTTGGGCTCGACAAGGACCGGTCGCTGACGCTGCCGAGCCCGTTCGACTATGCGAAGCAGGGGCTGCTGTATGTGCCGCGCGACATGCCCGCGCCGCAGTCGCCGCAGTTCACCGATGCCGTGGTGCAGGCCGCGCTGCCGCTGATCGAAGCGGCCGGCGGGCGCACCTTCCTGCTGTGCACCACGCTGCGCGCGGTGCAGCGCGCCTCCGACCTGCTCTACGATGCCTTCGCCGAGCGCGGGCTGAACCTGCCGCTGCTGGTGCAGGGCCAGGCCAGCCGCACCGAGCTGCTCGACCGCTTCCGCGAACTGGGCAATGCCGTGCTGGTCGGCAGCCAGAGCTTCTGGGAAGGGGTGGACGTGCGTGGCGAGGCGCTGTCGCTGGTGATCATCGACAAGCTGCCGTTCGCGCCGCCGGACGACCCGGTGCTGGCCGCGCGTATGGAGGTGCTGCAGAAGAAGGGGCTGAGCCCGTTTGCCGCGCACCAGCTGCCGCACGCGGTGATCACGCTGAAGCAGGGCGCGGGGCGGTTGATCCGCTCGGAGTCCGACCGCGGCGTGCTGGCCATCTTCGACACCCGGCTGGTGGAAAAGCCCTATGGCCGCCAGATCTGGCAGAGCCTGCCGCCGTTCACCCGTACGCGCGAGGCCGCCACGGTGGTGCGCTTCCTGGAATCGCTGCGCGGCGAGGGCAAGGCAGCACCTGCCGGGAAGGCGGGCGCGGAAGACTGAAGGCCGCCGCAGGAAAACAAAAACGGGACGGTCATGCGACACGTCCCGTTTTTTATCGCCACCGCTGCGCGTTGGCGAGATTCAGAACACTTCCCACCAGGACTTGTCCTTGCGGCGTTCGCCGTACTTGATGAAGTCGCTTTCCGGGAAGTTCTTTTCCATCACGCGGGCGGTATCGTCGCGCAGGTCCTTCATGCCCATCGCATCGTACGAACGGATCATGATGTACAGCGCTTCCTCGTTGGCCGGCGCGCCGTCATAGTCCTTCAGCGCCTGCTGCGCGCGGTTCACCGCGGCCAGGTAGGCGCCGCGCTTGTAGTAGTAGCGCGCGGCATGCACCTCGTGCTGGGCCAGCGAGTTGACGATGTACTGCATGCGCAGCGCGGCGTCGGGGGTGTACTTGCTGTCCGGGTACTTGGTGACCAGCGTGTTGAACGCGTCGTAGGCGGCGCGTGCGGCCTTGGGGTCGCGCTCGCTCAGGTCCTGGCCGGAGAAGCGGCCCAGCCAGCCCAGGTTGTCGTTGAAGTTGATCAGCCCCTTGAGGTAGTAGGCGTAATCGATGTTGGGGTGGTTCGGGTGCAGCTGGATAAAGCGGTCGACCGCGGCCAGCGCGGCGGCCGTCTCGCCGTCCTTGTAGTTGGCGTAGGCGGTGTCGATCTGCGCCTGCTGCGCATAGCGGCCGAAGGGGTAGCGGCCTTCGAGCTTTTCGTACAGCTTGACGGCGCGGGTGTAGTCGCCGCCATCCAGTGCATCCTTGGCTTCCGAATATAATTTGTTGGCCGACCAGCCGGCGGTCTCGTCGGGCTGGTCCGCCAGCAGGCCGCATGCCGACAGCATGACGCAGCCGCCTGCGAGCAGAACCGCTCCAATTGTCGCGCGCCACGGCGCGCGTTTCATGCTCTGCAATTGCATGGGCAATCGTATCCCGGATGAAAAAAAATAGCGTCAAGCATTATAGCCCAAGCCCCCAACCCCAAGCCCGACCGGGCGCAGGTGTGGGAGGACTGCCACCCGAACAGGTACGCGCCGCCGCGGCCGTGGCCGATTCCGAGGAATTCGAAGACCTGGCCGATGGCTCGCCGGCCAATGCCGTGCCAGGGGCCGAGGCGGGGGTGACGCTGTCGCTCGAGGTGGACAGTGCCGCGCACGGCGAACGCCTCGACAAATTGCTGGCGCGTCACTTCAGTGAATTCTCGCGCAGCCGCCTGCAGCAGTGGATCGAAAGCGGCGCGGTGCGCGTCGACGGCCAGGTGCGCCGCCCGCGCGATGCGGTGCAGATGGGCAACCGTATCGAGGTGCGGCCGCAGGCCGCGCCGGAATCTTCCGCGTTTGCGCCGGAGGACGTGCCGCTGGACGTAGTCTATGAAGACGACACGCTGCTGGTCATCAACAAGCCCGCCGGGCTGGTGGTGCATCCGGCAGCCGGCAACTGGAGCGGCACCGTGCTCAACGGGCTGCTGCATCGCGACCCGGCCGCCTCCGCGCTGCCGCGCGCGGGCATCGTGCACCGGCTCGACAAGGAAACCTCCGGCCTGATGGTGGTCGCACGCACGCTGACCGCGCAGACCGATCTGGTGCGCCAGTTGCAGGCGCGCACGGTCAAGCGCACCTACATTGCGCTGGTGTGGGGCCGCACCTACGACGAGGGCACCATCGATGCGCCGATCGGCCGCGACGCGCGCGAACGCACGCGCATGGCGGTCGTGCACACGGCCAGCGGCAAGCCCTCGCGCACGCATTTCCGCACGCTGGCCACGGTGCCGCTGGGGCGCAGCTTTGTCTCGATGGTGATGTGCAAGCTCGAGACCGGACGCACGCACCAGATCCGCGTGCACTTCGAATCGATCGGCCATCCGCTGGTGGGCGATCCGGTCTACTTCCGCGCGACACAGCGCGGCCAGCGTCCGGCGATCCGCGTGCCGCTGCCGGTGCCGTTCGAGCGCCAGGCGCTGCATGCGTACAAGCTCGGGCTGGTGCATCCGGCCACCGGCCGCCACATGTCGTGGACCGCGCAGCCGCCGGCGGACCTGCAGGCGCTGGTCGATGCGCTCGACTTCGAAAGCGCGCAGGATGACGATGAAGAGGAAGCCTGGGGCGAAGTGTGGGAGGGCGGTGAAGCCCACTGGGAATATGCCGGCGAGGGCGACGAAGATGAAGACGACGATGAGCGCGACGCCTGATTCGCACTGGCTGGTGCCCGACTGGCCCGCGCCGGCGCGCGTGCGCGCGCTCTCGACCACGCGCCACGGCGGCGTCAGCCAGGGGCCGTATGGGCTTGCCGGCGGCGTGCCGGGCGGCCTTAACCTGGGCACGCATGTGGGCGACGACCCGGCGGACGTCGCGCGCAATCGCCAGCGCCTGGCCGCGCACCTGCCGTCGATGCCGCGCTGGCTCGACCAGGTGCATGGCTGCGCCGTGGTCACGGCCGACCACGTGGGCGGTGCAAATGATCGCACCCCGCAGGCCGATGCCAGCGTTGCGATCGCGCCTGGCCATGTCTGCGCCGTGATGACGGCGGACTGCCTGCCGGTCCTGCTGTGCGATGCGCAAGGCACGGTGGTGGGCGCCGCGCATGCCGGCTGGCGTGGCTTGTGCAACGGCGTCATCGAAGCCACGCTGGCGCGCATGCATGCCGCAGCCGGCGGTGATGGCCAGCGCTGGCTGGCATGGCTGGGGCCGGCCATCGGGCCGGATGCGTTCGAGGTCGGCGCCGAGGTCCGCGACGCCTTCCTGGCGCAGGCGCATGCCGGCGAGCAGGCCGCTGTTGCAGCGGCTTTCCGTGCCGGTGCCCCGGGCAAGTACCTGGCCGACATCTATGCGCTCGCGCGCACGCGGCTGGCACGCGCCGGCTGCACTGACGTGTATGGCGGTGACGCCTGCACCGTCACCGATGCGGCGCGCTTCTACTCGTATCGCCGCGATGGCGTGACCGGCCGCATGGCCAGCCTGGCCTGGCTGGCCGACTGACGCGTCAGTCTTTCCCCTCCGGCGGCGTTTCCGCCACCGGCGGCGCATTGGCGCCGGCCTGCGCGGCGCGCTCGGCTTGCGCCTTGCGCCGCCGCCGTGCGGGCGTCCCCATGATGTAAAGCACCAGCGCCACCGGCGCCAGGCCATAGAACACGAACGTGGCGACGCCCGCCACCACCGTGTGCTCGGTGATCGCCATCATCAGCGCGACATAGAGCCAGCCAATGGCCACGATGTACATAAAATTTTCATCCTTCTCGTCTATCCTGCGGAGCCTCGGCGGAGGCAGGTGCGGCATACCGTCCGGTAGGTCGGGAAGCGCGCCTCGCCGGGACGGATTTCCGCATTGACAGCGCGTGCGTTGCAAGGCAACAATGGCCTCAAATGTCTCGGGATCGCTGACGATTCCAAGGATTTTTGCCGGCAAGCATACCGCATGGCGTTGCCAGCCAGAGCGCCGCGGTAGCCGGTAAAAAGGGAGTTGCTATCGGGATGGGCGGAATCCGCCGCGCAAGCGCGGCGACAGGGTTCCGGCGAAATGATCTGGCTAGCCTGCCCCTATTCGGGTGAGGCGCGCGCCGGGTCCATCCGGATAGCATCTCCCTATGCAAGAGTGCCGGCCAGGGCAATGCCCAGGAGCCGGTTCGTATAGTGACGGCAGAGAGACAATTCACATCATGGCGACCGGCAAAGGTGCGGCAGCTTCCACTCAGGAAGGCAAGTCCCAACCGTTCAAGTTCACGCCGGGGCCATTCGATCCAGCCACATGGCTGGAATGGTCCCGCCAGTGGCAGGGCACAGAAGGTAACGGCCATCCGGCCGGTGCAGGCATTCCGGGCCTGGACGCGCTGGCAGGCGTGAAGATCGCGCCGGCGCAGCTGGGCGATATCCAGAAGCGCTACATGCACGACTTCGTGGCCTTGTGGCAGGCCATGGCCGAGGGCAACCCCGACGCCGCAGGGCCGCTGCACGACCGGCGCTTCGCCGGCGAGGCGTGGCGCAACAACATCCCTTACCGCTTTGCCGCCGCGTTCTACCTGCTCAACGCACGCGCCATGACCGAGCTGGCCGATGCGGTAGAGGCAGACGCCAAGACGCGCCAGCGCATCCGCTTTGCGATCTCGCAATGGGTCGATGCGATGTCGCCGGCCAATTTCCTGGTCACCAACCCCGAAGCGCAGCGGCTGCTGATCGAATCGGGTGGCGAATCGCTGCGCGCCGGCGTGCGCAACATGCTCGAAGACCTGACGCGCGGCAAGATTTCGCAGACCGACGAGACCGCGTTCGAGGTCGGCCGCAACGTCGCGGTGACCGAGGGTGCGGTGGTCTATGAAAACGAATACTTCCAGCTGCTGCAATACAAGCCGCTGACCGCCAAGGTCCACGCGCGGCCGCTGCTGCTGGTGCCGCCGTGCATCAACAAGTACTACATCCTCGACCTGCAGCCGGAAAGCTCGCTGGTGCGGCATGCGGTGGAGCAGGGCCATACGGTGTTCCTGGTGTCGTGGCGCAACCCCGATGCCAGCCTCGCAGCCGCGACCTGGGACGATTACATCGAGCACGGCGCGATCCGTGCCATCGAGGTCGCGCGCGACATCGGCGGCCAGGACCAGATCAACGTGCTGGGCTTCTGCGTGGGCGGCACCATCGTCTCGACCGCGCTGGCGGTGCTGGCCGGGCGCGGCGAGCATCCGGCCTCGAGCCTGACGCTGCTGACCACGCTGCTCGATTTCTCCGATACCGGCATCCTCGACGTGTTCGTCGACGAAGCCCATGTGCAGCTGCGCGAAGCCACGCTGGGTGGCGCCGCGGGCGCGCCGTGCTCGCTGCTGCGCGGGATCGAGCTGGCCAATACGTTCTCGTTCCTGCGCCCGAACGACCTGGTGTGGAACTACGTGGTCGACAACTACCTGAAGGGCAACACGCCGGTGCCGTTCGACCTGCTGTTCTGGAACGGCGACGCCACCAACCTGCCGGGCCCGTGGTACTGCTGGTACCTGCGCCACACCTACCTGCAGGACGAGCTGAAGGTGCCCAACAAGCTGACCGTGGCCAACGTGCCGGTCGACCTGGGCAGCATCGACACGCCGACGTATCTCTACGGCTCGCGCGAGGACCATATCGTGCCGTGGACCGCCGCCTATGCCTCGACCGCGCTGCTGAAAAACAAGCTGCGCTTTGTGCTGGGCGCGTCCGGGCATATCGCCGGCGTGATCAACCCGCCGGCCAAGAAGAAGCGCAGCCATTGGACCAACGAGTCGTTGCCGGCATCGCCGCAGCAATGGCTGGCCGGTGCCACCGAGCATCACGGCAGCTGGTGGCCGGACTGGATGGCATGGCTCGCCGGCCACGCCGGGGCCAAGCGCGCCGCGCCCACCGAGTACGGCAACGCGCGCTATCCCGTGATCGAACCCGCGCCTGGGCGTTACGTCAAAGCCAAGGCATGACGCTTGCATGATGGCCTGGCCGCCACACTGGCGGCGCCGGCCGTCGCGCAGGCTTTCCATTTCCATTGAAAGGACTACACCATGACTGACGTTGTCATCGTTTCCGCGGCTCGTACCGCAGTAGGCAAGTTTGGCGGATCGCTGGCCAAGATCCCGGCCCCGGAACTGGGCGCCGTGGTCATCAAGGCGGCGCTGGAGCGCGCCGGCATCAAGCCGGAACAAGTCAGCGAAGTCATCATGGGCCAGGTGCTGACCGCCGGCTCGGGCCAGAACCCGGCGCGCCAGGCGTCGATCAAGGCCGGCCTGCCGGCCATGGTGCCGGCCATGACCATCAACAAGGTTTGCGGCTCGGGCCTGAAGGCCGTGATGCTGGCGGCCAATGCCATCGCTGCCGGCGACGCCGAGATCGTGGTGGCCGGCGGCCAGGAAAACATGAGTGCCGCGCCGCACGTGCTGCCGGGCTCGCGCGACGGCTTCCGCATGGGCGATACCAAGCTGGTCGACACCATGATCGTCGACGGCCTGTGGGATGTGTACAACCAGTACCACATGGGCATTACCGCCGAGAACGTCGCCAAGGAATACGGCATCACGCGCGAGGCGCAGGACGAATTTGCGGTCGGCTCGCAGAACAAGGCCGAAGCCGCGCAAAAGGCCGGCAAGTTCGACGAAGAAATCGTGCCGGTGCTGATTCCCCAGCGCAAGGGTGACCCGGTTGCGTTCAAGACCGACGAGTTTGTCCGCCACGGCGCCACGCTGGACAGCATGGCCGGCCTGAAGCCCGCCTTCGACAAAGCCGGCTCGGTGACCGCGGCAAACGCCTCGGGCCTGAACGATGGCGCCGCTGCAGTGGTGGTGATGTCGGCCGCCAAGGCCAAGGAACTGGGCCTGACGCCGCTGGCCACGATCAAGAGCTTCGCCAACGCCGGCGTCGAACCCAAGGTGATGGGCATGGGCCCGGTGCCGGCTTCCAAGCGCGCGCTGTCGCGTGCCGGCTGGACGCCGCAGGACCTCGACCTGATGGAAATCAACGAAGCCTTTGCCGCGCAGGCGCTGGCGGTGCACCAGCAGATGGGCTGGGATACCTCCAAGGTCAACGTCAACGGTGGCGCCATTGCCATCGGTCACCCGATCGGTGCATCGGGCTGCCGTATCCTGGTGACGCTGCTGCACGAAATGAAGCGCCGCGACGCCAAGAAGGGCCTGGCCTCGCTGTGCATCGGCGGCGGCATGGGCGTGGCGCTGGCGGTGGAGCGCAACTGATCGGCAGCCAGGCTGAATTGAAGCGGCAACAAGTCAGCAGTAGGCCGGGCCAGCGGTTCGCGCGGGTCCGGCAGCGATAACGAAGAGCCAATCAAGGAGTGGACATGACTCAGCGCATTGCGTATGTGACCGGCGGCATGGGCGGCATCGGGACCGCTATCTGCCAGCGGCTGGCCAAGGATGGCTTTCGTGTGGTGGCCGGTTGCGGCCCCAACTCGCCGCGCCGTGAAAAGTGGATCGAGCAGCAGAAGGCGCTCGGCTTCGATTTCGTTGCCTCGGAAGGCAACGTCGCCGACTGGGACTCGACCAAGGCGGCCTTCGACAAGGTCAAGGCCGAGGTTGGCGAGGTCGATGTGCTGATCAACAACGCCGGCATCACGCGCGACGTGGTGTTCCGCAAGATGACCCGCGCCGACTGGGATGCGGTGATCGACACCAACCTGACCTCGCTGTTCAACGTCACCAAGCAGGTGATCGACGGCATGGTCGACCGCGGCTGGGGCCGGATCGTCAATATCTCGTCGGTGAACGGCCAGAAAGGCCAGTTCGGCCAGACCAACTACTCCACCGCCAAGGCTGGCCTGCACGGCTTCACCATGTCGCTGGCCCAGGAAGTGGCGACCAAGGGCGTGACGGTCAACACCGTATCGCCGGGCTATATCGCCACCGACATGGTCAAGGCGATTCGCCAGGATGTGCTCGACAAGATCGTCGGCACGATCCCGGTCAAGCGCCTGGGCGAGCCGGAAGAGATCGCTTCGATCTGCGCCTGGCTGTCTTCCGATGAGTCCGGCTTCTCCACCGGCGCCGACTTCTCGCTGAACGGCGGCCTGCACATGGGCTGACCTGCCGGCATGATCGGCAACCGCGCCGGCGGCCGCATTTTGCGGTGCAGCCAGCGCGGCGCACAAGGCGGCGGACGTTTCGTTTCGCTGTCTCTTTCGCGGGCCGCAATGGCCCGCGAATCGTTTCTGCGCGGCTTTTTTTTGCCGTTCTGGCGCCGGTTTACCGGGTTTTCCTTAAGCGGGGTCGCTTTTCTTAGTGCTTTGTTGGGCATAGAATCAGGGCAGCGGCGCAGCCAGCACCATAGTCGTGCAGCGCGGCCCTCGCGGGGGCGAGGTGGCGAAGCCGCAACGCGCAGCCATGCGCGAACAGGCCGCGGCAAGCCGATACGACAATTACAGATGGCGCAGGCGGTACCGATTTGCGCACTGCACCCCATGCGGTGCAGCAGCGCGCAATCAGCGACGACACAAGGACAGAGCACCGATGGCCACGACCAAAAAAGGCGCAGAGCGACTGATCAAGAAGTATCCGAACCGCAGGCTCTACGACACCCAGACCAGCACCTATATCACCCTGGCTGACGTCAAGCAGCTGGTCATGGATTCCGAAGAATTCAAGGTCGTGGACGCCAAGTCGGGGGATGAACTGACCCGCAGCATCCTGCTGCAGATCATCCTGGAAGAAGAGACCGGCGGCGTGCCGATGTTCTCCAGTGCCATGCTGTCGCAGATCATCCGGTTCTACGGCCATGCCATGCAGGGCATGATGGGCACCTACCTGGAAAAGAACATCCAGGCCTTTATCGATATCCAGAACAAGCTGGCCGAGAACTCCAAGGGCCTGTATTCGGGCGAAGCCTTCAGCCCCGACATGTGGTCGCAGTTCATGAACATGCAGGGCCCGATGATGCAGGGCATGATGAGCAACTACATCGAGCAGAGCAAGAACCTGTTCGTGCAGATGCAGGAACAGATGCAGAGCCAGGCGAAGAATATGTTCGGGACGTTCCCGTTCAACCAGCCGGACAAGAAGTAAGGGTTGTTGCGGCGGGCCGCCTGGCCTGCCGCTTTTCCTGCACGCCTTCGATTAAGAACTCCGGCGTGCAGCGCAGCGGCCGAAGCGGTTAAAATGCCGACCTCCTGAACTGGCGGCTCATTTGCGGACTCGCCTGCAAAGCGCGAATCCCGATGCCTTCCAGAATCCACTGTCCTTGCCGTTTGCGCGCCCGCACAGCCGGGGCGCGCCGCCTGGCGCACGCCTGATCATGAGCCGGCTGATCCTCGCCCCGATGGAGGGGCTTGCGGACTACGTCTTGCGCGACGTGCTGACCGGCCTTGGCGGCTACGACGGCTGCGTATCGGAGTTCGTCCGGGTGACGGGCTCGCTGCTTCCCGCGCGCGTCTATGAGCGGGATACGCCCGAAACGCTGCAGGGCGGCTACACCAACAGCGGTACGCCGATGGTGATCCAGCTGCTCGGCAGCGACCCCGAATGGCTGGCGCGCAATGCCACCTATGCCGCAACCCTGTCGCCGCACGGCATCGACCTGAATTTCGGCTGTCCGGCGAAGGTGGTCAACCGGCATGGCGGCGGCGCGATGCTGCTGGGGCAACCTGAATTGCTGAACCGCATCGTGGCCGCCGTGCGCGCCGCGGTGCCGGCGCATATCGCCGTGACCGCCAAGATGCGGCTGGGCATTTCCGATACCGCACTCGCGCTGGACTGTGCCGCCGCGCTGGCGGAGGGCGGGGCGGCATCGCTGGTGGTGCATGCGCGCACGCGCGACGACGGTTACCGGCCGCCCGCGCATTGGGAGTGGATCGCGCGGATCGCGCAGGCCATCGACATTCCGGTCATTGCCAACGGCGACGTCTGGACCGTCGCCGACTGGGAGCGCTGTCGCGTCGTGACCGGTTGCGACGATGTGATGATCGGGCGCGGCGCGGTCTCCGACCCGTTCCTGGCCCAGCGCATCCGCGGGCAGATGGAGAGCACGCCGTCCGCCGCCGAATGGCCGCTGGTGCTGCGCCAGATCTCGCTGTACCTGAAGAAGCTGCACGAGCGGATCTCGTCCTGCCATGAGCACGGTCGGGTCAAGCTCTGGCTCAGCTACCTGAAGCGGACCTGGCCGCAGGCTGCCGAACTGCATGCCGCGATCCGGCGCATGCAAGACTCCGCGGAGATCGGGCACTTGCTGCAAAGTGTCCCCGGCGCCTCTCCGATTCCTGACTGAACCCGTCATCAAGTGTGGCGTCAGGCGCCGGCAAAGCATGGCAAACGGGTAAAATACGCGATTGGCCTGCATCGCCTGGCGCACGCTCGCCCCGCGCGATAACCGGATATACTCCGCCCCGCCTGCCCCACATTCGTATCACACCGTGAAAAACCCTTCAGAATCAACGACCCAGAAAGACAATAGTCCGCGCGTGGGTTTCGTTTCGCTTGGCTGTCCCAAGGCCCTGGTCGACTCCGAGCAGATCATCACCCAGCTCCGCGCCGAGGGCTATGCCATCAGCGGCACCTATGACGGTGCCGACCTGGTGGTGGTCAATACCTGCGGCTTTATCGACGAGGCCGTGCAGGAAAGCCTGGACGCCATCGGCGAGGCGCTGACCGAGAACGGCAAGGTCATCGTGACCGGATGCCTCGGCGCCAAGAAGGATGCGGCGGGGCAGGACATTGTGTCGTCGGTGCACCCCAAGGTGCTCGCCGTGACCGGCCCGCATGCGCTGGGTGAAGTGATGCAGGCCGTGCATACGCACCTGCCGAAGCCGCACGACCCGTTCACCGACCTGGTGCCCGCTGCCGGCATCAAGCTGACGCCCAAGCACTACGCCTACCTGAAGATCTCCGAGGGCTGCAACCACCGCTGCTCGTTCTGCATCATCCCGTCGATGCGCGGCGACCTGGTTTCGCGCCCGGTCGCGGAAGTCATGCTCGAGGCCGAGAACCTGTTCAAGGCCGGCGTCAAGGAACTGCTGGTGATCTCGCAGGACACCAGCGCTTATGGCGTCGACGTCAAGTACCGCACCGGCTTCTGGAACGGCCGCCCGCTCAAGACCCGCATGACCGAACTGGTGGCGGCGCTGGGCGAGCTGGCTGCGCAGTACGGTGCCTGGGTGCGCCTGCACTACGTCTACCCGTACCCGCACGTCGACGAGATCATTCCGCTGATGTCGCAGGGCCACGTGCTGCCGTACCTGGACGTGCCGCTGCAGCACGCCCACCCGGACGTGCTCAAGCGCATGAAGCGCCCGGCCAACGCCGAAAAGACCATGGACCGCATCCGCGCCTGGCGCGAGATCTGCCCCGAGCTGACCATCCGCAGCACCTTTATCGCCGGCTTCCCGGGCGAAACCGAAGCGGAATTCCAGACGCTGCTGGACTTTATCGCCGAGGCCGAACTGGACCGCGTCGGCTGCTTTGCGTACTCGCCGGTGGAAGGCGCCACGGCCAACGACCTGCCGGGCGCGCTGCCCGACGAGGTGCGCGAGGAGCGCCGCGCCCGCTTCATGGAAGTGGCCGAGGAAGTGTCCGCGCGCCGGCTGCAGCGCAAGGTCGGCCAGACCCTGCGCGTGCTGGTCGACGAGGTCAACCAGGACGGCGGCATCGGCCGTTCGTCGGCGGATGCGCCGGAAATCGACGGCCTGGTCTATATCGCGCCGCCGGAGCGTACCTCGCAGCGCTACCGCGCGGGCGAGTTCGTCGAGGTGAAGATCACGGGCGCCGATGGCCACGACCTGTGGGGCGAGGTCTGAGCTAGTCTTGCCGGACAAGGCCCGCCTGCTCGCGATTAGGTAAAAGTACGGTCGTTCGTTTCTGGCGTTACGCCGCTATACTGTGCGGCGCAACATAACCCTCCTGGAGACAAGTCATGACGCGTGAAGTCGTAGTGGTGAGCGGTGTCCGTACCGCGATCGGGACCTTTGGCGGCAGCCTGAAGGACGTGGCGCCGGCGGAACTGGGCGCGCTGGTCGTGCGCGAGGCGCTGGCCCGCGCGCAGGTGTCCGGCGACGACGTCGGCCATGTGGTGTTCGGCAACGTGATCCAGACCGAGCCGCGCGACATGTACCTGGGCCGCGTCGCTGCGGTCAACGGCGGGGTGTCGACCAATGCTCCGGCGCTGACCGTCAACCGCCTGTGTGGCTCCGGCCTGCAGGCCATCGTCAGCGCCGCGCAGACCATCCTGCTGGGCGATACCGACGTTGCCATCGGCGGTGGCGCCGAGAGCATGAGCCGCGCCCCGTACCTGGCGCCGGCGGCCCGCTGGGGCGCCCGCATGGGCGATGCCGGCCTGGTCGACATGATGCTGGGCGCGCTGCATGACCCGTTCCACCGCATCCACATGGGCGTGACCGCCGAGAACGTCGCCAAGGAATATGACATCTCGCGCGCGCAGCAGGACGAGGCCGCGCTGGAATCGCACCGCCGCGCGTCCGCTGCGATCAAGGCCGGCTATTTCAAGGACCAGATCGTCCCGGTGGTGAGCAAGGGCCGCAAGGGCGATGTGACGTTCGACACCGACGAGCACGTGCGCCATGACGCCACCATCGACGACATGACCAAGCTCAAGCCGGTCTTCGTCAAGGAAAACGGTACGGTCACGGCCGGCAACGCCTCGGGCCTGAACGACGCGGCCGCCGCGGTGGTGATGATGGAGCGTGCCGAGGCCGAGCGCCGCGGCCTGAAGCCGCTGGCGCGCCTGGTGTCGTATGGCCATGCCGGCGTCGATCCGAAGACGATGGGCATCGGCCCGGTGCCGGCGACGAAGATCGCGCTGGAACGCGCCGGCCTGCAGGTGTCGGACCTGGACGTGATCGAGGCCAACGAAGCCTTTGCCGCGCAGGCTTGCGCCGTGACCAAGGCCCTGGGCCTGGATCCGGCCAAGGTCAACCCGAACGGCTCGGGCATCTCGCTGGGCCACCCGATCGGCGCCACCGGCGCGCTGATCACCGTGAAGGCGTTGTACGAGCTGCAACGCGTGCAAGGCCGTTACGCGCTGGTGACGATGTGCATCGGCGGCGGGCAGGGCATTGCCGCCATCTTTGAACGGATCTGAGGCTCGCCTTGCGCCGTGTGCTGCTGAAATCGTCTATTCCGGCGCTGGCTGCCGTGCTCGCCCTGGCGGGCACGGCGCAGGCGGCACCGGCGACCGAATTGTCGACCGGGCAGGTCGGGGCGGTATCGGGCGACGGCGCGGGCCTGGGCATCAACCAGGCCATCCGTGATGGCGAGGCCCGGCGTGGCACGGCGCTGTCGACCGGTGCGCCAACGCCGCTGGCGCCGCGCGCTGAGTATTCCTCGCTGCCGGTCTATGTCGGCAAGGTCGGCGACCAGCCCGTGCGGCTGCGGCTCGGCCCCAAGCCTGACGAACGCGACAGCGTGCGCGGCGAATACACCGGCCGCGGCGCCGGTGTGCGCCTGCTCGCCGGCGAATGGGAAAACGGCGCTTTCCTGATGGAAGAGTCGGACGACGGTACGCGCGTATCGGGCAACTGGGAAGGCAATATCGACGCCAGCGGCGCCGTGCGCGGCACCTGGACCGATGCCTTCAATCCCGCCATCGTGCTGCCGTTCTTTATCCGCCCCCTGGGCGTTCTGGTCATCCCGCCGTTCGACATGACGCCCAACAGCGGCGTTACCTACGCGCCGCCGCCGCCCAAGTCGTCGATCTCGGGCTGGTAGTCGGGCACCATTTTCCACAGGACAAGCGGTCCGCCATCGTTCCCGGTGGCGCGGCCGGCATTTGCTGGTAAGCTCGAAGGCTCACCGAGTCTCATTGCTGGCCGGACAGCGTGATGCCTGCCTGGCATCGCGCCAGCGCCGGCCAGCAGTCGCAAGCAGCCAGCAAGGAATTCGCCGTGTCCGATTCGCCGTCCGACAAGCCCGACAAGCCCGTCCCCCGTCCCCATTACCTGCAGACCGTCGCAGTCCAGCCCGAGCTGGACATCGCGCCCGGCTTTGTCTCGTTCTCGCCCGCCACCCACCGCGGCTCGACCGTGGTCTTCCGCAACCTGGCCGAACTGCGTGCCCAGGGCGACGGCGCCACCACTTACTGGCGCTACGGCCTGCACGCCACCCCGACCAGCGAGGCGCTGTGCCAGCACCTGGCGCTGATAGAAGGCGCGCGCCATACCCTGCTGCTGCCTTCCGGGCTGGCGGCGATCTCGCTGGTCTACTTCGCGCTGCTGAAGAGCGGCGACGACGTGCTGGTGCCGCACAACGTCTACGGTCCCAACCGCGACCATGGCGAATGGCTGGCGCGCGACTACGGCGTGTCGGTGCGCTACTACGACCCGATGGACGTTGCCGGCATGGCCGCGATGATCCGCCCCGAGACGCGCCTGATCTGGATGGAGTCGCCGGGTTCGGTGACGATGGAAGTGGCGGACACCGATGCCATCGTCGCCGCCGCGCAGGCGCATGGCGTGCTGACGGCGATCGACAACACCTGGTCGGGCGGCGTCTACTTCCGCCCGTTCGACAAGGGCATCGATATCTCGGTGCAGGCGCTGACCAAGTACCAGTCCGGCGGCAGCGATGTGCTGATGGGTGCGGTGATGACGCGCGACGATGCGCTGCACGACCGCCTGCGGCGCACCCGCATGCTGATGGGTTGGGGCGTGTCCGCCGATGACTGCCACCTGGTGCTGCGCGGGCTGCCCAGCCTGCCGGTGCGGCTGGCGGCGCACGACCGCGGCGCGCGCGAAGTCGCCGAATGGCTGTGCCAGCGGCCCGAGGTGGCGCGCGTGCTGCATCCCGCGCTGCCCGACTGCCCGGGCCATGCCAACTGGCGGCGCGACTTCACCGGCGCCACCGGCCTGTTCGCCATCATCCTGCGCGCGCGCTACTCGCGCCAGCAGGTGGATGCCTTTGTCGAGGCGCTGCAGTTGTTCGCGATCGGCTGGTCGTGGGGCGGCGCGCACAGCCTGGCCGTGCCCTATCACGTGCAGGGCATGCGCCCGGCAGGCACCTGGCCGCCGGCCGGCTGGCAGGACACCGGCGAACTGGTGCGGCTCTATATCGGCCTGGAAGACCCGCGCGACCTGATCGCCGACCTGCGCCAGGCGATGGAGGCGAAGCTGGGTGCGGGATAAGGGATGCAGCAGGAAGGAGGCGGGGCGCGCAGGCGCCCCGCGCCGCTTCAGGCAGGCTTGCGCAGCGCCAGGTTGAGCTGGTCGACCACTTCGGCCCAGTCGGCGTCGTCGAGAAGTTCGTCGCGCAGCAGTGCTGACTGCGCCGGCGTCCAGAACGGCGCCTCCGCCAGTTCGACATCGTCTGGCAGCGGCGCGTGCTGGCCGATAAAGCTGCGGATGCCGGCTTCATCGGAAGCCAGGCCGAGTTGCGCGAACAGTTCGGAAAACTGGTGGAAGGTCGGTTCCATGGCGGTCGGGTCGGTTGGTTGGGGGCTCATGTAGTGTAGGCGAGCCCCCGTTCAGGCGCCGGCGCTCAGCGGGCGTCGGCGCCGGACATCGGCTTGGCGCCGGCCGTGGCCGTGGCGGCGGCACGCGGCATCGCCCACACCGACTCTGCCGGTCCGCTGCGCGCACGCCGCCGGGTGGCGCGGGCAACGGCGACGAACCCGGCCGCCAGCGCGATGGCGCCGATATCGAAGCCGGCGATGATCCAGTGCCCGCTGGGGATGCTGTGCAGCAGGTGGTCGCCGGTCAGGATGGCGTTGGACAGCGGCACGGTCAGCGCGGCCAGTGCCGCCACGTACAGCAGTTCGATTGCCCCGCATACCGGCGGGCGCAGCAGCGCCCATGCACAGGCAATGCCGAACACCGTGAAGTAGGTGTAGCTCACCGCGCGTTCGGGCCACAGCAGCGCTGCCGGAAAACACAGCGCCACGCCGATGCAGCAGCCGATGCAGACGCCGACGGTGGCCTGCGCCAGCAGGCGGTGCACGCGCGGCTGTTCGGCCTGGCGCAGCTTGCGCCGCGACTCGATCCACAGCAGGTTGCCCGAGTAGAACAGGAACGCGCCCGCCAGGCCAGCCACAAGGTAGACCAGCCGCACCGGCAGCTCGCCGAAGGTGCCGAAGTGCAGTGCATACAGTGAGCTGTACAGCCCGTGATTGCTGTCGCGCGCGCCGGCAGTCTGGTTGGCGGTGAGCTGGCCCGCGTCGGGTTCGCCCTGCGCGGCGTGGATGCCGACCGAGCCGAGATTGCCGAGCGCCCTGGTGCTGGTGCCGCGCACTTCGACCACGGCATTGGCGTCGCCGAAGCGCTGGAAGCGGAACGATTCCGGCGTGAAGCGTTCGCCGCCATGCTGTTGCGCGATCCGCACCAGGGTCTCGGTGGGCATCGTCGGCACCGCGCGGCCGGCGGCAGCCACCTCCGGTACCGCGGTGGTGGCGCGTGGCACCGCTTCGAACAGGCGGCCGTCGAAGGTCAGCGTGTTGAACACCATCATCAGCACCAGCGACAGGCAGAACAGCGCGCCGGTGATGGCAAAGACCAGGTGGAAGGGCAGGCTGAACAGTCCCAGCACGTTGTGCGCATCCATCCAGAAGCGCTTGAGGTTGCGTCCCGGGCGCACCGCGAACAGATCCTTCCTGAGGCGCGGCAGGTGCAGCAGCACGCCCGACACCAGCGCCAGGCCGTACAGCACCGAGATCGCGCCCATGAAGTAAATCCCGCCGACCGGGATGCCGAGCGAATAGTGCAGGCTGTTCAGGAACGCCGAGAGTTCACCGATTACCTGGTCGCGCGAGGTGTCGCGCCGCATCGCGGCGTCGCCGGCCAGGCGTGCGTCGGTGGTCATCTGCCATTCGCCGGCCTTGTCCTGCCAGTAGGCGGCGATATTGGGCTCGCCTTCGGACGGCATGATCACGTAGGCGCTGGCGGCGGCCTCAGGGTGGATCGCGACCAGCTTGTGCATGAAGCGGTCGACCGCCGCCGGGTCGGCGCTGGCCTCGACCGGCGCACTGCCTTTCAGGCGCGTGGGCGACTGCCACACATGCAGTTCGTGGTGGAACACGGTCACGGCGCCGGCAAAGAAGGCGATAAACAGGGCCCAGCCGGCCATCAGGCCGACCCAGGTATGCAGCGTCTGGTACAGGCGCAGGGTTGCGGTTTTCATGGTTGGCGTTCTCAGGAGACGGGCAGGGCGGCCGGGGCGAGGCCCGCCAGGCGCAGCGCCCACAGCGCGCCGAAACAGAGCAGGTTGGCGCCTCCCAGCCACAGCCAGGCCGAGCGGCTGGTGCGGAACAGCAGGCTGCAGCTGATGATGGTCACCCACACTGGCAGGCAGGCGACGAGAGCCGCGACGATGCCGGTTTCCCAGCCACCTGGCAGCCACAGGATCGACAGCGTGCACAGCGCCACGGCGAGGGGCAGGCCAAGCAGGGCGCCTGCCAGCCACTTCGTACCCATGGTATCGGTGGCGGCGTTCATGCCCGTTGCCCCTTCTGCCCCTGCGCCGCCACGCGCTTGCGGTGGACATAGGTGCCGATGAAGGGCCAGGCCGACAGTGCGCATGGCACCGTCGCCAGGCTGGCGGCAATCGCCACCGGCCATCCATCGGTCGTACTCCAAAGCCAGGTGCTGGCGATCACCAGCGCCAGGCCCAGCCGGCCGAATACGCGCGGCTGCCGCCCGCGTCCGGGGGGCAGCAGGACCTGGTTAGGCGCGGCCAAGTACAGGCAGGCAGCCGCCGCCAGGCCCAGGAGAACGGCCAGAACTTGCATGAGGGGAAATGTCAGTGAATCAAAACGTTAATGGTAATGATTCGTATTTGACTGAGCAAGCGGAATGTTGGAGGTCAACATCCAGATGTGGTGTGCCCGCCACCACTCCGATCCATCCGACCAACGACGGCCCAACCGGATCCCGCCGGCGGCGGGCAGGACTTTAGTGCGGGAACAGTTCCAGCAGCCCGTCCAGCCCGACGTGGTTGAACGCCACGCTGGCCTGCGCGCGCACCACGGGCTTGGCCCGGAAGGCCACCGACAGGCCGGCCACCGCCATCATCTTGAGATCATTGGAGCCGTCGCCCATGACGATGGCCTGGTCCGGCGTGGCGCCGATCTGCGCGCAGACCTCCTGCACCGTGCGGGCCTTGACGTCGGCGTTGACGATCTCGCCGACCACGTTGCCGGTCAGCTTGCCGTCGACGATTTCCAGCGTATTGGCGCGGGTGAAGTCCAGCGTCAGGCGCGGCTTGAGCTGGTCGGTGAAGTGGACGAAGCCGCCCGACACCAGCAGCGTCTTGATACCCAGTGCCTGCACGGCCTGCAGCATGCGTTCGGCACCCGGCGACAGGCGCAGGCGCTCGGCATAGACGCGGTCGAGCACGCTGGCGTCCAGGCCCTTGAGCAGCGCCACGCGGCGCCGCAGGCTTTCGTTGAAGTCGGTGATCTCGCCACGCATCGCCGCTTCGGTGATGGCGGAGACTTCGGCCTTGAGGCCGCAGAAATCCGCGATCTCGTCGATGCACTCGATGGTGATCAGCGTCGAGTCCATGTCCATCGCCACCAGGCGGAAGTCCGACAGCTTGCGGCCGGCCGGGACCACGGCCCAGTCGATCGCGCGCGGACCGCAGAAATCGTCCAGCGCATCGCGCAGCGCCGGCGTCAGCGGCGCGCAGTCTTCGGCAGCGGCCACGGTGTCGCTGCGCGGCACCAGTTCGGAGGCGCGGGCGAGCGTTCGGGCGGTGCCGAGGTCGGCGGCGGAAAGCGGGGCGGTGCTCTGGAGGATCAGGGGCATGGCAGGTGAGGATCGGGCGCGCGCAGCATGGCGGGCAGGCAGGGCGGCAACGCGGAAAAACCGCTATTGTAGCCGCCCTGGCCGGCTGGCTGAGCACTGCCCGGATGCTCAGCGCCGGCTCGTCCACATAGAACTCGGGCGAGTGGTTGGAGGGCGCCTTGGTCACATCCTGGCCCTTGGGCGGCGCCCCCAGGCGAGCCATTGTCGGTTTGATGCTGGGAGAGTGGCGGGGGTGAGGGCCGGCGTATCGACGCAGTGCGGACGACCAAGCCGCGTCGGACCAGGTCAGGCCGTCACCCGCAAGCTGTCGACCACCTTATGCAAAAACCCCTCGCACGCCGCGAGCTGCTCCAGTGCGACGAACTCGTCCGGCTTGTGCGCCTGCTGGATATCGCCGGGTCCGCACACCACCGCCGGAATGCCCGCGCGCTGGAACAGCCCGGCCTCGGTGCCATAGGCGACCTTGTTGGTGTCGCGATCCGCCGTCAGCGCCCGCACCAGTTGCGTGATCGCGGCCTGCTCGGCAACGTCCAGCGACGGAGCGGCGGCGATCTTGCTCAGCGTCAGGCCGGCATCGGCATGCTCGGCGCGCATCTTCGGCAGCAGCACATCGTTGGCATAGGCATGGATGCGCGCGTAGATCGCTTCCGGATCCACCCCGGGCAAATTGCGGAACTCGAACACGAACTCGCACAGCGCCGGGATGGTGTTGAGCGCGATCCCGCCCTGGATGGTGCCGGTCTGCGCGGTGGTGTAGGGCACGTCGAAGGCCTGGTCGTAGGGGCCGTTGGCCTTGAACTCATCGGCGATATCGCGGATGAAGCAGATCAGCCGCGCCGCGTATTCGATCGCATTGACGCCGCGCGGCGTCAGCGACGAGTGCGCGGCCTGCCCTTTGACACAGCAGCGGTAGGCGTTGATGCCCTTGTGCGCGACGATCACGCGCATGCTGGTCGGCTCGCCGACGATGCAGCCGCCAGGCGTCACGCCGCGCTCGCGCAGTTCGGCCAGCAGGTAGGGCGCGCCCATGCAGCCGATCTCTTCATCGAAGGAGAGGGCGTAGTGCACCGGCTCGCGCAGCTTTGCGTCGAGGATGGTCGGCAGCAGCGACAGGCTGGTGCCGATGAAGCCCTTCATGTCGCAGGTGCCGCGGCCATACAGCTTGCCATCGCGGATCACCGGCCTGAACGGATCGGTGCTCCAGTCCTGGCCGTCCACCGGCACCACGTCGGTGTGGCCGGACAGCACGATGCCGCCGTTGGTGTCGCCGTTGGCCGCGGGCACCGTGACGAAGAGGTTGGCCTTGTCCTGCTGCGGGTTGTAGCTCAGATGCGGCTTCAGGCCCTTGGTCAGGAAGTGGTCGCGTACGGTCTCGATCAGGCCGAGGTTGGAGTGGCGGCTGGTGGTATCGTACGCGACCAGCCGCTGGGTCCATTCGAGCGCGCTGCCGCGCGCGGCGTGGTCATTGGCGGTCTGGCGGGGGGCGGCGGCTTGGGCTGGCATGGGGCGCTATCACTGACCGGTCAGGAATCCGATGCTACACCCGGTCGTGTGCCGAGTCCATGCAAGCGGCGCATGGTGCCGACCCGCCGCCCGCAGCGTTACGCCAGTTGCCGCAGCGTATGCTTGATCGTCTGCGCGCGCACCGCCACGTCCGGCATCTTGGCCTCGATACGCAGCTTGTCCTGCCCCGCCAGCTTGATATGCCGGTTCTTCTGCACGAGGTCGATGATGCGCATGGCATCGATCGGCGGGTTGGGCACGAACTGCACGCTGATGGTGGCCTCGCCCGCGTCGATCTTGCGCACGCCCAGCGGCGCCGCGGCGATGCGCAGCCGGTGCGTTTCCACCAGCGCCTGCGCCTGTGCCGGCAGCCTGCCGAAACGGTCGATCAGTTCTTCCTGGATATCGTCGACACGCTCCGCGGTCTCGCAGTTGGCCAGGCGCTTGTACAGCGACAGGCGCTCGTGCACGTCCCCGCAGTAGTCGTTGGGCAGCAGCGCCGGCGTGCCGAGGTTGATCTCGGTGGTCGCCGCCAGCGGCGCCATCAGGTCGGGCTCCTTGCCGGCCTTCAGCGCCTTGACCGCGTGGTTGAGCATGTCGGTGTAGAGCTGGAAGCCGATCTCGTGGATCTCGCCCGACTGCTTGTCGCCCAGCACCTCGCCGGCGCCGCGGATTTCCAGGTCGTGCATGGCCAGGTAGAAGCCCGAGCCCAGTTCCTCCATCTGCTGGATCGCTTCCAGCCGGCGCTGCGCCTGCTTGGTCAGGCCGTCGACATCATGCACCAGCAGGTAGGCATAGGCCTGGTGGTGCGAGCGTCCGACCCGGCCGCGCAGCTGGTGTAGCTGCGCCAGCCCGAACTTGTCGGCGCGGTGGATCAGGATGGTGTTGGCGGTCGGCACGTCGATGCCGGTCTCGATGATGGTGGTGCACAGCAGGATGTTGTCGCGGCGCGAGACAAAGTCGCGCATCACGCGCTCCAGCTCGCGTTCGTGCATCTGGCCGTGCGCCACCGCGATGCGCGCCTCGGGCACCAGCTCGGCGAGCCTGGCGCGCTTGTTCTCGATGGTCTCGACCTCGTTGTGCAGGAAGTAGATCTGGCCGCCGCGCTTGAGTTCGCGCAGGATGGCCTCGCGGATCACGCCGTCTTCCTCGCGGCGCACGAAGGTCTTGATCGCCAGCCGCTTCTGCGGCGCGGTGGCGATCACCGAAAAATCGCGCAGGCCTTCCAGCGCCATACCCAGCGTGCGCGGGATCGGCGTGGCGGTCAGCGTCAGGATGTCGACCTCGGCGCGCAGCGTCTTCAGCGCTTCCTTCTGGCGCACGCCGAAGCGGTGTTCCTCGTCGATGATGACCAGTCCCAGGCGCTGGAACTTCACCTGGTCGGACAGGATCTTGTGCGTGCCGATGACGATGTCGACGCTGCCTTCGTTGATCTGCCTGATGGCCGCATCGATCTCCTTCTTGGTCTTGAAGCGCGACAGCTCGACGATGCGCACCGGCCATTCGGCAAAGCGGTCCGACAGCGTCTGGAAGTGCTGCTCGGCCAGCAGCGTGGTCGGCGCGAGCATCGCCACCTGCTTGCCGCCCAGCACCGCGACGAACGCCGCGCGCAGCGCGACCTCGGTCTTGCCGAAGCCGACGTCGCCGCACACCAGCCGGTCCATCGGCTTGCCCGAGGTCATGTCGGCGATCACCGCGGCGATGGCGGCGGCCTGGTCCGGCGTTTCCTCGAAGCCGAAGCTTTCGGCAAAGGTCTCGTAGTCCTTCGGCGACAGCGGGAAGGCGAAGCCCTCGCGCGCGGCGCGGCGGGCGTAGAGGTTGAGCAACTCGGCAGCGGTATCGCGGATCTGCTGCGCAGCGCGGCGCTTGGCCTTGTCCCACTGGCCCGAGCCCAGGTGGTGCAGCGGCGCGGTGTCCGGATCGGCGCCCGAGTAGCGAGAGATCACGTGCAGCTGGTGCACCGGCACATAGAGCTTGCTGGCCTTGTCGTATTCGAGGTGCAGGAATTCCTCGTCGCCCTGGCCCATGTCGAGCGACACCAGGCCATGGTAGCGGCCGATGCCGTGCTCGCTGTGCACCACCGGGTCGCCGATCTTCAGCTCGGCCAGGTCGCGCACCATCGAGTCGACCGCGGTCGCCTGTTCCTGCTTGCGGCGGCCGGCGCGGCGTGCGGTGCCGGCGTACAGTTCGGCTTCGGTGACGAAGGCGAGCTGACCCTGCGGCAACGCGAAGCCGCTCTGCAACGGCGCCACCGCGATCGAGAAATGCGCTTCGCTCGCAAGGAACGCGGCAAAGTCGTCCACCGGATGCGGGCGCAGGCCGCTTTCGGCGAACAGCTGCAGCAGCGTCTCGCGCCGGCCGGCGGAATCGGCGCACATCAGCACGCGGGTCTGCTTGTCGAGCAGCAGCGATTCCAGGTTGACCAGCGGATCGTCGGCGCGACGGTTGACCGAGACATCGGGCAGGAGCGCCGAGAACGGCGCCTGGTCCGCGCCGGGCTCCGTCTGCAGCACCAGCCGCGCCATCGGCTTGGCGCCGACGAAGAACTGCTCCTCGGACAGGAACAGGTCGGCCGGCGGCAGCAGCGGGCGCTCGCGGTCGTGCCGCATGAAGTTGTAGCGCTGCGTGGTATCGGCCCAGAAGCGGCGGATGGCTTCATCGATGTTGCCCGCGAAGGCGAGTTGCGTATCCGCCGGCAGGTAGTCGAACAGCGTCGCGCTGTCTTCGAAGAACAGCGGCAGGTAGTACTCGATGCCCGCCGACGGCACGCCGTTGCCGATGTCCTTGTAGATCGGCGACTTGGTCGGGTCGCCCTCGAACACCTCGCGCCAGCGGCCGCGGAACGCGGTGCGCGCGGCTTCGTCGAGCGGGAACTCGCGGCCCGGCAGCAGGCGCACTTCCTTGACCGGATACAGGCTGCGCTGCGTGTCCGGGTCAAAGGCGCGGATGGTCTCGATCTCGTCGCCGAACAGGTCGATCCGGTACGGCAGCGCCGAGCCCATCGGGTACAGGTCGATCAGGCCGCCGCGCACGCTGTACTCGCCCGGGCGCATCACGGCGCTGACGTGCTCATAGCCGGCCAGCGTGAACTGCGCCTTCAGCGCGGCCTCGTCCAGGCGCTCGCCCTGCTTGAAGAAGAAGGTGTAGGCCGCCAGGAAGGAGGGCGGGGCCAGCCGGTACAGCGCGGTGCTGGCCGGCACCAGCATCACGTCGCATTGCCCGCCCTGGATGTCGTGCAGCGTGGCCAGGCGTTCGGAGACCAGGTCCTGGTGCGGCGAGAAGCTGTCGTACGGCAGCGTTTCCCAGTCGGGCAGCAGGCGCACGCGCAGCTCGGGCGCGAACCAGGGGATTTCCTCGGCCAGGCGCTGGGCGTCGACGGCATTGGCGCACACCACTGCCAGCATCGGCACGCGCGCGCGGTGCTGGCGCGCGTAGGCGGCAATGGCCAGTGCATCGGCCGAGCCACGCAGGCCGGCCACGGTGTGGCGCAGGCCGGGCTTGACCAGCGGCAGGTTGACGAAGGGCAGGGAGGGTGTAGCGTCAGGCATGTCGGCAACGGGGCGTTCAAAACGACGACGCCCCGCCGGCATTGCGGGCGGGGGTCGGACAGAATGCTGCGGGCACATGGCGGCACCCGCCCACGCCGCCAGGCATGCATGCGCCATGGCGACGGGCAAGGGCCGTATTATAGAATGCGACCCGGCTGTCCCGCTGGCGCCACGACGCTGGCGCCAGCCACTACAGTTTCACTTCGCCATTCACTTCCTGCCCAAGCCGTGTCCGCTCGCCGCTTTGCCCTGATCCCCTGTGCCGGTACCGGCAGCCGCGCCGGCGGCACCGTTCCCAAGCAATACCAGGCCGTGGCCGGCCGGCCGATGATCTGGTACGCGCTGGCGGCGTTCTCGGCGTGCGATGCGATCAACGCCACCGCGCTGGTGCTGGCGCCCGACGACATGCCGCTGGAATCGCGCTTCGGCGCCGCGGCCTTTGCCGGACTGCGCTTCGACACCGCCTTCGTTGGCGGCGATACGCGGCATGCATCGGTGCTGGCGGGACTGCATCACCTGGCCCAGCTCGGCGCCACCGATACCGACTGGGTGCTGGTGCACGACGCGGCGCGCCCGGGTCTGACCCCGGCGATGATCCACGCGCTGGTGCGCGCGGTCGAAAGCGACGGCGACGACGATCCGGATGCGGCCATCGGCGGCATCCTGGCGGTGCCGGTGCCCGATACCCTCAAGCGCGCGCAGGACGATGCCCGCATCGGCGGCACCGTGCCGCGCGAAGGGCTGTGGCAGGCCCAGACCCCGCAGATGTTCCGCCTGGGCGTGCTGCGCCAGGCGCTGCAGGACGCCATGGCGGCCGGCGCGGTGGTGACCGACGAGGCCAGCGCGATCGAGCGGCTGGGGCTGCATCCGCGGCTGGTCAATGGCTCGCTGCGCAATTTCAAGGTGACATACCCGGAAGACTTCGCGCTCGCCGAAGTGCTGCTGGGTACAGGCGCACCAGGAGCAACAGGAGCAACAGGAGCAACAGGAGCAACAGGAGCAACAGGAGCATAAGGAGCGTAACCGCAATGATGCCTTTCGATATCCGCGTGGGCCAGGGCTATGACGTCCACGCGCTGGTGCCCGGCCGCAAGCTGATCCTTGGTGGCGTGGAGATCCCGCACGACCGCGGCCTGCTGGGCCATTCCGATGCCGACGCGCTGCTGCACGCGGTGACTGACGCGCTGTTCGGCGCGGCCGCGCTGGGCGATATCGGCCGCCATTTCCCCGATACCGACGCGCGCTTTGCCGGCGCCGACAGCCGCGTGCTGCTGCGCGAGGCCGCGCGCCGCGTGCGCGAGGCGGGCTACGAGATCGGCAATGTCGATGCCACCGTGATTGCGCAGGCGCCCAGGCTGGCGCCGCATGTCGGCGCGATGGTGGCCAACCTGGCGCAAGACCTCGGGCTGGCGCCGGGACGCTGCAACGTCAAGGCAAAGACCAACGAAAAGCTGGGCTTCGAAGGCCGCCAGGAAGGCATCGTGGCGCAGGCCGCGGTGCTGGTCTGGCGCGCCTCGGTGACGGGCGCGCAGGACTGAGCGCCCTGTGGCGGGTGCCGTGGGCGGGCGCGGCTAGCTGCGCGGCGCGTCCGCCGGGGCGTTTTCCGGCGGGATGGCGTAGGTGTAGTCGATCAGCCGCGCCATGGCGCCCGAGCGCGCACCGGCCTCGGTGCGCTTGGTGAATCCCATCTGCTGCACCAGCCGGTTGGCCGAGGCCATCTCCGGCATGGTCCTGACCAGCAGCGTGGGCGAGCCGATATCGCGCGCGCGCTGGATGCAGATCTGCATCAGCGTGCGGCCCAGCCCCAGGCCGCGCGCCTGCGGGCTGACCGACAGCAGCCGCGCCTCTGGCTGCGTCAGCGTGATGGTGCTGCCGTCGAGCGCGGGCAGCGTCGCCCCGGGATGGCAGAACAGCACTGCGCCCATGATGCCGTGGTCGGTTTCCGCCACCCACCATTCCATGTCGGGATTGCTGGTTGCCAGCACCGCCTGCATGCCGCGCTGGAACGAGGCCCGGCAGTCCTCCATGATTTCCAGCTCATACTGGCCATAGGCTTGCTGCGTGACGGCAGCGATGTCGCCCCAGTCATGCACCGCGGCAAGGCGGTAGTGGAAACGGGGAGAAGTCGGCGAAGGCAGGGTCATGGCAGGCTGAAAGTGCATATCCTGCCTGGATTGTAGGCCGATCACCGCGCCAGCGCAGTGCCGGCGCGGGGGCGGTTGCAAGATGGGAACAGCCGGCATTTCCCGCTGGGAAGCTGCCGGCTGTTGTGCTACAGGGGCCGTGGAACGGCCCCTTGGGGGGGCGGGGGCGCGCTGTCCGCTTACTGGGCGGCGATCACGTTGGCCGCGGCCACGATCACCGCGGCGATGCGGCCCACGTCGCGCAGCTGCTGCGCAGTCATGCCCTGTTCGTTCTTCAGCAGCTGGTAGTGCGACTTCACGCAGAAGTGGCACTTGCCCACGATCGACGCGGCCAGCGCGTACATCTCGAAGCGGCGCTTGTCCACGCCGCCATGGGTGGCGTAGGCGTTCATGCGCAGGCCGGCCGGCTGGGTCGACAGGTCGGTGTCGTCCGCCATCTCGACGTACGGATACCAGGTGTTGTTCATGCCCATCAGCGCCGCGGCGGTCAGCGCGCCGTTGGTTTCCTCGGGCGACAGCACGCCGGCATTGCGGATGGCATCCACCAGCACCTTGCTCTGCGCCGCGAATGCCGCCGCCAGCGCCACGCCGACCGCATCGTTGCCTTCCAGCGAGGAACGGGCGATGGTGCCGTCCACGTTCAGGCGGATGTCCTTGGCGAAATCTGGGATGAGGTTTTTAATCGTGCTGAGGAATTCCATTTATTTCTCCTATCGATCGGGGCCCAAAAAACCCGCGCAAGCGGGTTTCGGAGCGGAGGGCGGTGCCCTCCGCGGATCGCCACGGTGTCTGGCGAAGAATTGCAGATGACAGTGCAAATTACAGCGTTGCGCCACCAACGGCACGGTTGCACGGGCACAGCTCGTCCGTTTGCAGGCCGTCCAGGATACGCAGGACTTCGTCCGGGTTGCGGCCGACGTTCAGGTTGTTCACCGAAACGTGCTGGATCACGTTGTCCGGATCGACGATGAAGGTCGCGCGCAGGGCCACGCCGGCGGCCTGGTCACGCACGCCCAGCTGGTCGATCAGCGAGCCGGTCACGTCGGCGAATTGCCACTGGTCCAGCTTGTTCAGGTCCTTGTGTTCGCGGCGCCATGCCAGCTTGACGAACTCGTTGTCGGTCGAGCCGCCCAGCACGATCGCGTCGCGGTCAGCGAAGTCGCCGTTCAGCTTGGCGAAGGCAACGATTTCGGTCGGGCACACGAAGGTGAAGTCCTTCGGGTAGAAGTAGATGACCTTCCACTTGCCTTCGAACGACTTTTCGGTGATGTCTTCGAAAGCCGACTGGCCGTTCTCTTCGTGATTGTTGAAACCCGGCTTGACACCGACGACGTGGAAGGCTTCGAGCTTTTCACCAACGGTCTTCATAAGACTATCTCCAGATAACGTTGCAATAAGTACAGTGCCGCCGCTGCGGCCCCGGCGTGGATCCTGCCAGGCACTTTGCTGCGGTGCACCGCGACAAAACGTGATTATGCGTGATCATCCTGCGGGGGGCTAATTGATATTCTCAAAGAGCCCGATAGGCACGGCAGGCCATGGTTCAGTGCCGCCTGCTTCGCGCGGCCGGGGCCGGCGATGCGGAGCGGCAAGCATGCCATGCAAGGCAGGCACGCAAATGGCAAGTTGGTGACGATCCGCCGGGATTCAAGCCGGCTGCATCACGGCGCCGCCGGGCGACCGTCACGCGCGGCGGAAGCAGGCGCTGACCACCAGGCCCGAATCCGGCGCGGCGCGGTTGGCCAGCAGCAGCCGCCCGCCGTTGCGCTGCATGATGCGGTTGACGATGGACATGCCCAGCCCCGCGCCCTTGGCCTCGCTGCGCGCGCTGTCGAGCCGGTAGAACGGCCGCGTCAGCAGCGACAACTGGCCTTCGGGCACGCCATTGCCGCGGTCGGCCACGGTCAGCACCGCTTCCTTGTCGTCGACGCGGGTGGAGATCTCGACCACCGCCATGCCGCTCTGCTCGTCCTTGGCATAGCGGCGCGCGTTCTCGACCAGGTTGTCGAGAATGCGCTGGACTTCCATGCGGTTGGCCACGGCCATCACCGGCTCATTGGCGCGCACATGCACGCGCACATCGTCATGCGCGGCGTAGACGCCCACGGCATCGTGCACCAGCGCCGACAGGTCGACCGGTTCGACGGTTTCCAGCGGCGGCCGCGCGTAGTTGAGGAACTGGCCGATGATCGCGTCCATCTGTTCGATATCGGCGATCATGGCGTCGCGCGTGGGCGTGTCCATCGGCGACATCTCGGTTTCCAGGCGCAGCCGCGTCAGCGGCGTGCGCAGGTCGTGCGAGATGCCGGCCAGCATCACCACGCGGTCGTCGTCGAGCTGGCGCAGGTCGCGCACCATCTGGTTGAAGCTGTGGTTGGCCAGCGCCACTTCGCTGGCGCCGTGCTCGGGCAGCGGCGGCGGGTCGCCGCCGGCGCCGATGGCGCGCGCGGCGTTGGCCAGGCGCTTGAGCGGGTAGTTGACGCGCGCGGTGATAAAGGCCGCGCCGATGATCGACAGCAGCAGCGCGGCGATACTCCACCACAGCCACTGGATGCCGGGCACGCGTTCGAAGCGCTCGGGGCTGATCGCCACCCAGTAGTCGTCGCCCTCGATCTCGAAGCTGACCCACACGCCGGGAATGTCGTTGACGGTGGTGGCCAGCACGGTGTCCTCGCCCAGGCGGCCGCGGATTTCCTGCTGGACCAGCGAGGTCAGGAACGGGTTGGCGGTGGGCGCGGCGAAGTCGTCGTCCTGCTCGCGCGGATAGACCTTGATGCCTTCGTTCTGCACCAGGTCGAGCAGCAGGAAGCGGCGCCGCGCGGGGTCGGAGTAGAGCAGCGCGGCGCGCGTGAGCTTGACCACGCTGACCACCTGCATGGCGATCTGCTGCGCGCGCGGGGCGCGTTCGAACAGCCGGTAGCTCTGGAACCAGATGCCCAGCGAGATCGCCAGCAGCAGGGCGATAAGCATGAAGGTTCGCCAGAACAGCGAACCAAAGAACCGCGTCGCGGTTCTGCCGATAACGGTCGCCACGATAGGAACAGCGGCCGTTATCGGTTATTTCACGCCATCGGGAATGAAGACGTAGCCCAGGCCCCAGACCGTCTGAATAAAGCGCGGGTTGCTCGGGTCGGGCTCGATCAGCTTGCGCAGGCGCGAGATCTGTACGTCCAGGCTGCGGTCGAACACTTCATATTCGCGGCCGCGCGCCATTTCCATCAGCTTCTCGCGCGACAGCGGCTGGCGCGGATGGCGGGCGAACACCTTGAGCACCGAGAACTCGCCGGTGGTCAGCGTGATTTCCTCGTCGTTCTTGGTCAGCGTGCGCGTGGCCAGATTCAGCACGAAATCGCCGAAGGCAAAGGTCTCGGGGGTTTCCGACGGGGCGCCGGGCACTTCGGCCGGGCCCTTGCGGCGCAGCACCGCGTGGATGCGCGCGATCAGCTCGCGCGGATTGAACGGCTTGGGCAGGTAATCGTCGGCGCCCATTTCCAGGCCGACGATGCGGTCCACGTCCTCGCCCTTGGCGGTGAGCATGATGATCGGGGTCTGGTCGTTGGCACCGCGCAGCCGGCGGCAGATCGACAGGCCGTCTTCGCCCGGCATCATCAGGTCCAGCACCAGCAGGTCGAAACGCTCGCGCAGCCAGAGCTTGTTCATCGCGGTGGCGTTTTCCGCCACCAGCACGGTGAAACCCTGTTCGCCCAGATAGCGGCGCAGCAGATCGCGCAGACGCGGGTCATCGTCGACGACAAGAATCTTGTGGCTGGTATTTTCCATGGCGGTATCTTAGCGACTATCGCTTTCGCTCAAAATGGCTTAACAAAACGTTACATACTTTACCCCGTGGTATGGCGGTGTGCATCAATCGTGCGATTACACTGCGCCATCCCGTCTTTTTGCGCCCCTTGCGCGCTGATTTTCCGCGCATTTGCACCGCATGATCCACGGCATCGGCCGCCCCCGCCCGCGGGCCCTGGCCCGATGCTTGCAGAGGACAGCAGCGCCAGACGGGGATCGGACGGGGTAACGAAATTTCCCGGCTTCAGACGGTTTCACCGACCGCTTTTCCCGAAGCCAAGACGCCATTATCAATGAAAGTGAACCAAACCCGGCACGGGCATCCGCAGCATGGTATCGCCGGCGCATGCATTGCGCTTGCGGTTGCGGTTGCCGCATGGCTGCTTGTGCCGGCCGGGCCGGCGCGGGCCCAGTCGGCCGGCGTGGCCAACCTGCTCAAGCGCCATCCGTCGGCGCAGGCGAGCGAGCCAGGCAACGGCCAGCGCGAGGCGCGTGCCCGTGCCGAGCGCCATCGCGCCGAGCAGCGCGAGACCGACCGCCGCCGCGTGGACGAGCGCGAGCGCGGCGGCTCGCGGCTGTCGCCGGACGAGCGGCGGCGCCTGCGCAAGAGCCTCTACGATTTCAGGCGGGAGATGTACGACGGCAGCTGAGCGCTGCGGTCTTCTGTCAGCCTAACGGCTGGAAGTGGCGCAGGAAGTCGACGAAGACTTCGGCCGCCAGCTGCGCGTCCTCGGCGGTGATGGTTTCCAGCGGGTTGTGGCTGATGCCGCCATTGCCGCAGCGTACGAACAGCATCGCCACGTCGGTGATGCGGTGCATCATCATGGCGTCATGGCCTGCGCCGGAAGGCAGCTCGAAAGCCTCCATCCCGCGCTTTTTCAGTACCGCGCCGAACTGGTCCATCAGCCAGCGGGCGCAGGGCGCGTTATTGACCGGCGGCACGCGCTCGACCTGAGCCGACAGCCCGCGCCGTGCGGCGATCCGTTCGATGCCGGCAACGATGTCGGCGATGGCTGCCTCGCGGATGTCGTCGGCGCCTGCGCGGATGTCCATCGAGAAGGTGCAGGCCGCCGGGATCACGTTGCTCGATCCATTCGGCACCTGCAGCTGGCCGACGGTGCCGACCAGCGTGGGCGCGGCGGCGCAGCGCTCTTCCACCAGCAGGATCATCTCGGCCGCACCCGCGGCGGCGTCCTTGCGCATGCCCATCGGCGTCGTTCCGGCATGGCTGGCCTGGCCTTCCACCCGGACCTGGAAGCGGCTGCTGCCGGCAATCTGCGTGACCACGCCCAGCGGCAGGTCGTGGTGCAGCAGCACCGGTCCCTGTTCGATATGCACTTCAACAAAGCCCAGCAGCGTCGCCGGATCGAGCGCCGCCGCGCGCAGCGCTTGCGGGTCGCCCGCACCGGGCAGGCCGGAGATGGCCAGCGCCTCGGCCAGCGTGATGCCGTCCGCGTCGACGCGGGCCAGCAGCGCGGGATCGAAGCGGTCCGCCAGCACGCTGCTGGCCAGGAAGCTGGTCTTGAAGCGCAGCCCTTCCTCCTCGGCGAATCCCACCACCTCGAAGTGGTACGGCAGGCGGATCCCGGCCCGGTTCAGCGCGTCCACCACGGCAATCGGCAGCAGGATGCCGAGGCGCCCGTCATAGCGGCCGCCATTGCGCACCGTATCGAAGTGCGAGCCGGTCATCAGCACGCGGGCATCGGTGACGGCGGGGTCGGCGGCGTAGCGGCCGATGACATTGCCGATGGCGTCGATGCGCACCGCCATGCCCGCGGCTTCCATCCACTGCGCCAGCTGGTCCTGCGCGGCACGGTGCGCCGGTGTCAGGTAGGCGCAGGTCAGGCCGCCTTCCATATCGGAGAAGCGGGCGAGCTGGTCGGCGTGGTCGAGGATGGCCTGGCCGAGGGAAGCGGTGGTCTGGGACATAACGGGTGTCGGCGGTTGTCGGCGGATGTCGGCGGATGTCGTGGCTCGCTGCCTGTTTACTATGTGTCAACTATTGCGGATCCAGGTCTTCCAGGCGATCCACAGCTTGCGCAGCGGCGTCAGCGCGATGCGCTGGCTGAGCACCTGGAACTGGCTGGCTTCCAGCTCATCGAGCAGCGCATGGTAGATCGCCCCCATCAGCAGGCCGGCGCGCTGGGCGCGGCGGTCCTGGCGCGGCAGGGCCGCCAGCGCCTCGCGGTACAGCTTGCGGGCGCGTTCGGCATGGTATTGCATCAGTGCCACGAAGCGCTCGGAATGCTGGCCCTTGAGGATTTCGGAAGCCGGCACCTGGAACTGCTGCAGCGTATTGACGGGCAGGTAGATGCGGCCGCGCCGGGCATCCTCGCCCACGTCGCGCAGGATATTGACCAGTTGCAGCGACAGCCCGAGCTTCTCGGCAAATTCCAGTGTCTTCGGGTCGGTATAGCCGAACAGCCGCGCGCTGAGCGTGCCGACCACGCCGGCCACGCAATGGCAGTAGCGGTTCAGGCCGGCTTCATCCAGGTAGCGCGTCTGCGTCAGGTCCATCTCCATGCCGTCGAGCACTTCGGCCATTTCGGCCTGTGGCAGGCCGGCGCCGGCAACATGCGGCTGCAGCGCCTGGGTGGTCGGGTGCGTGGGCGCGCCGTCGAACAGCCGCCGCAGTTCCGCGCGCCACCAGTCCAGTTGCTGGTGCGCCAGGCCCGTGTCATGCGTTTCGTCGACCACGTCGTCGACTTCGCGGCACCAGGCGTACAGCGCGGTGATGGCGCGCCGGCGTTCGGCCGGCAGGAACAGGAAGCTGTAATAGAAGCTGGAGCCGCTCTGGGCGACTTTCTCTTGGCAATACTGATCGGGCGTCACGCCGGTCTCGGTCTGAAGATGGGGGTGGGGAAGGGTGGCAGAAGCGCGGGGCGCCGATTGTAGCATCGCCGATCCGGGCAGTCGGACGCCGCCGGATGGCCGGGCGGCACACATTTAACCACAGCTCATCCGCGGGCAACGGCACCTGAGCAGGCATTCCAGGCGTTTCGTCGCCTGCCGTTTGACGCACCCCCGTGGGGATCGCTATATTACTGACCGGCCAGTTATTTATTGTTCCGCACTGGTCTCCGCGGCCGACGCCTGCCTGGCCAGCTGTTCCATCCGACTCCTAGCTTACCGATGCCAGTGCTTTGCCCAGTGCCGGAAGTTGCGGCCGCAGCGAATCCTTTTGACACAAAATCGTTACCCAGCGCGCGCTTTGGGCGTTTGGGGCATCTGGCGCGCTTTGCAGTGGCCGCGCTGGTGGCCGCCGCCGCGGTCGCGGGCTGCGGCAGGCAGGCCGAGCCGGCGCCCGAGGTCCGTCCGGTGCGCCTGATGCAGCTCAGCCAGCACAGCGGCAGGACCGCCTTCGAGTTTTCCGGAGACGTGCGCCCGCGTGTCGAATCGAGGCTGGGGTTCCGCGTGGGCGGCAAGATCGCCGCGCGCCTGGTGGATGTGGGCGCCATCGTCACCAGGGGCCAGCCGCTGGCCCGGCTGGATCCGACCGACCTTTCCCTCGCCGAAGCGGGCTCGCGTGCCCAGTTCGAGGCCGCGAAGACCGACCGCGACCTCGCCGCGTCGGACCTGAAGCGCTACAACGACCTGTTCGCCAAGGGCTTTATCAGTGCCGCCGAACAGCACCGGCGCCAGGCCAGTTTCGAGGCGGCCGACTCGCGCCTGCGCCAGGCCCAGGCCGGCCTGCGCAGCCAGTCCAACCAGACCGCCTACGCCGTGCTGCATGCCGACGCCGACGGCGTGGTCACGGCCATCGACGCCGAGGTGGGCCAGGTCGTCACCCCGGGCCAGCCGGTGGTGCGCGTGGCCCAGACCGCGGAGAAGGAAGTGGCGATCGGCCTGCCGGAGGACCAGGTCGACCTGCTGCGCGGCATTGCCGACGTCAGTATCCATACCTGGGCCGAGCCGCAGCGCGCGCTGCCCGGCCGGGTGCGGGAGATTGCCGCGGCTGCCGATCCGGTCACCCGCACCTATGCCACCCGCGTCACCATTCCCGATCCGCCCGCCGACCTCAAGCTCGGCATGACCGCCGTGGTGACTTTCGTGCGGACCGGGGCCACGCCCGCGATCCGCGTGCCGCTGACAGCGCTGCTGCAGGAGCAGGGCCGCAACCAGGTGTGGGTCTACGACGCCGCCGCCGGCACGGTCAAGCCGGTCACGGTGACGCTGGGCGAGGCCGTCGGCAACGAGGTGGAGGTGCGCCAGGGGCTGGCGCCGGGCCAGACCATCGTCACCGCAGGCGTACACCTGCTGCGCCCGGGGCAGAAGGTGCGGCCGCTGCAGGCGGTCGCGCCTGCTTCCGCGCCGACCGCGGCCCCCACCGCGGCGGCCCCTAAGCAGGGCTGAAGCCGGCATGGATCATTCCCGCTTCAACCTGTCGCGCTGGGCGCTCGAGCACCAGCCGCTGACCCGTTACCTGCTGGTGGTGCTGCTGCTCGGCGGCCTGCTGGCATTCTTCCAGCTGGGCCAGGACGAGGACCCGCCCTTTACCTTCCGCGTGATGGTGGTGCAGGCGTTCTGGCCGGGCGCCACCGCCGAGCAGATCGCGGTGCAGGTCACCGACAAGATCGAACGCCAGCTGCAGGAAGTGCCTTACGCCGACAAGATCCGCAGCTTCTCCAAGCCCGGCGAGACCACGGTGATCTTCCAGCTCAAGGACACCTCGCCGGCGAAGGAGACCGCGCAGATCTGGTACACCGTGCGCAAGAAGATCGGCGATATCCAGCAGACGCTGCCCGCGGGCGTGCGCGGGCCATTCTTCAACGACGAGTTCGGCGACGTCTACGGCACCATCTATGCGCTGTCGGCAGACGGCTTCAACTACAAGGAACTGCGCGAGTACGCCGACCTGGTGCGGCAAGAGTTGCTGCGCGTGCCGTCGGTGGCCAAGGTGTCGCTGATCGGGCTGCAGGACGAGAAGGTCTATATCGAGTTCAACCAGGCGCGCTTTGCCCAGCTCGGGCTGGACATCAATGCCATCGCCGACCAGATCTCGCAGCAGAACAATCTGACCGGCAGCGGCGTGCTGGTCACGCCGAGCGACAACCTGCAGGTGCGCCTGTCCGGCCAGTTCGCCAGCGTCGGGGACCTGGAGAACCTGGTGCTGCGCGGGCCCAACGGCATCGCCAATATCCGCCTCGGCGACATCGCGCATGTGTACCGCGGCTATGTCGACCCCACCCAGACACGGATGCGCTTCAACGGCAAGGACGTGATCGGCCTGGGCATCTCGATGCAGAAGGGCGGCGACATCATCCAGCTCGGCAAGGACCTGCGCGCGGCGTTCGAGAAGCTGCGCGGCCAGCTGCCGGTTGGCATCGAGATGGACCAGGTGCAGGACCAGCCCAGGGCGGTCAGGCAATCGGTGGGCGAGTTCGTGCGCGTGCTGATCGAGGCCGTGGTGATCGTGCTGGCGGTCAGCTTCGTCGCGCTGGGCCTGCATACGCGGCCGCTGCGGCTGGACGTGCGGCCCGGGCTGGTGGTGGCGCTGACGATTCCGCTGGTGCTGGCGGTGACCTTCCTGTTCATGCACATCTTCGGCATCGGCCTGCACAAGATCTCGCTGGGCGCGCTGATCGTGGCGCTGGGGCTGCTGGTCGACGACGCCATCATCGCGGTCGAGATGATGGTGCGCAAGCTGGAAGAGGGCTTCTCCAAGATGGAGGCGGCCACTTTTGCCTACACCTCGACGGCGATGCCGATGCTGACCGGCACGCTGATCACGGCGGCGGGCTTCCTGCCGGTGGGGCTGGCGCGCTCGACGGTGGGCGAGTACACCTTCGCCATCTTTGCCGTGACCGCGCTGGCGCTGGTGCTGTCGTGGCTGGCGGCGGTGTATTTCACGCCTTACCTCGGCTACCTGCTGCTCAGGACGCGCGGGCCGGGCGCCGGCGAGCATCATGAAGTGTTCGATACCCCGTTCTACGCGCGCTTCCGCCGGCTGGTGGACTGGTGCGTGACCTGGCGCAAGACGGTGATCGCCATCACGCTGGCGATGTTCGTGCTGGGCATCTACGCGTTCAAGTTCGTCGAGAAGCAGTTCTTCCCCGACTCCAGCCGGCCCGAGCTGATGGTGGAGCTGTGGATGCCGGAAGGCACCAGCTTTGTCCAGATGGAAGCCGAAGCCAGGCGCTTCGAGCGCCTGGTGGGCAAGGACAAGCAGGTGGAGAGCCTGACCACCTTCGTCGGCACCGGCGCGCCGCGCTTCTACCTGCCGCTCGACCAGATCTTCCCGCAGAGCAATGTGGCGCAGGTGATCGTGATGCCGGTCAGCACCGAGGTGCGCGATGCCCTGCGCCGTCGCATCATCGCGCTGCTCGACGCCGAGTTCCCGTACCTGCGCGGCCGCGTCAAGCTGCTGCCGAACGGCCCGCCGGTGGCGTATCCGGTGCAGTTCCGCGTGATCGGCCCGGAGGCGGGCGCGGTGCGCCAGCTGGCCGACCAGGTCAAGGCCATGATGCGCGCGAACCCGAACACGGTTGGCGTCAACGACAACTGGAACGAGAACGTCAAGATGCTGCGCCTGGAGATCGACCAGGACAAGGCGCGCGCGCTGGGCGTGACCACCAGCGCGATCGCGCGCGTGACGCAGACCGTGCTGACCGGCGTGCCGGTGGGCCAGTATCGCGACGGCGACAAGCTGATCGAGATCCTGATGCGCACGCCGCGCAACGAGCGCGATGCGATGTCCGACCTGAACAACGTGCTGGTGCCGACCAATACCGGCCGCACCGTGCCGCTGACCCAGGTGGCACGCGTGGCGTTGAGGTCGGAGCCCGGCGTGGTCTGGCGCGAGAACCGCGACTTCGGCGTGACCGTGCAGGCGGACGTGGTCGACGGCATCCAGGGTCCGACCGTGACCGCGCAGATCAACCCGCAGCTGGACCAGTTGCGCGCGCAGCTGCCGGCGGGTTACCGCATCACCGTGGCCGGGGCGGAAGAAGAAAGCGGCAAGGCCGGCGCGTCGATCGCCGCGCAGCTGCCGCTGTGCATCTTCCTGATCTTCACGCTGCTGATGCTGCAGCTGCACAGCTTCTCGCGCGCGCTGATGGTGTTCCTGACCGGCCCGCTGGGCCTGATCGGCGCCGCCGCGACGCTGTTGCTGCTGCGCGCGCCGATGGGGTTTGTGGCGCAGCTGGGCATTACCGCGCTGCTGGGCATGATCATCCGCAACTCGGTGATCCTGGTCGACCAGATCGAGCAGGACATCAGCGCGGGCGTGCCGCCCTGGACCGCCATCGTCGAAGCGGCGGTACGCCGTTTCCGCCCGATCATCCTGACCGCGGCGGCGGCGGTGCTGGCGATGATCCCGCTGTCGCGCTCGATGTTCTGGGGACCGATGGCGGTGGCGATCATGGGCGGGCTGATCATTGCCACCGTGCTGACGCTGCTGTTCCTGCCGGCGCTGTATGCGGCGTGGTTCCGCATCAAGCGGCCCGAGGCAGGGGTTGGGGCGCTGGCAGGCTGACGATCCGGCGACGCCGGCCTCAGGCCGGCGTCGCGGATGCCGCCGCATCCGCGCGCGCAGCGTCACGCTTTTGCCCCAGCATGGCGACGCGGGCGCCAACGTGCTGCTGCAAGCCATGCGGGCGCGGGCCGCCAGGCCTGCGCGCCTAGTTGCAGATCGTGCCGGGGACCGGCTTGCCGGAATTGGTCAGGCCCTGGCAAGCGTCGCCGATGGTCAGGCTGGTGTCGGAGGCAGAGGCCGGCGACAGCTTGAGCTTGCCTGCCACCGTGCAGCAGCCGCGCGGCGGTGGGGGCATCGGTGTGCGCTTGATGGCAGGAGCCGGAACCGGAACCGGCCCGCCGGCTTCGGCCATTTCTTCTGCATCCGGGAACACGCACTGCCCTTGCTGGCAGATCCGGTCCCCTTTGCACTGCATGTCGTACTGGCATCCGGCAGCCTGGGCGAGCGATGACCAGCCAGCGGCCATCGACGCTGCCAACAGCAAGGCAGAAACTTTCATATGCCCTCCGATAGGGCTGAGGTGAAGACTGGAGTGGCCGGCGAAGTGTCTAACACCGCTCCAACACCTTCAGCATAGATCGCGGTGAGGGGCAGCGAAAGCCATTGGCACTCAGGTGTTCTACCACCTCCCGCGAGGCCCGGCCGCGGTGGCGGTCGCGGTCAGTGTGGGATCGGGCGGGAGATCGCATGCGCGCATTCCTGCGCCAGCGGCGTCAATTTTTTTTTGGTGTCGGTCAGCGGCACAAGCCGCTCGGCCAGGAGCGAATCTCGGCCTCAACGCCGCACCGCACGGGGGAAGCTGCGTGCGAAATTTGTGCGATCCGGATAGAAATTCCAAGGGACTGGAACAGGAATCTTGTGGGATTCGCTTCCGTAAGCCCTTGAATTTCTGGGCCTTTTAACCTTCGGAGAGGTCTGGGATGGTGCGAGGGAGGGGACTCGAACCCCTACACCATTGCTGGCGTCAGGACCTAAACCTGGTGCGTCTACCAATTTCGCCACCCTCGCGGTCCTTGCAGCGCAGCCCGGACGGGCGGCCGCGATGCTCGTTGCCTGCGCGGGACACGAAAGCAAAAAAAGGCGGCTGGAATTGCCCGCCTTTCATCGGTCCGCTGCTGCCGGCGCCTGCCGTGGCAGGTCATGCGCCTGCAGCGCAACGAGGCTGCGGATTGTAGCGCAAGGCGCCGGGGGAATCCAGTCCTGCCCGCCGGCGATATATATTGTCGGCATTGCCGACGCGTGCCGCATGGGGCGGCGCGCTCCCTGTCCCATGCCCCCTGGTTTGACTTCCACCCTGAAGGCGCCGCCATGGCGCCTGCTCTTCTGGGTCTGCGCCTGCGCCGTGCTGGCCCTGTCGCTGATGCCGCCATCCCAGCCCCTGCCAAGCACCGGCTGGGACAAGGGCAACCACCTGCTGGCCTTCGGTGTGCTGGCGCTGCTGGGGCGGCGCGCCTTTGCCGGCCACTGGCTGGCCCTGCTGGTGGCGCTGCTCGCTTATGGCGGCGTCATCGAGCTGCTGCAGGGCATGACTGCCTACCGGGAAGCCGACTGGCTCGACCTGGTGGCGGACACCTGCGGCGTGCTCGCCGGCCTGGCGCTGGACTGGCTGTGGCGCGGCCGCGGCCGGCGCTTGCCGCGCTGACTCGCGCTGACTCGCGCTGACTCGCGCTGACTCGCGCTGACTCGCGCGGCGGCGCCTCGCTCTACCGCTCTTCCGCTTCCAGCGTGAATTTCGCGCCGTCGTCCTGGCCGAGCAGGTCGATCAGCAGCGGCATCGCCTCCTGCAGCATTTCCTTCAGCCGCCACGGCGGGTTGACGATGAACATGCCGCTGCCGTGCAGCCCCAGGCCGCCTTCGGCCGGGTTCCTGACGGTCAGCGTCACGTGCAGCCAGCTCTTCAGCGGCAGGGCCTTCAGTTGCGCCGGCAGCTGCAGCGATTCGCGCCGCTGCACCTGCGGGTACCAGACCGCGTAGACGCCCGTGGCAAAGCGCTCCAGGCCATCGCGCACGGTCTGCACGGTGCGGGCGTAGTCCTGCTTGTCTTCGTAGGACGGGTCCACCAGCACCAGCGCGCGCCGCGGCGGCGGCGGCAGGATCGCCTTGATGCCGCCGAAGCCGTCGCCGTCGTACAGCATCACGCGGCGGCCGGCGCCGCGGAAGTTGTCGCGCAGCACCTGGATCTCGGTGCTGTGCAGCTCGAACAGGCGCAGCCGGTCCTGCTCGCGCAGCATCTGCCAGGCCAGCCATGGTGAGCCGGGATAGTGGCGCAGGTTGCCGTCCTGGTTCAGCGCCCGGACCTGGTCCAGGTACTCGGCCAGCAGCGGCGGCAGCGCGGTGCCGCTGGCGGCGGCGCGCCACAGGGGTGCGATGCCGGTCTCGAACTCGGCCTTCTTCTGCGCCCACTCGTGCTCGAGCGCATAGAGCCCGGCGCCGGCGTGGGTGTCGATGTACCAGAACGCCTTGTCCTTCTGCGCAAGGTGCTCGAGCAGCTGCACCACAACGGCATGTTTGAGGACATCGGCATGGTTGCCGGCATGGAAGGCGTGACGATAGCTGAGCATGGCGAAGCGGGGCGCCGCTGAGGCGCAAGATCGGGAGCAGGGCGGCGCGGCCACTGCGGGGAAGGCCGCTATGCTACCATCCGCGGCGAGTCGCCCCCTCCCCATGTCCGGCACGTCCGCCCGGACCCCTAGTATCCGTATCCCATGCCGCGCGCACTCGAGCCCGCCGAGCCCATCCTGTCTGCCGAAGGCACCCCGTATTCCCCCCGCTACGACGACGTCTACCACAGCACCGAAGGCGGGCTGGCGCAGGCCGCCCATGTCTTCCTGGGCGGCAATGGCCTGCCGCAGGCGTGGGCCGGCCAGCGCCAGTTCGTCATCGTCGAGACCGGCTTCGGCCAGGGGCTGAATTTCCTGGCGACCTGGCAGGCGTGGCGCGACGATCCCCGGCGCTGCGGCACGCTGCATTTCGTCTCGATCGAAAAGCATCCCTTCACGCGCGCGGGCCTGGCCCGGCTGCACGCCGGCCTTGATGGCCTGGGGCCGCTGGCGCAGGCACTGCAGGCGCAATGGCCTGACGCCTTGCCGGGGCTGCACCGGCTGGCGTTCGACGGCGGGCAGGTGGTGCTGACGCTCGCACTGGGCGATGCCGAGCAACTGCTGCCCAGGCTGGCTGTGGGCGCCGATGCCTTCTACCTCGACGGCTTTGCGCCGGCGCGCAATGCGGACATGTGGTCGCCGCCGGTGTTCCGCGGGCTGGCGCGGCTGGCCCGGCCGGGCGCGACGCTGGCCACCTACACCGCCGCCGGGTTCGTCCGGCGCGGGCTGAAGGAAGTCGGTTTCGACGTCAGCAAGGCGCCTGGCTTCGGCGGCAAGCGCGATATGACGGTCGCGCGCTTCCGGCCCCTGTGGAAGTCGCGCCGCCATGCACCGCCGCTGGCGGCGCAATGGCCCGACCGGCATGCCATCGTGATCGGCGCCGGCCTGGCCGGCTGCGCCGTAGCCGAGCGCCTGGCCGCGCGCGGCTGGCGCATTACGCTGTTCGATGCGCATGACGGCCCGGCGCGGCAGACCTCGGCGCATCGCGCGGCGGCCATGCATGCTCACCTGTCTGCCGATGACAGCCTGCTGTCGCGCCTTTCGCGTGCCGGCAACCAATACGCACTGCGCGCGTGGGCCGCGCTGCGCGACGCCGGGCATCCGGTGGACTGGCACGGCTGCGGTGTGCTGCAGATCGGCGAGGACGAGGCCGAGGCCGAGGGCGAGGCCCAGCGCGCCGCGCTCGCAGCCATGGGGCTGCCGGAATCGTTCGTGCGCTGGATGAGCGCTGAGGAAGCGGCGTCCGCCCACCGTGCAGGCGTGCCACGAGGGGGGCTGTGGTTCCCGGCGGGTGGCTGGGTTGCGCCGCCCGATGTCTGCATGGCGCAGCTGGCGCGTGCCGGCGATGCAGTCACCGCGCGCTTCGGTTGCCGCGTGGCAAGCATGGCGCGCGAGGGTGAGCGGTGGCACGCGCTGGGCGCCGGCGGCGCGCTGCTGGCGTCGGCGCCGGTATTGGTGCTGGCCAATGCGCACGAGGCGCAGCAACTGCTGCCGCAGCAGCACTGGACCATGCGGCGCGTGCGCGGCCAGCTGACCACGCTGCCGGCCGCGCAGGTCGATGCGATCGGCGGCTGGCCGGACTGCGTGGTCACGGGCGCCGGCTACCTGCTGCCGCGTGCCGCGGACGGCACGGGCCGCGTCGGCTCCAGCTACGACCCCGACGAAGGGCCGCTGGCCGAGCGTGCGGAAGTGCATGCCGCCAACCTGGCGCGCCTGGCCGGCCTGCTGCCGCAGCAGGCCGGCGCGATGGCCGGCATCGACCCCGCTGCGCTGACCGGCTATGTCGGCGTGCGCACGGTCACGCACAACCGGCTGCCGCTGATCGGGCAGGTCGCCGACGAAGCGGCGGCACGTACGCACGCAAATGCGTTGCGCGGCGCGCACCTGCGCGACCTGCCGCGTGTCCCCGGCCTGTACGCGGCCCTTGCCTATGCGTCGCGCGGCCTCACATGGGCGGCCCTGGGGGCAGAGCTGCTGGCCAGCCAGATCGAAGGCGAGCCGCTGCCGCTCGAGGCCGACCTGGCCGATGCCGTCGATCCGGCACGCCTGCTGCTGCGCGCGCTGCGCCACGGCCAGGCGGGCTAGCGGCGAGGTGCCGGAAAGCGGTTCCCGGCCCGCTTCCGGGTAAAAACGCCGGAACCGAACCAAAACCGTGCGATAATCCCCGTTTTCCGTTTGCGCGGAGCCCTCCGTGCGCCGCCGCGCCGCGGCGGCCCCAGGCGGTGCTGCATATGGCGCAGCGCAAGCGGTAGCGCCAACGAACACAACTACATTTCTGGATTGGATCTACGACCATGTCGAACGTGATTGAGAACCTCGGCAAGCTGGACCGCAAGGTGACCCTGGCCATCCCCAAGGCCGAAGTGGAGAAGGAAAAGCAGGAGCGCCTGGTTCGCCTTTCGAAGACCGTGAAGATGTCGGGCTTCCGTCCGGGCAAGGTGCCGATGAAGATGGTCGAGAAGCAATACGGCCAGCAAGTCGAGTTCGAAGTGCGCTTCGACAAGGCCGCGCGCAAGTTCTTCGACATCACCAAGGAACAGGACGTCAAGGTTGCCGGCCAGCCCAAGTTCGAGATCAAGACCGAAGGCGTGGAAGCTGACCAGGTCGCGTTCGATGCCACCTTCGAGGTGTACCCGGAAGTGAAGATCGGCGACCTGTCGGCCGCCGAAGTCACCCGCACCGGCACCGAGATCACCGACGCCGAAGTCGACAAGACCGTCGACATCCTGCGCAAGCAGCGCGTGCACTACCACACCCGCGGCGAAGCCGGCGAGCATGGCGACGGCGGTGCCGACGTCACCGCCCAGAACGGCGACCGCGTGACGCTGGACTTCGTCGGCAAGATCGACGGCGAAGAGTTCGCCGGCGGCAAGGCCGAGGACTTCCCGTTCGTGCTGGGCGAAGGCCGCATGCTGCCCGAGTTCGAGCAGGCCGCGCTGGGCCTGAAGGTCGGCGAAAGCAAGACCTTCCCGCTGGCCTTCCCGGAGGACTACCACGGCAAGGAAGTGGCCGGCAAGACCGCCGAGTTCACCGTGACGCTGAAGAAGATCGAGTGGGCCCACCTGCCGGAAATCAACGAAGCCTTCGCCAAGTCGCTGGGCATCGCCGACGGCAGCGTCGAGAAGATGCGCGCCGACATCCGCGAGAACCTGGAGCGTGAAGTCAAGCGCCGCACGCATTCCATGCTGAAGGACCAGGTCATGGAAGCCCTGCTGAAGGCGAGCGAGCTGGACGTGCCCAAGGCCCTGATCGAGCAGGACCAGGAGCGCCTGGTCGAGATGGCCCGCCGCGACCTGGAACAGCGTGGCATGCCCAACGCCAAGGACATGCCGATTCCGGCCGAGATGTTCGCGCAGCAGGCAGAGCGCCGCGTCAAGCTGGGCCTGATCCTGGCCGAGATCGTCAAGGCCAACGGCCTGGAAGCCAAGGCCGACCAGATCAAGGCCGAGATCGAGGACTTTGCCAAGAGCTACGAAGACCCGAAGGAAGTGATGCGCTGGTACTACGGCGACCAGCAGCGCCTGGCTGAAATGGAAGCCTACGTGCTCGAAAACAACGTGGTAAATTTCGTGTGCGACAAGGCCAAGGTCACCGACAAGAAGGTGTCCTTCGAGGAACTCACCGCCGAAGGCAACCAGCAGCAGGCCTGAGGTCGGGGATAACCCGCAAGCCCGCTTTTTTCCGCGCCACGGCGCGGGGAGCGGGCTCGGTGTCCCGAGCTACCCGATTGCCTTGCGATCCGATGAATCCATGGAGAACCTGCATGACCCGCAATGATTTGCTTGACCGTCTCGCCACCACGCAGGCGTCGGCACTGGAAACCCAGGGCCTGGGGCTGGTGCCGATGGTCGTCGAGCAGTCCGGCCGGGGCGAGCGCGCCTATGACATCTATTCGCGCCTGCTGAAGGAGCGCGTGGTGTTCATGGTGGGCGAGGTCAACGACCAGACCGCCAACCTGGTGGTGGCGCAGCTGCTGTTCCTGGAGAGCGAGAACCCCGACAAGGACGTGTCGCTCTACATCAACTCGCCGGGCGGTTCCGTCTCGGCGGGGCTGGCGATCTACGACACCATGCAGTTCATCAAGCCGGATGTGTCCACGCTGTGCATGGGCATGGCGGCGAGCATGGGCGCCTTCCTGCTGGCGGCCGGCGCCAAGGGCAAGCGTTTCGCGCTGCCCAACTCGCGCATCATGATCCACCAGCCGCTCGGCGGCGCGCGCGGCCAGGCCTCGGATATCGAGATCCAGGCGCGCGAGATCCTGTACCTGCGCGAACGGCTGAACAGCATCCTGTCGGAAGTGACCGGCCAGCCGGTCGAGAAGATTGCGCGCGATACCGATCGCGACAACTTCATGAGCGGCGACCAGGCGGTGGACTACGGCCTGGTGGACAAGGTCATCGCCCGCCGCGGCTGATGCTACGGGCCGTGGCGGCGCAATCCGCAACGGCGGCCCTGGCGTTCGCTGCGTTCTGCCGGGAAACCCGCATTGCGCGGAACGCCCTGGCGCGGCAGCATTGCTGAAATGGCGAAGGCTACACCGGAACGAGGCCTTGTGCCTCGTTTTTTGCTTTTGCCCCACAGCCCGGGGGAGAGCGCCGGTGAGGCCAATTGTTTTGGCGTATGATGCGTTTAAAGCGTATCGCCGGGGAGCCTTTCGCCCCGCGGTGTGCGCAATGCAAAAGTGACTGATTCCTATGGCGGACAAAAAAGGTTCATCCAGCGAAAAGCTTCTTTACTGCTCCTTCTGCGGCAAGAGCCAGCATGAGGTCAAGAAGCTGATCGCGGGCCCCTCGGTGTTCATTTGCGACGAATGCATCGACCTGTGCAACGAGATCATTCGTGACGAAGCCACCGCAACCGAGAAAGACGCCGCCGCGGCTGCGCGCTCGGACCTGCCCACGCCCCACGAAATCCGCGAAAGCCTGGACCAGTATGTGATCGGCCAGGAACAGGCCAAGAAGATCCTGGCCGTCGCGGTCTACAACCACTACAAGCGCCTGAAGCACCTCGGCAAGAAGGACGATGTCGAGCTGTCCAAGAGCAACATCCTGCTGATCGGGCCGACCGGCTCCGGCAAGACGCTGCTCGCGCAGACGCTGGCGCGCCTGCTCAACGTGCCGTTCGTGATCGCCGACGCGACCACGCTGACCGAAGCCGGCTACGTGGGCGAGGATGTCGAGAACATCATCCAGAAGCTGCTGCAGAACTGCAACTACGAAGTCGAGAAGGCGCAGCGCGGCATCGTCTACATCGATGAGATCGACAAGATCTCGCGCAAGTCCGACAACCCGTCGATCACGCGCGACGTGTCGGGCGAGGGCGTGCAGCAGGCCCTGCTGAAGCTGATCGAGGGCACGATGGCCTCGGTGCCGCCGCAGGGTGGCCGCAAGCATCCGAACCAGGACTTCCTGCAGGTCGACACGACCAACATCCTGTTTATCTGCGGCGGCGCGTTCGACGGGCTGGAAAAGGTCATCATGCAGCGCTCGGACAAGACCGGCATCGGCTTCGCCGCGCAGGTCAAGAGCAAGGAAGAGCGCGACGTCAGCGAAGTCCTGCCGCAGACCGAGCCGGAAGACCTGATCAAGTTCGGCCTGATCCCCGAGCTGATCGGCCGCCTGCCGGTGGTTGCCACGCTGGCCAAGCTGGACGAGGCCGCGCTGGTGCAGATCCTGGTCGAGCCCAAGAACGCGCTGGTCAAGCAATACCAGAAGCTGCTGGCGATGGAAGGCGTCGAGCTGGAAATCCGCCCGGGCGCGCTCACGGCAATCGCGCGCAAGGCGATCCGCCGCAAGACCGGCGCCCGCGGCCTGCGTTCGATCCTGGAGCAGTCGCTGATGGACGTCATGTATGACCTGCCGAATTACAAGGGCGTGCAAAAGGTGGTGATCGATGAAAACACGATCACCGGGGACGCGCCGCCGCTGCTGATGTACGAAGAGCAGCAGCCGAAAGTGGCGGGCTCCAACTGACGCGAGGGCTGCCAACGGTGGTAAGTGTTTGGAACCACACCGGCAGCCAGGCGAGAAAGCCGTTCGCGTAGAAGCGAGCGGCTTTTTTTGTTTATTTCGACCGACGAGAAGGAGAAAACGCGGGTATGCTGTTTCAGAGGGGCCTGCAAGTGCAGGAAGCGGCATCTTCCTGTCTTGGTGAATCGATTGGCACGTATCTTGTAATCGAATCAGGCGGCCCAATTTACGCCTTAAATGACTGACTTGGGGAAAATGATGTCCGGAACACAACTCCTCCCGGCCGAGCCGATTCGCCTCCCATTGTTGCCGCTGCGCGACGTGGTGGTGTTTCCGCACATGGTGATCCCGCTGTTCGTGGGACGCCCGAAGTCCATCAAGGCGCTTGAGACTGCGATGGAGGCGGGCAAGAGCATCATGCTCGTAGCCCAGAAGACGGCGGCCAAGGACGAGCCGACCGCCGACGACCTGTACGAGGTCGGCTGCATCGCCAATATCCTGCAAATGCTGAAGCTGCCCGACGGTACCGTGAAGGTGCTGGTCGAGGGTACGCAGCGTGCCAATATCCGCGAGGTGAGCGAGGACGATTCGCACTTCATGTGCGAAGCCGTGCCCGTGCCGCCAGCACCTGGCGAAAGCGCCGAGACCGAGGCCTTGCGCCGCGCGATCGTGTCGCAGTTCGACCAGTACGTAAAGCTCAACAAGAAGATCCCGCCGGAGATCCTGACCTCGCTGTCGGGCATCGACGAGGCAGGGCGCCTGGCCGACACCATCGCCGCGCACCTGCCGATCAAGCTCGAGCAGAAGCAGAAGATCCTGGAGATGGTCAATGTGACCGAGCGCCTGGAAAGCCTGCTGTCGCAGCTCGAGGGCGAGATTGACATCCTGCAGGTGGAAAAGCGTATCCGCGGCCGCGTCAAGCGCCAGATGGAGAAGAGCCAGCGCGAGTACTACCTGAACGAGCAGGTCAAGGCCATCCAGAAGGAACTGGGCGAGGGCGAAGAAGGCGCCGACCTGGAAGAGCTCGACAAGCGCATCAAGGCCGCGCGCATGCCGAAGGAAGCCAAGAAAAAGGCCGACGCCGAGTTCAAGAAGCTCAAGCTGATGTCGCCGATGTCGGCCGAAGCCACCGTCGTGCGCAACTACATCGACACGCTGGTGAACCTGCCGTGGCGCAAGAAGAGCAAGGTCAACAATGACCTCGCCAACGCCGAGCGCGTGCTGGATGAAGACCACTACGGCCTGGAGAAGGTCAAGGAACGCATTCTCGAGTACCTCGCGGTGCAACAGCGCGTGGATAAGGTGAAGGCGCCGATCCTGTGCCTGGTCGGGCCGCCCGGCGTGGGCAAGACCTCGCTCGGCCAGTCGGTGGCGCGCGCGACGAACCGCAAGTTCGTGCGCATGGCGCTGGGTGGCGTGCGTGACGAGGCCGAGATCCGCGGCCACCGCCGTACCTACATCGGTTCGATGCCGGGCAAGATCCTGCAGAGCCTGTCCAAGGTCGGCGTGCGCAATCCGCTCTTCCTGCTCGACGAGATCGACAAGATGGGCATGGACTTCCGCGGCGATCCGTCGTCGGCGCTGCTCGAGGTGCTGGACCCGGAACAGAATCATACGTTCCAGGACCACTACATCGAGGTCGACTTCGACCTGTCCGACGTGATGTTCGTGGCGACGTCGAACTCGCTGAACATCCCGCCGCCGCTGCTCGACCGTATGGAAGTGATCCGCCTGTCGGGTTACACCGAGGACGAGAAGGTCAACATCGCCCAGCGCTACCTGCTGCCCAAGCAGATCAAGAACAATGGTCTGAAGGCGGGCGAGATCGAGGTTGCCGAAGACGCGATCCGCGACATCATCCGCTACTACACGCGTGAGGCGGGTGTGCGTTCGCTGGAACGCGAGGTGTCCAAGATCGCCCGCAAGGTGGTCAAGCTGCTGCTGCTGAAGAAGGAGTCGGGCACGATCCGGGTCGATTCCGAGAACCTGGACAAGTTCCTGGGCGTGCGCAAGTACGACTTCGGCCTGGCCGGCAAGGAAAACCAGGTTGGCCAGGTGACCGGCCTGGCGTGGACCGAGGTGGGCGGCGACCTGCTGACCATCGAAGCCGCGATCATGCCGGGCAAGGGCAACATCACGCGCACCGGCTCGCTGGGCGATGTGATGAAGGAGTCGGTCGAGGCCGCACGTTCGGTGGTGCGCTCGCGGGCACGCCGGCTGGGCATCACGGATGAGATGTTCGAGAAGCGCGACATCCACATCCACGTGCCGGAGGGTGCCACGCCCAAGGACGGTCCGTCGGCAGGCGGCGCGATGACCACGGCACTGGTGTCGGTGCTGACCGGCATCCCGGTGCGCGCGGATGTCGCCATGACCGGCGAGATCACGCTGCGCGGCGAGGTGCTGCCGATCGGTGGCCTCAAGGAGAAGCTGCTGGCGGCCCACCGTGGCGGCATCAAGCTGGTGCTGATCCCGGAGGAAAACGTCAAGGACCTGGCCGAGATCCCCGACAACGTGAAGAACGCCATCGAGATCGTGCCGGTCCGCTGGATCGACAAGGTGCTGGAACTGGCGCTCGAGCGCAAGCCCGAGCCGTTGCCGGAAGAGGATGCCAAGCCCGCTGACGTGGCGGACAAGGCTACGGCCAAGGTGGAGCGTCTGCACCACTGATCATCCAGGCAGCGTGAAATGAACGCCGCGGGGCAGCGATGCCCGGCGGCGTTTTTTTTATGCGCACAGCCTTGGCAAACTGAAATCTCCTGTATTACACTTGCGCCCTCGCAACGCAAACCACGGCAACTGCCGCGAGGTGCGAAGCGAAAGCAACCTGCAGGCAGCCTGCCTGCGATGGTCGGACGGGTGCTTAGCTCAGCTGGTAGAGCGGCGCCCTTACAAGGCGTAGGTCGGGGGTTCGAACCCCTCAGCACCCACCACGTTCCCCATCGCAAGCGCGGCAAACATGCGGCAGGAAGCAACCGACAAAGGAGTGGTAGTTCAGTCGGTTAGAATACCGGCCTGTCACGCCGGGGGTCGCGGGTTCGAGTCCCGTCCACTCCGCCAAGTTTCATGAAACGCCCGCGTATGCGGGCGTTTTTCATTTTGCGGAGTGGAGGAAGCCGCCTGCGCGGCTTCCGGCGGGAATCGAAGGGCTGCGCTTGCAAGCGCAGCCGCGGCCCGCGGGATGTGGGCGAGTCCCGTCCACTCCGCCAAGTTTCATGAAACGCCCGCGTATGCGGGCGTTTTTCATTTCCGGCTGCAAGTTTCCCGCCCTGCACAAAAGGTCCGCCCCCACCGGCTCCTGCTAGAATCGCGGAGTTTGTCTTTCGTGCCAATCCACTACCCGAATCCGCATGCTTGATTTCGTACGCAACAACCGGCGCCTGATGCTCTTGCTGCTGCTGGTGCTTGTTTTCCCGTCGTTCGTGTTTTTCGGCGTGGAGAGCTACTCGCGCTTCATGGACGGCTCGCACGATGCGGCCAAGGTCGATGGCCGGGCCATCAGCGTGCAGGAAGTCGACAACGTCGTGCGTGACCAGAGCGAGCGTGCGCGCCAGGTCCTGGGCAACAGCTACGATCCGCGCCAGTTCGAGGGCCCGGAAGCCCGCAAGGCGGTCCTGGACCAGCTGATCCTGCAGCGCGTGATGGCCAATACCGTGGCGCGCGAGCACCTGACCGTGTCGGATGCCAGGCTGCTCGAGGAAATCAGCAGCCTGCCGGCGATCGCCCAGCTGCCGCGCACGGCGGATGGCAAGATCGACGACAAGGCCTACCTGCAGCTGCTGCAGTCGCAGGGCATGACGCCCGAGCAGTTCGACGCACGCATGCGCTTCGAACTGGCAACGCAGCAACTGGGCGCCTCGGTGGCCGCAACGGCCTTCATGCCCAAGTCGCTGCTCGACCGCCTGATCGCCGTGCGCGACCAGCAGCGCGATGTGCAGGCGCTGCTGTTCAAGCCCGCCAGCTACACCGCCAGGGTGCAGCCCGATGCCGCCGCGCTGAAGGCTTACTATGACAGCCACCAGTCAGCCTTCTCGGTGCCGGAGCAGGCCAAGGTCGAGTACCTGGTGCTGTCGGGCGAAGCGCTTGCCGCGGCGCAGCCGGTCACGCCGGAAGAACTGAAGTCCTACTACGAGAGCAATATCGCGCGCTTCCGTACCGATGAGCAGCGCCGCGCCAGCCATATCCTGATCGCCGCGCCGAAGGACGCGCCGGCTGCCGAGCGCCAGGCTGCCAAGGACAAGGCCGCCAAGCTGCTGGACGAGCTGCGCAAGCATCCCGAGACCTTTGCCGACGTGGCGAAGAAGCAGTCGCAGGACCCGGGTTCGGCGGCGCAGGGCGGCGACCTCGGCTTCATGGGCCGGGGCGCGCTGGTCAAGCCGTTCGAGGACGCGATGTACGCGCTCAAGGATGGCCAGATCAGCAACGTGGTCGAGACCGACTACGGCTATCACCTCATCAAGCTGACCGGCATCAAGCCGTCGGAGACCAGGCCGCTTGAAGCCGTGCGCACCGAACTGGAAGCCGAGCTGCGCAAGCAGTTCGCCGACAAGAAGTTCGCCGAGCAGGCCGACGCCTTCGGCAACACGGTGTACGAACAGGCTGACAGCCTGAAGCCGGCCGCCGACAAGTACAAGCTGGCGATCCAGACCGCAGACAACGTGACGCGCCAGCCGAACCCGGCACTGGGCGCGCAGAACCCGCTCAACAACGAGAAGTTGCTGAAGGCACTGTTCAGCGAAGAGTCGATCCAGAAGAAGCGCAATACCGAAGCCGTCCAGGTCGCGCCGAACACGCTGGTGGCCGCCCGCATCGTCGACTATCGTCCGGCCACCGTGCGCAAGTACGAGGAAGTGGAAGCCAAGGTGCGCGAGGGCTATATCGCCCAGCAGGCCGCGGAGCTGGCCCGCAAGGATGGCGAGGCGCGCGTCGAGGCGCTGAAGAAGGCCGACAGCGCCGATGGCTTCGGCGCGGTGCAGACCGTGTCGCGCGCCAAGACCGATGGCGTGCCGCCGAAGGCGGTCGAGGCAGTGCTGCGGGCCGATGCCACCAAGCTGCCCGCTGTGGTCGGTGTCGACCTGGGCGCCGAGGGCTATGCCGTCTATCGCATCTCCAAGGTCAGCCAGCCGGCGCAGGCCAACCCGGCGCAACGCCAGGCCGAAGCGCAGCAACTGTCGCAGCTCGCCGGCCAGGCCGACCTGCAGGCCTTCTATGAAAGCCTGAAGGCGCGTTCCAAGGTCAAGCTGCTGGCGCCGGTGGGCACGCAGGCGCAGGGCGCGGAGTAAGGCTGGCACGCGCCACGCCACACGCCGTAAGCAAGAAACCCCTGCCATGGCGGCAGGGGTTTTTGTTTCTGGAAGCTTCGCCGCAGGCGTCTACTTGTCAGCGGTGCGCTTGAGCATCGGCTTGAGTTGCGGCCACACCGTCTCCAGCAGCGCCGGTTGCGCCTCGGCAGTGGGGTGGATGCGGTCCGGCTGGAACCAGTCCTGCCGGGCCATCACCCTGTCGAGGAAGAAGGGCACCAGCCGCACCTTGTATTCGCTGGCCAGCTTCGGATACAGCGAGAAGAACTTTTCGGTGTAGTCCTGGCCATAGTTGGGCGGGATGCGCATGCCGACCAGCAGCACGCCGGCACCGGCCTTCTGCGCGCTGCTGACGATCTGGCGCAGGTTGGACTCCGTGGTCTGCAGCGGCAGGCCGCGCAGGGCGTCGTTGGCACCCAGTTCCACCACCACGATGGCCGGCTTGTGCCGCGACAACAGGTCCGGCAAGCGGGTCTTGCCGCCGATGGTGGTCTCGCCGCTGATGCTGGCATTGACGACGTTATAATCGAAGCGCTCTTGCTTGAGCCGGTCTTGCAGCAGCGTGACCCAGCCGGTGCCGCGCGTGATGCCGTATTCGGCGGACAGGCTGTCGCCCAGCACCAGCAGCGCAGGCGCTGCGGCCTGTGCCGGCTGCATCCCGCCCAACATCGTCAGTGCCACCGCGGCTGCCAGCAGCAGCCTGCGCCTATTGCCCCGGATCACTGGGATCACTGGGATCACTCGGATCACTTTATCCATGTCCTCTTCCATTCTTGCCGTCGAGTCCCTTGGAAAGACCGTAGCCGACACGACAGGTTCGCTGACGATTTTGCACGACGTGTCGTTTTCCGTCACGCCGGGCGAAACGCTGGCCATCGTGGGTGCGTCCGGCTCGGGCAAGTCGACGCTGCTGGGGCTGCTGGCCGGGCTGGACCTGCCCAGCGCGGGCACGGTGCGCCTGCATGGGCAGGACCTGTATGCACTGGACGAGGACCAGCGCGCAGCACTGCGGGGCCGGCATGTCGGCTTTGTGTTCCAGTCATTCCAGCTGGTGGGGCACCTGACCGCGCTGGAAAACGTCATGCTGCCGCTGGAGTTGCGTGGTGAAACGTCGCAGGTGCGCGAGCGTGCGGTGGACATGCTGCAGCGCGTCGGCCTGGGTGCGCGCCTGAGTCACTATCCGCGCACGCTGTCGGGCGGCGAGCAGCAGCGCGTGGCGCTGGCACGCGCGTTCGTCGCGCGGCCTGACCTCCTTTTTGCCGACGAGCCGACCGGCAGCCTCGACACGGCCACCGGCGAGGCGGTGATCGCGCTGATGTTCGCGCTCAACCGCGACGCCGGTTCGACGCTGGTACTGGTGACGCATGACCGCTCGGTGGCGGCACGCTGCGGGCGCATCCTGACCATCGACGCCGGCCGGGTAGCCAGCGACGAATGGATGGGCGCAGAAGTCTGATGCCGATGCCTTAGCTGGCAGCGCCTGCCTTCAGGACCGCGCGGGCGCGCTCGATCAGCGCCGCGGTCGAGGCATCGTGCTGGCCGGTGCCGGTGCCGGTGAGCTCGGCTTCGATCGGCCGGGCCAGGATCTTGCCCAGCTCCACGCCCCACTGGTCGAACGAATTGATCTTCCACACCACGCCCTGTACGAAGGTGCGGTGCTCATAGAGCGCAATCAGCGCGCCCAGCACGTGCGGCGTCAGGTTCTCCATCAGCAGGGTATTGCTGGGGCGGTTGCCGTCGAACACCATATGCGCGATGCGCACTGCGTCGGTCAGGCCGGCGGCGCGCAGTTCGTCGGCGCTGCGGCCGCGCATCAGCGCCTCGGCCTGCGCGAAGCAGTTGGCGAGCAGCTTGGCGTGATGGCCCGGCAGCCGGCGCGGCGGCACCAGCGGCGCGACGAAATCCACCGGCACCACTTGCGAGCCCTGGTGAATCTGCTGGAAGTAGGCATGCTGGCCGTTGGTGCCGGCCGTGCCCCACACTACCGGCGAGGTATGCGTGCGCACGCGCTGCCCGTCGAGTTGCACGGACTTGCCGTTGCTCTCCATCTCCAGCTGCTGCAGGAAGGCGGGAAACAGCTCGAGCGAGGTCGAGTAGGGCGCCATGCAGCTGGTCGGCAGGTGCCAGAAATTGCGGTACCAGATGCCGAGCATCCCCAGGATCACCGGCATGTTGCGCTCCAGCGGCGCGGTGCGGAAGTGCTCGTCCATGGCGTGGCCGCCGGCGAGCAGGTCGGCAAAGGCGTTGAAGCCCACCGCCAGCGTGATCGACAGGCCGACCGATGACCACAGCGAGAAGCGCCCGCCGATCCAGTCCCAGAACTCGAACATGTTGGCGGGATCGATGCCGAACTCGCGCACGGCGTCGGTATTGGTCGAGACCGCGACGAAATGCTTGGCCAGGTCGCTCTCGGCCACCCCGCTGGCGATGAACCAGGCCCGCGCGCTGCGCGCATTGGCCATGGTTTCCAGCGTAGTGAAGGTCTTGGAACAGACGATCACCAGCGTGCGCTGCGGGTCGAGCCGCACCAGTGTTTCGGCGAGGTCGGTGCCGTCGACATTGGAGACGAAGTGCATGCGCGGGCCGGACTGGCCTTGCGTATCGGACAGATGCGACAGTGCGCGGCATACCATGCGCGGCCCGAGGTCGGAACCGCCGATGCCGATATTGATCACGTCCGTGATGCGTTCGCCCGTGGCGCCTTTCCACGCGCCGCTGCGCACCCGCCCGGAGAAGTCGCGCATGCGCACCAACACCTGCTGGATCGCCGGCATCACGCGCTCGCCGTCGACCTTGTAGCCATCGCCGGCGGTGGCGCGCAGCGCGACATGCAGCGCCGCGCGGTCCTCGGTGGTGTTGATATGCTCGCCGGCAAACATCGCGTCGCGCCGCTGCGGCACACCGGACTCGGCTGCCAGTTGCACCAGCAGCCGCATGGTCTCGGGCGTGATGCGGTTCTTCGAATAGTCGAGATAGAGGCCGGCGGCTTCCAGTGAAAACTGCGCGACGCGCTGCGTGCCTTCGGCATCGAACCACTCGCGCATCTGTGCATCGCGAATGGTGTCATGGTGCCGAAGCAGGGCGTTCCAGGCGTGAAGGTCTGTGGGCATGCAGGACAAGTCAGGTTGCAGGGGGCGCGAGCCGCGTCGCAGTCCGGAAGTATAGCGTCAGCGATGTGACTTTCCGGGCAGGCCGCCACGGCATATCGTTACCACTTGCAACATAGCAGCCGGCGTGCCAGCCAGCTATCGGACATTGTCTGACGGCCCGCCGGGACGGCTATCCGGCACTCCCTCCAAGCAACTCCCTCCAAGCAGGCGGTTGAACACGGCGCGCGCGGGCAGATACAGCTCGCTGGCGGTCACGCCCGCCGGTCCGGTGCCCTGCGCGACCAACTCGTCCGCAGCCTGGCCGTGGATCCATACCGCCGCCTGCGCGGCCGGCAGCGGCGGCATGCCTTGCGCCAGCAGTGCGCCGATCATGCCGGCCAGTACGTCGCCGGTGCCGGCGCTGGCCAGCGCGGCGTTGCCGGTCGGGTTCAGTGTGGCGGGACTGCCGTCCGGCGCCGCGATCACCGATCCCGAGCCCTTCAGTACGACCACCGCCTGCCACTGCGTGGCCAGCGCGGTGGCCGCCGCGATGCGGTCGCGCTGCACGTCTGCCACCGAGGTGCCTGTCAGGCGCGCCGCTTCAAGCGGGTGCGGCGTCATCACGCAGGGTGCGCGGGCGGCGGCCAGTGCGCCTGCATGGGCAGGATCGGCAGCGAGCAGGTTGAGCGCATCCGCGTCGAGCACAGTCGGCACCGGCGCCGTGGCAAGTGCCTGCAGCAGCCGCGCGAAGTGGCGCTGCGCCGTGGCGTCGGTGCCCAGTCCGGGGCCGATCACCAGTGCCGACATCGCGCCAGGCGCCAGGCCGTCCAGCGCATGCAGCATCAGTTCCGGATGCACCGGGTCGACCAGCGGCGCCGGCTGCGCAAGAAAGCCGATGTGGACCTTGCCCGCGCCCAGAAACTGCGCCGCGCGGGCGCCGAGCAGGGGCGCGCCCGTCATGCCATGGTTGCCGCCGATCACCGCCAGCGAGCCATGCGTGCCCTTGTTGCTGGCATGGTGCCGTCGCGGCAGCGCTGCGCCGAACAGCGCCGTGCCATTGGCCAGTGCATGCGGCGGTTCCGCGGGAGGGTAGTCGAGGCCGATCGGCGCGATGTCGACGGCGCCGGCGCAATCGCGGCCATCCAGCGTCAGCAGGCCGGGCTTGGCGGCAATGAAGGTCAGCGTGCGGCGGGCGCGGATCGCCGGTGCGCCGGCACCGCTGTCGGCGAACAGTCCGCTGGGAATATCGAGCGCGAATACGGGCAGCCCGCTGCGGTTGACCTGATCGATCCACCACGCCATGGCGCCGTTGGCCGCGCGGTTCAGCCCGATGCCGAGCAGGCCGTCGACAATGGCCGCGGCCTGCGGCGGCCAGTCGGGTGCGGGATCTGCCGCGGATGCCGGCATCGCTCCAGCTTCGCGTATCGGCACGCCTGCCGCCTGCGCCTGCTGCCATGCGATCGCCGCATCGGCCGGCAGCCGGGCCGGGTCCGCCGCGATCCATACCTGCACCGAGCGGCCCGCGCCGTGCAGCAGCGTCGCCGCCACCAGTGCGTCGCCACCGTTGTTGCCCGGCCCGGCAAGGAACAGCAATGGACCCGCTGGCGCATGCCGCGCCAGCCAGTCCGCGGCGGCGGCGCCGGCGCGCGACATCAGCGTGAACGAAGGCAGCCGTGCGAATGCGGTGTTCTCGATGCGGCGAATGGCGGCGACGTCGTACAGCGGGACAGGCAATGGCGAGGCGGCGTCGAACTCAAACCAGCCGTCGCCCTGGTCTTGCGGCGCGGCGGTGGAAGCGGCAGGGTGGCTCATGTGTGGCTATCCGGCAAGGCCAAGGCCATGGCGGTCCGGCAGCAGGCCCTCCATGTCGATGTCGGGCCTGCGTGCCGCGCCGGCGCTGGCGGCGATCTGGTCAGCCCCAATCTTGCCTGATCCGCAGCTCATCGCCCAGCCCGTCGAGCCGTGGCCGAGGTCAAGGAACAGGCCGGCGGCGCCTGGCCCATGCTATCTGACCTCCTGCCGCATGACCAGGTCAGGCAGCCACGTCACCACCTGCGGCCAGATCGTGACGATGGCGATGGCGACCACCATCATCATGAAGAACGGCAGCGAGACCCGGGCGATATAGTTGCTGTCCTTGCCGGTCATGCTCTGCAGCACGAACAGGTTGAACCCGACCGGCGGCGTCACCTCGGCGATCTCCACCAGCAGCACGATGAAGATGCCGAACCAGACCAGGTCGAAGCCGGCGGCCTGCACCATCGGCAGCACCGTGGCGGTGGTCAGCGCGATCATCGAGATGCCGTCCAGCGCGGTGCCGAGCACGATGTAGATCACCGTCAGCACCGCGATCAGCGCCCACGGCGACAGCTGCAGCGCGGCCACCCACTCGGCCAGCGCGCGCGGGATGCCGGTAAAGCTCATCGTCACCGACAGGAACGAGGTGGCGCCGAGCACGAACATGATCATCGCCGTCAGGCGCGTCGCCGACATCAGGCTGTCCCAGAACGCTGCACGCGTCAGCGAGCCACCGGCCCACGCCAGCCCCAGCGACGCCACCACGCCATAGGCCGCGGCTTCGGTCGCGGTGGCGTAGCCGGTGACCATGACCCCCGCGATAAAGGCGATCAGCACGATGCACGGCAGCAGCTGCCGGAGCGATACCAGCCGGGCATGCCAGTCGAAGCGGTCGGGCGCCGGGGTCTTGCCCGGGTTGGCCAGGGCCCAGACAACGATATAGCCGGAGAACAGCAGCATCAGCAGCAGCCCGGGGATAAAGCCTGCCAGGAACACGCGGATGATCGACACGTCCGCCGACACCGCATACACCACCATCGTGATCGACGGCGGGATCAGGATGCCCAGCGTGCCCGCGCACGACAGCGAGCCGAGCGTGGTGCCCTCGTCGTAGCCGCGCCGCGTCAGCTCCGGCAACGCGGATTTGGCGATGGTGGCGCACGTTGCCGCAGACGACCCCGACACCGAGCCGAAGATGCCGCAACCCAGGATGTTGACGTGCATCAGCCGCCCCGGCAGCCAGTTCAGCCATGGCGACAGGCCGCTGAACATCTGCTCGGACAGCCTGGTGCGGAACAGGATCTCGCCCATCCAGACAAAGAGCGGCAGCGAGGCCAGCGTGTATGACGCGCTCGACGACCACCACGCGTTGGCCAGGCTCACCAGCGCCTCGCGGTCGGAAAACACCACCAGCCCGATCCACGACGTGACCGCGATCGCCACCGGGATCCACGCGCCGATCGCCAGGAACACGATCATCACCAGCAGCAGGACCAATGCAACCAGGACTGTGCTCATCAGACCGTCTCCCCGAAATCGCCGGCGGCGAGCTTGGCTTCCTGCGCCAGCTGGTAGCGCGGCTTCTGCCGGCGCAGCACGCGCAGCCATTCATCGGCCACCGCCAGCAGGAAGCCGATGATGCCCAGCACCGCGAAGCTCTGCGGCATCCACAACGGGATCACGATCTGTCCCTGCGAGACATCGCCGATGTCCCAGCTTTGCCAGGCGAAGGTGCCCAGCGCCCAGGCCGCGTAGGCGGCAAAGGCCAGGCAGACTGTCAGCGAGACCACCTCCAGCACCCAGCGCCGGCGTGGCCCGACGGCTTCGAGCAGCATTTCCACGCGCACGATGCCGCCGTGCTGGAACGTCTGGCCGAGCACGAGGAAGGCGGAGGCCGCGCACAGCCAGGCGACGATATCGTCGCCGCCCTTGAAGATCACCGCGGTCTCGCGCGACAGCGACATCAGGATCATGATCACGCACACGGCGAGAATGCAGAGCGCGCCGAGCACGGCGAACAGGTCGAGCAGGCGGTCGAGCCAGCGCTTGGGGAGTGGGGCAGTCGGCATGATGGCAGCCTCAGGAAGGAGGGGGGCCCCCGCCATGCCAGCCTGCACGGCGTGGCGGGAGGCTGCGGTGCTGGGTGACTTGCTTACTTGCCTACTTGCCTACTTGCGATAGGCGTTGAGGATGGCCTTGCCGTCATCACCCGCGGTCTTGGCCCAGTCGTCCACCATGGTCTGGCCGACCTTCTGCATGTCGGCCTTGAGCTGCGGCGTGGGCGGCTGCACCGTCATGCCGTTCTTCGACAAGGTGGCCAGGTACTCCCTGGTCTTCTGCTCCGAGACCTGCCAGCCGCGCTTCTCGGCGTCGGCAACGGCCTTGAGCAGGGCGTCCTGCGTGGGCTTGTCCAGCGCCGCGAAGGCCTTCTTGCTGACCACCAGCATGTTCTTGGGCAGCCACGCATCCACGGTGTAGAAGTACTTCACGCTTTCCCACACCTTGGTATCGACCCCGGTGGCGCCCGACGACATGAACGAGTTGACCGTACCGGTGGCCAATGCCTGCGCCAGGTCCGCCGCCTGGATCGTCACCGGCTGGGCGCTGACCAGTTCGGCGATGCGCGAGGTGGCCGGGTTGTAGGCGCGCCACTTCAGCCCCCTCATGTCGGCGGCCGAGTTGATCGGCTTGTTGGCGTAGATGCCCTGGGGCGGCCATGCCACCGCATAGAGCAGCTTCATGCCCTGCTTGTCGAGCACCTTCTCGGTGACCGGGCGCGATGCCTGCCACAGCTTGTAGGCATCGGTGTAGCTGGTGGCCAGGAACGGCACCGCATCGACGCCGAACACGGGGTTCTCGTTGGCCAGCAACGACATCAGGATCTCGCCCATCTGCACCTGGCCGGTCTGCACGCCGCGCTTGATCTCGTTGGCCTTGAGCAGCGAGCCGTTGGGATGCAGCACGATCTTGAGCTTGCCGCCGGTCGCCTTGTCGACGTCGTTGGCCATCTGCTGCAGGTTTTCCGTATGCAGGTTGCCCGCCGGGTAGCCGGTAGGCAAATCCCACTTGGTATCCGCCTGTGCCGTCATGGCGGCCAGCGCCAGGCCGGCTGCAACGATTGCCTTGACTCGCATCTCGATCTCTCCTGGTGCGCGCGCGGGGGCGCGGTTGTACAGCTGGTCTGCGTACTACCTGGTGCCTTCCGCGGCGGGGGCCGCGGTCAGCGCAAGATCAACGGCGCGGCGGTGGTCTCAGTCGTCGCGCGAAGACGGTTGCACGATCCGTTCCAGCGCAAGGGCCGTGCCCAGCAGTCCGGCATCGCGCATCGGGCCGTGCGACAGCATCAGCCCCACTGGCAGCTCGTCCGGCGCGTGGCAGGGCAGCGAGATCGAGCAGCCGTCGAAGAAGTTGAAGGCCGAGGTGTTGCGCAGCAGCAGGGCATTGACGCGGAAGAACTGCGCGTCGTCGGTGCGCAGCGGCGCGATCTCGGGGGCGACCATCGGCACGGTCGGGCACACCACGGCGTCGAAGCTGGCCAGGCGCGCTTCCATGCGGGCGATCCAGTCGAGGCGGGCGCGGCCCAGGTCGATATAGTCGGCCGCGCTGACCGTTGCGCCGCGGTCGATGCGCGAGGCCACGCGCGGGTCGTACAGCTCACGCTTGCCGGCCAGCACATGGCGGTGAATGGCATAGGCCTCGGGCGCGCTGAAGCCGCCCTGTGCGTTCAGGGCAGCGAGTTCGCCGAGCTCGGGCAGGTCGACATGTTCCAGCTGCACGCCGGCGGCGGACAGGCGGCCGAGCGCACGGTCGAAGGCGCGGGCAACGACGGGATCGAGATCGTCCAGCAGGTACTGGCGGGGAATTGCCAGCCGCGTCGCCGACGGGCCGGTGACGCGCGGCAGCACCGCAAGATCGGCGATCACGGCATCGACCGCGACGCAGTCGCCGACCGTGCGCGCCATGGCGCACGCGGTGTCGAGCGTGTACGACAACGGGAAGGCACCGGTCAGCGGCACGCGCCGGGCAGTCGGCTTGAAGCCGGTGATGCCGCACAGCGCGGCGGGGATGCGGATCGAGCCGCCGGTATCGCTGCCAAGCGCCGCGACCGCCAGCCCGAGCGCCACCGACACCGCCGCGCCCGACGACGAACCGCCGGGAATGCGCGGCGTGCCGGGCTCGCTGGCCGGATTGACCGGCGTGCCGTAGTGGGGGTTGATGCCGACGCCGGAGAAGGCGAACTCCGTCATATTGGTGCGGCCGACGATGGCGGCACCCGCCTGGCGCAGGCGCGCCACCACGGTCGCGTCCGCCGTCGCCGGGGCGGCATCCTGGCGCACGACCGAGGCCGCGCGCGTGACTTCGCCCGCGACGTCATAGAGGTCTTTCACCGAGACCGGCAGGCCGGCCAGCGGGTGCAGCGTCTTGCCGGCGCCGCTGGCGGCATCGGCGGCGCGCGCCACCTGCGCGGCGGCCTCGAAGGTGCTGTGCAGGAACACCGCCTCGGCGGCGGGCCCGGCTGCCGCGGCGGCGGCCTGCTCGAGGATCGCCGCGCGGCTGGTGGCGCCCTCGCGCAGGCGGGTGTTCAGGGTATCGAGATCGGGAAGCATGAATGGCATGGGCGCGGGGTTGCGGTACCGGGGGTGGTGACCATGCTCATAATTCGCGAATCAAGTGTCAAGCTAAAAATGCCGAATGGCGCGCATAAGCGCCGCCTGCCGTGCACGGCAGGGGAGCCTCGGGGAGTCTCGGCTCGACGGTTGTGCATGCCGCTTGAGCGATAAATTGCGCAAAGTGATGCATGAGCATTATCACAATTCCATGTAACACGGCGCCGCCGTGATGGCGCAATGCAAAATCCCCCTCCCGGCAAGGTACAATAGCGGTTTCCCGCCAGCCGGACACCCCATGCAGCGTTGCCGGCCAAGCAGCAGCCATTACCCAGGCTTTCCCAGCCTTACTCCACGCCTCCCGACCGCTACGATCATGGCGCATTTCTCGTGCTTCCCCGGCGCTTTGGCGCTTTCCGCCTTCCGTCAGCAACGCCTGCTCACCGCCCTGCGGCAAATCGATGCCGATATCGAATCGGTGCACGGCCAGTTCCTGCATTTTGTTGACGCGCAGACGCCGCTGTCGGCCGACGAGCAGTCGCGCGTGGCGGCGCTGCTGACCTACGGCGCACCGTTCGCCGAGCAGCCCGAGGGCGACCGCTTCGTGGTGATCCCGCGCTTCGGCACGATCTCGCCGTGGGCCAGCAAGGCGACCGACATTGCCCACAATTGCGGCCTGACGCACATCCACCGCATCGAGCGCGGCATCGAGATCACCGTGGTCTGCAAGAAGGGCCTGCTGCGCGGCCGCAAGTCGCTGGACGCGGACACCCGCGCCGCCGTCGCCGCGCACCTGTTCGACCGCATGACCGAGACCGTGGTGGCCTCGCGTGACGATGCCGCCGCCCTGTTCCAGGAACTGCCGGCCAAGCCGCTGCGCTTTATCGACATCTCCGCCGGCCGCAGCGCGCTGGCCGCGGCCAACGTCGAGATGGGCCTGGCGCTGTCCGAGGACGAGATCGACTACCTGGTCGACGCCTACGCCAAGCTCGAGCGCAACCCGACCGACGTCGAGTTGATGATGTTCGCGCAGGCCAACAGCGAACACTGCCGCCACAAGATCTTCAACGCCACCTGGACCATCGACGGCGTGCAGCAGGACAAGTCGCTGTTCGCGATGATCCGCAATACGCACCAGCTCAATCCGCAGGGCTCGATCGTGGCCTACTCGGACAACTCGGCGGTGATGGAAGGCGACGTGGCCGAGCGCTGGTTCCCGCGCGGCAATGACCACAAGTACGGTCGCCACGAGGCGCTCACGCACACGCTGATGAAGGTGGAGACGCACAACCACCCGACCGCGATCTCGCCGTTCCCGGGCGCCTCCACCGGCGCCGGCGGTGAAATCCGCGACGAAGGCGCGACCGGCCGCGGCGCCAAGCCCAAGGCCGGCCTGACCGGCTTCACGGTGTCCAACCTGATGCTGCCGGATGCCGTCGAATCGTGGGAGAACGACCGCGACGCCGCCCAGCCGGTGGCGCACCGCAATCCCGACGACAAGCCCGGCGTGACCGGCAAGCCCGACCGCATCGCCTCGCCGCTGCAGATCATGATCGATGGCCCGCTGGGCGGCGCCGCGTTCAACAATGAATTCGGCCGCGCCAACCTGGGCGGCTACTTCCGCGTCTACGAGCAGAACGTGGGCGGCACCGTGCGCGGCTACCACAAGCCGATCATGATCGCGGGCGGCATCGGCAATATCGATGCCGGGCACACGCACAAGAACCCGCTGCCGGCCGGCACGCTGCTGATCCAGCTGGGTGGCCCGGGCATGCGCATCGGCATGGGCGGCGGCGCCGCCAGCTCGATGGCGACCGGCACCAATACCGCCGACCTGGACTTCGATTCGGTCCAGCGCGGCAACCCCGAGATGGAGCGCCGCGCGCAGGAAGTGATCAATGCCTGCTGGCAGCTCGGCGACGCCAACCCGATCCTGTCGATCCACGACGTCGGCGCGGGCGGCATCTCCAACGCCTTCCCTGAACTGGTCGACGGCGCCGACCGCGGCGCGCGCTTCGACCTGCGCCAGGTGCACCTGGAAGAATCCGGCCTGTCGCCGGCGGAAATCTGGTGCAACGAGTCGCAGGAGCGCTATGTGCTGGCGATCGCGCCGGACAGCTTCCCGCAGTTCCAGGCCATGTGCGAACGCGAGCGTTCGCCGTTCGCCGTGGTCGGCATCGCCACCGAGGAAAAGCAGCTGCAGCTGGTCGACGCCAGCGTCGACGCCGCGCTCAAGGAACATTACGCGGTCAACATGCCGATGGACGTGCTGCTGGGCAAGCCGCCGCGCATGCACCGCGACGTCAAGCGCGTCGAGCAAGAGCTGCCGGCCGTCGATGTGACCGGCATCAGCCTGGAGCAGGCCGTGCGCGACGTGCTGCGTCATCCGACCGTGGCCAGCAAGTCGTTCCTGATCTCGATCGGCGACCGTACCGTGGGCGGCATGAACGCACGCGATCAGATGGTCGGTCCGTGGCAGGTGCCGGTGGCCGACGTGGCCGTGACCACGCTGGACTACAAGGGCAATGCGGGCGAGGCGATGACCATGGGCGAGCGCACGCCGCTGGCCGTGATCGATGCCCCGGCTTCCGGCCGCATGGCGATCGGCGAGGCGCTGACCAACCTGGCCGCCGCGCCGGTCAAGGACCTGGGCAAGGTCAAGCTGTCGGCCAACTGGATGGCCGCCTGCGGCGTCGAAGGTGAAGACGCCAAGCTGTACGACACCGTGCATGCCGTCGGCATGGAGCTGTGCCCGGCGCTGGGCATCAGCATCCCGGTGGGCAAGGATTCGCTGTCGATGCGCACCAAGTGGCAGGACGAGGGCGTCGACAAGGAAGTGGTGGCGCCGGTATCGCTGATCATCTCGGCCTTTGCCGCGGTGGACGACGTCAACCGCACGCTGACGCCGCAACTGCGCACCGACGCCGGCGACACCGTGCTGATCGCCGTCGACCTGAGCCGCGGCAAGAACCGCATGGGCGGCAGCATCCTGGCGCAGGTCACGCAGCAGGTGGGCGACAGCGCGCCGGACGTCGACAACGCCGAAGACCTGAAGAACTTCTTCAACGTGGTCCAGCGCCTGAACCGCGAGGGCAAGCTGCTGGCCTACCACGACCGTTCCGATGGCGGCTTCATCGCCACGCTGGCCGAGATGGCCTTTGCCGGCCACTGTGGCGTGTCGCTGAACGTCGACATGCTGGCGCTCGATCCGCAGCAGGAGCAGGACTACGGCGACGCCAAGAACTGGGCCCAGCAGATCGCCGAGCGCCGCAACGACCAGACCCTGCGCGCGCTGTTCTCGGAAGAACTGGGCGCGGTGGTGCAGGTGCGCCTGCAGGACCGCGATGCGGTCTTCGCGGTGCTGCGCGAGGCTGGCCTTTCCGCATGCAGCCATGTGGTCGGCAAGCCCAACACCACCGACCAGGTGGAGATCTACCGCGATGCCAAGAAGGTGTTCGGTGCGTCGCGTACTGACCTGCAGCGCAACTGGAGCGAAGTCAGCTGGCGTATCGCGCGCCTGCGCGACAACCCGGCCTGCGCGGACAGCGAGTACGACCGCCTGCTGGATGCTGCCGATCCTGGCATCAGCCCGGTGCTGACGTTCGATCCGGCGGAGGACATCGCCGCGCCGTTCATTGCTACCGGCGCGCGTCCGCGCGTGGCGATCCTGCGGGAGCAGGGCGTCAACTCGCAGATCGAGATGGCCTACAGCATGGATCGGGCGGGTTTTGACACGCATGACGTGCATATGAGCGACCTGATCGCCGGTCGCGCCAACCTGGCTGACTTCAGCGGCTTTGTCGCCTGCGGCGGCTTCAGCTACGGCGACGTGCTGGGCGCGGGCGAGGGTTGGGCCAAGACCATCCTGTTCAATGCGCAGATGGCCGAGCAGTTCGCGGCGTTCTTCAATCGCCAGGACACGTTTGCGCTGGGCGTGTGCAATGGTTGCCAGATGATGAGCAACCTGGCGCCGATCATTCCGGGTGCGGGGGCGTGGCCGCAGTTCACGCGCAACCAGTCGGAGCAGTACGAGGCGCGTTACGTCACGGTGGAGGTGCAGTCGTCGCCGTCGATCTTCTTTGCCGGCATGGAAGGCAGCCGCCTTCCTATCGTGGTTGCACATGGTGAAGGGTTTGCGGACTTCTCGCAGCAGGGGGATATCGGGAATACCAAGGTGGCGCTGCGGTTTGTTGATAACTACGGCGCGGTGACGCAGAGCTATCCGTTGAACCCGAATGGTTCGCCTGATGGCATTACCTCGGTGACTACCGTCGATGGCCGCTTTACCGTGCTGATGCCGCATCCGGAGCGGGTGTTCCGTGCTGCGACGATGAGCTGGGCGCCGGATGCCTGGAAGCAGGTTGGCGATGGTGGTAGCCCGTGGATGCGGATGTTCAGGAATGCGAGGAAGTGGGTGGGGTAAGGCTTGGGGTCTGTCTTACGCCTAGGGACCTCGCTATTGGTGACATGCTGTCGGCCGTTGAAGCGCCTGGTTCCGCCCTCCTGGGCGGGTCACTTTTTGGCCGAGCGCCAAAAAGTAACCAAAAAGCGCGTCGCCTGAGCGGCTGGCTATCAAGTTGGCGGTGTGGGTGGTTCGGGCGGCGGTGATTTCCGTTTGGGCTTCTTGGCCGTTCGAGCCTGCTAACGCCAGGTGATTCAGGGCCTGTGCCTAGCGTTAACCGGCTATTGAACGATCCCCATGCCGGGCGTAGGCCGCCTGCTGCATGCCATATCGGTGGGACGCCTTCGGCTGCGCTACGCGCCGGCCCTAATGTGGCAGCGCGACGATCTCACCCTGGCCATCGCCGTCGCCGCCCCAGCGAGCGAAGCGATGCGGATTCGTGCCGGGGCACCTCACCCGCAAGACTGAGCCGCGCGCAGCGCAGCCGTAGGCGATGATGCGATACCGCAGGTAGCAGGCGGCCTACACCCGTCCTGGGGATGGTTCAAAAGTCGGGATTCGTCAGGCACCCACACTCACTCACCTGGCGTAGCAGGCTGGCATCGCGACCACGCCTCACTGAAACCAAAATCGCAATCTAACCAGAAGCGCCAAATTGGCTCAGCCAGCCGCAGGCGACGCGCTTTTTGGTTACTTTTTGGCGCTCGGCCAAAAAGTGACCCGCCCAGGAGGGCGGAACCAGGCGGTTCAACGGCCGACAGCATGCCACCAACTGCGATAGCAAGCGCTAAAACAGCCGACAGCATGTCACCAGCGGCGAGCGCCGTCGACAATCTACAAAAACCAACTCACCCCAAAACCTACGCCATCAACCTAGAACTCCAAGACGCATACGCATAAGTCAACATCCGCCCCGACTCAAAGCCGGGTGCAGGCTTGATTTCACCCCGAGCCTCCTTGTACGCCACCACGGCATGCAGGATCTTCTCGGGCGCATAACGGTCACGCAGGGGAAGGTAAGGGTGGAGCTGGCGCCAGCCTGGGGCGGCGCCGTCCAAGGTCGCCCAGGCCAGCGCGCAATAACACATGCCCCGGGAAGAGAGATGCCACAGTTGCCAGTAGGGGGTGGTCGTCTCCACACGCTGCATCGTTCAACCTTGCAGAACCGGTGGGGGCGACCGGTCCGTGATTACTGGATCTTCGCCTTGTCCTTCAGCGACTTCATCATGGCCTGGAACTGCTCGCGCTGCCAGTTCTGGTCGCCCATCATCATCTGCATCAGCTGCGGCTTGACCTCTTCGAACGACGGGATCTTGGCGTCGCGCACGTCCACCAGTTCGATGATGTGCCAGCCGAACTGGGTTTTGACCGGTGTATCGGTCATCTGGCCCTTCTTCAGGCCGGTCATCGCCGCCGAGAATTCCGGCACGTAGCTGCTGCTGTTGGCCCAGTCCAGGTCGCCGCCATTGGCGGCCGAGCCCGGGTCCTTCGAGGCGGCCTTGGCCTGGTCTTCGAACTTGGCGCCGCCCTTGATCTTGGCGATGATGGCCTTGGCGTCGGCCTCCTTCTCAACCAGGATATGGCGGGCGTGATATTCCTTGCCATTGCCGAACTGCGACTTGATCTTTTCGTACTGCTTGCGCAGCTCGTCGTCGCTGGCGCCGTGGGTCTTGACGTAGTCCTCGAACACCGCGCCGGCGAGCACGTTCAGGCGTGCCTGCTCCAGTTGCTCCTGCACGTCGTCGCGCTGGGTCAGGCCGCGCTTGTTGGCTTCCTGCACGAGCAGTTCGCGGTCGATCAGCATGTCGCGGCCACGCTTGCGCAGCTCCGGATTGTCGGGCTGGCCGGTGCCGGCGATCAACTTGTCCAGCTTTGTCGACGGAATGGCCTTGCCATTCACGACGGCGGCATTCTGGGCGATGGCCGGCAGGCTGCCAGCTGCAAGCACAGCCGCCAGGCTGAACGAGAGGACGGTGGTCTTCATGGAATCAGGTCTGAGAGTTGCTGGAAGAAGCGCGCTCCTGGGCGCGCGATTGGTACTCTTGGTCGGTGTACGCACTCACGGCCAGGGCGTGGATCTGCGTGGGGAACAGACTGCGCAGCGCATCATACACCATGCGGTGTCGCGCAACCCGGCTGTGACCTGCAAAGCGCTCGCTGACGATTGTCACGTCATAATGTCCGCCGCCGGATGCGGCGCCGGCGTGTCCGGCGTGCAATGCGCTATCGTCGCGCACCGCGAGGTGGCTGGGGGCGAGCGCTTCATGCAGCAGCGCCTCGATCGTGGCGGGATTGGCTGCCATCGGTAGTTTCCTTCTCGGGAATAAGATGGTCGGGGAGCGTCAGTCCTGGCTGTTCTCAGGCATGTGGCGCGACAGCCAGACGCTCTGCGCGACGATGAAGACCAGCATCAGCCCCATGCTGCCGAACAGCTTGAAGTTGACCCAGACATCGGTGGAAAACTGGTAGGCCACGTAGAGATTCAGCACGCCCATGGCGGCGAAGAAACCGGCCCAGGCGGCATTCAGGCGCGTCCATACCGGATCGGGCAGGGTGACCTGCTTTTCCATCATGGCGCGGATCAGGTTCTTGCGCCAGACCATCACCGAGCCCAGCAGCGCCACGGCGAACATCCAGTAGAGCACGGTCGGCTTCCACTTGATGAAGGTCTCGTTGTGCAGCACCAGCGTGGCGCCGCCAAAGACCGCGATGATCAGCAGGCTGACCCACTGCATCGGCTCGACCTTGCGGTGGCGAAACCAGACCCAGCCGATCTGCACCACCGTGGCGGCAATGGCCACGGCGGTGGCGGTGTAGATGTCGGCCAGCTTGAAGGCGGCGAAAAACAGGATGACCGGGAACAGGTCGAACAGGAATTTCATGCGATACCAGGTTGTTGCCGGCGCGATGGCCGGGGCTTGTCAGCGCTGCGGGTCGCGCCGGGGCTCGTTGCCGCTGCCGGCGTCGTGGGCATGATCCGCCTCACGCTGCGCCGGGTCGCGGTCATCGAATTTTAGCGCAGCCGAGTTGATGCAATAGCGCAGGCCGGTCGGGGCCGGTCCGTCCTCGAACACATGGCCCAGATGGCTGCCGCATTCCTTGCAGCGGACTTCCACCCGCACCATGCCATGCGTGTGGTCGGCGTGTTCGGCAATGACCTCGCCGTTGATGGGACGGAAATAGCTGGGCCAGCCGCAGCCCGCGTCGAATTTCGTGGCGGACTCGAACAGCGGCGTGCCGCAGCCGACGCAATTGTAGATGCCGCGCTCCCAGTGGTCCCAGTAGCGGCCGGTGAAGGGGCGCTCGGTGGCGGCTTCGCGCGTCACGCGGTATTCGATGTCGGAGAGCTGGTCGCGCCACTCGGCGTCGGTCTTGGTGGTGGTCATTGTCGTTTCCTCATGGTCTTGCCGGGGATAATGGCCTCGGACATCTGGCCCCGGAACCTTCGTTGGTCGGCGCACTGGCGCGAACCTTACACCGTATGGCGCCGGCGTGCAGGCTCGGACACATGCGCAATCCGGTCATGACGAGCAGCTGACTTCCAGCCCGGCGGCCCAGTCGGGCGGCAGCGCGGCGTAGTGCTCCGCCTCGGGCTGCTCGTCGAAGGGGCGCGACAGCACCGCCAGCAGGCGCCCGGTTTCGCTGAAATCCTTTTCGCGCGCATGCCGGATCGCGGTCTCGGCCAGGTGGTTGCGCAGCACGTATTTGGGGTTCACCGCCAGCATTTCCAGCTCGCGCGCGGCGTCGTCCGATTGCTCCGCACGCAGCCGCGCGCGGTAGTCGGTGGCCCAGGCGTCGAAGGTGGCGCGATCCAGGAACAGGTCGCGCACCGGCGCATCGCGCGAGGCATCCTGCGACGAGATGCCGCACAGCTTGCGCCAGAACAGCGTGTAGTCGACGCGCTGACCGTGCAGCAGCTGGAACAGGCTGGTCAGCAGGGGCTCGTCAACCTTGTCATCGCCGCCGGCCGGCGGACGCAGGCCCAGCTTGGCGCGGTAGTGGCGGAAGAAGGCCGCGGCATAGCGGTCGCGGAACGGGTCGATGGCCGCGCGCGCTGCCTCAATAGCGGCATCGCGGGCGCCTTCCTTCCCGGCATCCTCCGCCGGCAGCCACAGCGGCAGCAGCGCCTGCGCCAGGCAGTGCAGGTTCCAGAACGCGACTTGCGGCTGCTGGCTGTAGGCGTAGCGGCCCTGCGTATCGGAGTGGTTGCAGATATGGTTGGCGTCGAACGCATCGAGGAAGCCAAACGGGCCATAGTCGATGGTCAGGCCCAGGATCGACATATTGTCGGTGTTCATCACGCCGTGGCAGAAGCCGATGGCCTGCCAGTGCGCGACCAGGTCGGCGGTGCGCAGCGAGACTTCGCGCAGCAGCGCCTGGTAGGGCTGGGCCTCGTCGCGCAACGCCGGCATGAAGTTGTCGATGACGAAGTCCGCCAGCTGGCGCAGCGAGGCCACGTCGTCATGCGCGGCGAAATGCTCGAAATGCCCGAAGCGGACAAAGGTCGGCGCCAGGCGCGTGACGACCGCCGAGGTCTCGATGGTTTCGCGCCGCACCGGCGCGTCCGAGCCGACGATGCTGAGTGCGCGCGTGGTCGGCACGCCCAGTGCGGCCATCGCTTCCGAACACAGGTACTCGCGGATCGATGAGCGCAGCACCGCGCGGCCATCGGCCATGCGCGAGTAGGGCGTCAGTCCGGCGCCCTTGAGCTGGATTTCCCAAGGGCCCGTGGCCGTGTCGGCCTGCGCCAGCCGGATCGCGCGGCCGTCGCCGAGTTGCCCGGCCCAGATGCCGAACTGGTGTCCGGAATAGACCGTGGCGATCGGGTCGGCCCAGTGGGGCACCTGGTTGCCGACAAAGGTCTCGACAAAGCCGGGCTCGGCACCGACGCCGGCGTCCCAGCCGAGCAGCGCCGCGGCGGCTGGCGCCACGCCGACCAGGTAGGGCGAGGGCAGGGGCGTTGGCTGCAGGCGCGTAAAGAATTTCTCGCCAAGCGTGGAGAAGCCGGGTGTGGTGGTGAAGGGTACGGCGAGCGCCGCGGCACCGCTGGTATCGGAGTCGTGCAAGGCGTTGGGCAGGGGCGTATGTGGCATCGCGAAAGAGGGCGCACGGCAAGCGCAGTCCGCGGGTCCGGGCGCGGTGCGCAGGGCGCTTCCGGGGCGGTGCAGCGCCGCATGACGCGGGCACGGGAATGCGTGGATGGCTAGGGAAAACGACATGTTGAGGTGCAACATGCCACGCAGTATTGTACGTCCTCAACGGCTCACATCTGGTGAGACCGCCAGGCACCGCGCAGTTATTTCCCTCCTTCAGTGCGCACATGAATCCGGTGCATGGATTTCGCAGAATTGCGGCCCCGATGACCACGGCTTGACTTCGGCTTCACCTCACGGCTTAAACACGGCTTAAACACGGCTTCACCCCCGGCAGTAGGGCAGTGCACAACAGAATCGCAGTAACGCTGTTTCGAGGCACGCGGACAACCGCCCAAAAATAGTACGGTTGTTCGTTTTTTGACGAATCCACCAGACTTCAGGAGGCAGTTTCATGGCATTGATGGGTCAAATGATGAGCGCGCCGCTGCTCATTTCCTCCATCATCAAGCACGCCGCCCGTTATTACGGGTCTACGGAAATCGTTTCGCGCCGCACCGAGGGCGACCTGCACCGCTATACCTACCGCGATTGCGAACTGCGCGCCCGCAAGGTGGCGCAGGCGCTCGGCGCGCTGGGCGTGCAACAGGGCGAGCGCGTCGGCACGCTGGCGTGGAACGGCTACCGCCACCTTGAGGTCTACTATGGCGTGTCGGGCATGGGCGCCGTCTGCCATACCATCAACCCGCGCCTGTTCCCCGAGCAGATCGCCTATATCGTCAACCACGCCGAAGACAGCTACGTCTTCTTCGACCTGACCTTCCTGCCGCTGGTGGAGGGTGTCGCGCCGCATTGCCCCAATGTGAAAGGCTGGGTCGCGATGACCGATCGCGCCCACATGCCGGCCGAGTCCAAGGTGCCGCTGCTGTGCTACGAGGAACTGGTCGAGGCGCAGGACGGCAACTACGAATGGCCGCAGTTCGACGAGCACCTCGCGTCGAGCCTGTGCTACACCTCGGGCACCACCGGCAATCCCAAGGGCGCGCTGTATTCGCACCGCTCCACCGTGCTGCACTCGTACGCATCGGCGCTGCCCGACGCGCTCGGCTGCTCGGCGCGCGACGTGATCCTGCCCGTGGTGCCGATGTTCCACGTCAACGCCTGGGGCCTGCCGTACTCGGTGCCGCTGGTCGGCGCCAAGCTGGTGCTCCCGGGCGCCAAGCTGGATGGCGCCTCGCTCTATGAGTTGTTCGAGCAGGAGAAGGTGACCTTTTCCGCAGGCGTGCCGACGGTGTGGCTTGGCCTGCTGCAATACGTGCAGTCGAACAAGCTGAAGTTCTCCACCTTCCGCCGCACCGTGATCGGCGGCTCGGCCGCGCCGCCGGCGATGATCCGCGCGCTCGAGGCGCTGGACGTGGACGTCATCCACGCCTGGGGCATGACCGAGATGTCGCCGCTGGGCACCTCGTGCAAGCTGCTGGCCAGGCATGAGGAGCTGTCCGATGCCGAGCGCCACAAGATCCAGGAAAAGCAGGGCCGCGTGATCTTCGGCGTCGACATGAAGATCGTCGACGGCGAAGGCAAGGAACTGCCGTGGGACGGCAAGGCCTTCGGCGACCTGATGGTGCGCGGGCCATGGATCATCGACCAGTATTACCGCAACGGCAGCAACCCGCTGGTCGACGGCTGGTTCCCGACCGGCGACGTTGCCACCATCGATGAAGACGGCTTCATGCAGATCACGGACCGCAGCAAGGACGTGATCAAGTCTGGCGGCGAATGGATTTCGTCGATCGACATCGAGAACGTCGCCGCCGCGCACCCCGCGGTGCATATGGCGGCCTGCATCTCGGCCTACCACCCCAAGTGGGACGAGCGCCCGCTGCTGGTGGTGGTGAAGAAGCCCGGCGCCGAGGTCACGCGCGAGGAACTGCTGCAGTTCTTCGAGGGCAAGGTCGCCAAGTGGTGGATCCCGGACGATGTGGCCTTTGTCACCGAGATTCCGCTGACGGCCACCGGCAAGATGCAGAAGCTCAGGCTGCGCGAGCAGTTCAAGGACTACAAGCTGCCGGCGGCCTGAGGCCGGCAGGGCAGCATCCGGTGCGCCGTGCCTGCTTGCGGCACGGCGCTGCCGGGGTCAGGCTGCATGGCGCGAACAGGAGGGCGCCACGCCGCCGGCCGCAATCAACGACTGCAATCAACGACAAGCCAACGACAAGAGTGAAGGAGACAGTATGACCAAGATGCGTCCGCTGGTGGCTGGTGTGGCCATGTTCGCCGCAATGGGTTCTGCGCTGGTTTCGGGTTCGGCACTCGCGGATACGGTGAAGATCGCCTTCATCGATCCGCTTTCGGGGCTGATGGCCCCCGTTGGGCAGAACCAGCTCAAGAGCTGGCAGTACGTGGCCGATGTGGCCAACCAGAAGGGCTGGGCCGGCGCACACAAGTTCGAGGTGGTGGGCTTCGACAACAAGCTGTCGCCGCAGGAAAGCCTGACCATCCTGAAGCAGGCGATCGACCAGAACATCCGCTATATCGTGCAGGGCAACGGCTCGTCGGTCGGGCTGGCGCTGCAGGATGCGGTGGCCAAGCACAACGAGCGCAACCCCGGCAAGGAAATCATCTACCTGAACTACGCCGCGGTGGACCCGGACATGACCAATGCCAAGTGCAACTACTGGCATTTCCGGCTCGATGCCAACTCGGACATGAAGATGGAGGCGCTGACCACCTTCCTGGCCAAGGATCCCAACGTCAAGAAGGTTTACCTGATCAACCAGAACTACTCGTTCGGGCACCAGGTGGCCAAGGCGGCCAAGGACTACCTGAAGCGCAAGCGCCCGGATATCCAGATCGTGGGTGAAGACCTGCACCCGCTGGCGCAGGTGAAGGACTTTGCGCCGTATGCGGCCAAGATCAAGGCCTCGGGCGCCGATACCGTGATCACCGGCAACTGGGGCAGCGACCTGGCGCTGCTGATCAAGGCGGGCAAGGACGCCGGCCTGGCCACCAACTACTACACCTACTACGCCGGCACCACCGGCGTGCCGACTGCCATGGGCGCGGCCGGTGCCGAGCACGTCAAGTACGTGGGCTACTACAACCCCAACAACAAGGGCTTCAAGGGGGCCGACGTCATCGAAGGCTTCAAGAAGAAGTACAACGATGATTTCTACGTGATGGCGTCCTATACCGGCATCGCCATGCTGTCCAAGGCGTTCAAGGACGCCAACTCGACCGACCCGGTCAAGGTGGCCAAGGCGCTGGAGGGCATCAAGGTCGAGAGCATGAACGGCCTGGTCGAGATGCGCAATACCGACCACCAGGCCCAGCAGCCGCTGGTGGTGGCCACCTGGACCAAGATCGACGGCAAGGACATCAAGTACGACCAGGAGAACACCGGGTACGGCTGGAAGACCAACGCGCAGATGGACCAGTACGTGTCCGCGCAGCCGACGTCCTGCCAGATGAAGCGGCCGGGCTGATCCTGTCCATGTCGGGCCGGCCACGGTTGCACGGAACGTGACAACGTGGTCGCCCGGTCTGCATACTCTCGGTCTTTCTGGGGCGCCGCGGTGAGCGTCCGGGGGCGCCATGCGCGCTGCGCCATGTGCAGAGGGACGCTCTACCTTTACCGTCATTCCCGCGCAGGCGGGAATCCAGCGTCTTCAGAAGTCACTGGGTTCCCGCCTGCGCGGGAACGACAAGGGCTCAATCCAACCGGACGGATGCCGGCCAAACGTGACTGTGGCCACTGCGGCGGCACCAGCTTGAAGGACACGCTGTGGAATTCTTTGTCATCTCCCTGCTCAACGGCATCAGCTACGGGCTGCTGCTGTTCATGCTGTCGTCGGGCCTGACCCTGATCTTCAGCATGATGGGCGTGCTCAATTTCGCGCACGCAAGCTTCTACATGCTGGGCGCGTATTTCGCCTACACCATCGCCAGCAAGGTCGGCTTCTGGCCGGCGCTGATCTTCGCGCCGCTGCTGGTCGCGGGCGCGGGCGCGCTGGTAGAGCGCTTCGGCCTGCGCACGGTGCACAAGTACGGACACGTGGCCGAGCTGCTGTTCACCTTCGGCCTGGCCTACCTGATCGAGGAGGGCGTCAAGCTGGTGTGGGGACTGGCCGCGGTGCCATACCGCATCCCGGCCGAGCTGGAAGGGCCGCTGTTCCAGGTGTTCACCTCGACGTTCCCCAAATACCGCGCCTTCATGATGCTGGTGTCGCTGGGCATGCTGGTGGCGATCTACCTGGTGCTGACGCGCACCCGCATCGGCCTGGTGATCCAGGCCGCGCTGACCCATCCGGAGATGGTCGAGGCGCTGGGCCACAACGTGCCGCGCGTGTTCATGATGGTGTTCGGCGGCGGCGCCGCGCTGGCGGGGCTGGCCGGCGTGATCGGCGGCAATGCCTTTGTCACCGAGCCGTCGATGGCGGCGGCGGTGGGGTCGATCGTGTTCGTGGTGGCGGTGGTCGGCGGCATGGGGTCGCTGGTGGGGGCCTTCATTGCGTCGATCCTGATCGGCGTGCTGCAGACCTTTGCGGTCACGATCGACGCTTCGCTCGCGGGGCTGTTGCGCAGCCTTGGCATGGCCGTCGGCGAAGCCACGCCGTTCTACGCCTTGTGGAAGCTCACGGTGGCCCAGGTGGCGCCGGTGCTGCCGTACCTGTTGCTGGTGGTGATGCTGATCTTCCGCCCGCGTGGACTGATGGGAACCCGGGAGAGCTGACACCATGGAACAAGCGATGCAACAACCGCGCGGGCCGGCGGCGACCGGCCGCACCCTGCGCTACCGCCCGCTGAACCTGGCGCGCTGGGTGATCTGGAGCCTGACCATCCTCACCATGCTGGTGCTGCCGCTGGTGTTTACCGGGGGCTTCGCCATCACGCTGATGTCGCAGATGGGCATCATGATCATCTTCGCGCTGTCGTACAACATGCTGCTCGGGCAGACCGGCATGCTGTCGTTCGGCCACGCGGTGTATTCCGGGCTGGGCGCCTTCATTGCCGTGCACGTGCTGAACATGGTCGGCGCCGGCACGGCATGGCTGCCGGTGTCGATGCTGCCGCTGGTGGGCGGGCTGGCCGGCGCGTTCTTCGGCGTGATCTTCGGCTATGTCACCACCAAGAAGGCCGGCACCACCTTTGCCATGATCACCATGGGCATTGGCGAGATGGTGTTCGCCAGCTCGCTGATGTTCCCCGAGTTCTTTGGCGGCGAGGGCGGCATCTCCACCAACCGCGTGGTCGGCGACCCGTTCCTGGGCATCACCTTCGGCCCCGGGCGACAGGTCTACTACCTGATCGCGGTGTGGTGCCTGGTGTCGATGGTGGCCATGTACGCGTGGACGCAGACGCCGCTGGGCCGTATCGCCAACGCGGTGCGCGACAACCCCGAGCGGGTCGAGTTCATCGGCTACAACACCCAGCGCGTGCGCTACCTGGTGCTGGTGCTGTCGGCGTTCTTCGCCGGGATTTCCGGCGCGCTGGCGGCAATCAACTTCGAGATCGTCTCGGCCGAGAACGTCAGCGCGGTGCGCTCCGGTGGCGTGCTGCTGGCGGTATTCATCGGCGGCGCCGGCGTGTTCTTCGGGCCGATTATCGGCGCGGTGGTGTTCATGCTGTTCGCCGTGGCCTTGTCGGACCTGACCAAGGCGTGGCTGCTGTACCTGGGCCTGTTCTTCGTGCTGATGGTGATGTTCGTGCCGGGCGGCCTGGCCAGCCTGCTGCTGATGCAACTGCCGCTGGCGGCGAAGGGCAAGCTGCGCCGCATGCTGCCGTCCTATGCCAAGGCCGGCGCGGCCGGCGTGGTGCTGCTGCTGGCGATGATCGTGACGGTCGAGCTGGTCTACAAGGTGCAGGTCGACAGCGCCAATGGCACGGCCATGAAGCTGTTCGGTGTCGGCTTCGATGCCGCAACGTGGGCGCCATGGCTGGTGGCGGCGGTGCTGTGGGCGGTGGGGCTGGCCGCATGGCGGCTGACGGTGCGCGCGTCGCGCGCCGAATGGGACAAGGTGCAGGCGGAAATCGCGGGAGGCACGGCATGACGGCGGCACTGGAACTGACCGAGGTACGCAAGAAATTCGGCCAGACGGAGATCATCCGCGGCGTGAACCTGAGCATCCCGAAGGGCGAGCGCCACGCGCTGATCGGGCCCAACGGGGCGGGCAAGTCCACCACCTTCAACCTGATCTCGGGCCGCTTTGCGCCCACCAGCGGCACGGTGCGCCTGAACGGGCAGGAGATCGGCGGGCTGCAGCCGTTCGTGATCAACCGCATGGGGCTGTCGCGCAGCTTCCAGATCACCAATATCTTCCACCGGCTGTCGGTGTTCGAGAACCTGCGCTGCGCGGTGCTGTGGTCGCTCGGGTACAAATACTCGTTCTGGCACCGGCTGACGGGCTTGCGCGATGCGCGCGAGCGGGCCGACGAGGTGCTGGAGCTGATCGGCATGCAGCACCGGCGCAATACGCAGGCGGGCCTGCTGACCTATGCCGAGCAGCGCGCACTGGAGATCGGCATCACCATCGCCGGCGGTGCCGAGGTGATCCTGCTGGACGAGCCCACCGCGGGCATGAGCCGCTCCGAGTCCGACCATGCGGTCGAGCTGATCCGCAAGGTCACCGTGGGCAAGACGCTGGTGATGGTGGAGCACGACATGAGCGTGGTATTCGGGCTGGCTGACCGGATTTCGGTGCTGGTCTACGGCGAGGTGATCGCGACCGATACCCCGCAGGCGATCCGCAGCAACCGCAAGGTCAAGGAAGCCTACCTGGGAACCACGCTGGACGAAGACACTACCGAAGGAGTGCACTGATGGGCAAGCGGATGCTGGAAGTCACGGGCCTGCATGCCTACTACGGCAAGAGCCATATCCTGCATGGTGTCGATGCGCATATCGGTGAAGGCGAGATCGTCGCGCTGCTGGGGCGCAATGGCGTCGGGCGCTCGACCATGGCCAAGGCCATCCTCGGCATGGTCAAGGCAGAGGGCTCGGTGAAGTTCCGCGGCGAGGAGATCCTGGGACGGCGCACGTTCGAGATCGCGCACCTCGGCATCGGCTATGTGCCGGAGAACCGGGATATCTTCCCGACGCTGACGGTGCGGCAGAACCTGCTGCTGGGCGAGAAGCGCAATCCGCGGCAGCCCAGGCCGCGCTGGTCGGTGGAGGACATGTTCAACATGTTCCCCCGGCTCAGGGAGCGCGAGAACACCGCCGCGGGCGTGTTGTCCGGCGGCGAGCAGCAGATGCTGACGCTGTGCCGCACGCTGATGGGCGATCCGGACCTGGTGCTGATCGACGAGCCCACCGAAGGACTGGCGCCGATGATCGTGGCGCTGGTGGGGGACTACCTGAAGACGCTGAAGGAGCGGGGCGTTTCCGTGCTGCTGATCGAGCAGAAGCTGGCGATCGCGCTGGATATCTCGCAGCGGGTCTACGTCATGGGCCATGGGCATATCGTGTTCGAGGGGACGCCCGGCGAGCTCAAGGCGAATTCCCAGATCCGGAAGGAGTGGCTGGAGGTATAGCGCTGTCCTTGGCTGCTGGCGGGAGGGGGTGGGCGGCGTCGGCGTCACTTTAAGCTGCTGTAGCACCTCGCGGCGCAGTCGCTGCTTCATGCGCCGCCCCCTTCGCTCGGTTGAATCCTCAACTTCAGGCTGCTGACAAGTCTCTTTGTAACACTGTTGTAAATTTGCCTTAATTCCGAACTAGGAATGATTCGCATTTGTACTTCGATTCCTACATCCCTATAATCGCCCGCCGGGGATGGATGACTTGATTCACGGGCGACAGCGGTAGCGCTCCCTTGGGCTTGTCTTCATTGACCACGCTTGTTCGCGTCAAGAACTACAAGACAACACAGGGAAGGCAAGACCGTGAAAGGAAACCAGAAGTCGTTTGAATTGACCCCGCTCGCCGCTGCACTGGCAGGTGCGGTTGCCGCGTTTGCCATGCAGGGTGCGTCGGCGCAGGAGAGCCAGCCTGCCGCCGCCCCCACCGGCCAGGCTGCGCCGGTGACGCTGGAACGGGTCACCGTGACCGGCAAGCGCGAGGACGGCTACAAGGTGGAAGAGGCGCAGTCGCCCAAGTTCACCGCGCCGCTGCTCGATACGCCCAAGTCCGTGACCGTGGTGCCAGCCGAGGTGATCCAGCAATCCGGGTCCAACTCCCTGCAGGACGCGCTGCGCACCACGCCGGGCATCACCTTCGGCGCCGGCGAAGGCGGCAACCCGATCGGCGACCGTCCTTTCATCCGCGGTTTTGACTCGATGTCGAGCATCTATGTCGACGGCGTGCGCGACACCGCTTCGCAGACCCGCGACACCTTCAACATCGAGAACATCGAAGTCATCAAGGGCCCGAGTTCGGCGTTTGGCGGCAAGGGCTCGGCGGGCGGCATGATCAATATCGTGTCGAAGCTGCCCCAGGCGGAGAACTTCGCGCAGGGCTCGATCGGCGTGGGCACGGATTCTTACTTCCGCGCCACGGCCGACGGCAACTACGTGATCAATGACAATACCGCCGTGCGCCTGAACGCGCTGGGCTATACCGCCAACGTGCCGGGCCGCGACGAAGTCGACCAGAACTCGTGGGGCTTTGCGCCGTCGGTGACGTTCGGCATGAAGTCCGATACGAAGGTCACGCTGTCGTACTACCATCTGCAAGGCAACGGCATGCCGGACTACAGCATTCCGTATTCGCGTCCGGCCAGCCAGTCGACCAAGGCCAACCCGTCGCAGCCCGTAAACGTTGACCGCAACAACTTCTACGGCCTGACCGCTCGCGATTTCCAGAAGACGCAGAGCGATATCGCCACGGCCACGGTCCAGCATGATTTCCGCAACGGCCTGGTGTTCAGCAACACCACGCGCTGGGGCCGCGCGACCAACGACTACGTCGTCACCAACCCCGACGACAGCCGCGGCAATGTGCCGCGCGGCTTTGTCTGGCGCAATACCAAGAACCGCGACTCCGCCACCGAGACGCTGACCAACCAGACCGACCTGACCGCCAAGTTCGAGACCGGCAGCCTCAAGCACAGCGTGCTGTTCGGCTTCGAATTCAGCCGCGACGATACCGACAACACGCCGTACAACGTCGTCTCGGCCAACCCTGCCGCCGCTGCCGGCACCTGCAACGCATCGCTGGTAGCCAGCTTCGACTGTACGCCGCTGGCCAATCCGAACCCGAATGACCCGTGGCGCGGCAGCATCACCAAGATGCCGTTCACCACCACCACCACCACCAACACGCGCTCGGTCTACCTGTTCGATACGGTAGAGATCACCAAGCAGTGGATGGTCAACGGTGGCGTTCGCTACGACAGCTACGACACGCACGCCTTCGCCAACGCCTATACCAACCCGAATACCGGGGCCGCCGTGGCGCAGCTCGATATTCGCAACAAGTCGAATTTCTTCAACTACCAGGCTGGCGTGGTCTACAAGCCGGTCGAGTTCGGCAGCATCTACGTGTCGTACGGCACCTCGTCGACGCCGCCAGGTTCGACCAACGGTGATGGCGCCGACAACATCACGGCGGCGCAGCGCAACCTGGAGCCGGAAACCGCACGCTCGGTGGAAATCGGCACCAAGTGGGATCTGTTGGCCAAGCGCCTGTCGCTGACCGGTGCGATCTTCCAGATCGAGAAGAACAATGCGCGCGTGGCGGTTGATGCCAACACGACGGTCAATGCGGGCAAGCAGCGCGTCAAGGGCTTCGAGCTGGGCTTTGCCGGCAACCTGACCGACAAGTGGGGCCTGTTCGGGGGCTATACGTACCTGAACAGCGAACTGATCGACAACGGCCCGCAGGCTGCCAACGCGGCCAACAACGGCAACCAGTTCCCCAATACGCCCAAGAGCAGCTTCAGCCTGTGGACTACCTACCAGGTGCTGCCGGCGCTGACGGTTGGTGGTGGTGCTTACTACGTCGACAAGGTCTATGCCAACCCGGCCAACTCGCTGTATGTGCCGTCTTACTGGCGCTTTGACCTGATGGCGGCTTACCGCGTCAACAAGAACCTGTCGTTGCAGCTGAACGTGCAGAACCTGTTTGACAAGACCTACTACACCAAGGCGCATAACCACTATGGTGCGCTGGGTGCTGGGCGGTTTGGGATGTTGACGGCTAACTTCAAGTTCTAAGCTGTTTTTTTGTGATTGGCCGTGCGGCCCGTTTTCCCGGGGTGGGGAGGCGGGTCGTTTTTGTTGGCTTGTTGGCTTGTTGGCCGTTGAAGCGTCGCTGTCGCGGTTGGTGACATGCTGTCGGCCGTTGAAGCGCCTGGTTCCGCCCTCCTGGGCGGGTCACTTTTTGGCCGAGCGCCAAAAAGTAACCAAAAAGCGCGTCGCCTGAGCGGCTGGCTATCAAGTTGGCGGTGTGGGTGGTTCGGGCGGTGGTGATTTCCGTTCGATGTGGGTAGTGGTTCGAAGCTGCTACGCCAGGTGAGTTTGGGATCGTGGCTGCGTTAATCCACTATTGGACGATCCCCATGCCGGGCGTAGGCCGCCTGCTGCATGCCATATCGGTGGGACGCCTTCGGCTGCGCTACGCGCCGGCCCGAACGTGGCAGCGCGACCGATCTCGTCCTGGCCATCGCCGTCGCCGCCCAGCGAGCGAAGCGATGCGGGTTCGTGCCGGGGCGCCTCACCCGCGAGACTGAGCCGCGCGTAGCGCAGCCGTAGGCGATGATGCGATACCGCAGGGAGCAGGCGGCCTACGCCCCTCCTGGGGATGGTTCAAAAGTCGGGATTCGCCAGGCACCCACACTCACTCACCTGGCGTAGCAGGCTGGCATCGCGACCACGCCTCACTGAGACCAAAATCGCAATCTAACCAGAAGCGCCAAATTGGCTCAGCCAGCCGCAGGCGACGCGCTTTTTGGTTACTTATATGAACGCGCCCCGGTTTGCAAGGTAACGCCAACATCAGGCTTGGACAGGATTGGCTGCAGACTTATATCCGGCCTTGCGATGCAGGCCATGCCTGCGGGCCCTGATGGATTTCACCGGGAGTGTCCCTATCTTTTTGCCGTGCTTTGAGCACCAGTAACCAATTGAGCTTGCACTCCCGCGGTCCAACCTGTTTTGCCATCACGCTGACATTACCGTCGCAACCTGTGGACGGGTTCCTTCCTTGCTAGCTCAGCCTGCCGTCAGGCAGGCCTGATCGAGACGTAGTCTCGGTCATAGGCCCGATCGTGGGTCAACAGGGCCCAGATGGTACGCACCGTCTTGTTGGCCAAGGCAACCGCCGCGACGTTCTTCGGCCGTCGCTGCGCGAGCAGCAGGCTCCAGCCCGGCTGGTTCTTTCTGCGCAGGTGACTCAGCACGACCCGAGCGCCATGAATCAGCAAGGTGCGCAGGTAGGGGTCGCCGCGTTTGCTGATGCCGCTCAGCCAGACCTTGCCGCCGGTGCCGGTCTGTTTGGGCACCAGGCCAAGATACGCCGCCAGTTGCCGCCCGGACTTGAAGGTGCGCGCGTCGCCAATGGTGGCGACCATGGCCGTGGCGGTCAGCATGCCGATGCCAGGAATGGCCAGAATCGTTTTGCAGGCCCGATTCTGCCGACCCCAGGCATCAATGCGTTGATCCAGGCGAGCTATCTCTCGATCGAGCCCTTCGATGCTTTGCAATTGCTCATGCACGAACTCGAACAGCAGGGGCGGCACGCCCCGTTCGATTTCGTCCATCCCTTGTACGATTTCCTTCAGGCCAGCTCGTAGCCCGGGACGGATCCGGATCCCGAATTCGAACAACATGCCGCGCAGCTGGTTGACCAGCATGGTGCGCATCTTCACGCGCAGTTGGCGCATGGCGTGCAGGCCGAGCACACATTGTTGGGACTCGGTCTTTGCTGCCACGACCGGCATGCCCGGCTGCTGGACTGCGGTCCAGATAGCACGGGCGTCGGCCGCATCGGTCTTGTTCGTCTGCACGAACGGTCGCACGTACCGGGCGTGCAGCAGCACCGGCTCATGACCCAAGGCTCGCACTTGGCGGGCCCACCAGTGCGCACTGCCACACGCCTCCAGCGCGATGCGTCCAGGCTCGCGATTCGCGAGGAACTCCAGCAGCTTGGACCGACTGAAGCGACGATTGAAACACTTGCCCGAAGGCTCGACCCAATAGAGCTGGAAGACAGTCTTTGCAATGTCCAGACCGTAAGTCGTAGTATTCATCTCGGGTCCCTCCATCCTCGCGTGGTTGGTCACACTCCCACTCTGGCACATCGATGCCGTTTCGTGAGGGGGGGGCCCGCCTACCCTGTCACGTTTCCCGGATGCATAACCGACTACCGGCACCTTTGATCGCAGGCCGGGGCGCGTTCATTCCATCTTTTTGGCGCTCGGCCAAAAAGTGACCCGCCCAGGAGGGCGGAACCAGGCGGTTCAACGGCCGACAGCATGTCACCAACAGCGACAGGCCAGCGCTTCAACGGCCAACAGCATGTCACCAACAGCGACAGGCCAACGCTTCAACGGCCAACAGCATGTCACCCGCAGCCCCCCAGCCCCCAACCCCCAAATCCCATCCTAATCTAGAGCCACCCCTCACCCCATTCACCAATGTGCCTGATGCGCCATCAGCAAACGGTCTCCCGCACGCCCAAGCTCCAGCCTCCATGCACCACGCTACAGGCCGAAATTCGCCCCACGCATGCCACACAGAAACCCGTGAAATTGAAATTGAACGACCGTGCTATTTTGTGTATGCTTGTTTCGCCCAAGCCCCGGAAGGCTTGTGGCAAGCGGTAACCGCGGCGGGTTAACCCTGTGCCAATCACCCCTGCACCCAGCAGCAAAACAATAATTCGAGAATTCGAATCCCGAGACAAACTTTTGTAAAAGGAACCAGCATGACAGCGCAGTATCAGGTTCAGGACGGCGTAGCCGTCATCACGCTCGACAATCCCCCTGTCAACGGCCTGGGTCACAGCACCCGTCTTGGCATCGTCGAAGGCATGACCCGTGCGCTGGACGATGCCGCCGTCAAGGCCATCGTCATCACCGGCGCCGGCAAGGCATTCTCGGGCGGCGCCGATATCCGTGAATTCAATACCCCCAAGGCCATGCAGGAGCCGACGCTGCACTCGGTGATCCGCGTGCTGGAAGCGTCGTCCAAGCCGGTGGTCGCCGCCGTGCACTCGGTCGCCATGGGCGGCGGCCTGGAACTGGCGCTGGGCTGCAACTACCGCGTGGCGTCCAAAGGCGCGCAGATCGCGCTGCCGGAAGTGAAGCTGGGCCTGCTGCCCGGCGCCGGCGGCACGCAGCGCCTGCCGCGCGTGATCGGCCTGGAAGCTGCCGCCAACATGATCGTGTCGGGCACGCCGGTGCTGTCTGAAAAGTTTGCCGGCACCAAGCTGTTCGATGAAATCGTCGAGGGTGACGTGCTGCCCGCGGCAGTCAAGTTCGCGCAGAACGTCGGCGCCGCCAGCGGCCCGCACCCGAAGGTGCGCGACCTGAAGGTGCGCCACGAGAACCCCGAAGGCTACCTCGGCTTTGCCCGCAACACCGTGGCCGCGATGGCCAAGAACTTCCCGGCGCCGCTGAAGTGCCTGGAAGCGGTGGCCGGCTCGCTCAAGCCGTTCGAGCAGGGCCTGAAGGAAGAGCGCGAGGGCTTCCTGTTCCTGGTGACCACGCCGGAATCGCGCGCGCTGCGCCATGCCTTCTTTGGCGAGCGTGCCGCCAGCAAGATCCCCGACGTGCCCGAAGGCACCCCGGTGCGCAAGATCGAGAAGGTTGCCGTGATCGGCGCCGGCACCATGGGCGGCGGCATCAGCATGAACTTCCTGAATGCGGGCATTCCGGTCACCATCCTGGAAACCAAGCAGGAAGCGCTGGACCGCGGTGTCGGCATCATCCGCAAGAACTACGAGAACAGCGCCAAGAAGGGCAAGCTCACGCAGGAGAAGGTCGAGCAGCGCATGGGCCTGCTGAGCACCACGCTGTCCTATGACGACATCAAGGACGCCGACATGGTCATCGAGGCCGTGTTCGAGGAAATGGGCGTCAAGGAAATCGTCTTCAAGAAGCTGGACGAAGTGATGAAGCAGGGCGCGATCCTGGCTTCGAACACCTCCACGCTCGACGTGAACAAGATCGCCTCGTTCACCAAGCGTCCGCAGGACGTGGTCGGCATGCACTTCTTCAGCCCGGCCAACGTGATGAAGCTGCTCGAAGTGGTGCGCGGCGAGAAGACCGGCAAGGACGTGCTGGCCACGGTCATGCAGATCGGCAAGAAGATCAAGAAGACCGCGGTGGTGTCGGGCGTGTGCGATGGCTTTATCGGCAACCGCATGATCGAGCAGTACAGCCGCCAGGCCGGCTACCTGCTGGACGAAGGCGCGCTGCCGGAGCAGGTCGACAAGGCCATCGAGAAGTTCGGCTTTGCCATGGGCCCGTTCCGCATGGGCGACCTGGCCGGCAACGACATCGGCTGGGCCATCCGCAAGCGCCGCGCCGTGGACAAGCCGGACATCCAGTACTCCAAGACCGCCGACCTGCTGTGCGAGATGGGCCGTTACGGCCAGAAGACCGGCGCGGGCTGGTACGACTACAAGGCGGGCGACCGCAAGCCGTACCCGAACCAGCAGGTCAACGACATGATCGTGCAGCACTCCAAGGACTTGGGGCTGACGCGCCGCAAGATCTCTGACGAAGAGATCGTCGAGCGCCTGGTGTTCGCCTTGGTCAACGAAGGCGCCAAGATCCTGGAAGAAGGCATTGCTTCCAAGGCCTCGGATATCGACATGGTGTACCTGACCGGTTACGGCTTCCCGCTGTTCCGTGGCGGCCCGATGCTGTACGCCGATCAGGTCGGCCTCTACAACGTGGCGCTGGCCATGAAGAAGTACGCCAAGGGCTACCACGGCGAAGCCTGGCAGGTCGCGCCGCTGCTGCAGAAGCTGGCGGACGAAGGCAAGGGCTTCAACGGTTAATTTGCCAAGAGGGTTCAGCCAGGAGCGGCCATGAACACCATCATCGGACCGGACGATTGCCTGCTGGTGATCGACGTGCAGAACGACTTCATGCCGGGCGGCGCGCTTGCCGTGCCCAACGGCGATGAAGTGGTGCCCGTCATCAACCGGCTGGCGCGCGCGTTCGGGCATGTGGTGGTGACGCAGGACTGGCATCCGGCCGCGCACGTCTCGTTCGCGGCCAACCATGCCGGCACGCAGCCGTTCCAGATGCTCACGCTGCCGTATGGCGAGCAGGTGCTGTGGCCGGTGCACTGCGTGCAGGACACGCCCGGCGCAGCGCTGCATGCGGGCCTGCACGTGCCGCACGCGCGGCTGGTGATCCGCAAGGGCCACCACGCCGACGTGGACAGCTACTCCGCCTTCCTTGAAGCGGACCGCACCACGCGCACCGGGCTGGCCGGCTACCTGCGCGAGCATGGCGTCAGGCGCGTGTTCTGCGCCGGGCTGGCGACGGACTATTGCGTGGCCTGGAGCGCGCTCGATGCGCGCGCTGCGGGCTTCGAGGCCGCGGTGATCGAGGATGCGTGCCGTGCCATCGACCTGCAAGGGTCGCTGGCCAGGGCATGGCAGGACCTCGGCGCCGCCGGCGTCGCGCGCGTGATGTCCGCGGATGTGCTGAACGGCTGAAGGGCCAGGGCTGAACCGAACCACCGAACTGAACGACACAAGATTCCGAGGAGTAACACATGAACGAAGCAGTCATCGTATCCACCGCACGGACCGGCCTGGCCAAGAGCTGGAAGGGCGCCTTCAACATGACTCACGGCGCCACGCTGGGCGGTCACGCCGTGCAGCACGCCATCGCCCGCGCCAAGATCGACGCCGCGGAGGTGGAAGACGTGCTGATGGGCTGCGCCAACCCGGAAGGCGCCACCGGCGCCAATATCGCGCGCCAGATCGCGCTGCGCGCCGGCTGCCCGGTCACCGTGCCCGGTGCCACCGTCAACCGCTTCTGCTCGTCGGGCCTGCAGACCATCGCCATGGCCGCGCAGCGCGTGATCGCCGATGAGGGCGACATCTTCGTCGCCGGCGGCGTGGAGTCCATCTCCTGCGTGCAGCAGGAAATGAACCGCCACATGATCCAGGAAAGCTGGCTGGTCAAGAACAAGCCGGAAATCTACTGGAACATGCTGCAGACCGCCGAGAACGTGGCCAAGCGCTACAACATCTCGAAGGATCGCCAGGACGAATACGGCGTGCGCAGCCAGCAACGCGCCGCCGCCGCGCAGGAAGCCGGCAAGTTCAAGGACGAGATCGTGCCGATCACGGTGCTCGCCGGCGTCGCCGACAAGTCCACCGGTCAGCTGGTGACGAAGGAAGTCACCCTCGACCGTGACGAAGGCATCCGTGCCGACACCACGCTGGAAGGCGTGGCCAAGATCCGCAGCGCGGTGCCGGGTGGCGTGATCACCGCCGGCAATGCCTCGCAGTTCTCGGACGGCGCATCGGCGGCCGTGGTGATGAACGCGCGCGTGGCCGAGGCCAAGGGCCTGCAGCCGCTGGGCGTGTTCCGCGGCTTTGCCGTCGCGGGTTGCGAGCCGGACGAGATGGGCATCGGTCCCGTCTTCGCGGTGCCCAAGCTGCTGAAGAAGGCCGGCCTGAAGGTCGACGACATCGGCCTGTGGGAGCTGAACGAAGCCTTCGCAGTGCAGGTGCTGTACTGCGCCGACAAGCTCGGCATCCCAATGGACCGCCTCAACGTCAACGGCGGTGCCATCGCGGTGGGCCACCCGTACGGCGTGTCGGGCGCGCGCCTGGTCGGCCATGCGCTGATCGAAGGCAAGCGCCGCGGCGTGAAGTACGTGGTGGTGACCATGTGCATCGGCGGCGGCCAGGGCGCGGCTGGGTTGTTCGAGGTGCTGTAATTGCCAGCAACGCCGGCACGCTGCTGGTTTGCTCCCCTCTCCCGCTCGCGGGAGAGGGGCAGGGGGTGAGGGCAGGCGGTGGCATACCGCCGGCCTGGACTTCGTAGTACCTCCCGGCCCTCACCCCAACCCTCTCCCGCAAGCGGGAGAGGGAGCACCCACGCGGTGTATTCCAGGGTTGCGGCGGTTCGGGCAAGAAAGCTACATGAATTCGCGAGCGCCCCACGCAGTGCGCCGCCTGGAGACACCATGTCGATGATCCTTTCCCGTCGCGACCTGAACTTCATTCTGTACGAATGGCTCAAGGTCGACGAGCTGACCCGCATTCCGCGCTACGCTGACCACTCGCGCGAGACCTTCGATGCCGCGCTGGACACCTGCGAGAAGATCGCCACCGACCTGTTCGCGCCGCACAACAAGAAGAACGACCAGCACGAACCCGAATTCGACGGCGAGACCGTCAGCATCATCCCCGAGGTCAGCACCGCGCTGAAGGCCTTTTGCGAGGCCGGCCTGATGGCCGCCGGCCAGGACTACGAGCTGGGCGGCATGCAGCTGCCGGTGGTGGTGGAGAAAGCCGGCTTCGCCTATTTCAAGGGCGCCAACGTCGGCACCAGCTCCTACCCGTTCCTGACCATCGGCAACGCCAATCTGCTGCTGGCGCACGGCACGCCGGCGCAGGTCGAGACCTTCGTCAAGCCGGAGATGGAAGGGCGCTTCTTCGGCACCATGTGCCTGTCGGAGCCGCAGGCCGGCTCGTCGCTGTCGGATATCACGACGCGCGCCGAGTATGAGGGCGAATCGCCGCTGGGCGCGCAATACCGCCTGCGCGGCAACAAGATGTGGATTTCCGCGGGCGAGCACGAGCTGTCGGACAACATCGTCCACCTGGTGCTGGCCAAGATCCCCGGCCCGGACGGCAAGCTGATCCCGGGCGTGAAGGGCATCTCCCTGTTCATCGTGCCCAAGTACCTGGTCAACGACGACGGCTCGCTGGGCGAGCACAACGACGTGGTGCTGGCCGGCCTGAACCACAAGATGGGCTATCGCGGCACCACCAACTGCCTGCTGAATTTCGGCGAGGGCATGAAGTACAAGCCGGGCGGCAGGGCCGGTGCGATCGGCTACCTGGTGGGCGAGCCGCACAAGGGCCTGGCCTGCATGTTCCACATGATGAATGAGGCGCGCATCGGCGTGGGCCTGGGCGCGGTGATGCTCGGCTATACCGGCTACCTGCACGCGCTGGACTATGCGCGCAACCGTCCGCAAGGCCGCCCCGTCGGCCCCGGCGGCAAGGACGCCGCCAGCCCGCAGGTGAAGCTGGTCGAGCACGCCGATATCCGCCGCATGCTGCTGGCTCAGAAGAGCTATGTCGAGGGCGGCCTGGCGCTGAACCTGTATTGCGCGCGGCTGGTGGACGAGGAAGAAGCCGCTGCCGCCGCGGGCGACCAGGAAGCGCATGCGCGCCTGGCGCTGCTGCTCGACATCCTGACCCCGATCGCCAAAAGCTGGCCGTCGCAATGGTGCCTGGAGGCCAACAACCTTGCGATCCAGGTGCATGGCGGCTATGGCTACACCCGCGAATACAACGTCGAGCAGTTCTACCGCGACAACCGCCTGAACCCCATCCATGAAGGCACGCACGGCATCCAGGGCCTGGACCTGCTGGGCCGCAAGGTGGTGATGAAGGATGGCGCCGCGTTCAGGCTGCTTGGCGAGCGCGTGCAGGCCGCCATCGGCCGCGCGCTGGCCGCGGACGACGCCGAACTGGCGCAACAGGCGCGCGCGCTTGGCGCCGCAACCAAGCGCCTGGCCGACGTGACCCAGACGCTGTGGAGCGCCGGCGATTCGAACGTGACGCTGGCCAATGCCTCGGTCTACCTGGAAGCCTTCGGGCACGTGGTGGTCGCGTGGATCTGGCTGGAGCAGGCGCTGCTGGCGCAGGCCGCGCTGGCGCAGGCGAGCGGCAAGGAGGACCAGGACTTCTATCGCGGCAAGCTGGCCGCGGCGGCGTACTTCTTCCGCTTCGAATTGCCCAGGGTCGGCCCTCAGCTCGACCTGCTGGCATCGCTCGACCGCACCACGCTGGACATGCAGGACGCTTGGTTCTGACCGCTGACTACATCATTCAAAGACAACCAAGGAAGAGACAACATGCGCACCATCCAGCAACTGTTTGACCTGAAGGGCAAGACCGCGCTGATCACCGGCGGCTCGCGCGGCCTTGGCCTGCAGATCGCCGAGGCACTGGGCGAGCAGGGCGCGCGTATCGTGCTGTCGGCCCGCAAGGCCGACGAGCTGCGCGCGGCGCAGGAACACCTGAAGGGCCTCGGCATCGAGGCCGACTGGATCGCCGCCGATGGCTCGCAGGAGTCCGAGATTGCCCGCCTGGCCGACGAAGCCATCGCCAGGCTTGGCCACGTCGACATCCTGGTCAACAACGCCGGCGCCACCTGGGGCGCCCCGGCGGAAGACCATCCGGTGGAGGCCTGGGACAAGGTGATGAACCTGAATATCCGCGGCCTGTTCCTGCTGAGCCAGCGCATCGGCAAGCTGTCGATGATTCCGCGCCGCTACGGCCGCATCATCAACGTGGCGTCGATCGCTGGCCTGGCCGGCAACCCGCCGGGCTCGATGGACACCATCGCCTACAACACCTCCAAGGGCGCCGTGGTCAACTTCACCCGCACGCTCGCGGGCGAGTGGGGCGAGCACAATATCACCGTCAACGCGCTGGCGCCGGGCTTCTTCCCGTCGAAGATGACCAAGGGCTCGCTGGAGCGCATGGGTGTCGAAGCGATGTGCGCCGGCGTGCCGCTGCACCGCCTGGGTGACGATGAAGACCTCAAGGGCGCGGCGCTGCTGTTCGCCAGCGATGCCGGCAAGCACATTACCGGGCAGATCCTGGCGGTCGACGGTGGTGTCAGCGCAGTGTGAGCGCGATGTGAGCGCGGTCTGCGCGACAGCCGGCGATTGCGGCAATAATGCGGGATCGGCGCCGGCGGGCTAGCTGCCGCAGGCGCCTCTCCAGCCCCCACTTCGACTCGCATTGCCATGAACCAGTACACCGGCTCCCTGAGCCATATCCCGTTCCTTGCCGACCTCGGCGTGACCTGCACCGTCGCGGAGGGCGGCCGCAGCGAGCTCTCGCTGCCGATCGAAAAGCGCCACCAGAACAGCTGGGACATGGCCCACGGCGGCGTGATCATGACGCTGCTCGACGTGGCCATGGCGGTGGCCGGCCGCAGCAGCGATGCCGATGGCCGCGGCGTGGTCACCATCGAGATGAAGAGCAGCTTCATGGCGCCGGGCCGCGGCCACCTGACCGCGCGCGGCACCACCGTGCACCGCACCACCACCATGGTGTTCTGCGAGGCCGAGATCGTCGATGCCGACGGCAAGACCGTGGCGCGCGGCTCGGGCACGTTCAAGTACATCCGGCGCATGCCGCCGCAGCGCCCGGGCGAGACCGATACCGGCGCCGACGGCTGAGCGCCGGCGCCAGGACAGCGCGGGGCGGCTGGTGCCCCGCATAGCAGCTCCTTGCAGTTTCCACGCAGTTTCCATCTCCCATTGGAAGGAACCCGACCATGTCCAACACGTTCAAGCGCATCGTCCTGGCCTCGCGTCCCGAAGGCGCGGTGACGCCGGCCAATTTCCGGCTGGAAGACGTGCCCGTGCCGCAGATCGCCGACGGCCAGGTGCTGGTGCGCAACCACTACCTGTCGCTCGATCCGTACATGCGCGGCCGCATGAACGACAGCAAGTCGTATGCCGCACCGCAGCCGCTCAACGAGGTGATGATCGGCGGCACCGTCGGCGAAGTGGTGGAAAGCAAGAACAGCAAGTTCAAGCCGGGCGACAAGGTGGTCGGCATGTTCGGCTGGCAGGAGATGGGCGTCAGCGACGGCACCGGCCTGCAGCCGGTCGATACCACGCATATCCCGCTGTCGGCCTATCTCGGCTCGGTCGGCATGCCAGGCGTGACCGCGTGGTATGGGCTGAACAAGATCATCCAGCCCAAGGCGGGCCAGACCATCGCGGTCAGCGCCGCGTCGGGCGCGGTCGGCAGCGTGGTGGGCCAGCTGGCCAAGCTGGCGGGCTGCCGCGCGGTGGGCTTTGCCGGCGGCAAGGACAAGTGCGACTACGTGGTCAATGAGCTGGGCTTCGACGCCTGTATCGACTACAAGGCGGCAAAAGACCCGAAAGAGCTCTACACCATGCTCAAGGAAGCCACGCCCGACGGCATCGACGGCTATTTCGAGAACGTCGGCGGCGAGATCTTCGACGCAGTGCTGTCGCGCATGAACGCCTTCGGCCGCATCGCCCTGTGCGGCATGATCGCCGGCTATGACGGCAACCCGCTGCCGCTGAAGAACCCGCAGCTGATCCTGATCTCGCGCCTGACCATCGAGGGCTTTATCGTCTCCGAGCACATGGAAGTGTGGCCGCAGGCGCTGAAGGAGCTGGGCACCGCGGTCGCGCAGGGCAAGCTGAAGTTCCGCGAGAGCATTGCCGAAGGCCTGGCGAGCGCGCCGGAAGCCTTCATGGGCCTGCTCAAGGGCAAGAACTTCGGCAAGCAGCTGGTCAAGCTGGTCTGAGCCCAGCACCGGGCACGCCGCGACCCCACGGGCGTGCCGCGCAGCGATCGCAGGCAAGACAGTGCAGGCAAGACAGCGCAGGCAAGACAAGAGGAGGAGACACCCATGAATGCCCCGCAAGTTCCGCAAGTCCAGCAAGCCACCGATGACGATATCGGCGCCGGCCTGCCCGAAGAGGTCAGGGCCCGCTACCGCAACCTGCCGCGGCCGCCGCAGTTCGCCACCGTGGGCGAGGAGCGCCTGCACCGCAAGCAGCGCCTCGCCGCCGCCTTCCGGCTGTTCTCGAAATTCGGCTTCGACGAAGGCGTGGCCGGCCATATCACCGCGCGCGATCCCGAGTTCCCCGATACCTTCTGGGTCAATCCCTTCGGCGTGCATTTCAGCCAGGTCCGGGTCTCCAACCTGATTCGCTGCGACCACCACGGCGACGTGGTGGAGGGCGACTACCCGGTCAATGCCGCGGCCTTCGCGATCCATTCGCGCGTGCACCAGACCCGCCCCGACGCGGTCGCCGCCGCGCACTCGCACAGCACCTATGGCCGCGCCTGGTCGACGCTCGGCCGCCCGCTCGATGCGCTGACGCAGGACGTGTGCGCGTTCTACAACGACCATGCGGTCTATGACGATTTCGGCGGCGTGGTGGTGGAGCTGGATGAGGGCCAGCGCATCGCCAATGCGCTCGGGCAGAACAAGGCCGCGATCCTGCAGAACCACGGCCTGCTGACGGTCGGCAAGACCGTGGACGAAGCGGCGTGGTGGTTCATCACCATGGAACGCTCCTGCCAGGTGCAGCTGCTGGCTGAAGCCGCTGCCGCGCGCACGCAGGCGCCGCTGAAGGTGATTGCCGACGCTGCCGCGCGGCAGGCGTATTCGATCGTCGGCACCGCGCAGGCGGGCTGGTTCCAGTTCCAGCCGCTGTATGCGCGTATCGTCAAGGAACAGCCGGACCTGCTGGACTGAGCGGCCGCCGCATGGCGGCCATCCCTGCAGTCGATCCACAACCGTGAGGTGGCCCGCATGGCAGACATCATCCTTCACCAGTACGCAACCTCGCCGTTCTCGGAAAAAGTACGGCTGCTGCTGGGCGCCAAGGGGCTGGCGTGGCAGGCGGTGGAAATCCCCGCCATCCTGCCCAAGCCGGATTTGCTGGCGCTGACCGGCGGCTATCGTCGCACGCCGGTGATGCAGGTCGGCGCCGACATTTATTGCGACACGGCACTGATCTGCGAAGTCATCGACACGCTGGCGCCGTCACCGCCGCTGTATCCACCCGCGCAGGCCGCGGTGGCACGCGTGATGGCGGCCTGGTTCGACAGTGCGTTGTTTACCGCTGCGGCGACCTACGTGTTCCAGCCAGACGGCGTTGCCAGCATGCTGGGCCATCTGTCGCCGGCGCAGGTCCAGGCGTTTGTCGCCGACCGCAAGGCCATGCGCGGCGACACCAACGCGCTGCGCATGCCGCCGCCCGAGGCCACCGCGCAGCTGCACGAAACCTTCGGCAGGCTCGAAACGCAGTTTGCCGCGGGCGTGGAGCATGTCGCCGGGCCCTTGCTGTCCGTGGCGGACTTTTCGCTGTACCACAACCTCTGGTTTATCCGCCGCGCCGGCGCGCTGGCGCAGATGCTGGAGGCCTATCCCAGGCTGCAGGCCTGGTATGCGCGCATGAATACCTTCGGCCACGGGCGTCCGCGCGTGGTCGGCGGCGAGCAGGCCATTGGCGTGGCGCTCAGCGCGGACCCGGTTGCGCTCGATGAAGGCGTGCGCGAGGGCGAAGGCCTGCAGCCGGGCGACGCAGTCACCATCACGCCGACCGACTACGCACGTGATCCCGTGGCCGGCGTGTTGCTGGCACTGGGCCCGCACCGCGTCACGCTGCGCCGGCAGGACCCGCGCGCCGGCGCGCTCAACGTGCATTTCCCGCGGCAGGGCTACCAGGTGCGGCGCGCCGCCTGAACCGGTGCGCCGCCGCGCCGCTGCATGGGGTCATCCTCCTACTGATTTCACGCGACAGGACAGACGACATGAAGGATTTTTCCAACAAGGTAGCCGTCATCACCGGCGGTGCATCGGGGTTTGGCAAGGAATTCGCCCGCATCGGCGCCGATCTCGGCATGAAGCTGGTGCTGGCCGACGTGCAGGAGGACGCGCTGGACGCGACCGTGGCCGAATTCAAGGCGCGCAATGTACCGGTGATCGGGCTGCGCACCGACGTGTCGCGCGCCGAGCAGGTGCAGGCGCTGGCCGATGCGGCAATGGAGGCATTCGGGCAGGTCAACCTGCTCTTCAACAATGCCGGCGTGGGTGCCGGCGGACTGCTCTGGGAAAACTCGCTGCAGGACTGGGAATGGGTGCTCGGCGTCAATCTCTACGGCGTGATCCACGGCGTGCGCATCTTTACGCCGCTGATGCTGGCGGCCGCGGAGAAGGATCCTTCGTACCAGGGCCATATCGTCAACACCGCGTCGATGGCAGGGTTGCTCAACCCGCCCGCGATGGGCGTGTACAACGTGTCCAAGCACGCGGTGGTGTCGCTGTCGGAAACGCTGTACCAGGACCTGGGCCTGGTCACCGGGCAGGTGCGCTGCTCGGTACTGTGCCCGTACTTCGTGCCCACCGGCATCAGCCAGTCGCAGCGCAACCGGCCCGCGGAGCTGGCCAACCAAACGCCGCCGACGCGCTCGCAGCTGGTGTCGCAGGCGCTGTCGGACAAGGCCGTCGGCTCCGGCAAGGTGACTGCCGCCGAGGTCGCGCACAAAACCTTCGATGCCATCCGCGCCGATAGCTTCTATATTTATTCGCATCCGCAGGCGCTGGAACCTGTACGCCAGCGCTTCGAGGACATCGTCGGGCCGCGCAATCCCGGCGATCCCTTTGCCGACAAGCCCGAAGTCCGTGCGGGCCTCGTGGCCGCGCTGCGCGGCTGACACGCCAACGCCACCAACGAGGAGCCACGCACATGGAGACCACCATGGCCGCCCCCGCCGTGATCCGGCACCTGCAGTACGCCAGCCTGTCCAACGGCACCCGGCTGCACTACGCCAGCGCTGGCGAGCGCGGCAAGCCGCTGATGCTGTTCGTGCACGGATTCCCCGAGTTCTGGTACGAATGGGAAGCCCAGCTGGCCGAGTTCGGGCACACGCACTTCGCCGTCGCGCCGGACCTGCGCGGCTTCAACCTGTCGAGCAAGCCCGGCGACGTGGAGTCCTACCGGCCGCGCCATATCGTCGAAGACCTGGTGCAGTTCATCGGTGCGCTGGGCTATGACCAGGCCATCGTTGTCGCGCACGACTGGGGCGGCGCGATCTGCTGGAACCTGGCGATCCAGTTCCCGCAACTCGTGCGCCAGCTCGTCATCATCAACTCGCCGCACCCGTACCTGTTCGCGCGTGCGCTGGCCACCGATCCGGAGCAGCAGGCCGCTTCCGCCTACATGAACTGGCTGCGCAAGTCCGGTTCAGAGAAGGCATTGGCCGCCAACGACTTTGCGCTGCTGGACCGCATGCTGGCCGACGCCGACGGCAAGCCGGCCGCGTGGTACACGCCGCAGACGCGCGAGCGCTATCACGCCGCGTGGTCGCAGCCTGGCGAGGGGGGCGTGCATCCGCTGACCGGCGGCGTCAATTTCTACCGCGCCTCGCCGATGCGGCCGCCGGGCGACGGCGAAGCCGGGCCGGACCTGTCGCAGCTCGATCCGGCCAGGTTCGTGGTCCGCGTGCCGACGCTGGTGATCTGGGGCGAACGCGATCGCGCCTTGCCGAAATCCCTGCTCAATGGCCTGGAGGACTTTGTCACGGACCTGCGCCTGGAGCGCATTCCGGACGGCACCCACTGGGTCATCCACGAGCAGCCGGAGCATGTCAACCTGCTGATCCGCAGCGCATTGCCGGCGGGTTAGCCGCGCCCTGGCGGCATTCAGTTAACCGCTGTCGTTCCCGCCTGCGCGGGAACGACGGTGGAACTTGATCTCTGACTGAACGGCGGCAGGCCCCGGGCGGCCAGCGTCAGGCCAGGCGATCGCGGTACAGGCGATAGTTCTCATCATCGAAGCAGACAAAAGTCACCTGCTCGATCTCGGGCGCTGACGCCAGCGCTTCGCGCACCGCGGCGATGGCGATATCCGCCGCGCGCTCGCGCGGAAAGGCGTAGATGCCCGTGCTGATGTTGGGGAAGGCGAGCGTGCGCAGATGGTGCTGCGCGGCTACACGGATGCTGTTGCGGTAGGCGTTGGCGAGCTGTTCGTCCTCGCCCTGGCCGCCGCCATGCCAGACCGGGCCGACGGCGTGGATCACGTACGGCGCAGGCAGGCGCCCGCCCGTGGTGAGCACCGCCTCGCCGGTGGGGCAGCCGCCCTGCGCGTCGCGGATCGCGCGGCAGGCCTCCATGATGGCGGGGCCGCCGGCCCCGTGGATGGCGCCGTCGACGCCGCCGCCGCCCAGCAGCCCGCTGTTGGCCGCGTTGACGATGGCGTCGACTTCCATCCGGGTGATGTCGCCATGGACTACCTGCAGGTGCTCGCCGGTCATGTCGTCTCCTGGTTTGAGAGCGCGCCCGCCGCGGTGCCGGCGGGCCACCTTGCTGCTATGCACTACATGGATTGCTCAAGCATACGCCGATAATCCGCCGCGCTGGCCTCTTTCGGGTTGGTCTTGTGGCAATGGTCCGCCAGCGCGCCGGCGATCACCTTGTCGAACATGTCCTCGGTGACGCCCATCTGGCGCAGGCCGGTGGGCAGGCCCAGGCGTGCCGTCATGTCGTGCACGGCCTGCGCGATATCGGCGCCGTCGGGCAGATGCATGGCGCGGCGCAGGCGCGCGTAGCGGTCGTCGCGCACCACGGTGGGCGCGTCGGCGTTGAAGCGCAGCACCGCCGGCATCACCACCGCGTTGAGCGTGCCGTGATGCAGGCCGGTGCGGCCGTCGATCTTCAGCCCGCCCAGCGGGTGCGACAGCGAATGCACGCAGCCCAGCCCTTTCTGGAACGCCATCGCACCCTGCATCGATGCGCTCATCATGTTCAGCCGCGCGTCGCGGTCCTGGCTGTCGCGGGTGGCGCGCTCGATATGGGTCCAGCCGCGCTCCAGCCCGTCCAGCGCGATACCGTCGGCGGGCGGGTTGAAGGCGGGGGCGAGGTAGGTCTCGATGCAGTGCGCGATCGCGTCCATGCCGGTGGCCGCGGTCAAGCCGGCCGGCAGGCCCAGCGTCAGGTCCGGATCGCAGATGGCCGACCTGGGCAGCAGGTGCCACGAGTGGAAGCCCAGCTTGCGCCCGTCGTCCAGGATGATGATGGCGCCGCGCGCCACTTCGCTGCCGGTGCCCGAGGTGGTCGGCACGGCGATCAGCGGCGCGGCCTGGTCGGTGATCTTGCCGCTGCCGCCTTCGATGGTGGCATAGGTGGTCAGCTCGCCCGGGTGCGTGGCCAGGATGGCGATGCCCTTGGCCAGGTCGATCGACGATCCGCCGCCCACCGCCACCAGCCCGTCACAGTTGGCCTCGCGGTATTGCGCGGCGGCCTTGCGCACCATCGCCTCGGTCGGGTTCGACGGGGTCTCGTCGAACACCGCCACTGGCAAGCCCTGCATCGCGTCGATGGCGCGCTGTGCCACGCCGGCTGCGACCACGCCCTTGTCGGTGACCAGCAGCGGACGGCGGATGCCGATGCGCTCGCATTCCGACTTGAGCAGGCTGACCGCGCCGAAATCCAGGTGGATGTGGGTCAGATAGTAGATAAACGCCATATTTGCTTGTCTCCTGCAGGGATCTGCCGCGAACCGGGGTCAGGGTAAGGCACTGGCCAGGCGCGCCGCCTTCGGTTTCAATGGGTTGTCGGGGCCCGCGCCGCGCGTCAGCCGATCATCGCGCAAAAACTGGCCGCGTGGCAGGCTGACGTGAGGCTGTCGGGGTTATCTCGTACTGCCTCGTCTCAGAAACATCTGGCATCATACTGAAAACGAACGATCGTTCACTATTCGAACTTCCACCGATGCGGGCGGCGTCCACCACACGCTGGCCGCTGCAGCCGAAGCTCAGATTTAACTGATTTTTCATGTCCGCCGTACCATCCTCCGTCAACCAGGCTCCCGGCCTGCCGTCGGCTCCGCTCGACCCGCAGGTGTCGCAGCTGCTGGAACTGATCGCCCGTGCCAAGCGGCCGCCGATCCACGCACTGGACCCCGAGGACGCCAGGATCGCCTACGAGAAGAGCGCGCCGATCCTCGACATCAGCCCGCCCGCCGTGCACGCGACCGAAGACCTGCACGTGCCCGCGCGTGACGGCCATGCCATCCCGGCGCGGCTGTACACGCCGCGCGAGGCCAGCTGGGCCGAGCCGCTGCCGCTGCTGGCGTACTTCCACGGTGGCGGCTTCACGGTTGGCAGCGTCAATTCGCACGATGCGCTGTGCCGGCTGCTGTGCGGCCAGGCCGATTGCATGGTGCTGTCGGTGGATTACCGCCTTGGGCCGCAATGGCGCTTTCCGACCGCGGTCAACGACGCCTTCGACGCGCTGCACTGGGTCTTTGCCGAAGCCGGAAGGCTGGGTGCCGACCCCGCCCGCATCGCGCTGGGCGGCGATAGCGCCGGCGGCACGCTGGCCGCTGCCAGCGCTGTGGAGGCGCGCAACGCCGGGCTCGCGCCGGTGCTGCAGATGCTGCTGTATCCCGGCACCTGCGCGCGCCAGGACACGCCATCGCACCGCGCGCTGGCCGAGGGCTACCTGCTGACCGCCGAGATGATCCGCTGGTTCTTTGCGCAGTACCTGGACCAGGAAGCCAGCCGCGACGACTGGCGCTTCGCCCCGCTCGACGGCGGCGGCAGCGGCGCCGACGTGCGCAATGTGTGCCCGGCCTGGGTCGCCGTGGCGGGCTATGACCCGCTGCATGACGAAGGCGTCGCCTACGCCGCCAAGCTGCGCGCCGCCGGCGTGCCGGCCACGCTGGCGAACTACCCCGGCATGATCCATGATTTCTTCAAGCTGGGCCGGTTCGTGCCGGCGGTGGCGCAGGCGCATGCCGAGGCCGCCGCCGCGCTGCGTGCCGCGTTCGGCCAATCCTGACAACACGCAGCACCGATTTTTCAGCAGTGACTTGCAGCACAAGGAGACCTAGTCAAATGCAACGCCGCCAATTTATCGCCCGCGCGGGCCTCGCCGCCGCCACCGCCGCCATCGGCCTGGCCGCCATGCCTGCCCAGGCCCAGGCAGACAAGTTTCCGCAGCGTCCGATCCGTCTGGTGATCGGCTATACCGCCGGCGGCTCCACCGACATCCCATTCCGGGTCCTGGCCGAGAACGCGTCCAAGATCCTGGGCCAGCCGGTGATCGTCGAGAACAAGCCCGGCGCGGGCGGCGTGCTGCCCGCGCAGATGATGCAGGCCACCGCGCCCGACGGCTACACGCTGGCGCAGGTCGCCATGCCCGTCTATCGCCTGCCGTACACCACCAAGATCAACTGGGACCCGGTCAAGGACCTGAGCTACATCATCAACCTGGCCGGCTATTCGTTCGGCCTGGTGGTGCCGGCGGATTCGCCGATCAAGACCATGCAGGATTACGTCGCCTACGCCAAGGCCAATCCGGGCAAGCTGACCTACGGCTCGCCGGGCAGCATGACCACGCTGCACCTGACCATGGAAGAGCTGGCGCTGAAGCAGGGCGTGCAGTTCTCGCACATCCCGTACAAGGGCAATGCGGAATCGATGCAGGCGCTGCTGGGCGGGCACGTGATGTCGGTGGCCGATACGCCGGCCTGGGCGCCGTACGTGGAGCAGGGCAAGCTGCGCCTGCTGTCGACATGGGGCGAGAAGCGCTCGGCGCGCTTCCCCAACGTGCCGACGCTGAAGGAACTGGGCATGGGCATCGTGCAGACCTCGCCGTTCGGCCTGGTCGCGCCCAAGGGCACCGACCCGAAGATCGTGCAGAAGCTGCATGACGCCTTCAAGAAGGCGATGGAAATGCCCAACTACCGCGAATCGCTGGCCAAGTTCGACATGGAGCCGTTCTACATGAACAGCCAGCAGTACGCGCAGTTCGCCGCCGAAACCGTCAAGAAGGAAAAGGCGATCATCGAGAAGCTGGGGCTGGCCAAGCCGCAGTAAGCCAGCGCCGATTGCGTTCAACCAGGCCGCCGCGCCTGCCGGCCCTGTGCCGGCGGGGCGGCGGCCTGATGCTTTGCATCGCCCCGACAAACAACCAGGGAGACCATGTCAATGGCCAAAGAAGAGTTCCGCCATACCATCCCGCTGCGCGTGCGCTGGTCCGAAGTCGATCCGCAGTCGATCGTCTTCAATGCGCACTACCTGACTTACTGCGATATCTGCGTGACCGAGTACTGGCGTGCGCTGGGAATCCGCTATCCGGAGGATGTACTGCACGCGCACGGCGTCGATATCTTCGTGGTCAAGTCCACGCTCGAGTATCACGCCTCGGCGCGCTTTGACGACGAGCTGGAACTGCGCGGGCGCATGGCGCGGCTGGGGCGGTCCAGCATGCTGTTCCGGGTCGAGATGTACCGGGGCGACGAACACCTGATCACCGGTGAAATCGTCTATGTGTGCGCGGATCCGGCGACGCAGAAGTCGGCGGCGATCCCGGGGGTGGTGCGGGAGATTATCGAGGGGTATGAGGTGGTGAAGCCGGCGGGGTGACTCGGCCCACGCCTTGGTTTCAATTCTCTGTAAACGTCACTGCAAATAGGACGTTTCCGATTGCTTCTCGTCGTCGATTTCGGCTCACTGATACCTCGGTAAGTCCGATTTCGCACGAGGAGCAATGATGCCAGACACTCGCTATATGATTTTCTTGTTTCCCACCGTTTGCCGGATAGCAAAGGAAGGTATGTCGCACTGCTCGAGGTAACGATGTGAGATGGTTTTTTCTGCTGTGCCTGATTGCCGCCCTTGGAAATGCAAAGGCGTCAGAAGATGCAGCGCCGCCTCTTGGCTGCGGCGACTTCATGCGCCAACTCGGCTTGCAACGCCCAGACGTAAAATTCGTCAGTTGTGAGCAGGTCAAGAGTAGCGATCTGGGTATGGATAGACTGGAGGCAGTGTACCGCGTCGAAGGAAAGGATATTGCGAAGGTGGAGAATTGGCTGATCCATTTCGCTCACGTGACGCCCCTGAAATTCGCATGCTGTGGCTGGGAATCAAGCGAGGGAGATTTCAAGGGCCGCGATGGTGTCATGTATACGATTGGCATGGGCGGAGAAGCGTCCGTGAGCACGCGTAAAGCCTTCGCCAAGATTCCATTCCTGAAATTGCGCATAAAGCGCTATTTCGAGAGGCCATGAGGAGACTCGCGACCTGCGACCCTCCCGCCCTTTACCTAACCCTCTCCCGCAAGGGGAGAGGGAACAGGCTCTCAGTAGCTGAGGAGGCCGTCGTCATAGCGAAGGCGGCAAATTCTTACTTGCCCACCCCCGCATCCTCCATATAAGCCCGGATCACCGCATCAAAGCTGGCATCGCTCTCGAACCCCAGCGACAGCGCCCGTTCCGCATTCCATGCAGCTGGCCAGGTGCCGACGATCTTCTCGACGCGCTCTTCGCGTTCCCACGTGACAAGATCCGCCACCGCATGGCCCGCCACGCGGCGCAGCGCATCGACCATGCCCGCGGCCGTCACCGACAGCCCCGGCAGGTTGATCACGCGGCGGTTGCCCAGCCGTTCGCCGGCCAGTTCGATGCCATTGACCAGCGCGGCCACCGCCGCGCGCGGCGACAGCAGCCACAGTTTGGTCTGCGGCGCCACCGGGCAGTTGGCCGCCACGCCCGACAACGGCTCGCGGATGATGCCGCTGGCGAACGACGAGGCCGCCGCGTTGGGCTTGCCCGGGCGCACGCTGATGGTCGGCAGGCGCAGCACGCGGCCGTCGACGAAGCCGCGGCGGCTGTAGTCCGACAGCAGCAGCTCGCCGATGGCCTTCTGCACGCCGTACGACGATTGCGGGTTCAGCGCGGTGTCGTCCTGCACCACCGGCGGCAGCTCGCCGCCATAGACCGCGACCGAGCTGGTGAACAGCACGCGCGGCTTGTGGCCCAGTTCGCGGCAGGTTTCGAGCAGCGCGCGCGAGGCGTCGAGGTTGACGCGCATGCCCAGCTCGAAATCCGCCTCGGCCTGGCCGCTGACCACGGCGGCGAGGTGGAACACCGCGCCGGTGTCATGGTCGATGGCCTGGCGCAGCACCGCCGGGTCGGACAGGTCGCCGGTCACCACGCGCACGCGCGCATCGTCAAGTCCTTGCGGCGCGACCACGTCGAGCAGCGTCAGGCGGTCGAAGGCAACGGCCTTGCCGTCCAGGTTCAGGGTGCCGCGTTGCAGCAGCAGGCGGGCGAGTTGCAGGCCGAGGAAGCCGGCGCCGCCGGTAATCAGTACGTTCATGGCAAGAGATCAGTGGTTGTTCTGTAATCAGCGGCCGAGGTAAGGCTTGAGCCAGCCCAGTCCTGCGGACGTGCCGGCGCGCGGACGGTATTCGCAGCCGATCCAGCCCTGGTAGCCGAGCGTGTCGATCAGGTCGAACAGGTACGGGTAGTTCAGCTCGCCCAGGTCCGGCTCATGGCGCTCGGGCACGCCGGCGATCTGGATATGGCCGATGCCGGGCATGTCGCGCTTGAGCTTCATCGCGATATCGCCCTCGACGATCTGGCAGTGGTAGCAGTCGAACTGCACCTTCAGGTTGGCCACGCCGACTTCCTTGCAGATCGCCTGCGCGTCGTCCTGGCGGTTCAGGAAATAGCCCGGCATGTCGCGCGTGTTGATCGGCTCCAGCACGATGGTCACGCCTTGCGCGGCGGCCGCCTGCGCGGCAAAAGCGACGTTTTCCAGGTAGGTGGCACGGTAGCGCGCGCGGTCGGCGTCGGCAGGCACCAGGCCTGCCATCACGTGCACGCGGTCATTGCCGATCACGCCGGCGTATTCCAGCGCGCGGCCGACGGCGTCGCGGAATTCCGCCTCGCGCCCCGGCAGCGATGCCAGGCCGCGCTCGCCGGCTGCCCAGTCGCCCGGCGGGGCGTTGAACAGCGCCTGGGTGAGACCGTTCGCGTCGAGGCGGGCGCGCAGCTCGGCGGCGGGGTGCTCGTACGGGAACAGGTACTCCACCGCCTGGAAGCCGTCCGCCGCGGCAGCGGCGAAGCGGTCCAGGAAAGCGTGCTCGTTGTACATCATCGAGAGATTTGCGGCGAAGCGCGGCATGGGGACTCCAGAGCGTAGGACGAAGCCGGCCCGGTCGCGGTCAGCGCGACGGGACCGGCCGGATTTCAGCGGTTGACCAGTTTAGCCGGCGTCAGCCACACCAGCACGGCGCCGAGCACCAGGATCGCGGACAGCACGTACATCGGCAGCTGCGTGCTCTGCGTCAGGTCCTTGAGCGCGCCGACCATGTACGGCGACACGAAGCCGGCCAGGTTGCCGACCGAGTTCACCACGGCGATGCCGGACGCGGCGGCAATGCCCGACAGGAACGCGGTGGGCAGCGACCAGAACAGCGGCGCGCAGGTCAGCACCCCGGCGGCGGCGAGCGACAGCGCAGCGATGGACACGGTCGTATTGTTGGTGAACGAGGCGGCAATGGCAAAGCCCACCGCACCCATCAGCGCCGGCACGATCAGGTGCCAGCGGCGTTCCTGGCGCGCATCGGCGCTGTGGCCGAGGATGTTCATGACGACGATGGCGCAGAGGAACGGGATCGCCGACAGCAGGCCGATCTTCAGGTTGCCGGTGACGCCGCTGGCCTTGACCAGCGTGGGCATCCAGAACGTCAGCGCGTACTGGCCGGTGACGAAGCAGAAGTAGATCAGGCACATCCACCACACGCGGCGGTCGCTGAACACGGCGCCCAGCGAATGGCCGTGCGCCTGGCCGGCGGCGGCGCCGGCCTTCTGCTGGTCTTCCTCGATATTGCGCTTGAGCACGCGCTTTTCATCGGCGCTGAGCCACGGTGCCTTGTCGATGCTGTCGCGCAGCACAAAGATCGTCACCACGCCGATGACCAGCGCGGGCAGGGCTTCCAGCAGGAACATCCACTGCCAGCCGCTCATGCCATGCGTGCCGTTGAAGGCGTCCATGATCCAGCCCGACAGCGGGTTGCCGAACATGCCGGCGACCGGGATGCCCGACATGAACAGCGCGATCATCTTGGCGCGGCGGTTGGCCGGGTACCAGTAGGTCAGGTACAGGATCACGCCGGGGTAGAAGCCCGCCTCGGCCAGGCCGAGCAGGAAGCGCATCACGTAGAACTGCGTCGGCGTCTGCACGAACAGGAACAGCGCCGAGATGATGCCCCACGTGATCATGATGCGCGCGATCCAGATGCGCGCGCCGATCTTGTGCATCAGCAGGTTGCTGGGCACCTCGAACAGGAAGTAGCCGATGAAGAACAGGCCGGCGCCCAGGCCGAACACGGTCTCGGAAAAGGCCAGGTCCTGGCCCATCTGCAGCTTGGCGAAGCCGACGTTGACGCGATCGAGGTAGGCGATCACGTAGCACAGCATCAGGAACGGCATGATGCGCCAGAACACCTTGTTGTAGGCGCGCTTCTCGATCTGGGTGTCGGTGTCGAGCCGGGCGTTGCCGCCCAGGCTGTCGAAGGCGGGCACGCTGGCCGCCGGTTGATTGGATGGCATCGGTGGTCTCCGGGTAGAGTGAGTCTGGTCTAGTAATGTGTGCCGGCCAGGCAAATCGCAGGCATGCGCGTGCCCCGCACGGTGGCCGCAAGGCAACCGCGCCGCTCAAATCCGTATGGCCGTGTCAGTCGGAAAAAACGGGTGGTTGGGCTACCAGCGCGCCTGGAAGGCGTCGCGCAACTCAGCCAGTGCGCCGTCGGGCAGCGCCGCGCGGGCGGCGAAGCCCGGCGTGTCCTTCATCATCATCCATAGCTTGGCGGTTTCCTCCAGTTCTTCCAGCGCGAACGCCGCGCGCGAGACGCTGGACTCCCACACCACCGGGCCGAGGCGTTCCAGCAGCACGCCGCGCACCTGCGCGGCCAGCGTGGCCACGCGCGCGGCGACCGCGGGATCGCCGGGCCGGTGATAGGGAATCAGCGGGATATGGCCGACCTTCATCACGTAGTACGGCGTGAGCGGCGGCAGTACGTCGTCCGGTTGCCAGGCACCGGCCAGCGTCAGGGCCACGAGGTGCGTCGAGTGCGTGTGCACCACGGCGTGCGCCCCGGGATTGTTGTCATAGATCGCGCGATGCAGCGTGAGCGTCTTGGACGGCTTGTCGCCCGACACCCAGGTGCCGTCGGTGGCGACCTTGGCGACCGCGGCCGGGTCCATCATGCCCAGGCAGGCATCGGTCGGGGTGATCAGCCAGCCGTCGTCCAGCCGCGCGCTGATGTTGCCGGCCGAGCCGACGGTATAGCCGCGCTGGTAGAGGCTGGCGCCGATGCGGCAGATCTCTTCGCGCAGCTGGCTTTCGGTGCTCATCATTGGCCTCCGAGCTGGCGCAGCGCTTCGTCAAAGAAGGCCGGGCCGCCGAAGTTGCCCGACTTGAGCGCCAGCGCCAGCGGCGTGGCGCCGAGCGTGACCGTGGCCGGCACGCCGGGGGCGATCTGCGTGCCGATGCGCAGCGCTCGCACGTTCAGCGCCTGCACCACGGCACCAGAGGTTTCGCCGCCGGCGACGACGAAGCGGCGCGTGCCGCGTGCGAGCAGGCCGGCGGCGACGGTGGCCAGGCATTGCTCGACCAGGTGGCCGGCGCGCTCTACGCCCAGTTCGGCCTGCACGGCCTTGACTTCGTCGGGGCTGGAAGTGGCGTAGACCAGCACCGGCTCGTCGTGCGAGGCGGCGAAGTCCAGCGCGGCGTCGGCCACGGCTTCGCCGCGCGCCAGCGCGAGCGGGTCGATGCGCAGCGCCGGGCGGCCTTGCTCCAGCCAGTGCGCCACTTGCCCGTTGGTCGCGCGCGAGGCGCTGCCGGCCAGCACCACGCCCGGGCCGTCGACGGCGGGGACCGCGTCGGCATCGCCACGCTGCGGCAGCAGGCCGGCGCGGCGGAAATTCTCCGGCAGGCCCAGCGCGATGCCGGAGCCGCCGGTGATCAGCGGCAGGCCGGCGCAGGCTTCGCCCAGCGTAAACAGGTCGGCGTCAGACACCGCATCGGCGATCGCCAGCCGAACGCCGTCGTGGCGCAGCGACGCAATGCGGTCGGCCGTGGCCTGCGCGCCGCGCGCGACGGCGTCGTAGCGCAGCAGCCCGACCTTGCTCTGGCTCTGGCGCTGCAGCACGCGCACCAGGCTGGCGTCGGTCATCGGCGTCAGCGGATGGTGCTCCATGCCCGACTCGTTCAGCAGCGCATCGCCCACGAACAGGTGCCCGCGGAAGATGGTGCGGCCGTTCTCGGGGAAGGCGGGGCAGGCGATGGTGAAATCGCTGTCCAGCGCGTTCAGCAGCGCTTCGGCGACCTGGCCGATATTGCCGGCGTCGGTCGAATCGAAGGTCGAGCAGTACTTGAACACGAACTGGCGGCAGCCCTGCGCGCGCAGCCATTGCAGCGCGGCCAGCGACTGCGCCACGGCTTCGGCGGCGGGAATGGTGCGTGACTTCAGCGCGACCACCAGTGCGTCGGCCGCGCCGGTATCGGCCGCGGATTCAGGCACGCCGATGGTCTGCACGGTGCGCATGCCATTGCGCACCAGCGTGTTGGCGAGGTCGGTGGCGCCGGTAAAGTCGTCGGCGATACAGCCCAGGAGCGCGGTCATCGTCGGTGCTCCTTATTCGGCCTTGCCCGGCAGCTCGATGCCCGGGAAGATCTTGATCACGGCCGAATCGTCTTCGCCGCCATGGCCGGCGGTAGAAGCCATCATGAACATCTGGTGCGCGGCGGCCGACAGCGGCAGCGGGAATTTGCTGGTGCGCGCGGTGTCGAGCACCATGCCCAGGTCCTTGACGAAGATGTCGACCGCCGACAGCGGGGTGTAGTCGCCCTTCAGGATATGGGGCACGCGGTTCTCGAACATCCACGAGTTGCCGGCGCTGTGCGTGATCACGTCATAGAGCGCGTCCGGGTCCACGCCTTCGCGCAGGCCGAGCGCCATGGCCTCGGCCGCGGCAGCGATATGCACGCCGGCCAGCAGCTGGTTGATGATCTTCACCTTGGAGCCGGCGCCGTGCGCGGCGCCCAGGCGGTAGACCTTGCCGGCGATGGCGGCCAGCACGTCCTCGGCCAGCGCGTAGGCTTCGGCGGGGCCCGAGGTCATCATGGTCATCTCGCCGCTGGCGGCGCGCGCGGCGCCGCCGGAGACCGGCGCGTCCAGCATCAGCAGGCCCTTTTCAGCAAGGCGGCGGCCCAGGGTCTCGGCAAAGCCCGGCGGCACCGTGGCGCTGGCGATCACCAGCTTGCCCGGCTGCATCCCGGCCACGGCGCCGTTGGCGCCGAACAGCACGGCCTCGGTCTGCTGCGCGTTGACGACCAGCGTCAGCACCACGTCGCAGCGGCTGCCCAGCTCGGCGGGCGACGCGCACGGCACGCCGCCTTCATCGGCAAAGCGCTGCAGCACTTCGGGACGCAGGTCGCAGGCGTGCACGTTGAAACCGGCACGCAGCAGCGACTGCGCGACACCAAAGCCCATGGCACCAAGGCCGATGACGCCGATATTCCTGGACATAGAGAGACTCCTGAATCTGATACGGGAAAGGCTTGAAGGGTGCGGACGGCGTCAGTTCGACACGCCCCGCGTGCCGGCGGCTTCGTCGTCGGCGGCGCCGTTCTCATCGGCGCCCAGCTGGGCCAGCCGGCGGGCGGCGTTGTACATGTGGTTCTGCGCGGCATTGCGCGCGGCCAGCGGGTCGCCGGCGCGGATCGCCGCGACGATGGCCTGGTGTTCCTCGCGCACCTGGCGCGAGAAGTCGGCGCGGCGCGCCTCGTTGGTCCGGGTCACGCGGGTGGCCGTTTCCAGGTACTGGCTGAGGAATTCCAGCGTCTTCAGGAAGTAGGGGTTGCCGGTGGCGCCGGCGATGGCGCGATGGAAGGCCACGTCTGCGGCCACGCCGTCGCCGCCTTGCTCGACTTCCTCGTCGATGCGGGCCAGCGCGGCATCGATGGCGGCCATCGACGCATCGGTGCGGCGGCGCGCGGCCTGCGCGGCCACCTCGGCCTCGATCGCGCGGCGCAGCTCGACGATCTGCAGCACCGATTCCAGCGTGCCGGTGTCGGTGTAGTCGATGCGCAGCGGCCGGATGCCGGCCTGCAGCGTCACGAACACGCCGCTGCCCTGGCGCGACTCGACCACGCCTTCGTACTTCAGCCGGGAAATCGCCTCACGCACCACGGTGCGGCTGACGCCGAATTCTTCGGACAGCACCGCTTCGGTTGGCAGCTTGTCGCCGCGGGCAAAGGCGCCGTTCTGGATCTTGTCCAGCAGTTGTTCGGCGACGTTGTCGGTCAGGGCGCGGGCAGGGACTTTCTGGAACATGCGGATTCCCCGGGTTATTCGGTAATCAGGTCATCATACAAATTTGCTAAGGCGATGCCGACCCCGCGTAAACCCTGATATGGTGCGATAAGAGTTGCGCATGCTCCATTTCGGTGCTTCGCTACTTGCCCGGGGCTGGCGTATCATGGGCGCCCGCCCGGGTCTGGAAGCCGGGACACCTTGCTGCCTAAGACACCAACCACCATGCCAGTCTCCGTCCTGATCTGCCCCTGGTCCGAAGCGCGCGAACGCGCCCGCGCGATCCGCTATACCGTGTTTGTCGAAGAGCAGAACGTGCCGGTGGAACTGGAATGGGACGAATGGGACGAGCCCAGCTGGCACGCGCTGGCGCTGGCCGAGGATGGCACGCCAGTGGCCACCGGCCGGCTGCTGCCCGACGGCCATATCGGCCGCATGGCGGTGCTGAAGGCAGCGCGCGGCACCGGCGTCGGCGCGCAGGTGCTGCAGGCGCTGATGGAGAAGGCGGCGCAGCTCGGCTACCCGGAACTGGTGCTCAATGCCCAGACCCATGCCGCGCCGTTTTACCTGCGTGCGGGGTTTGCCCAGTCAGGGGAGGAATTCGAAGAGGCCGGCATCCCGCATATCGAGATGCGCAAGCGGCTGGCGGGCTGAGGCGTCGTTGTTTGTCGTTCCCGCGGAGGCGGGAACGACGCTTTCGGAAATCAGCGCGGCGCCTGCACGATGCCGGTAGCCCGCGGCAGGTTCAGCTTGCCGTGGTAGGACACCTCGCCGATGCGGCCACTGGCGTCGAAGCTGCGTTCGCTCAGGTCGAAGCGGCCATCGTGCCGCACGCGCAGCACCGTGCTGGCGCGGGTGCCGTATGACGCCGAGCGGATAAATGCCGACGACAGCAGCTTCTCCCACTCCGGCGCGACGCCGGTGGACGGCAGCTCGAAATCCGCCGCCTGGCGCTCGTCGGCCAGCATCTGAAGGTAGGGCTCGGCGCTGGCATCGGCCCGCCCGCTGTCGGCCGCCAGCACCTCGGCAAGCGCGCCCACGCGGCTGCGCACCTTGGGCCAGGGAGTGTCGAGCAGTGCATTGGACAACCCGTACAGTCCCGGGCGCAGCTTCTGCGGCTGGCGCGTGGCCGAGCGGTTGCTGTACCACCAGAGTTCGCGCAGGTCGCAGGCAAGCAGGTTGAAGCCGTTGTAGCAGCCATCCTCGCCGGCCAGCCCGTCGAGATAATCGAACGGCGCGTCATGGCCGCGCAGGAAGCCGGCCACCAGTTCGCCGCGCGAGCGCGCGTCGGTGCGTTTCTCGGAAGGGGCGCGGTAATTGGTGAGCGCGGCAAAGCGCCCGTCGGCGTTGACGCCCATCCAGGTGCCGGCCTCGCCGATGACCTCCGCGAGGTCGCGTCCGGCCAGCACCTGCGGCGCATCCTGCCACCAGTGCACGGCCGCCGCGGGGCGGACATAGAATTCATCGCGGTTGCCGGCGACGACCAGGGCATAGTCCGGGTGGGATTGCCAGGCAACCAGGATCAGGCACATCGTTCGACTTCCTTTGCCGCCGGGGGCGCTGGGGGCGCGGGGATTCCGGCGTACTTCGCGTTTCTGCAGTTCCTGGACGCTACAGCACGTCCAGGTCGATAAAGTGTTCGGCCTGCCGCTCGCCGTCCACCCACTGGTCCAGCCCGCTCTGTCGCCACAGGCCGGCCAGCGTGACATCGAAGGCGGGCGGCACGTCGGCGTAGCATTCCATCCAGGTCTGCACGCCGGCTCGGGTCTCGGGCCTGCGCATCAGCGTACCACCAATTCCGGTCGCCTCGGCAACCGTCTCCATCCAGCGGTGCCAGAGCGGCAGCGCTTCGGCGGCAACGGCCTCGGGCACGCGGAAATAGACGAACAGGTGGTCGCTCATGGCAGGTCCCGGTTCCGAAATGTCAGCCCGCCGCCTGGGCAGCTTCGCCCAGTGGCACGTCGTAGGGCAGGGTGGCGGTCGCCAGCGCAGGGCCTTCGGCGCTGCCCAGCCGCAGCGCGCTGCCGGCGGCGTCGATCTTCAGCTCGGCCAGCCCGGCCCAGCCGCCCTGCGGCGCGGGCGCGGCGTTGACGATCATGCCGCACGGCTGGCCGGGGTCTTCCGGCCGGTAGATCTCCGCCGCGGGCGCCGGCACCTCGCCATCGCCCTGCACCAGCCACATGCGGCGCTTGAGCGTGCCGCGGTACTGGCTGCGCGCGACGATTTCCTGGCCCGGGTAGCAGCCCTTGCGGAAGTTCACGCCGCCGACCAGCTCGAAATTGATCATCTGCGGCACGAACTGTTCCTGCGTCGCGGCGACGATGCGGGGCAGGCCGGACTGCACTTCCAGCCAGTCCCACAGCGCCTGCGGCGACGCTTGCAGCGTGCCGGCCAGCGCCGCGCGCACGGCGTCGGCGCGCTCGGCGGGCAGCACCAGTTGCCAGCGTGGCTGTCCCGCGGCGTCCGGCAGGCGGATCACGGTGACGCCGTCGGCCTCGGCCACGGCAAAGGCCGCTTCCGGCGCCGGCAGGTTCGCGGCGGCCAGTGCGTCGGCGGCACCGGCACCGGCGACGCCGACGATGGCGCTGGCGGGCGTGATATCGGCCAGCTTGGCCTTGGCGCGCAGCACGAACATCGACAGCCGCTTCTGCACCGCGGCCTGGATATCGGCGGACAGCTGCAGCACGATGCCTTCGGCATCGCGCCACATCAGGAAGGAGGCGAGCAGGCGCCCCTTGGGCGAACAGTAGCCGGCCAGGCGCGCGGAGCCCGGCTTCAGGTCCTCGACCGCATTGGTGAGCTGGGTGTGCAGGAAGCTGGCGGCATCGTCGCCGGCCACGCGGATCAGTCCGAGCCCGGCGGGGGCGCAGACGATTCCGCTTGCCTGCAGGGATTCAAGGCTGGCGGCGAGTTCCGGGGCTTGGGCATTCATCACTGGCATTGCGAAATCGTGGCGATCGTCGGGACAGGTGGTCGGGACGGATCGGGTTGGAAAGGCACCGGTGGCGGCGCGCGCGGCCGGGGTACGCAAGAGGCGCCGGAGCCGCCGCGCATGGTCGGTGCGAGGCTGCCGGTTATTATATGGGGCTACGAGATTTTCGGCCGGTGCGCCGCAGTCTCACCCCGACCCTGATACATGAAACGTTTTTTCCTTCGCCTGGGCCTGGCGGTCCTGGTAATCGCGCTGGCGGCCGCCGGCGGCTTTGCGTGGTGGGCCAATCACCCGCTGGCGCTGAACCGTTCGCCGGTCGAAGTGGTGATCAAGCCCAATTCCGGCGTGGCCAGCGTCGGCCGCCAGATCCAGCGCGGCGGCGTCGCCATGGACCCGCGGCTGTTCGCCCTGCTGGTGCGCCTGACCGGCCACGGAGGCGACCTGAAGGCCGGCGGCTATGAATTCGAGACCGGCGCCACGCCGCTGTCGGTGATGGGCAAGCTGGTGCGCGGCGAAGTCACGCACTACGTGGTCACGGTGATCGAGGGTTGGGAATTCCGCAAGATGCGCGCGGCGGTCGACGCCAGCCCGGCGCTGCGCCACGATACGCGCGATATGTCCGACGCGGAACTGATGAAGGCGATCGGCGCCGCCGAGACTTCGCCCGAGGGGCTGTTTTTCCCGGACACCTACCTGTTTGCGCGCGGCAGCAGCGATATCGAGCTGTACAAGCACGCCTATCGCGCCATGCAGCGCCGCCTCAATGAAGCCTGGATCGCACGCGCGCCCGACCTGCCGTACAAGTCCCCATACGAGGCGCTGGTGATGGCATCGATCGTGGAGAAAGAAACCGGGCAGGCCACGGAACGCCCGATGATCGCCGCGGTGTTTATCAACCGCCTGCGCAGGAACATGATGCTGCAGACCGACCCGACCGTGATCTACGGCCTGGGCCAGGCCTTCGACGGCGACCTGCGCAAGCGCGACCTGCAGGCCGACACCCCGTACAATACGTACACCCGCACCGGCCTGCCGCCCACGCCGATCGCGCTGCCGGGCCTGGCCTCGCTGGCGGCGGCCACCGCGCCGGCGCCGTCCGATGCGCTGTACTTCGTCGCCCGCGGCGACGGCAGCAGCCACTTCTCCAACTCGCTACCCGAACACAACCGCGCGGTCGACAAGTACCAGCGCGGCAAATAAGCATTCCATGCGCGGAAAATTCATCACCTTCGAAGGCATCGACGGCGCCGGCAAGAGCACCCATATCGACTGGGTGGCGGCGCGGCTGCGCGCGCGCGCCGGCATTCCCGCCGTGGTCACCACCCGCGAGCCGGGCGGCACGCCGCTGGGCGAAGACCTGCGCCAGCTGCTGCTGCACCGGACAATGCACCTCGAGACCGAGGCGCTGCTGATGTTCGCCGCGCGGCGCGAGCATATCGCCGAGGTCATCGACCCCGCGCTGGCGCGCGGCGAATGGGTGATCTCCGACCGCTTCACGGATGCCACCTTTGCCTATCAGGGCGGGGGCAGGGGCCTGCCGACGCAGCGGCTCGAAGTGCTGGAAGACTGGGTGCAGGCTGGCCTGCAGCCGGACCTGACGCTGCTGTTCGACGTGCCGCTGGAAACCGCCAGCGAGCGGCTGGCCGGGGCGCGTGCGCCGGACAAGTTCGAGGCCGAATCGCGTGCGTTCTTCCAGCGCACCCGCGATGAGTACCTGCGCCGCGCTGCCGCAGCGCCGGGACGCTTCCGCGTGATCGACGCCACGCGCAGCATCGACGCAATTCGAGAAGAACTCGAGCAGATTATCGCAACCCTTTGATCTGACGGCACTATATTCCCTGATTCACATGCTCTATCCCTGGCAGAAGGAAGACTGGCAACGACTCGGCATCCTGCGCGAACGGCTCCCGCATGCGTTGCTGATCCATGGCCAGCAAGGCATCGGCAAGCGCGATCTTGCGCTGCATTTCGCGCAAGGCCTGCTGTGCGAGGCGCCGCTGCCCGATGGCCAGCCATGCGGCCAGTGTTCCGCATGCCACTGGTTCAGCCAGGGCAATCACCCCGACTTCACCGTGGTGCGCCCCGAGGCGCTGGACGCCTCGGCCGAGCCCGATACCGACGAAGGCGGCAAGAAAAAGGCGCCGAGCAAGATCATCCGCATGGAGCAGGTGCGCGCGCTGATCGATGCGGTGGGCGTCGGCACGCACCGCGCGGGCCTGCGCGTGGTGGTCGTGTATCCGCTCGATGCGCTGCAGACCGAGGGCGCCAACGCACTGCTGAAGACGCTGGAGGAACCGCCGCCGTCGACCGTATTCCTGCTGGTGACCGACCGGCTCGACCGTATCCTGCCGACCATCCTGTCGCGCTGCCGCCAGTTCTCCGTGCAACGCCCGACGCCGGAGGCCGCGCTCGCGTGGCTGCAAGGCCAGGGGGTTGCCGATGCCGAGGCCCAGCTGGCGCAGGCGGGGGGGGCGCCGCTGACCGCGCTGCACGCGGCCGAGGCCGAGGAGCAGCCGCTGCAGCGCCTGCTGGTCAGCCAGCTGGGGGCGGGCGCCGCGTTTGACGCCTCCGCCGCCGCCGAACAACTGCAGAAGCTGCCGGTGCCTGCCGTGCTTGGCATCCTGCAGCGCTGGACGTACGATCTGCTGAAGCTGCGGCTGGATGCCGCCGGCAGCACCGCGCCGCACTACTTCCCAAAGGAGCGCGCCGCGCTGGCCCGCTGTGCGGGGGCTACCGACGCGCACCGGCTGCAGGCGTATGCAGCGCGGCTGACCGCGCATCGCCGCAGCGAGAATCATCCGCTGGCGGCAAGGCTGGTGATGGAGGCAGTATTCCTGGAGTACCGGCAGCTGTTCCGATAAAGCAGCGCCATTGCAGCACAAAGCCATAACAACAAGCAGCATCGTCATTCAGGGGGTCAACCATGAACACTGCAGCGACCGGGGCACCACCGACCGCCCCGCTGGGCGCGCCGACCGGCAGCGGCGCGGCATCGCGCCCCAATGTGCTGTCCTTGTCGATCAAGGACCAGGCCGGGCTGTACGCGGCCTATATGCCGTTCCTGGCCCGCGGCGGCATTTTCGTGCCGTCGAACCGGCCGTTCAGGCTGGGCGAGCAGGTGTTCCTGGTGTTGTCCCTGCTGGACCGGCCGCAGAAGTACCAGATCGCGGGCCAGGTGGCCTGGATCACCCCGCCGGGCACGCCGATGAAGACCCCGGGCGTCGGCGTACACTTCCCCGACGACGACAACGGGCGCAACCTGCGCCGCGCGGTGGAGGAGATCCTGGGCAAGCTGCTGGAGTCCGGGCGCCCCACGCAAACCTTATGAAGATTGCGAAGATGGTTTCGCAATCCGTTGATTTTTAATGAATTCTTCCCGTTTTTCACTGCGTATTGCCGAGCCCCGCGACCTGCCGGGCATCGTGGCGATCTATAACAGCACCGTGCCCTCGCGCATGGTTACCGCCGACACCGAAGCCGTCACCGTGGCCTCGCGCCAGGCGTGGTTCGACGCCCACCAGCCCGGGCGCCGCCCGCTATGGGTTTGCGAAGACGCTGACGGCCGCATGGCCGGCTGGATGAGCTTTTCCGATTTCTACGGCCGCCCGGCCTATGGCGGCACCGCCGAGGTCTCGATCTACCTGGACGCCGAGCGCCGCGGCCAGGGGCTGGGCCGCTACCTGCTGCAGCAGGCCATCGACCATGCGCCCGCGGTCGGCGTAAATACGCTGCTCGGCTTCATCTTTGGCCACAACGCCCCCAGCCTGGGCCTGTTCGCCGCGATGGGCTTTACCCGCTGGGGCGACCTGCCGCGCGTGGCCGTGCTCGACGGCGTCGAGCGCGACCTGATCATCCTCGGCCTCCGCGTGGATGGCGGGCAGCCGGCCTGAGCGGCCGAAGACAAGAGATTCCCCATGTTTGTCGATTCCCATTGCCATATCGATTTCCCCGAGCTGGCCGCGCGCCTGCCGGAACTGCTGGAAAACATGCGCGCCAACCAGGTCACGCATGCGCTGTGCATCTCGGTGACGCTGGAGGACTTCCCGCGCGTGCTGGCGCTGGCCGAGCAGCATCCCAACCTGTATGCCTCGGTCGGCGTGCATCCCGACTATGAGGAGGGGGAGGACCCGTCCGTCGAGCGCCTGGTCGAGCTGTCGGCGCACCCGCGCGTGGTCGGCACCGGCGAGACCGGGCTGGATTACTACCGCCTGAACGGCCGCAGCATTGCCGACATGGAATGGCAGCGCGAACGCTTCCGCACCCATATCCGCGCGGCGCGCCAGACCGGCAAGCCGCTGATCATCCATACCCGGTCGTCCGCCGACGACACGCTGCGCCTGATGCGTGAAGAGAACGCAGGCGAAGCCGGCGGCGTGATGCATTGCTTTACCGAGACGTGGGATGTCGCCCGGCAGGCGCTGGACCAGGGCTTCCATATCTCGTTTTCCGGCATCGTTACCTTCAAGAGCGCCGCCGATCTGCAGGAGACCGCGCGCAAGGTGCCGCTGGACCGCATGCTGATCGAGACCGATTCACCCTACCTGGCACCTGTGCCGTACCGCGGCAAGACCAACGAGCCGGCCTGGGTGCGCCACGTAGGCGAGTTCATTGCGCAACTGAGGGGCGTGCCGGTGGCGCAGGTGGCTGAGCAAACCACGGAAAATTTCTTCAATCTATTCAAGCATATCGACAGGAATGCTCATGTTTGACCTGAAGTTTTTCCGCCGCGCCGCCGGCGCCATGGTGCTGGCGGCGGCCACGCTGGCGCAGGCCGCGCCCATCGACGACATGCGCAAGGCGGTCGAGTTCGACGACGCCAATACCATCAAGAAGCTGCTGGCCAAGGGCGTCGATCCCAATATCGTCGACAGCCGCGGCAACCCGGTGCTGGTGCTGGCGCTGCGCGAGAAGTCGCTCAAGGCGGCAACGGTGCTGATCCGCGCCAAGGACATCGATTTCGACAAGGCCAATCCCGCCGGGGAGACGCCGCTGATGATGGCGGCGCTGCACGGCCAGCTCGACATGGTCAAGCTGATGGTCGACGAGATGGAGGCCGAGATCAACAAGACCGGCTGGACCCCGCTGCACTATGCCGCCGCCAATGGCCATAACGACGTGGTCAAGTACCTGGTCGACCATGCCGCGTACATCGACGCCGAGTCGCCCAACGGCACCACCCCGCTGATGATGGCCGCGCGCGCCGGCCATATCGAGACCGTCAAGCTGCTGTTGGACGAAGGCGCCGACATGCGCCTGAAGAACCAGCAGGGCATGACTGTGATCGACTTTGCCGAGCGCTACAACCAGCCCGAGATCGCCAATGGCCTGAAGTCGCGCTGGCAGAAGCTCTATCCGCAGACGCCGATCGTGCCGGCGCCGCCGCTGAAGGCGCCCACGGGCACCCCCGGCGGCCAGCGTCCCGCCAACGCGCCGGCCGCGCCGCAGACCAAGGGCTGGTAAGGCACGCCGGCATGGATGCGGCGCCAACCCCGGCCGCGCCAGGCCGCCTGCGCCAGTGGGCGCGGCGGCTCAAGGCCAGCCTGCTGACGCTGTGGTTCTGCAGCCGCCACCCCGGCACGCCGTGGGGCGCGCGGCTGCTGGCGGTGCTGGTGGTCGGCTATGCCTTCAGCCCGATCGACCTGATTCCCGATTTCATCCCGGTGCTGGGCTACCTTGACGATGTCGTGCTGGTGCCGGTGGGCATCTGGCTCGCCTTGCGGATGATTCCGCCCGCGGTCACCGAGGAATGCCGCGGCCGCGCCGAGGCCTGGCAGGCCACCCATGCGCAACGGCCGCGCAATCGCGCGGCCGCCGTGGTCATCGTGCTGCTGTGGGTCTTGCTGGCGTGGCTGGCCTGGCACTGGCTGACGCCGCGCTGACACCCTGGTCAGCGCCTAGACGTCGTCCGCCAGCCGCACGCCGGTAAACTGCCAGCGCTGGTGCGGATAGAAGAAATTGCGGTAGGTCGCCCGGATATGCGATTCGGGCGTGACGCACGACCCGCCGCGCAGCACCATCTGGCTGCTCATGAACTTGCCGTTGTACTCGCCTACCGCGCCGGCGTTGGGACGGAACCCAGGATAAGGCAGGAAGGCGCTCCCGGTCCATTCCCAGACATCGCCGAACATCTGGCGCAGCACGCCCGAGGTGTTCTGCCTGTCCGGCAGCGGCCGCAGCGCGCGCCCTTCGACAAAATTCCCCGTGGCCGGCAGGCTGCGCGCGGCGTGCTCCCATTCCGCCTCGGTCGGCAGCCGCCGCTCGGCCCAGCGTGCGAACGCGTCGGCCTCGAAGAAGCTGATATGCGTGACCGGGCTGTCCGGATCGACCGGATGCATGCCGCGCAGCGTCATCTGCCACCACGTGCCTTCGCGCGCTTCCCAGTACAGCGGCGCCTGGATGCCTTGCTCGCCGACCCAGCGCCAGCCGTCGGACAGCCACAGGCCGGCGGTCTGGTAGCCGCCGTCGTCGATGAACTCGAACCACTGGCGGTTGGTGACCGGGTGCGAGCACAGCGTGAACGGCTGCAGGTAAACCTTGTGGCGCGGCCCTTCGCAGTCAAAGGCAAAGCTCTCGCCGCGATGGCCGATCTCGACCACGCCGCCGTCGAAGCCGATCCAGTCGGGCGCCGGGCGCGGGTCCGCGATCACCGGCTCGGGCAGCTCCGGCGCAAAGGCCGGCCGCAGCGGATTCTGCGCGAACAGGTGCAGGATGTCGGTCAGCAACAGTTCCTGGTGCTGCTGCTCGTGCTGCAGGCCGAGCGTGATCAGCGCGGCCTCGGCGTCGGTCTGGGCGCTGCCGAGCAGCGCCATCATCGACTCGTCCACGGCCTCGCGGTAGGCCAGCACCTCGTCCAGCGACGGGCGCGTCAGCAAACCGCGCCACGGGCGCGGATGGCGCGGGCCAACCGCTTCGTAATAGGAGTTGAACAGGTAGCGGTAGTCCGGATCCACCGGCTCGTAGCCGGGGAGGCGCGCGGCCAGCACGAATTCCTCGAAGAACCAGGTGGTGTGCGCCAGGTGCCATTTTGCCGGGCTGGCGTCGTCCATCGACTGCACGGTGGCATCGGCATCGGACAGGTCGGCCACCAGCGTCTCGGTGCTGGCGCGGACGTGGCGATACTGCGAAAGCAGGGCGGGTTCGTGCGGAGGATGGAGGGCGGCGGCGGGCAACAGGGCTGAAGTCATGCGGGCTCCCGGGGATGGATCGATCGATGACTGCAGGCGGCCGGCGGGCGCGCCCTTGCGGGCTGCGCCAGCGTGCCGCCCATGGCACGCGGGGCGCCGCAGCGCCCCGATCCATCATAGACCCGATCCGTTGCCGGGGCGAGCAGGCGCCGTCCTACACGGTGCGCCGCGGCCCGCCGGCTTCAGTCAGCCATTCCCGCAAGCCATTCAGGCGGCCAGCCGGGTGGCGTCGTTCAGCGCCGCGACTTCGGTGCGGGCGTTGGCCAGCCCGGCTTCGCGGAACTGCGGACCCATGGCCAGGCCGTGGGCGCGCACGTAGGTGATGTCGGTGATGCCCAGGAAGCGCAGCACCACGTCGACGGTGACTTCATGCAGGTCCAGCGCATTCGCATCCTGGCGCACGCCGCCGCGCGACGACACCACGATCACGCGCTTGCCGCCGGCCAGGCCGACCGGGCCGTTCTCGGTGTACTTGAAGGTGCGGCCAGCCTGCGCGATGCGGTCGAACCAGGCCTTGAGCTGGCTCGGGATGCCGAAGTTGTACTGCGGCACGCCCAGCACCAGCACGTCGGCGGCGAGGAATTCGGCCAGGAACTGCTCGGTGCGCTCCAGCTCGGCTTGCTGCACGGCGCTCAGGCCATCCTTGGGACCGCCCAGCACCGGCAGCAGGTTGCCCGACAGGTGCGCCGGCGCATCCTGGTCCAGGTCGCGGACGGTGACCTTTGCCTCCGGGTTGGCGGCGACCAGGTCGGCCACCACGCTGGCGGTCAGGTTGCGGGAAACGGAGTTGTCGCCGAGGACGCTGGAATCGATCTGCAGGATGTTCATGTCTTTCTCCACGAAGGTGCGGTTGCGATGGAGGAAAGATACTGGCTGGCCATTGGTATCGGTAGTGAGGCAAAATGCAAATGATTGTTCTATCGATGCAACGCACCGCCAAACCATCATGCAAGACCTCAATGACCTGTCCCTGTTCGCGCAGGTGGTGGAACACGGCAGCTTCTCGGCGGCCAGCCGTGCCACCGGCGTGCCCAAGTCGCGCCTGAGCCGGCGCATCGCCCAGCTGGAGCGCGACCTGGGCGTGCAGCTGTTGCGCCGGACCACGCGGCAGGTGCGCGTGACGCCGCTCGGCGAGTCGTTCTACGAACGTTGCCGGGCCATGCTCAACGAAGCCGAGGCCGCGCGCGAAGTGATCGAGCAGGCGCGCGAGCAGCCCGGCGGCACACTGCGCGTGAGCTGCCCGGTGGCGATCGCGCAGATCCTGCTGGCGCCGGCCATCGGGCATTTCATGCGCGCCAATCCGGCGGTGCGGATCGAGCTGGAGGCGACCAACCGGCGTGTCGACGTGATCGCCGAGGGTTTTGACCTTGCATTGCGCGTGCGCGAGGTGATGGAAGACTCGAGCCTGGCCGTGCGCACCTTCGGCGAGAGCCAGCTGATGCTGGTGGCCAGCCCGGGGCTGCTCGACAGCATCGGCCGGCCGCGTACGCCGCAGGCGCTTGACGGCATGCCCGGCGTGGGCCAGCACCCGCATGACGGCAAGCACGTCTGGACACTGCGCTGCAAGCCCGGCGAGACCACCCAGATCGCCTACGACCCGCGCCTGGTCACCGATGAATTCGCGCTGCTGCGCGAGGCCGCGATCGCCGGCGTGGGCGTGGCCATGCTGCCGCGCATGTACTGCCGCGACGCCATCGACAGCGGCCAGCTGGAACTGCTGCTGCCCCAGTATGAGATGCCGGTCGGCACGCTGCACGCGGTGTTCCCGTCGCGCAAGGGCGTCACGCCGGCGACCCGGCGCTTTCTCGATTTCCTGGGAGAGATCCTGCCGGAGTGCGCGCGCAAGGTTGGCATGGTTGAACCGAGGCAGCCCGCCATGCACAGGGTGGTCTGAGCAGCGCGCGTAAGTTCGACAATTGCGGCTTTACCTTCACGCCGGCTCGCACTAAGGTACAGGGGCGGCACCCGCGCGTGAGGGTAAAGGCGCATGGGAGCCAGACCGTTCCCGTACAACTCGGCAAGGAGAATGGCCATGGGTGGCTCTCAGGGTTCCCAGGACTTGGGCAAGGCGCTGCTGCGCATCGTGCTTGGCGTGCTGATCCTGCTGCACGGCATCGCCAAGGTGACCGGCGAATCCGGCATCGGTTTCGTGTCGAAGGTGGTCGCGGATGCGGGATTGCCGGCCTGGGTCGCCTATGGTGTCTATATCGGCGAGGTGGTGGCGCCGATCCTGCTGATCATCGGGTTGTGGAGCCGGCTGGCGGCGATCGTCGTCGCGATCAACATGCTGTTTGCGCTGTTCCTGGTGCACAGCAACGAGTTCGGCATGCTATCCAAGACGGGCGGCTGGGCGCTGGAGCTGCAGGGCATGTTCCTGGCTGCGGCGCTGGCGGTGGCGTTGCTGGGCGCCGGCAGGTTCAGCGTGGGCGGCATCAACGGGAAGCTCAACTAGCTTCCGCGGGCTGGTGCCGCGCGGCACCGTGGCGTTCCGGTGCCGTGGATGGACAAGGGTGCGGCGCGGACGCGTGACCGTGGCCTCTGGAGACGTATCGTGAAATCCTTCCACCTGTCCTTTCCGCTGGTGGCGGTGGCGCTGACCGTGGCAGGCTGCGCCAGCGCCCCCGACATCAAGACCGACTACAACCGCTCGACCAACTTCAGCGCCTACCGCAGTTTCGGCTTCGTCGAGCATCCGGGCACCGACCGGCAGGGATACGAGAGCCTGACCACCCAGTACCTGAAGGGCGCGGTACAGCGCGAGATGACCGCGCGCGGCTACCGCTACGCGCAGCAGTCGCCGGACCTGCTGGTCAACTTCAACGCCCGGTTTCAGGAAAAGGTCCAGGTCAGCCCGGCGCCGGCGCCGATGATGGGCTATTACGGCTATCGCGGCGGCCTCTATGCGCCGTGGCCCGGCTATGGTTTCTACAACGACGTCTATACCTACACCGAAGGCACGCTCAATATCGACCTGGTCGATGCCCGCGAGAAGAAGCTGGTATGGGAAGGCGTGGCGGTGGGCAGCGTGGATACCGGCGACAAGGCCGATGCGCAGCAGCGGATCGACAAGGTCGTGGGGCAGATCTTCGCCAAATACCCGTTCCGCGCGGGGCAGTAGGCCGCGTTAGGTTGTGTCAGGCCGATGCTTTAGGCCGCCGCTTTAGGCCGCCGCTTTAGGCCGCCGCTTTAGGCCGCTTTAGGCCGCTTTAGGCCGCGCTAGCCGGAGGCGGCGCGCGCTCGATCGCTTCGGCGACAAAGGCGTCGACAGGCTTGGGCGCCGACCACAGGTAGCCCTGGCCAAGCGGGCAGTGCAGCGCTCGCAGCGCGGCGCGCTGCGCTTCCGTTTCCACCCCTTCGGCAACGCATTCCAGCCCCAGGTCGCGCGCCATTGCGATCATGTGGCGGCAAATGGCTTCGCGCTGGCCGTGGCCGTCGATCTGCGCGACGAAATAGCGGTCCAGCTTGAGCTGGGTAAAGGGCAGGTCCGCCAGCAGCTTGAGCGTGGCGATGCCGATGCCGAAATCGTCGATCGCCACGCCGTAGCCCTTCAGCCGAAGCCGGTTCAGCGCGACCGACAGCGCCACCGTGTCGGGCACGGGATAGCCTTCGGTCAGTTCCACCGTCAACAAGCGCGGCGGCACGCCGCTGGCTGCCACCAGCGTATCCAGCTGTTCCAGCACGCCCGGCCGGCACAGGGTTTGCGCCGAGGCGTTGATGCCCAGCGCGATGTCGATGCCTGCGGCTTGCAGCTGCTGCTGTGCCGCCAGGCACTGGCGCACGACGAATTCAAACACCAGGTGGGCGGCATCCAGCGCTTCCAGGCGCGGGATAAAGGCATCGGGCTGCAGCAGCCCGTGGAGCGGATGGCGCCAGCGCACCAGGGCTTCGGCGCCGGCCAGCCGGCCGCTGGCAAGATCGTGCTGAGGCTGCAGCATCACCAGCAGGCCGTCGCCCGAGCGCGCCGCGGCGGTCAGCTCCACATCGCCGGGCAACCAGGCGGGCGCCTGTGCGTCGTCGTCCGGGCCGGAGGCCAGCGCGGCGGCCAGGACTTCTTCCAGGGCATCGCGCGACAGCGGCTTGCGCAATGCCTGCACGCGCGCAATACCCGCGGCATGCGCCAGGCTCCGGTTCGATTCCAGGATGTCTTCGGCCAGCGCGGTAACCCAGACCCAGACCGGCGGTGCCCCGGCAAACGCGTGCGCGCCGCGGCGATGCAGTTCGGCGATCAGTTCCGGGCCATTGCCGCCGGGCATTTCGATGTCGCACAGCACGGCGTCGAACGGCTGGCGCGCCAGCAACTCGGCGGCCTGCATGCCGCTCTGCGCCGACACCACGGTCTGCACTCCCAATTGCCGCAGCAGTCCCTCGGCCGCGAGCCGCTGGAACGGGTGGTCTTCGACAACGAGGATGCGCAGGGTAGCGTAACGGATCGGCATGGGAGGGGAGGGCGCACGAGCGCATCCGGGCATGGTAGCGCGGCATCGGGGCGCCGGCCAGCGTGGGGCGAGCATACCAAGCGGCGCTGCGGATTTGTCGCCATGAAGCAGCGAAACCAGCGATAAAAACCGGTGAAACGCGCTGCGTTACGAATATTTGCGCTTTCCGATTCAATGACCCGCTGCCATACCCGCTACAATCGCTGCCCGTAGTTTTGAACATGGCATGTCGATAATGGGTTTGGGCTGGTTCGGATTCTCGACTTTCTGGGTGGTGCCGCTGGTATGGCGGACGGCCGGGCGCTGGCTTGCCGGCGATCGCCGGCTGGCCGGGCCGGGCTCGCTGCGTACGTGGCTCGGTACGCTGGCCGTGCTGTGTGCCAGCGCCTGCCTGGAGGCGCTCACCGGCGGGGCCGACCCGGAGTCCACCGCGGGCGGTTCCGCCGGCCGCGCGCTTGCCGGCATGTCCGGCAACCTGTTTGGCTGGACCGGCGCCTTGCTGCTGATGCTGGGCGTGCTGGCGCTGGCGGCGCCGATGGTGTTCGGCGAAACCTGGCGCAGCCTGTTCGCGCGCAAGCCGCGCCGCGCGGCGGCCCCTGATGCGCCGGCAGACGAGCCGGCGCCTGCCTTCACCAACCCGTTCGCCAATACCTTCACGCCGCAGGCGCCGCGCGACGCCGAACGCCGCGAGGCCGCCGCCGGCGCCCAGGGCAACTGGAGCGCGCCGCCCCAGCGCCACCGCAGCTTCGAAGCGGTTTCGGCGCGGCGCCAGCCCGCCTGGCAGCCGCCACGGCGTACCCGTGAATCGCCGCCGCAGCCGGGCGAGATCTGGCTGCATGCTGCCGATGCGCCGGCGGCGGGCAAGACCGTGCGCGCCGCGGCAACCTCCGGCGCGGCGGGCGCGGCCCAGGCAGTTGCGCAGGCGGCGCCGGGGCCACGGCCCGCACCGGCTCCGCGCAAGCCCGCTGCGGCTGCAGCACCGGCAGCGGCTGCCGCGCGTCCTGCGCAATCCCCGCGTGCGACCGTGGTCAGCAGCCCGTTCCGACCACCGCAGCCACTGGTGCGCTCGTCAATTACGACATTGCCGGAGTCGCAGGCCAAGGCGGCGGCAACTGCAACAGCGGCGCCGTCGGCGTCCCTCGCGCCGACCGGCGTGGCTGCGCCTGCCGCTGCGGCCAGCGTTGTCCAGGCAGCGGTCGAGCCGGCGATTGCCATCGCCGAGCCAGCAGTGCTGGACACGCCGGTGGTCGAGGCCAACACGACTGTCGCAGCTGACGCGGTTGTGGGCGAGTCCGACGCCGCGACGCTGGCTGCCGCGCCGGAGGAGCCGGCTGCGCTGCCAGCCATCGACAAGGACATTGCCGACACCGTCACGCTGGCATCGATCCGGCAGGAAGCGCTGGACCTCCTGGCCGAACTTCAGGCGCTGGCGGGCAAGGCTGGCGCACAGCCCGCGTCCGCCCCGGAAGTCGCCGAAGTCCCTGAAGGCCCCGCAATCACGCCGGCGGCAGGCGACGTTGCCGACGCGGTGGCTGCTGCGGCCGAAATCGACGTTGCGCCGACGGCCGAGGCAGACGGCCTGGTCCAGGCAGACGAAACACTGCCGGAAAGCCAACCCGTGGGCGCAGTGCCGTCCGACGACACTCGCGATACCGGTGCCGTGGCACAGGCCGTCGCTACTTCGGCGATGGAGGAGGGGCGCGTGGCTGTACCGGTTTCGGCCGAACCTGCCGCTCACCGGGACACGGAAACGCTGATGGACGGTAACGGTCTGGTCGGCGAAGCCGTTGCCGATATGGATGCAGGCGAATCTGCTGCCGAGGCGGCTGAAACTGTTGAGGCTGTCGAACCTGCTGAGGTTGTCGAAACTGCTGAGGTTGTCGAAACTGCTGAGGCCGTCGAGTCGGCTGAGGTCGTCGAGCCAACCGAAGCCACCGAGCCCGGGGAAGAAGTAGCGGCCGCCGCGCTCGAGGCGGCAGAACCTGCGCAAGCAACCGTCGCGTTCGAGCCGGCACCGTCCGTGATCGCCGCGCCCGTGGCCAAGCCCCGCATCGTGCTGCCGGCCGTGGTCGGCCGTACGGTGCCCCTGGCCACGAGCCAGCCCGCTCCCGCACCCGCACCGGTTCCCGAACCGCCCGCGCCGCGCCCCCCGGTCGACTACCGCCTGCCGCCCGCCGACCTGCTGGAAAACCAGCTCGACAGTGGCGAACAGGTGTCGGAGCAGGTGTCGGAAGAGCGCCTTCGTGAAACCGGCGAACTGATCGCGCAGCGCCTGGCCGAGTTCAAGGTGCCCGTCGCCGTGGTCGGCGCCGATGCCGGCCCGGTCATCACGCGCTTCGAGGTAGAGCCCGCCATGGGCGTGCGCGGTGCGCAAGTCGTGGGCCTGATGAAGGATCTCGCCCGCGCGCTCGGCGTGACCTCGATCCGCGTGGTCGAGACCATCCCCGGCAAGACCTGCATGGGCCTGGAGCTGCCCAATGCGCGCCGGCAGATGATCCGGCTGTCCGAGATCGTCCAGGCGGCCTCGTTCCAGGCGCACCATTCGCGCCTGGTGCTGGCGATGGGCAAGGACATCACCGGCAACCCGGTGGTCACCGACCTGGCGCGCGCGCCGCACCTGCTGGTGGCCGGCACCACCGGCTCGGGCAAGTCGGTCGCGGTCAACGCCATGATTCTGTCGATGCTGTACAAGGCCACGCCGGAAGATGTGCGCCTGATCATGATCGACCCCAAGATGCTCGAGCTCTCGGTCTACGAGGGCATCCCGCACCTGCTGTCGCCGGTGGTCACCGACATGAAGCAGGCCGCGCACGCGCTCAACTGGTGCGTCGGCGAGATGGAAAAGCGCTACAAGCTGATGTCGGCGCTGGGCGTGCGCAACCTGGCCGGATACAACCAGAAAATCCGTGCCGCCGAAGCTGCCGAACGCAAGGTGCCCAACCCGTTCTCGCTGACGCCGGACGCGCCCGAACCGCTGTCGCGGCTGCCGATGATCGTGGTGGTGATCGACGAACTGGCCGACCTGATGATGGTCGCCGGCAAGAAGATCGAAGAACTGATCGCGCGCCTGGCCCAGAAGGCCCGCGCCGCCGGCATTCACCTGATCCTGGCGACGCAGCGCCCGTCGGTCGACGTGATCACCGGGCTGATCAAGGCCAATATCCCGACGCGGGTGGCGTTCCAGGTCTCGTCCAAGATTGACTCGCGCACCATCCTCGACCAGATGGGCGCCGAGAGCCTGCTCGGCCAGGGCGACATGCTGTTCCTGCCGCCGGGCACCGGCTACCCGCAGCGCGTGCATGGCGCCTTCGTCGCCGACGAGGAAGTGCACCGCGTGGTGGAGCACTGGAAGCAATTCGGCGAGCCGGACTACGATGAAGCCATCCTGGCCGGCGACCCGGCCGAGGCCGGCGGCGCCGACCTGTTTGGCGAAGGCGGCGGCGATGGCGAAGCCGATCCGCTGTATGACGAAGCCGCGTCCTTCGTGCTGACCAGCCGGCGCGCCTCGATCTCGGCAGTGCAGCGCCAGCTGCGCATCGGCTACAACCGCGCGGCGCGCCTGATCGAGCAGATGGAAGTCGCCGGGCTGGTGTCGCCGATGGGGCGCAACGGCGCCCGCGACGTGCTGGCGCCGGGGCCGGCGGACTGAGGCGACGTGACCTTCCGGAGGCAGTGATGGCGCTCGAGCATGGAAGCTTGCTGGCCGATGTGCCGGTGAACCTGGCGGAAGAAGTGTTCCAGCCGCTGCTGGCGCGGCCTGGCCTGAAGATCGAGCGGATCGTCTCCAACGGGCAGGCCAGTCCGGAGGGGTTCTGGTATGACAGCGCGGACGGCGAGTGGGTGCTGGTCGTCAGCGGCAGTGCCGCGCTGGAGATTGAGGGTGAGGCAGGCCAGCATGTGATTCGGCCTGGCGACTGGCTGCACTTGCCGGCGCATTGCCGGCATCGCGTGGCATGGACTGACGAAGCGCAGCCGACGGTTTGGTTGGCGGTGCATTACGGGGGCGGTGACAGCTAGGCTGTGTCCTGCGACAGCGCAAGTTGCAGGCCATCGAGCCCGGTGTACGCTCCCCTCTCCCGCGCGCGCGGGAGAGGGGTGGGGGAGAGGGCGGGAGTCTCCACGGAGTGAACCGCATCAGCACTGCCGCCGCCGGCCCTCACCCCCGGCCCCTCTCCCGCAAGCGGGAGAGGGGAGCAAACACTCAGCCTTCAGCCCTCAGCCTGATCCGGAAACACCGGCTCCCCCAGATTCAGCATCAACCGGTTCGCCCACGCGAAAATCGCAACCGAGTGGATCAGGTCGAGGATCTCCGCATCCGTCACCCCCGCATCGCGCAGCGGCTTGAGCTGTGCCGCGGTCACCTCCGCCGGCCGCTCCGTCAGCGCGATCGAAAACTGCGCGATCGCCTTTTCCCGCTCGGTAGTGCCCGCCGTGCGCGGATCCTCGAACACTTCCCTGATCACGTCATTGCGCTTGGCCAGCTGCTCGAAGCGCTGCGCATGCACCGATGCGCAGTACACGCAGCCATTGATGCGCGACACCACCGTGGTCGCCAGTTCGCGCTCGGCGCGCGGCATGCCGCCGGGCGCGTACATGATGGCGTTGAAGGCCGTGGAACGCTGGCGCAGGATCTCGGGCTGGTGCACCAGGAAGCGGTAGTAGTCCTGCACCTTGGCCTGCGGATGGCTTTCCTCGAGCACGGCGATCTGCTCGGGCGTGGCCTGGTCCAGTTCGACGATATCGAGCCAGGCCTTCCAGTCGAGCACTTCATTGGTAAAGCCGTGGGATTTGATGATCTCGCTCATGCCTGGGCTCCTGCGGTGTCGTTCAAGGCCTTCAAGGCATCCAGGCCGGCGACGAGGCGGACCTGGTACGACAGGAAGGCAATCAGCTGTGCCAGCGTGACCACGGCGGGCGTGCTCAGGCCCGCGGCGGGCAGCGCCTGCAGCGCGGCCTTGTCGCCTTCGACGGGCTTTTCGATCAGTGTGCGGGTGAAGGCGAGCATCGCGCGCAGGCGCGGCTCGGCGATGTCCTGCGGCTGCCCTGCGGCGGCGGCGCGCACGTGCGCGGCATCGGCGCCGAGTTGCTCCAGCCGCGCGCGGTAGTGCGCCGCCAGCGCCGCGGACGGCGTCAGGCGCGCCGCGTACAGCGCGACCAGCAGGCGTTCCTCGAGCGACAGGCCGGGCAGGGCCGGGTCGAACAGGGCATCATGGCTGCCCTGGGTGGCGGCCACGACCTTGTTGCGCTGGTGGCGCAGCGCATGGGTGGCGCTGCCGGGCGCCAGGCCGGTAAGCTGGTCGATCAGGTCGACCGCGGGGGCGGAGGTCTGTGTCATCGGACTCTCTTGGTTCGGGTATCGGTTCAAGGGTTTTACGGTCAGGCCAGCGCCGTGCGCTGCGCCGGCGGCAACGCCGGGGTCCACTCGTCGCCGAAGACTTCCGGTTCGGCAAAGGCCTGCAGCGCGGCGTAGTGCAGCTCGACGTCTTCCTGGTACAGCAGTGCGGCGATGCCCTGGCCAAGCCGGCGCGCGCCATCGCTGATCGCCGGGATATCGCCGGAAATGGTGCCGTGGGACAGCGCCGCCGGGTAGCAGAAGCAGTGGATGCGCGACAGCCCGGGGCACACGCCCGGGGTCTTTTCCTGGAATTCAAACGATTCGCCCAGATCCGGCGAATCGGACAGTTCACGGTCTTCCTGCCCTGCCGGCGGCACGTAGCGGTCGCGCCAGTAGCGGATCTGCGGGGCAAAGGCGGCAAATTCCGCGCGGGTTTCCAGGTCGATGCGGAACCCGGTCGAGAAGATCAGGAAATCCAGCTCGAAAGTGCCCCGCGGCGTGCCGATGTGCAGCACGTCGCCACGCACTTCGACCGACTCCAGCGCCGCGCCCAGATTGAAATGCGCATTGGCGTGGCGCGACACCCGCAGCGTGCTGCCGCGCGGCGGTGGCACCTGCTCGGTGTTGATGTAATTTCGCAGCCGCCATTTCCAGGCATCCGGCAGGCCATAGTGGCCGTGCGTCAGCCCAGGATTGCCGGCGCCCTTGCTCTTGTTGACGCGCGGGATGTCCTGGCGCCGCACCAGCAGCTCGACGCTGGCCGCGCCGGCTTCGAGCGCGGTGGCGGCGCTGTCCATTGCCGACGCACCGGCGCCGACCACGCCCACGCGCTTGCCGCGCAGCGTGGCGTAATCCATCTCGTCGGACGAATGCGCCCACAGGTGGCACGGCAGGGCTTCCGCCAGCGGCGGCACGTAGGCGCCGCCGAGGCCGTCGCGGCCGGTCGCCAGCACCACGCGGCGCGCGAGGACGGTCAGCGGGCCGTCGGGGGACTGCATCGACAGCGACACCAGGCCATCGGCGCGCGGCACGATCCGTTCGACGCGGTGCTCGTTGCGGATATCGAGGTCCAGCACCTGTCGGTACCAGCGCAGGTAGTCCATCCACTGCAGGCGCGGGATCTTGTCCAGCGCCTGCCAGGCGGCCTCACCGAACTGCGCCTCGAACCACGCGCGGAAGGTCAGCGCCGGCAGGCCCAGCGCGGGGCCGGTCAGCTGCTTGGGCGAACGCAGCGTTTCCATGCGCGCCGTGGTGGCCCATGGGCCTTCGAAACCTGCCGGCGCGCGGTCAAAGGCGCGCACGCGGATGCCGAGGTGCGCCAGCGTGGCGCTGGCCGCGAGGCCGGCCATGCCGCCGCCGATCACGGCGACATCGAGCACGTCATGGCCGTCGTGGGTACGCGGCATGGTCCACGGCCTGGCGGGCAGTTCCAGCCAGGACAGATCCTGGCGCAGGCGTGCCTCCAGTGCGGGCAGGCCGGCGGGGGTGGGTGTGGTGGGGTCAGTCATGGCTGGGAAGGTCGGTGTCCGGTGAAAACATGTCGGTGGCAGCGCCGGTGTCGCCGTACAGCGATTGCAGCAGCGCGCCGTGCTCGGCCGGGTCGCGCATCAGCAGGTCCGGCAGCAGCGCCGCGGCGGCATCGGCCACCGCCTGCACCAGCGCCAGCACCGCGGTGCTGGCCGGGCGCGCCTGCGGCGTGATGACGCCGAAGTAGAACGGGATATCCGCGTCGATCGGGCGTACCGCGATGTCGGCCAGCGGCAGCCCGCGCGCGGTCACGGGCTCCAGCAGCGCGATGCCGAGGCCCGCGCGCACCAGCGTCAGTGCGTTGATCGAGGTATTGGTGTCGATCACGCCGGCGGCCGGCACGCCCGCGCTGGCCAGCGCCCGGTCCACGCGGCGGCGCAGCCGGTAGGGGTTCTGCATGGTGACGATGCGGCGCGCGCGGCAATCCTGCAGCGAGATCGACGCTTGCGCCGCGAGCGGATCGTCGCCGCGCAGCGTCGCCACGCATGCCGACTGGCCGATCCAGTGCACGGTCACGCCGCGGTGTTCCAGCGGCAGGCTGTTCAGGCCAATGTCGGCGGCGCCGGTCAGCACCGCATGCACCACCTGCTCCGGCGAAACGCCTTGCACGGCCACGCGTTCCGGCGCGCACAGGCCGCGTTCGAATGCCAGCGCCAGCGCGGACGGCAGCAGGCCGGCGGCCAGCGCCGGCGTGGCCGCGATGCGCAATGGCCGGCCGTCGCCGCGTGCCAGCGCCGCGGCCCGGTTGCGGATCTGCTGCATGCCGGCCAGCGTCTGCTCGACCTCGTCGTAGAGCAGGAAGCCCTGTTCCGTCGGACTGACGCGCGGGCCGCTGCGGGTGAACAGGGCAAAGCCGAGTTCGGCCTCCAGTTCCTGGATCAGGCGCGTGATGGCCGGCTGCGAGCGGCCAAGCAGGCGGCCCGCGGCGGTGACGCTGCCGGTGGTCACGACGGCGGCGAAGGCTTCCAGTTGCCGGATTTCCATTGGCGTTGACGATGTATGTGTAATTTGGATTCTGAGGCTTTCATCATGCATTTGGCAAATACTATTTCGGGATAAGGCTATGCCCCAGCTATGATGTAGAGATGCCGGGCGCACACCGGCTCACCAAAAAGGACGGATGTGTTGGCCTGGCTCGGTGGCAATCGGCAGATCCCTGAAAAACCCACGCTGTGGCGTGTGGCGCTTTGGGTGCTCGCGACAGCACTCGTCGGAGCGGAGCCCGTGCAGGCCGCCGACCCCTTGCGCGTCGGCTCCAAGCGCTTTACCGAGTCCTACATCCTTGGCGAACTGCTGACGCAGGCCGCCGGCCCGCGTGGCACCGCGCAGCACCAGCAAGGGCTGGGCAACACCGCGATCGTGTTCGAGGCGCTCAAGGCCGGCAGCATCGATCTCTATCCCGACTACACCGGCACGCTCGCCGCGGAAATCCTTAAGCTGCCGCCCGGCGCCGGCCTGGACGCCATCCAGCGGGCGCTGGCCCCGCTGGGACTGGGGGCGGCGATCCCGCTCGGCTTTGAAAACACCTACGCACTGGCCGTCTCCGACACCCGCCCGCCCAACCTGCGCCGGCTCAGCGACCTGTCCGCGCAGCCGCGGCTGCGGCTGGGCCTGTCGCATGAATTCCTCGGTCGGGCGGACGGCTGGTCCGGCCTCGCCAGCCGCTATCGCCTGCCGCAGCAGCCGGTCGGGCTGGACCACGGCATTGCCTATGAGGCGCTGGCAGCGGGGCAGGTGGATGCCATCGACATCTATTCGACCGACGCCAAGATCCTCAAGTACCGGCTGCGCGTGCTCGAAGACGACCGCCGCTATTTCCCGCGCTATGACGCCGTGGTGGTGTACCGGCTGGACGTGCCGCAGCGCTTCCCGCAGGCGTGGCAGGCGCTGCAGCGCTTGTCGGGCCGCATCAGCGCGGCCGACATGGTGGCGATGAACGCCGCGGCGGAGATCGACCGCAAGCCGTTCGATGTCGTCGCGCGCGAGTTCCTGGCGCATGGTCCGAGCCCCGGCACCGCAGCGGCCGCAGCGCCGGCGTCCGCGGCCGCTGCGGCGGGTCCCGGCGATCGCCGCCTGCTCGGGGCGCTGCTTGGCCCCGACACCGACCGGCTGGCGCGGCGCCATGTCGGGCTGGTGGCCGGTGCGGTCGGCGCTGCCACGCTGGCCGGCGTGCCGCTGGGCATCCTGGCCGCGCGCCGCCGACGCACCGGCCAGGTGGTGCTGGGCGCCGTCAGCGTGCTGCAGACCGTGCCGTCGCTGGCCTTGCTGGCGATGCTGATCCCGCTGCTGGGCCGCATCGGCGTGTGGCCGGCGCTGGTGGCGCTGTTCCTCTATGCGTTGCTGCCGATCGTGCGCAACACCGCCACCGGCCTGGAACAGGTGCCGCCGGGCATGCGCGACGCGGCCCGCGCGCTCGGGCTGCGCGGCGGCCAGGTCCTGCGCTACGTGGAACTGCCGCTGGCGTTGCCGGTGCTGCTGGCCGGCGTCAAGACCGCCGCCATCATCAGCGTGGGCACGGCCACGATCGCGGCCTTCGTCGGCGCCGGCGGCTTTGGCGAGCGCATCGCCACCGGGCTGGCGCTCAACGACACCACGCTGCTGCTGGCCGGCGCGATCCCGGCCGCGGTGCTGGCGCTCGCCGTGCAGGCCGCGTTCGAGACGCTGGAATGGGCGCTGCGCCGGCACCGCGACGCGCGCTGAGATTTCTTAGGTTGTCTGTTGCGCGATCAGCCGGCCGAGCGTGGCGACCGCCGCCTCCGCCTCGTCGTTCCACAAATGCCCGTAGTTGAGCCGGATGCAATTACGGTAGCCCTGCCGTGCCGAGAAGATCGGCCCCGGCGCCAGCCCGATGCCGGCCTCCAGCGCGGCATGGTGCAGCGCCAGCGCATCGAAGCCCGGCACGAACTCGACCCACAGGAAGTACCCGCCATCCGGCCGCGACACGCGCACGCCCTCCGGGAAATGCCGGCCGATGGCGTCGAGCATCTGGCCCTGCTGCATCTCCAGCACATGGCGCAGGCGGCGCAGGTGCTTGTCGTAGCCGCCGTGCTGCAGATACTCGGCCAGCGCCACCTGGGTGGGCACGCCGGCCGACAGCGTGGTCATCAGCTTGAGCCGCTGGATCGCCTCGCCGAAGCGTCCCGGCGCCACCCAGCCGATGCGGAACCCCGGCGACAGGGTCTTCGAGAACGAACTGCAATGCATCACCAGCCCCTGCGTATCGAAGGCCTTGGCCGGCAGCGGGCAGCGGTTGCCGAAATAGAGCTCGCCATAGACATCGTCTTCGATCAGCGGCACCTGGTGGCGTGCGAGCAGGGCCACCAGCGCCTTCTTCTTGTCTTCCGGCAGGCTCGCGCCGAGCGGATTCTGGAATTGCGTCATGAACCAGCAGGCCTTGACCGGGTGGCGCGACAGCGCGTGGTCGAGCGCGCCCAGGTCGATGCCCTCGGCCGGATCGACCGGGATCTCCAGCGCCTTGAGGCGCAGCCGCTCCAGCGCCTGCAGCGCGGCATAGAAGCCCGGCGACTCGATCGCGACCACGTCGCCCGGCCGGGTCACGGCCATCAGGCACAGGTTCAGCGCCTCCAGCGCGCCGTTGGTGACGACCAGGTCTTCGGCCGGTTGGGGTGCGCCCGCGCCGAGGTAGCGCAGCGCGATCTGCCGCCGCAGCGCCGCGTTGCCGGGCGGCAGGTCGTTGACCGAATGCCACGGGTCCAGCGCGCGCCCGGCCCGCGCCAGCGACTTGCCCAGCCGCTCCCACGGGAACAGCTCGGGTGAGGGGAAGGCCGAGCCGAACTGCACCAGCTTGCGGTCGCGCGCGCCTTCCAGCACCGCGAACACCAGCTTGGAGATGTCGACCTCGGTCGACGCCTGCCGCGACGGCCGGGCCTGCGGCTGCGGCAGGTCGCGCCGCGCCGGGCCCGCCACGTAGTAGCCGGATCGCTCGCGCGCGCGCACCAGGCCGCGCTCTTCCAGCCGGTAGTAGGCCTGGAACGCGGTGGACGGGCTGACGCCGTATTGCGCCACGGTCTTGCGGATCGATGGCAGGCGGGTGCCGGGCGGCAGGCTGCCGTTGCGGATATCGGCGGCCAGGGTTTCGGCGAGGGCTTCGTACCGTTTCATGGGGGCGCTGTCAGGGGCCGGGTGGCGTGGTGGCATTATCGCTCCGGCCCGCAACTGATACGTAAATTTTCCGGGTATCTGATGCTGTTATGCCTGGCGGCCGGCGGCCATAATCGCTTGTCGTTGCCATAGGCTATCGCGCAAGGAGAGACAATGAACCCGTTGAGGCTGTTGCGGACCGTGCTGTGGGGCTTCTTTGGCCTGCGCAAGGGCCAGGAGCACCAGCGCGACCTGGAAAACCTGCGTCCCGTGCCGCTGATCCTGACCGGCGTGGCCGTGGCTGCCGGGCTGGTAGCCTGCCTGGTGCTGGCCGCCAACTGGGCCGTGTCGAACGCGTCGGCAGCGGCAGGCGCCGTGCCGGCCATGACAATAGCCTGAGCGCGGCGTCGCGTTACATTCCCATCACAACAACAATCTGATCGACCCCATGTCTCGCCCGACCGGGCGGCATTGCGCCGCCGCTTTGCTGCCGGCGCAATGGCTGTCCTGGCTGTCCTGGCTGCCCTGGCTTTGGCTTTCCCTGGCGCTGCTGGTTGCCTGCGCGGCTGCTCGTCCGGCGCTGGCCGCGGGCGCCACCGAGGCGCAGCAGGTCGAACGCGGCCGCTATCTCGCGCGCATCGCCAACTGCGCCGCATGCCATACCCGCGAAGGCGGCAAGCCATTTGCCGGCGGGTTGCCGATCCGCACCGCCGTCGGCACGCTCCATTCGACCAATATCACCCCCGACGCCGCCACCGGCATCGGCGCCTATACGCTGGCCGAGTTCGATCGCGCCCTGCGCCAGGGCGTGGCGCGCGACGGCAAGCGCCTGTATCCGGCCATGCCGTACCCGTCCTACGCCCGCATGCGTGCCGACGACGTGGCCGCGCTGTATGCCTACCTGCGCGCGGAAGTCGCGCCGGTGACGCAGCGCAACCCGGCGCCGCAGCTGCGCTTTCCGTATGGCATGCGCTCGCTGCTGTCGGTGTGGAACCTGCTGTTCCTCGACGACGGCCCGGTTCGCACCGAGCCCGCGCGCGGCGACGCGTGGAACCGCGGCGCCTACCTGGTGCAGGCAGTGGCGCACTGCGGTGCCTGTCACACGCCTCGCGGCCGGTTGTTCGCAGAAAAAGGCCTGGACGAGCGCAGCCGCCACTTCCTGTCAGGCGCCAGCGTCGAAGGCTGGTCCGCGACCAACCTGACCGGCGACCAGCTCACCGGCCTCGGCGCATGGTCGCGCGCGGACATTGCCGAGTTCCTGCGCACCGGGCGCAACGGGCATGCGACCTCGTTCGGGCCAATGTCCACCGTCATCTCCACCGCCACGCAATACATGAGTGCAGGCGACCTCGATGCCGTGGCCGCCTACCTCAAGTCGCTGCCCGGCGCGCGCGGCGAGGACAAGCCGTTCCGCCCCGATCCGGCCACCGCGCAGCAACTGCACCAGGGCCGCTTCGACCTGCCGGGCGCACGCCAGTACGCGGTGTTCTGCATGCCGTGCCATGGCGCAGACGGCAAGGGCTTTGCGCGCGTGTTCCCGCCGCTGGCAGGCAACCCGACCGTGGCCGATCCCGATCCGGCGTCGCTGGTCAACCTGCTGCTCGATGGCGCCGTGACCGCGCGCGTCGGCACCGCCGCCACCGACTACCACATGCCCGGCTATGGCTGGACGCTGGACGACCAGGAGCTGGCCAGCGTGCTGACTTTCATCCGGCGCGGCTGGGGCAACCGTGCCGGCCCCGTGACAGAAGCCGACGTGGCCGCGCGGCGCCGGGCGCTGGCGGCACAGCGCTGAGGCGAAACGCTCCGGCCCGCACCGCTTTTCGATGAGCATCCGATGACGATCACGCGCAGAGACTTCCTCAACGGCACCGCGCTGACCATTGCCGCCGGGCTGGCACCGGCGCAATGGCTGCACGCGCAGCAGGGCGGGGCGGCAAGCGCCGGCTATCCGCCGGCCCTGACCGGGCTGCGCGGCAACCATGCCGGCACGTATACGCTGGCCCACGGCCTGGCGCGCGAGGGTGCCAAATATCCCGTGGTGCTGGCGCGCGAGGCCTTCGACCTGGTCGTGGTCGGCGGCGGGCTGAGCGGGCTGGCGGCGGCATGGTTCTACCGGCGCCGTTTCGGCGCCGCCCGGCGCATCCTGATCCTCGACAATCACGACGACTTCGGCGGCCATGCCAAGCGCAACGAATTCACCGTCCGCGGCCAGCGGCTGGTCACCTATGGCGGCAGCGCCGAGATGCCGCCCGGCGCGGCCAGCGACACCGCCATGCGCGAGCTGCTGGCCGGCATCGGCCTCGATCCCGCGCACCCGCCGGCCGCACCGCCGCCAGACCCATATGCCGCGCTGGGCATGGGCCGCGCCGTGTTCTTCGATGCCGAGCATTTTGGCCGCGACCAGTGGCTCGGCGGCGATCCGTTCGGCGAGCTGGCCGATGTGCGCAATGGCCTGCGCCCGCAGGGGCCAGAAGCCGCTGCCCTGCAGCGCTTCCTCGCGCAGGCGCCGCTGCCCGCGGCGGACCGCGCCGCGCTGGCCCGCCTGGCGGCCGGCACCACCGACTACCTGCCCGGCCTCGACAGCGCCGCACGCGCCGCTGCGCTGCGCACCATGCGCTACGCCGCCTTCCTGCGCGACAAGGCCGGCCTCGGCCTGCCGGCGCTGCGCTTCCTGCGCAGCCGCAGCAACGATGCCTATGCGCTCGATGCCGACGGCATCTCGGTTGCCGATGCCATCGCCATCGGGCTGCCCGCCGGCGCCAACATGCCCGCGCCGGCGCCGAACCCCCGGCTGGGCAAGTCTCCGGCCTCGCGCCTGTGGTTCCCCGATGGCAATGCCTCGCTGGCACGGCTGCTGGTGCATAGCCTGATTCCGGGCGTGGCGTCGATTGCCGCGCCGGCCGACGTGGCCACTGCCGCCTTCGACTACAGCCGGCTGGACCGCGACGGCGCGCCGGTGCGGCTGCGGCTGAACAGCACCGCGATCGCGGTCGAGCCCGATGGCAACATCACCCGCGTGACCTACGGCTGGCGCGGCAACCTGCACCGTGTCGAAGCGCGCCACGTGGTGCTGGCCGGCTACAACATGATGATCCCGTACCTGCTGCCGTCGCTGCCGGCTGCACAGAAGGCGGTGCTGCGCGACGAGGCCAAGGCCCCGCTGGTCTACACCAAGGTCGCGCTCGACAACTGGCAGGCCTTCGCCGCGCTGCGCGCGCGGCGCATTCACGCGCCCGCCATGACGTACACCGACCTGTGGCTGGAGCCGCCCGCGGGACCTCGCCCGTCAGATCCCGCGGTGCTGCACATGCTTTATGTGCCAACCGTGCCCGACAGCGGCATGCGCGCGCGCGACCGCTTCCGCGCCGGCCGGGCCTTCCTGCTCGGGACGCCGTTCGACGCGCTCGAGCGCGACATCCGCGCGCAGCTGGACCGGATGCTGGGGCAGGCGGGCTTCAGCGCCGGCAAAGTGATCCGCGGCATCACGGTGAACCGCTGGGCGCACGGCTACAGCTATATGCCGGACAGCATGGCCGGCGAGAACGTGGCGGCCGACGCGGCCTGGCCGAATCTGGCCGGGGTCGGCAACATCAGCATTGCCAACAGCGACAATGCCGGCAGCCCGTCGGTGACGGCGGCGATCAGCCAGGGCAAGCGGGCGGTGGAGCGGCTGCCGGGGTAAGAGAGAGGCGGGGGGGCTGATGGCGGCGCCCGCCTGATGCGCGCGCGGTCAGTCGGCGCGCCGGGTCGTCAAGGCCTCGATCTCCTCGTCCTTGGACTGCCACTGATGCGCCAGCCAGTGGTGGAATTCGGTGCGGAACGCCTTGTTGGTGGCGTAGTCGGCCTCGCAGAACGCCGGCGGCACCGGGAGCTGGTGCATGCGCACCACCACCATGCCGGCGCGGCCGCAAGCCAGGTCCCAGAAGCTCGGCACACCGTCGGGGTAGGCAATGGTCACGTCGATCATCGAGCGGAAGCGCGTTCCCATCGCATTCAGCGCCACCGCCAGCCCGCCCGCCTTGGGCTTGAGCAGGTGACGGTACGGCGACGCCTGCGCGGCGCGCTTGGCCTCGCTGAAGCGCGTGCCCTCGGCAAACACCATCACGCTGGTCGGCACCAGCGAGAATTTCTCGCACGCGCGCCGCGCCGTTTCCTGGTCCTGGCGCCGCAGCGCCGGGTTGCGGCGCAGTTCCGTCTTGCCATGGCGCTTCATGAACGGAAAGTCCAGCGCCCACCACGCCAGCCCGATCACCGGCACATAGATCAGCTGCTGCTTCAGGAAAAACTTCAGCAACGGGATGCGGCGGTTCAGCGCGTGCTGCAGCACAAAGATATCGGCCCACGACTGGTGGTTGCAGTTGACGAGGTACCAGTCCGCGTAGCGCAGCCCGGTATTGCCCTGGACATCCCACGGCGCCTGCTGGATGCGCGCGAACCAGCCGGTATTCCAGGAGATCCACCCCGTGGCAATGCCGTTGAGCACCGGATCGATGCGCCGGCGGACCGCGGCGAACGGCAGCACCAGCTTCAGCAGTGCCAGCGGGAACAGCAACATGCACCAGAACAGGGTGCTGGCAACCAGCACGGTCCAGCTGACGATGCCGGTGATCCACGCAAGACGGCCGCGCGGCAAGGGCAGCGGACGACGGGATTCGGGCGAGGCGCTGGATTGACCAGCATTGCCGGCACGGGGCGTGCCGGATGGCGAGGTAGGAAAAGTCATGGACGACAGTTTGCTAGCGCTCGGTGGATAAAGGCTTGAGCAGAGTCAAGGCGGGCACTACGAACATCGAAAGTTCAGGGTGGCGCCAGATGCCTAGTGTACGACAGGAAGCAGATTCGGGATGGCGCCGGAGGCACCTGCAGCGCCGGGACAAACCGGTCAGGCTTGGGCTTGCGGAAGACGCAAACCAACGCCGGCGGGAGCGTCTATGCTTTGAGAATGGGCATGCCGGACGCAATGCGGGGCTACGCCGGCACCACCGCCCTGCACACGCTCCCCGCCACGCACAACGGTACGGCGGTGACGACATGAAGCGTGTTCACGCCCTGATCGCGGCCAGCGCGATGCTGGCTGCCTGCGTTTCGACGGGCGTCGACGTCCGGCAGGAACACCTGGAAAACTTCCTGCTCGACTTCTCCACGCTCGACGACGTGACCACGCAACTGGGCAAGCCGACCTCGCAGACGACGCTCAGCAACGGCTCGACCATCCTGGTCTATTCCTTTGCGAGTTCCCGGCCGCATCCCGAGAGTTTTATCCCCTTCATCGGCCCGCTGTTCGCCGGTGGCTCCATCAAGTCGTCGACGGTGCTGTTTGAGTTCGACGAGAACGGCGTGCTCCGGAGCCAGCGCAGGACCATGTCGACCAGCGCGTCGGGGTTGAGCGTGTTGCCGGCGGATGGGTTGCCTTAGGGCAGTCTTACATTTCCCGCGGCCGCGGCGAAATATCAGCGTCCGCAGTGCGAATTCAATTTGCGCTCTGTCTGCGTGTCAGCTGGGAAGATTCTGAACTTGCTTCGGTACGATCAAATGTCGCGATAGTCGAGCCTCTTCAGGCATGTTTTGCGGATAGCATCGATTCCCTCCGCAGAACGTGCTTGATGCGCATCCGGGCACCCTGTGGTTGTCTTCATTCCAGGAGTGCCCGCATGAATGTCCGCGACCATCTGCCTGTCTACGCCCGCACCGTCACTGTCTCCGGCCCGGCATTGCCGCATGGCCGCGGGCAGTCACCGTTCACCTTCGTGCGCCTGCAGGGCACGGAAGGGCTCTGCGGCTTGTTCGAGTACGAGATCGAACTCAACACTTCCGACAAGGGTTTCAACTTCCACGGCCACGAAGGCAATCTCGACCTGCGCGCAATGAATGGCCGGGAGTTGACCGTACATATCCAGCTCGATGGCATGGGCACCGGGCCGGCAGGCCGCATCGGCGCGGGCACCCGCGAGATCAGCGGCATCGTCGATCGTGCCCGCTACCTGCGTGCTGAAGGGCGGCACTTCGTCTATGGCCTGACGCTGCGTCCCTGGCTGTGGCTTGCCGCGCTGAACAAGAACAGCCGGGTCTTCGAGAACCGCACCGACATCGAGATCATCGAGGAGGTGCTGTCCGCATATTCCTTCCCCGTTGAGCGCAGGCTGGATGTGGCGAAGTACCCCACGCGGATCTATCGGACCCAATGCGATGAGAGCGACTACATTTTCATCGCCCGTCTCATGCAGCACTGGGGCATCTCATGGTTTTTCGAGCATTCGGAGGGGAGACACCGCCTTATCCTGGTCGACCATGTCGGCGGCTATCTCAGGATGCCGAGCGAAGCCCATCAAACGCTTGAAGTCTATCCGCCCGGCGTCAGGATCGACGAGGAACACCTGGACGACTTCTCGGTAGTGGATGCCGTGGTCGCCGGCAAGTACACGACCAATGCCTACAGCTTTACCCAGCCGCGCGGCAACCTGACCGCCAGCAGCGCCGATGCGCGCGAAACAGGCCAGAACGCCGGCGCCCTGCATCAGGAGGTCTACGACTTTCCCGGCGAGCACGCGCAGCCAGCGACGGACAACCGCCCATGGGATGAAGGCGAGATGATCGCCCGCATCCGCATGGAAGAGATTCGTTCGCGGGGGCTTCGCTGCTTCGGCGAGGGCAACCTGCGTGCTGTCGTGCCAGGGCACACCCTGCACGTCAGGGGGCACCCACAGCTGGCCGCCAACCGGGAGTATGTGGTACTTGACACGCACCTCAGGGTGGAAGATGTGGCGGAAGCCTCCGGCGAAGGCCAGCGGTGGCATTGCAGGGTGGCATTCGAATGCCATCCGACACACGAGGTATTCCGTCCCGCCCTGAGCGTGCCGTGGCCGGTGGTGACTGGTCCGCAAAGCGCGACAGTGGTGGGGCCCGAGGGCCATGCCGTATGGCCCGACCGCTTCGGGCGTGTACGCGTGCAGTTTCCATGGGATCGGTTCAATCAGATGTCATGCTGGGTCCGGGTGGCAACGCCGTGGGCGGGCTCGCAGCATGGCCAGGTCAGCATCCCCCGCATTGGCAGCGAAGTGCTGGTGATGTTTCTGGACGGCGGCAATCCGGATAAGCCCGTTGTCATGGGGGCGGTGCCGAACAGTCTGAACATGCCGCCGTGGCAGTTGCCGGACCAGCATGTATTGACTGGCATTCGTAGCCGGGAACAGGACGGTTCGGGCAGCGGCCATCTGGTGTTCGACGATACCAAAGGCGAGATTCAGTCCCAACTCTCCTCCGACCATCAGCGTTCCCAGCTCAGCCTGGGCTACCTCACCCGCATCGAGGACAATCGCGGGCGGCAGGATCATCGGGGCGAGGGCTTCGAGCTGCGTACCGATGGGCACGGCGCCATACGCGGCGCCGACGGCCTGCTGGTCAGTACCGAGGCCAGGCCCGATGCCAGGGCGCATCACAAGGACATGGGCGAAACGCTGCACCGCCTGGACCACGCGCAGCACGCCCATCACACCACCGCACAACTTGCCCGGCATCACCAGGCGCAGGACAGCGAGCAGCAGGATGTCGCCACGATCCTCAAGGCTCAAAACGAAGAGATCCGTGGCTCAGGCGAGGTCAACGGCGAACTGACGGCGCCCCATCTGGTGATGGCTTCCGCTGCCGGACTGGCTGCTACGGCTGCAGGGTCCACCCACTTGCATAGCGGCGAGCATCTGGCCGTCACGACCGGCAAGCATGCGTCGTTCGCCAGCAGCGGCGGCTTCTTCGCCAGCGCGGCGCGGCGCATTGCGCTGTTCGCACACAGCCTGGGGATTCGGCTGGTGGCCGCGACCGATCACATTGCACTGGAAGCGCAGGGCGGCGACATCAAGGGAACCGCCCGCCGCAACATCCATTTTCGGGCGCTCGGCAATATCGTCCTTGAAGCCGACCAGGGCATCGTGTTCAAGGTCGGGCAGACCTACCAGCGCTGGACGCCTTCGCAGATTGTGGAAGGCATGCGCGGGACAAGGCAGATTCACGCCGCTGGATTCAGCCTCGATGGCCCCGATGGCATGAGCCCAAGTGCGCTGGCGTTGCCGCACAGCGATTTCGACCAGGAGGTGTACTTGCACCTGCCCGACGGCTCGCCAGCCGGTAACCGAAAATTCCGCCTGACGCAATCGGATGGCAGCGTGATCGAGGGCGTCACCGCTCCGGATGGACTGACCAGCCTCCAGCAAAGCCAGGGCGCGGAAAGCATCATGATCGAAATCCTGGAGGCCGCAAGTGGCCAATGATCGCATCCACCTTAAAACCGGCGAAGAGATTGGCGGCCGCGCCGGCGCCACCATTGCCCTGACACCGTCAACCGACAAGCGCCGCGTCAGCTTGCCGGTGCCGCCGGACTGGGTCATTCCGATCATCTTTATTCCTGGCGTGATGGGATCCCATCTCCGCATGAGCCGGAAGCGTCAGGCAGAGCTTGAGCGCAATGACAACCGGGCGTGGCGGCCGGACGAGAAGATCGACAGCCTTTCCCGACGCGGAGACTCACCGAAACGCCGGCAACTGAACTTCGATCCCGACGAGACCGAGGTCGATCGCTACGAGATCACCGAAGACGCGGGAAGGTTCGACCTGATGGGCGAGGCGACCGCAAATTCCGACAAACGGCACCGCAATGTTCCGGATGGCCTGCCCGATATCGGCTTGCTGATGAGCGCCCCGTTGCCCGCTGCAGCGGAGCAATGGAAAGCGAAGCGCGGCAGGCATGAGGCCACTGCGGCACAGAAGGCCCGCTGGCGCGGCTGGAGCGAGGTCATGTTCGAATCGTACGGCACGGCCATCAAGCTGATGGAAGCGAGAATGAACGATCTGCTGGCACCGACGGGAGAGGTATCGCTTGCCTGGAAGATGCCGCAGAGCATACCGGTGCTGGACGTGGACCCAAGGGAATGGGGCAGTGATGCAGGCCAGCCATTGACCGAGGATGAGATCCGGCGGGTCGGGAACTGCTGGTATCCGGTCTATGCCATGGGATACAACTGGCTGCAAAGCAACGGCGTGTCGGCGGGCAAGCTTGCCAGGCGCGTTGACGAAGTGATCGCGATGTACCAGTCAAACGGACGCCGCTGTGAGAAGGTCATCATCGTGACGCATTCGATGGGCGGTCTGGTTGCACGTGCCATGCTGAATCCGAAGTACGGCAACGGTATCGACAAGAAGATCCTTGGCATCTATCACAACGTTCAGCCCCCCGTCGGGGCAGCGGCGGCCTACAAGCGGGTACGCGCCGGTTTCGAGGATGCGAAAGGCAACCTGGTGGCAGCCATCGAGCGCGCGGTGATCGGCAAGACTGGTAGGGAAGTCACAGCGGTCTTTGCCAACGCGCCAGGTCCATTGGAGTTGCTGCCGAGCGCTTCCTACCCGCGGGGCTGGCTTCGGGTCCAGACGAGCGAGTACCGGCAGGTGATGGCTTTGCCGGTTGCTTCAGACGAGCCGCTCAAGACATATGTGAGCGAACTGCAGTTGCACAAGAAACTGGGAACAGCTAACCCCATCGCGCCTGTTGTCATGGGAGATCCGCTGTATGACATCTACACTCGAAATTCTCAGTCGTGGTGGCGATTGCTGAACCCTGATTGGGTTAATCCGGCTGAGAAAAAATACAACAAGTCCGACCCCTACGCCAAGGCAAAGCAGCGAATCGCAGATGCTCAAGATTTTCACAAGGACATCAACGATTTGTACCACCCGATCACCTACGCAAGCTATGGTGCAGATCCGTCGCAAAGATGCTTCGGTGCGATCACATACCGGGTGAACGCTACGGAGCTATCGAGGTTTGGCGATCCACTGTCCTGGGAACTTGTCAGCGAAGATGGCGAAGGTCGCATAGTAGTTCGGGCTGAGAATAATCACACTCTGCAACTCAGACTTGAACCGCCAAATGATGCCGGCGATCAGACCGTTCCAAGCGACGCATCTGCGTCGCGTGTGCGCGGAACTATGGTGTTCAGGCAAACCGGATATGAGCATCAGAACAGCTACAACGATGACAAGGTTCTGGCGTCATTGCTGTATTCCATCGTCAAGATTGCCAATACGGCGCCATGGTGGGTTCCATGAACTACGGCGGGCGTCTCTGCATCGCGTGCCTGGCAGGCCTCTTGCTGATGGCTTGTCAACCGTATTCATACAAGGAGCGTGGCGTGCCGAACCAAGTTGAACTTTCACCGCAACTGCAAGCTCTGTTTGCCCAAACCAAACTGGTTTGCTTTGGGCGATATGTCCTCGCGGTGCCCGTCGAGGCAGAGTTGATCTTCGGACCGCAGGACTTCCCAGCCGAAATCCTTACCCATGTTGGCGCAGCGAGCCGAGCCAAGGATTTTGCCGAAGCCCATCGTAGGTCAGTACTCGCGCGGAACGATACTGCGGTGGTCACCTACTTCGGCCCGGGCCCAACAAGCCATAGTTTTGAAATTCGATCGTTCGAGAACAAAAATGCAAAAGCTTATGGCAACGAGGATGCGCAAACCTTCGTGGTTTCGGGGAAGCATCTATTTGAATGGTCTTATGGAGGAGAAGAGCTTGCACCACTAGTTCGCGGCCTGCGCGCCCGCGACAACGCCGAAATCCCAAGGGACCCGGGAGTTTGCATCGACCACGGCTTTATCACCGACAGTAGCGGTAAGTATCAGGAAATCCTGCGGGCGGGCATCGTCCTCCCCAGCCTGCCAGACATCAGCTTTTCAGTGGACTCGAACAAGCTGGCCAGCGTGGACGGCGCAAACGGCGAAGGGCTGCTCGCGTCCATCGCGGCACAGAAGGCAGACCTCGGCAAGCTCTACCCAAAGCTAACCACCCTGCGCGAAGGCAAGCGTATTGTCGGCGTCTGGCAAGGCGAGGAGTCGCTGGTCCGCCGAGCGGACGGTACCCACGATTTCGAGTGGGAAGCGGTCGGCAAGGAACGCACCACCCTGCATCCGTCGTCCATCGGCGCAAAGATGTACACAAAGGTGGCAGCCAACCGCATCGGTGCGGCGGACGAGGCGTCACTGAGCGACGACGAGGCCGTGGCCCTATGGGACCGGCTCCTGGACGGGCTGCGTTTCCGTGTCGATGCGCCGCCGACGCAGACTGGCAAGCCTGTCACGGTGCGCTCGGGGCAGGTTGTACCGCGCTCGGGCATGTGGCGTGCCTCGTTGCCGTCCGGCCACCCCATGGGGGCGTGGGTGGCTGGCAAGTCCGGCGTGGTGCGGCAGGCAGGGACGCCGATGATCAGCTTCGGGCTTTCGCCGTCAGATGAAGCGCAGGTGGTCTGGACGTGGATGGGCGAGGCGAATCGAACCTCATGATCGAAATCCTGGAGGCCGCAAGTGGCCAATGATCGCATCCACCTAAAAACCGGCGAAGAGATTGGCGGCCGCGCGGGCGCCACCATTGCCCTGACACCTTCAACCGACAAGCGCCGCGTCAGCTTGCCGGTGCCGCCGGACTGGGTCATTCCGATCATCTTTATTCCCGGCGTGATGGGATCCCATCTGCGCATGAGCCGGAAGCGTCAGGCAGAGCTTGAGCGCAATGACAACCGGGCATGGCGGCCGGACGAGAAGATCGACAGCCTTTCCCGACGCGGAGACTCACCGAAACGCCGGCAACTGAACTTCGATCCCGACGAGACCGAGGTCGATCGCTACGAGATCACCGAAGACGCGGGAAGGTTCGACCTGATGGGCGAGGCGACCGCAAATTCCGACAAGCGGCACCGCAATGTTCCGGATGGCCTGCCCGATATCGGCTTGCTGATGAGTGCCCCGTTGCCCGCTGCGGCGGAGCAATGGAAGGCGAAGCGCGGCAGGCATGAGGCCACTGCGGCACAGAAGGCCCGCTGGCGCGGCTGGAGCGAGGTCATGTTCGAATCGTACGGCACGGCCATCAAGCTGATGGAAGCGAGAATGAACGATCTGCTGGCACCGACGGGCGAGGTATCGCTTGCCTGGAAGATGCCGCAGAGCATACCGGTGCTGGACGTGGACCCAGGGGAGTGGGGCGGTGCAGGCAAGCCGCTGACCGAGGATGAGATCCGGCGGGTCGGGAACTGCTGGTATCCGGTCTATGCCATGGGATACAACTGGCTGCAAAGCAACGGCGTGTCGGCGGGCAAGCTTGCCAGGCGCGTTGATGATGTGATCGCGATGTACCAGGCCAATGGGCGCCGCTGCGAGAAGGTCATCATCGTGACGCATTCGATGGGCGGTCTGGTTGCTCGTGCCATGCTGAACCCGAAGTATGGCCATGGGATCGACAAGAAGATCCTCGGCATCTATCACAACGTCCAGCCTCCTGTCGGGGCAGCGGCGGCCTACAAGCGGGTACGTGCCGGCTTTGAGGATGCGAAAGGCAACCTGATGGGCGCCATCGAACGCGCGGTGATCGGCAAGACCGGCAAGGAAGTCACAGCGGTCTTTGCCAACGCACCAGGGCCATTGGAGTTGCTGCCGAGTGCTTCTTATCCGCGGGGCTGGCTGCGTGTCCAGACCAGCGAGTACCGGCAGGTGATGGCGTTGCCGACTGCTTCGGATGAGCCGCTCAAGACTTATCGTGGCGAAATGCAGTTGCATAAAACTTTGGGAACAGCAAGGCCGGCAGCGCCAGTAGCTGTTGGCGATCCCTTGTATGACATTTACGCCCGCGAATCTGATGCGTGGTGGCGCCTGTTGAACCCGGAGTGGGTCAATCCTGCCAACAAGAAATATGAAGGATACAGCCCGTATGGATTGGCAACGAAGAGGATTGCCGAAGCGCAGAGGTTTCACAGGGATATCCAGGATCTGTACCACCCGACCACCTACGCCAGCTATGGCGCGGACCCTTCTCAAAAAGCCTTCGGTGCAGTCACGTATCGGGTGAACGCAACAGATCTAAAAGGATTTGGCGATCCGCTTTCATGGAGGCTTATTAGTGAAGACGGGGAAGGGCGCATTGTTGTTCGCGCCGAAAATCGTCACACCCTGCAACTCAGACTTGAGCCGCCCATTGATGCCGGCGATCAGACTGTTCCCAGCGAAGCATCAGCATCGCGTGTGCGCGGCACAGTAGTCTTCCGGCAATCCGGCTATGAGCACCAGAACAGTTACAACAACGACAAGGTTCTCGCATCATTGTTGTATTCGCTCGTCAAGATCGCCAATACCGCACCGTGGTGGAAAACATGAACGGCTGCGGAAAACTTGTTGCCATGCTGGCATGTCTGCTGTTGGCTTCTTGCGAGCCATATTCATACAAGGAGAACGGTGTGCCGAACGACGTCGAACTGTCACCACGCCTGCAAGTTATGTTCGCCAAGACCCGACAGGTCTGCTTCGGAAGATATGTCCTGGAAGTGCCAGCCGAAGCGAAATTGATATTCGGACCGCAGGATTTTCCCGGGAAAATTGTGACGTACGTCGCTGCAGCAGACCGCTTGACTGAAATGGCGGACGCCTATCGCAAGAAGATTCTGGACAAGGATGACACAGCGAAGATCACCTATTTCGGTCGAAGTGCCAAAGTGGGAAGCATAGAAATCCGCTACTACGAAGACGACTTATCCGTGAAATACGGTCTTGAAGGGGCACACACCTTTGCCGCAGCGGGCAATCATTTGTACGAATGGTTCTATGGCGGAGAAGAGATTGCACCGCTCGTTCGCGGCTTGCGCTTCCGCGACAATGCCGACATACCGGGAGATCCTGGTGTTTGCATCGACCACGGCTTCATCGCCGACAGCAGCGGCGTACACCAGGAAATCTTGCGGGCAGGCATCGCGCTCCCCAGCCTGCCCGACGTCAGCTTTTCAGTCGACTCCAACAAGCTGGCGAGCGTGGACGGTGCAAACGGCGAAGGGCTGCTCGCGTCCATCGCGGCGCAGAGAGCGGACCTCGGCAAGCTCTACCCGAAGCTGACCACCCTGCGCGAAGGCAACCGCACTGTCGGCGTCTGGCAAGGGGAGGAGTCGCTGGTCCGCCGCGCGGACGGTACCCACGATTTCGAGTGGGAAGCGGTCGGCAAGGAACGCACCACCCTGCATCCGTCGTCCATTGGCGCAAAGATGTACACCAAGGTGGCAGCCAACCGCATCGGCGCCGCGGACGAGTCGTCGCTGAGCGACGACGAGGCCGTGGCCCTATGGGACCGGCTCCTGGGCGGGCTGCGTTTCCGTGTCGATGCGCCGCCGACGCAGACCGGCAAGCCTGTCACGGTGCGCTCGGGGCAGGTTGTACCGCGCTCGGGCATGTGGCGTGCCTCGTTGCCGTCCGGCCACCCCATGGCGGCGTGGGTGGCTGGCAAGTCCGGCGTGGTGCGGCAGGCAGGGACGCCGATGATCAGCTTCGGGCTTTCGCCGTCAGATGAAGCACAGGTGGTCTGGACGTGGATGGGCGAGGCCAGCCCATGAACGCATGCCGCGCCGATGGTCAGGCCAGCGCGTGGATTTCCGGCCGCCGGGACGTACCCGTAGCCTCGGCCTGGCCGCCACGGTACCCCGCCGCGAACACCATCCGCCCCCCAGACCATGTATGGGTGACCATCGGCTGGCCGGCCACGGTGGCCACGGCTATCACGTCGGCGCGCAGCCCCGGCGCCAGCCGGCCACGGTCGCGCAGCAGGCAGGCTTCCGCGGGGTTCGCCGTCACCAGCGCCAGCGCTTCGTTCAGCGGCAACTCGGCCTGCCGGGCGGCGGCATAGGCCGCGGCGATCAGCGTTGACGGCTGGTAGTCCGAGCACAGGATGGTGCCGACGCCGGCATGGATGGCGTCGATCGCGCGCATCGAACCGCTCTGGCTCTTGCCGCGCAGCACGTTGGGTGCGCCCAGGATGGTCGGCAGTGCCTGTGCGCACGCCGCTTGCGCGGTCTCCAGGTTGATCGGGAACTCGCTCATGCGCACGCCCAGCGCCTGCATGGCGGCGATGCGCTGCGGCGAATCGTCGTCATGGCTTGCCGTGGGGATGCCGAGGCGGTGCGCCTGTGCCACCAGCCGGTTGACGCGTTCATGCGCGCCATCCAGCGCAGCTGCCTTCTTGTCGGCGGCATCGGCGGCTTCCTCGCGGGTCATGCCGTGGTTGCCCATCATGTAGGCGAGGTAGGCGTCCAGCGTCTTGAACTGGCCCTGGCCCGGCGAGTGGTCCATCACCGACAGCAGGTCGACCACGCCCTCGGCCATCAGCATTTCCAGCACCGGCACGGCGCTGGAATCGGTCACTTCATAGCGGCAATGGATGCGGTTGTCGACCAGGCTATGGCTGCGGAACGCGGCCACGGTGCGCACCAGCGTGGCCGCGGTGTCGACGTTGCGCACGCCGAAGTGGTTGCCGGCAAAGGAAAGCGCATGGTACGGCGTGGTGATGCCGGCCGCGGCATTGCGGCGATCGACCTGCGCCACGGCGAAATCCAGCGGGAACAGCACGTTGGCGCGCGGTTCCACCTCTTTCTCGATGGCATCGCAATGCACGTCGATCAACCCTGGCATCACGGTATGGCCGCGCAGGTCGATCACGCCGGCGTTCGCAGGCGCGGTGGCCGGCTCGATGGCGGCGATATGGCCGTCCTCGATCAGCAGCGCGCTGTCGTGCAGCACGCGGTCGGGCAGTACCAGGGTGGCGTGCGTGAGGTAGGTTGCGGTCATGTCCGGCTCCGTTGTTCTGGACAGTTACTGGCAGTTGGGGGCGAGGGCGGTGGCGGGCTGAAGCGGCAGCAGGCGCGTGGCCACGGCGTCGCGCACCGCATCGTCGTGGAAGATGCCGATCAGGGCGCGGCCGTCGGCCAGTGCCTCGCGGATCAGCTCGACCACGACCGCGCGGTTGTCGGCATCTAGCGACGCGGTCGGCTCGTCGAGCAGCAGGATCGGGTGCCCGCCGATCAGGCCGCGGGCGATGTTGACGCGCTGCTGCTCGCCGCCGGAAAACGTGGCAGGAGGCAGTTCCCACAGCCGGCGCGGCAGGTTGAGCCGTTCCAGCAGCACCTCGGCGCGGGCCCGCGCTTCTTCATGGCCGGTGCCGCGCTGTTGCAGCGGGTCGGCCACCACGTCCAGCGCCGACACGCGCGGGATGGCGCGCAGGAACTGGCTGACATAGCCGATCACGTCGCGGCGCAGCTTCAGCACGCGCTGCTCGGGGGCGTGGTTCAGCTCGACCCACGGCTCGCCGTCGGCGCTGGTGTCGCGCAGGCGGATGCTGCCCTCGGTGGCGAGGTAGTTGCCGTAAAGGCAGCGCAGCAGCGTACTCTTGCCGGTGCCCGAAGGACCCGACAGCACCAGGCATTCGCCGCGCGCGGCGTCGAAGTCGATTGCGTTCAGCACCGGCAGGCGGATGCCGCCCTGGTTGTGCAGCGTAAACATCTTGCCGAGGCCGCGGACCTCGACCAGTTTCTGTGCATTGTCTGCTTGCATCGTCGTCAGCCTTGCAGGATGGAAGAGACCAGCAACTGCGTGTAGGGATGCTGCGGGTCGTCGAGGATCTGGTCGGTCAGGCCTTGCTCGACCACGCGGCCGCCCTGCATCACCAGCGTGCGGTGCGCCAGCAGGCGCGCGACGGCGAGGTCGTGCGTGACCAGCACGGCGGCCAGGCCGAGATCGGAAACCAGCCGGCGCAACAGGTCGAGCAGGCGAGCCTGCACCGAGACATCGAGCGACGCGGTGGGCTCGTCCATGAACACCAGCCGCGGATGCGTGACCAGGTTGCGCGCGATCTGCAGGCGCTGCTGCATGCCGCCGGAGAACGTGCCGGGTACATCGTCGAGGCGGCCCAGGTCGATCTCCATTTTTTCCAGCCAGCTGCCGGCGACTTCGCGCAGGTTGCCGTAGTGGCGCTCGCCCACGGCCATCAGCCGCTCGGCGATATTGGCGCCGGCGCTGACCTGCATGCGCAGGCCGTCGCGGGCATGCTGGCGCACGAAGCCCCAGTCGGTGCGTGCCAGCAGCCGCATGCGTGCGCTCGACAGCGTGGCCAGGTCGGTCAGGCCGGATTCGCGCATGTCGTAGCTGACGCTGCCGCGCTGCGGCGGCGCCTGCATCGACAAGGCCTGCAGCAGCGTGCTCTTGCCCGAGCCGGATTCGCCGACCACGCATAGCACTTCGCCGGGATAGAGGTCGAAGCTGACGTCATGGCAGCCATGCAGGCCGTCCCAGGTGCGCGTCAGGTTGCGCACCGACAGCAGCGGGGTCGCGCTCATCGGGCACCTCCCGCGGCTTGCGTGACTGCCTGTTCCGCCTGGCGGTCGGCGCAGTACTCGGTGTCGGAGCAGACGAACATGCGCGTGCCGGCATCGTCGGTGATGATCTCGTCCAGGTAGCTGTCGGTGGCGCCGCATTGCGCGCAGCAGCTCGTCCATTTCTCGACTGTGAAGGGATGGTCGGCGAAATCCAGGCTCTTTACCGAGGTATACGGCGGCACGGCATAGACGCGCTTCTCGCGCCCGGCGCCGAACAGCATCAGCGCGGGGCTGCGGTCGAGCTTGGGGTTGTCGAACTTGGGAATCGGCGACGGCCGCATCATGTAGCGCTGGTTGACGATCACGGGATAGTCGTAGGTGGTGGCGATATGCCCGTGATGGGCAATGTCTTCATAGAGCTTCACGTGCATCGCGCCATACTCCGACAGCGCGTGCATCGTACGGGTCTCGCTCTCGCTCGGCTCCAGCCAGCGCAGCGGCTCGGGGATCGGCACCTGGAAGACCATGGTCTGGCCCGCGCGCAGCGGCGTTTCCGGAATGCGGTGGCGGGTCTGGATGATGGTCGCCTCGGCGGTGCGCTCGGTGGTCTGCACGCCGGTCACGCGGCCGAAGAAGCGGCGGATATTGATGGCGTTGGTGGTGTCGTCCGAACCCTGGTCGATCACCTTGAGCACGTCGGGCTTGCCGATGATGGCGGCGGTGACCTGGATGCCGCCCGTGCCCCAGCCATAGGGCAGCGGCATTTCGCGGCTGCCGAACGGGACCTGGTAGCCGGGGATCGCCACGGCCTTGAGCAGGGCGCGGCGCAGCATGCGCTTGGTCGATTCGTCGAGGTAACCGAAGTTGTAGTGCTCGTCGCGGGCGATGCCCGTGGTGGCGGATGCGTTCGCGGCGGTCATGCCAGCGTCTCCTCTTGTGGCTGGGGCTGCGGATGCGATGCGGGTTGCGCCGCGGTGGCGCCCGTGCCTTCCTGCTCGCCGCGCAGCCGGCGCAGCAGTTCCAGGTTGGCCTGGAAGTCCACGTAGTGCGGCAGCTTCAGGTGCTGCACGAAGCCGGAGGCCTCGACGTTGTCGCTGTGGTACAGCATGAATTCGATATCGTTGGCCGGGGCGTCGGCGGCCTCGCCGAGTTCGGCGGCACGCATGGCGCGGTCGGTCAGCGCCATCGACATGGCCTTGCGCTCGTTGTAGCCGAACACCAGCCCGTAGCCGCGCGTAAAGCGCGGCGCTTCGTCGGCGTTGCCGGTGAACTGGCTGACCATCTGGCATTCGGTCAGCTCGATTTCGCCGATGGTCACGGCGAAGCCGAGTTCTTCGACGAACAGCTCGACCTCGGTGGTGCCATAGCGGATTTCCGCCGCGAACGGGTGCGAGTTGCCATAGCCACGCTGCGTCGAATAGCCCATCGACAGCAGGAAGCCTTCATCGGCGCGCGCCAGGTTCTGCAGGCGCGCGGCGCGGCTGGCGGGGAAGGTCAGCGGCTCGCGCGTCAGGTCGGGCGGGGTGGGGTCGCCGGCGGGGATCTCGTCGGCTTCGACTAGTTGTTCCGCCTCGAGCAGCCCGGTCACGCGCGGCATGATGGCGGGCAACGGCTCGACCGAAGGCGGCAGCGGTGCGGGATCGCGGCCGGCCTCGAGCAAAAAGTCCAGCAGCCGCTGCGTGTAGTCGTAGGTCGGCCCGAGGACCTGCCCGCCGGGCACGTCCTTGAAGGTCGATGAAATCCGGCGCTGCAGGCGCATCGCGCCGGTATCGACCGGCACGGTATAGCCGAAACGCGCCAGCGTGGTCCGGTACGCGCGCAGCAGGAACACCGCTTCGATCTGGTCGCCGGCGGCCTGCTTCAGCGCCAGTGCGGCCAGGTGCGGGTCGTACAGCGAGCCCTCGGCCATCACGCGCGACACGGCCAGCGGCATCTGCTCGCGGATCTGCGCCAGCGTCAGCTCGGGCAACGCCGTGTCGCCGCGGCGGTAGGCGTCGAGCATCTGGTAGGAATTCAGGATGGCGCGTTCGCCACCTTTGACGGCTACGTACATGTCAGGCCTCCATCTGGGTGGTGCGCGTCAGCGCGCAGAACCGGTCGCCGCTGGCGAGCAGCAGGTCGACGCCCAGCGGAAAGCCGGCGTTGTTGGCGCGCCAGGCGCCGCGGAAGTCGTCTGGCAGGCCGGCCACGCGCAGTGCTTGCGTGTGTTTGATACCGGGGCCGCGCAGCATGAAGAGGTCGCCGTCGTCGAGCGAGGCGACTTCCACCAGCAGCGTGGCCGAACGGTCTGGGAACGCGGACTCGCCCTGCGCGCAGTCGGCCAGTGCCGGCATGGCGTGGCCGGCGGGCACGCACACGAAGGTGGCGGCGCGCAGGTCGTCGGCCAGCGGACAGCCGCAATGGAAGCGCAGGAATGCGCGTGCGGCGGCGGGAACGCCCGCCGGCAGCCACACCGGGGTGTCGGGATCGGCCAGCGTCAGCAGCAGCGCGGCGAGCGCCGGCGACAGGCCGTCGGGCAGGCCGCTGCTCGCCGGCAGGGACTGGACTTGTCCGGGATGGGCAAAGGCATGCAGCGTGGCGCGGAACACCTGCTGGGCGTCGTCGACCGGGTTGTCGAAACCCGGCACCAGCGACGTGGCGGCGGACAGCATGGGTTGGGTTGTAATCATGTCAGTCCTCTCCCCGGACCATGGTGAAGAACTCCACCCGCGTTTGCGCGGCGGTAGCTGCCTGCTGCGCCGCACGTGTGGCATGGGCATCGGCCAGTGGCGCCAGCACGGCGTCGTGCACGCGCTGGTGCCAGGCCGGCCGCTGCAGCAGCGCGTCCAGCACCGCGGCCTGCTGCGCGTGTTGCGTGCCGCGGCCCTGCACATAGGCAACGCCTACTGAGCCGGCATCGCCGTCTTCCAGCACGACCGCGCAGCGCGTGACCGTGATCTCGCCGAGGTTGAACTGCGCTCCGGTGCCGCCGGCACGCGCACGCACCATCGCCATGCCGGACTCCGGCTTGCGCAGCAGGCGCCACGCGGGCAGGGCCGCTGCCTGGCCCAGTCGGGCATAGGCCGCATCGAGCGCCTCGGCTGGCGCCATCGCCAGGATCCGCAGCCAGGCAGCGCGGGCCGGGTTCGCATCGGTCATTGCCGGACCGGCGGTTTCGCTTTGCATCATCACCCCTATACGTCTATACGTTTAGATGTCACAACGTGAACACGCCGCTACTAGACCACAGGCAGATGAACGTTTCGTGACGCTGCCCGGCATTAGTCGGGCTCCGTGCCATGCCGGAATAACTGGGGCACAATCGCATGGCACCAATGAACGCTTGATGACAAGAGGGCAGGATGTCTGATCGGGAAGTAGAACGGGGTTCCGGCGTGGCGGTGTGGCGCCAGATCGGCGAGGCGCTGGCGGAGGACATCCGCAACAAGCTGTACCAGCCCGGCGAACAGCTGCCGCCGGAGCCGGAGCTGGCGACACGCTTCGCCGTGAACCGGCACACCATCCGGCGCGCCATGGGCGAGCTGGAGCTGAGCGGCCTGGTGCGCATCGAGCAGGGCCGCGGCACCTTCGTGCAGGAGCATGCGATCGACTACGCGATCGGACGGCGCACGCGCTTTTCGCAGAACCTGGCCGCGCAGGGCATGCGCGGGCGTACGGAGATCATCGGCTGCCAGGAACTGCGCGCGCCGGAGATCGCGCGCCACCTGGGCCTGGCGCGGACTGCGCCGGTGCTGCACGTGCAGATGCTCGGGCGGGCCGAGGCCCGCACCATCGACGTTGCCGAGCATTATTTCGATCCGAAGCGCTTCCCCGGCATCGACGAGGTGTTGCGCGCGCAGCAATCGGTGTCGCGCGCGCTCGCGCAGTTCGGCATCGCGGACTACACCCGCAAGTGGTCGCGCATTACCGCCGCGATGCCGAGCGCCCCGGTGGCAAGGCTGCTGAACCAGCCCAAGACGCGCCCGGTGCTGCAGGTCGAGGCGCTCAATGTCGATATCGACGGCGCGCCGGTGCAGTACAGCGTGACGCGATTTGCCGGGGATTGGGTGCAGCTGACGGTTGCGGACAGCGACTGACGTTGCATGGACGCCGCGCGCATTGGTCTAGACATCTGCTTGTCATTTGCCGGCGCTAACGTCCCGTCCATGCATACGATCATTCCTACCCAAGCGCCGCAGTTGAGCGGCATCACGGGGCGCCGCGTGCTTGGCGCAGCGGGCCTGGGGCCGGCTACGCTAGGCTGGCGCGATGGCACTCTCGCCCAGCATGCGCCGGCATCCGGCTTATGGCTTGACGCGGGCGACCTGCTGGTGCTGCCTGGCATCGTCGATATCCATGGCGATGCATTCGAGCGCGCGGTCATGCCGCGCCCGGGCGTCAGTTTCCCGTACGCGGGTGCGCTGCTCGACGTGGACCGCCAACTGCTGGCGAACGGCATCACCACCGAGTTCCATGGCGTGACGCTGTCGTGGGAGGGCGGGCTGCGCGGCGAAGCGTATGCGCTGCGCATGTTCGAAGCGCTCGCGCAGTTGCGCCCCATGCTTGGCGCCGAGCACAAGGTGCATCTGCGCTTCGAGGCCTTCCACCTCGCCGGCGTCGATACCGCGCTGGCCTGGATCGCCGATGGGCGCATCGGCCTGCTCGCCATCAACGACCACTTGCCGATGATGGCGCGCCGCATGGCCGACGAAGGCAAGCTGCGCCAGTACGCCGAACGCGCCGAGTGCGACGTCGAGACCTTCCGCCGGCGCCTGCGTGCGGCCAGCGCCAATGCGCAGGAAGTGCCGGAGGCGATGGCGCGCCTGATCGCCGCGGCGCGCGCGGCAGGGCTGCCGGTGGCCTCGCATGACGACCCGGACGTGGCCACGCGCCAGCACTACCACCGCCGCGGCTGCCGTATCGCCGAGTTTCCGCTGACCATCGACGCTGCCACGCTGGCGCGCCAGCTGGGCGACGACATCGTGTTCGGCGCGCCCAACGTGGTGCGCGGCATCAGCCATACCGGCGCGCCCAACGCGACCGAGATGGTCGCCGCCGGCCTGTGCACGGTGCTGGCTTCCGACTACTGCTATCCGGCGCCGCTGCAGGCGGCGCTGCGCCTGGCGCAGTTGGGTGTGCTCGATTTGCAGGGTGCCTGGCACCTCGTATCGCGCAACCCTGCGCGCGCAGCCGGACTGCGCGACCGCGGCACGCTCGCCGCGGGCCTGCGCGCCGATGCTATCCTGGTCGACGACCGGCAGCCCGGCGCGCCGCGCGTCTGCGCCACGATCGTCAATGGCGAACTGAAGCATGCCGCGGCGATGCCGCTGCTGGTCGATCTTGCCGATGCCGGTACACTGGCGGCATGACCATGCATGCACACCGTTACGCGATCTACCTGGCGCCGGGCGAGCCGTTTCGTACCTTCGGCAGCCAGTGGCTCGGCCGCAATGCCGATTCCGGCGCCGCCGCGCCCATGCCGCCAGGCTTCACCGCGCCGCCCTCCGAGTGGGTACGGGCACCGGCCCACTATGGCCTGCATGCCACGCTGAAGCCGCCATTCCGGCTTGCCGAGGGCACCGACTGCGCGCAGCTCGACGCCGCCGCGCGTGCCTTTGCGCGGGGCCGCGAAGCGTTCGACACGCCGCTGGCGTTGCGGTCGCTGCGGGGCTTTGTCGCATGGTGCCTGGCCGAAGCGTCGCCGTCGATGCAGGCGTTGGCCGATGCCAGCGTGGTGGCATTCGAGCGCTTCCGCGCGCCGCCGGCCCCGGCCGAACTGGCACGGCGCAAGCCGGAACAGTTGAGCGCGGCGCAGCGCCGCATGCTCGATGCCTGGGGCTATCCATACGTGTTCGAGACCTTTGTCTTCCATATCACGCTGACCGGCCTGCTCGAGGCCGCAGGTGAGGCTGCCGCGCTGGCACGGCTGTCGGCGGATAGCGGCACGCTGCTGGAAACGCCGCTGCATGTCGATGGCATCAGCGTGTTCGTGCAGCCGCAGGCCGGCGACGACTTTGTCGTTGGGCGCCACTATGCCTTCGATGGCAGGATCAGTGACGGCGCTGGTGCGGCGTACCTGGACGCATGAGCACGCGAATCGAGACGGACGGCAGGGGCCTGTTCTACGTCATGGGGCCATCCGGCAGCGGCAAGGATTCGCTGCTGCGCGCGTTGCGCGAGCGGTTGGGGCCCGACGATCGCGTCGTGGTGGCGCATCGCTATATCACGCGCGAGGCCGATGCCAACGAAGCGTCGGTGGCCCTGACTCCCGATGAGTTCCAGCGCCGCCAGGCGCTTGGGTGCCTGGCGCTGAACTGGCACAGCCATGGGCTGCACTATGGCATTGGGGTCGAGATCGAGCAGTGGCTGGCTGCTGGCCTGACGGTGATCGTCAATGGGTCGCGGGAGTACCTGCCGCAGGCGGTGGCGCGCTATCCGAAGCTTTGCGCGATCCATGTACGGGTCAAGCCAGAGGTGCTGGCTGCGCGGCTGCGTCAGCGTGGGCGTGAGTCAGAAGAGGCGATCGCGCGGCGGCTGGTGCGGGCGGGGCAGGCGTTTGATGTTCCGGATGGGTGTTTGTTGGTGGAGATTGATAACAGTGGGGCGTTGCGGGCGTCGGCGGATGCTTTGGCGCGGGTGGTGGGGGTAGGGGGGGATTAGCGGGGGTTTTGCGACTGGGATTGCTGTTGGTGGTGTTGTTGTTTGTGACATGTTGTTGGTCGTTGAAGCGTTGGTGTCGCTGTTTGTGACATGCTGTTGGCCGTTGAAGCGTTGGTGTCGCGGTTGGTGACATGCTGTCGGCCGTTGAACCGCCTGGTTCCGCCCTCCTGGGCGGGTCACTTTTTGGCCGAGCGCCAAAAAGTAACCAAAAAGCGCGTCGCCTGCGGCTGGCTGAGCCAATTTGGCGCTTCTGGTTAGATTGCGATGTTGGTTTCAGTGAGGCGTGGTCGCGATGCCAGCCTGCTACGCCAGGTGAGTGAGTGTGGGTGCCTGACGAATCCCGACTTTTGAACCATCCCCATGCCGGGTGTAGGCCGCCTGCTGTCTGCGGTATCGCATCATCGCCTACGGCTGCGCTGCGCGCGGCTCAGTCTCGCGGGTGAGGCGCCCTGGCACGGACCCGCATCGCTTCGCTCGCTGGCGGCGACGGCAATGGCTAGGGTGAGATCGTCGCTCTGCCACATTTAGGGCCGGCGCGTAGCGCAGCCGAAGGCGTCCCACCGATATGGCATGCAGCAGGCGGCCTACGCCCGGCATGGGGATCGTTCAATAGCCGGTTAACGCCAGGCACAGGCCCTGAATCACCTGGCGTTAGCAGGCTCGAACGGCCAAGAAGTCCAAACGGAAATCACCACCGCCCGAACCACCCACACCGCCAACTTGATAGCCAGCCGCTCAGGCGACGCGTTTTTTGGTTACTTTTTGGCGCTCGGCCAAAAAGTGACCCGCCCAGGAGGGCGGAACCAGGCGGTTCAACGGCCGACAGCATGTCACCAACCGCGACACCAGACGCATCAACGGCCAACAGCATGTCACAAACCGCGACACCAACGCTTCAACGGCCGACAGCATGTCATCAACAGCGACAGGCCAGCGCTTAAACAGCCAACAGCATGTCACCAACCGCGACACCAACGCTTCAACAGCCAACAGCATGTCACCAACCGCGACACCAACGCCTCAACAGCCAACAGCATGTCACCAACAGCGACAGCCCCGCCTCAAAGCCCAATACTAAAACTAACCCCATGCTCAACAAACCCAAGCCCCCGATAAAACCGATGCGCCTGCAGCCTCCGCGCATTCGACGATAACGCCAGCTTGCCAGCCCCGGCCTCCCGCGCCAGCCGCATGGCCTCCCGCATCATCGCCTTGCCAACGCCCATGCCGCGCGCGTGCGGCGCGACCACTACGGCTTCGACGATGGCCTCGGGCCGTCCATCATGAACCATCACAGGAAACACCAGCAGGCTGAACGTGCCAAGCGGTATCCCGTCAGCATCCACCATCATGTAGCAACGATAATCCGGATAGCGCCGCATGGTCGCATACCGCTCGCGCATCGTCTCCAGCGACAATGGCGTCTCTCCATCCATTGAGGCAAGCAGCGCAGAAAGATGCCGCAACTCCGCATCGGACCCACGTACCTCGCGCAAGGCAAGGGCAGGAGCGGCGGAGCCGTCTTCAGTGCGGGAACGCATCAGCATAGGGTCACACCAGCACCTTGCGAATCTGAGCCGAAATAATGTCGATGGCCGACACAAACAGGATGATGATGATCATCACCGCACAGGTCTGCCCATACTGGAAACTGCGAATGATTTCCCACAGCACGGTACCGATGCCTCCAGCGCCGACAATGCCCACCACCGATGCCGAACGCACATTCGACTCGAAGCGATACAGCGCAAACGACAACCACAGCGGCAGCACCTGCGGGATCACGCCATAGACGATCTCTTCGATAGGGCCGGCACCGGTGGCCCGCACGCCTTCAACCGGCCGCGGGTCGATCGCCTCGACCGCTTCCGCAAACAGCTTGGCCAGCACGCCGGTAGTGTGGATCCAGATCGCCAGCACGCCAGCGAACGGACCCAGCCCGACGGCGACGATAAACAGCATCGCAAACACCATCTCATTGATGGCCCGGCAGGCGTCCATGATGCGACGCGCCGGCTGGTAGACCCACGCGGGCACGATATTGGCCGAGCACAGCAGCCCCAGCGGCACCGCCATCGCGACCGCCATCGCGGTACCCCACAGCGCGATCTGCACGGTGACCAGCATCTCGTCCAGGTAGTGGCGCCAGTCGCGGAAATCAGGCGGGAAAAATTCGGCGGCGAATTTCGCCATGTTGTCGGAATCGCGCAGCAGGTCCAGCGGGCGCATGTCGGCGCCTTGCCAGGACAGGCCGAGCAATGCCAGCAAGACCGCCCACGTCAGCATCATGGCAAGGGACGTGCGCGGCGGCCGGACAGGGTGTTGAGACGACGGGGGCAGGCCGGGCGTGGCGGTGGCGGTCATGGGCAATCCGGTTGAAGCAGGGAGTGAGGGAACGGCATGGGGCCGGCGACAGGCCGGCCCCTGCAAGGCGCAGCTTACTGCGCGGCGGTGGCCGCGGCGGTCTTGTCCAGCTCGGCCAGGCGGCGCGAGACGTCGGCCAGGCGCTTGTCCTTGTCGGCGGCGGCCAGCGTGGTATCGGTCTCGATCTTGGCTTTCTCGCGGGCCAGCTCGATCTGGCGGATCGGCACCAGCTGCGCATCGCTCGAGGGGCGGAAGCCCTGGTAGGTCAGCGTGGCCAGCACCTGCTTCTCGCGCGCGGCGTCGGCCCCCTTGCCGTAGTTGACGAAGAAGGTCTGGATCTTCTTCTTCAGCTCGGGCGACAGGTCCTTGCGGTAGACCATCGGGTCGGCCGGGATCAGCGGCGACTTCCACAGCACGCGCACCTGGTCAAAGGGATTCTTGCCCGTGTTGATGCGGTAGCGTTCCATGTTCTCGGTGTTGTTCACCGCCACGTCCACCTGCTTGTTCAGCACCGACAGCAGGTTGGCTTCATGGTTGCCGATGCGCACGGCCTTGAACAGCGTCTTCGGCTCGACCTTGTTGGCGGTCCACAGGTAGTAGCCCGGCACCGCGGTGCCCGAGGTCGAGTTGGGATCGCCGGCGCCGTAGCTCAGCTCCTTGCCGCGCTTGATCACGTCCTCGACGCTCTTCAGGTCGCTGTCCTTGTTGACGATCAGCAGCGACCAGTAGCCCGGGTTGCCGTCCTTGTCGATCACCGAGGCGAACACTTCGCCGTTGGCGCGGTCCACCGCTTCCATGGCGGACTTGTTGCCGAACCACGCAATCTGGACCTTGTTGAAGCGCATGCCTTCGATGATGCCGGCATAGTCCGAGGCAAAGAACGGCTTGACCGTCACGCCCAGCGTCTTGCTGAGATCGTCGATCAGCGGCTGCCAGGCGGTCTTCAGGTTCGACGACGATTCCGTCGAGATAAAGCCGATGCTCAGGCTCCTGGCGTCCTGGGCAAAGGCGGGCAGGGCCGGCAGGACGGCGAGGCCGGAAGCGACGACTGCGACAAAGGTTCTGCGAAGCATGGATAACTCCGATTGGGAAAACTTGAAAGAGGACTGCGGGAAGGGATGGCGAGGGGGCGCTCAGGCCGCCGCCAGGTTCATCGTGACCATCGCCGGCGCGGGCATTGCCGCGGCGGGTTCGTCCGCATCCGTTGCGGCATCGTGCAGCAACTCGTCGGCCTCGGTGCCGTACAGGTCGCGCAGCATGGCCGGCGTCAGCGCCGCAGACGGGCCGTCGTAGACCACCTTGCCGTGGCGCAGCGCCACGACGCGCGGACAGTAGCGCAAGGCCACGTCCACCTGGTGCAGCGACACCACCACCGCCACCTTGCGCGTGCGGTTGATCTGCGCAAGCAGCGACATCACGCGGCGCGACGACTCCGGGTCGAGCGAGGCGATCGGTTCGTCGGCCAGGATCACGCGCGCGTTCTGCACCAGTGTGCGGGCGATCGCCGCACGCTGCTGCTGGCCGCCCGACAGCGTCGAGGCGCGCTGAAACGCATAGTCGTCTATACCAACCTGGGCAAGCGCATCGAGGCCGGCGCGCAGTTCATCGGCCTTGAAGATGCGGAACAGGCTGCGCCATTTCGGGATGCGGGCCAGCATGCCGACCAGCACATTGGTGATCACCGGCAGCCGGCCCACCAGGTTGAACTGCTGGAAGACGAAGCCGATCTCGCCGCGCACATGGCGCACGTTGCGGGCCAGGCGGCCATTGCGCTGCACCGGGCGGCCATTGACCAGGATCTCGCCGGCATCGGCGGTGACGAAGCCGGCCATATGGCGCAGCAGCGTCGACTTGCCCGATCCCGAGGCGCCCAGCAGTGCAACCATTTCGCCGGGGGCAACGCGCAGCGTGACCTCGTCAAGCGCCTTGCGGTCCGCGCGGAACGATTTGGAAAGCCCGCGGACTTCAATTGTGTGGGTCATGACGACTCCGTGGCTTGAATGACGTCACGGATTCTGGCGGGGCTATATGTCAGACAGATGAAGGCCGGGCGCCCCGGCCCGCCGTCCCGCATCTGGCATTGAACAGTCACGGGTGACCGACTAAGATGAACATTCGCGGCGCAAACCGTAAGTGTCGCGAGCCAATCTCAAGCACCCCCGGACAACAGGGTCTGCACCACCAGACCGGCCCTCGGAGGGCGCTAGCGCAGTCCCGTTGCAACACACTACCCATGTTTGCCGAGGAGACGCCTGTGCTGAGTCATCACGAGTTTGCCACCCTGGTCCTTGTCAACGACAGCAGCGACCCACCCGAGCTGGACCGGACCGATGTGGAAGCGCTGCTCGCGCACCAGCTGATTACGCTGGAACGGGTCGGGCCCAGCGTCAGCCGCCCGCAGGTCACGCTGCAGGGTTACCGTTTCCTCAAGGCAGTCGGACGCATCCGCGCGAAAGAGCCGCACGCTTGCCGCTGACGTCCTGCCATGTGCGGCTTGCCGCCGCCGCATGCGCGCCAGTCCCCTCGTTGCCCGCCCGGCATTCGGTTTTGCAACATGGCCCGTTCGGGAAATCCGGATAGCCAGCCGTAACCTTGTGCTGCAATCTGACGGCCGATCGATAACAGACCGGCGCACAGGTGCCGGCAGCATGGAGACGGCAACGATGGTGAGGCAAGCATTGCAGGGCAAGGGTTGGCAATGGATGGTGGTCGGAGCGCTGGGCCTGGCGCTCGCCGGTGGGGTGCAGGCCGCGGATGCCTATCCGTCGAAGCCGGTCACGCTGGTGGTGCCGTTCTCGGCAGGCGGGCCCACCGATGTCGTGTCGCGCGCACTCGGGCAGGCGATGGCCAGGGAGCTGGGGCAGAGCGTGGTGGTGGAAAACCGCCTCGGCGCCGGCGGGACGGTCGCGGCGGCGTTCGTCGCGCGCGCGCAGCCCGATGGCTACACCATCCTGATCCATCACAACGGCATGGCCACCGCGCCGGCGCTGTACAAGAAGCTGTCGTACAGCCCGCTGAAGGATTTCGAATATGTCGGCCAGGTTGCCGATGTGCCGATGACGTTGCTCGGCCGCAAGGATCTGCCGCCCGCCAATGCGGCGGAACTCGTGAAGTACGTATCGCAGAACAAGGACAAGGTGTCGCTGGCCAATGCCGGCCTCGGTGCGGTGTCGCAGTTGTGCGGTCTCTTGTTCGAGGAAGCGGTGAACGTCAAGATGACGTCTGTCCCATATCAGGGAACGGGTCCCGCGATGACGGCGCTGCTGGGCGGCCAGGTCGACCTGCTGTGCGACCAGACCACCTCCACGTTGCCGCATATCAACGCCAGCCGCGTCAAGCTGTATGGCGTGACCACCCCCAATCGCATCAAGGCACTGCCCAATGCGCCGACGCTGCAGGAAGGCGGGTTGAAGGGCTTTTCCATGAAGGTCTGGCATGGTGTCTACGCCCCCAAGGGCACGCCCCCGGCCGTGGTGGCACGGCTGACCAAGGCATTGCAGCAGGCGCTGAAGGATCCGGTGGTGGCCAAGCGTCTCGATGACCTGGGCGCCGAGATCGTGCCCGCCGACAAGCAGACGCCGGAAGGGCTGAAGACCTGGCTCAAGGCCGAAAGCGAAAAGTGGCAGCCGCTGCTGAAGACAATGAAGGTCGAGGCCGACTGATCCCGCGCGGCCGCGGCCTGCCACGGAATGCGCCGGCACGTCTCCCGGGAGGCGCCAGGCGTATAACATGGGAATACGCGGATGCGGCGGCTGCCCGCGCTGATGACATCCACGCCACGATCTTCCGCGCGATGGGAGAAAGACATGGCAACTTACGAGTTCAAGGACAAGGACCTCCAGTTCCTGGCTCAGGGCGCTGACTCCTGTTTTGCGTCGCCTGACACGGCTTTCGTTGAATGCGCAGACGGCCATCCGGCGTTCACGGTGACATGGCCGGAGAGCGGATCGACGATGATGAGCCTCAAGGTGCAGATTCGGGCAAGCCAGTACGCCAGTTACCTGACCGATCCGTTCAGGGGACGAGAAGTCCTGCGCAAGGCTGTCGAAGATCGACTTGCGCTGATCCACACAGTGAAAAGCGGACTCCTGCTTGCTCCCGATATCTAGGGGGCACACAACAAAAAAGCACCTTCTGCAGGTGCTCAGCGCTTCCAGACTTCAAGGGGGCGTCCGAACCGGGTCAGCAACTCATGATCCGGCTCGGACCTGCAGGCATATGTCGCCTGCACGATCACGCTTCAACCAGTAAACCCATCTGGGAAACATGATCGTTTTGCCGACCTACCTTCGCTTTACTAGAGCGTGTCTCAGTCAGCACTTCGATTATAGGGCGGCTGACGAACAGGTCAACCTGAATCCGAATCAGCGGTGCACCGCAGGCGGGGCAGTGGGTGGTTGCGCCTTCCGTGTCGTGGACGTTGCCGGTGTACACGTCACCCAGCCCCAGTGCGCGCTCCTACCGGCAAGCGGGTCCGGCAGCGGCGGCGCCGTACCTCGTTTCCCGCCCCACCTTTCGCTCGGCGCGCAAGGCGGCCTTCCGCCCGCGCATGGTGTTGACGCCGCACAGCAGCCCCAGTCCGACGACGAAGTAGCTGCCGGTAACCAGCAGCGCCTGGCGGTGGTCGCCGCCAGTCAGCCAGCTTGCCATGCCATAGGTCAGCGGCCCGGCGATCGAGGCCAGCTTGACCGCCAGGCCCCAGAGCCCGAAGAACTCGGCCGCGCGCGAGGGCGGGGCCAGCAGTCCTACCATGGCTCGTCCGGCGGACTGGGCGGCGCCCAGGCACAGGCCGGCCAGATTCGCGGCAAGCCAGAACAGTGGCGCTTCGCGCGCGGCGTACGCCAGCAGGATGGTCAGGATCCAGCCCAGCAGCGTCAGCGCAATGGCGCGCACGTGGCCGATGCGGTCCTGCACAGGCCCGAACAGGAAGGCGCCGGCCGCCGCCGTCAGGTTGACCACCAGCACCAGGGTCAGGGTCTGCTGCATGCTGAAGCCCATGGCCTGGTTGGCGTAGATGGCGGTCAGCGTGATCACCGCCTGGATGCCGGCCTGGTAGAACACGGTGCATAGCAGGAAGCGGCGCAGGTCCCGGAACTGGCGCAGGTGGCCGAGGCGTTGCAGGACGCGGGCCCAGGCCGTGCCGATGGCCTGCGCGCCAGCCGGCGCGGCCGCCGCGACCTGCGGCACGCTGCGGTCGCGCAGCAGCAGGAAGGTCGGCAGGCTCGCCAAGGCAAAGATGGCCGCCGTGATCAGCATGGTGACGGGCACGAACTGGCTGGCGACGTGGCCGTGCGCGGTGGCCCGGTTGACATAGAGCAGGCATGCGCCCAGCGTGACCAGGCCCCCGATATAGCCAAGGCTCCAGCCCCAGCCGGACACCCTGCCCAGGGCGCGGGCGCTGGAGAGCGATGGCAGGAAGGCGGCGATCAGGTTTTCGCCGCTGCCGAAGAAGAAGTTGGACAGGACCACGCACAAGATGGCCAGGAAAAGTGTGCCGGGCTGCGCGAAATAGAGCAGGCCGGTGAATACCACGCAGCCCGCCGTCGTCACGGCAAGCAGTGTCTTCCTGGCGGCGCGCAGGTCAGCGTAGGCGCCGACGAACGGCGCGGTGAACACCACCAGCGCATAGGAGAGGGAAAGTGCCCCGGTCCAGGCCAGCGTGGCCCACGGGGCATTGCCGGCCACGACGGCGACGAAATAGGCATTGAACAGCGCGGTGATGACCACCGTGGTGTAGCCCGAGTTGGCAAAGTCGTACATGGCCCATGCCCACACTTCGCGCGGCCGCACGTCGGCGCCGAGGGCAGCGGGCACGCGGCGGGAAGCGCGGGGAGAAGCGCGGGGAGAAGCGCGGGGCGCGCGAGCCTGGCTACGCTGTTCGGGCACGGTCATGTTCCTTTTCCCACGATGCGGCGCCGCTTCAGCCGAAGCACGACGCCATAGACGGCTAGCGCTGCGATCACGTGCTTGAGCGTGTGCCCGCTGACCAGTCCCGTCAGCGCAGCGATCTGGTGGTCCAGGACATCGCAAACCAGGGCCAGCACATAGCAGCCGGTGATGGCCAGCACATACCGGTCGCCAGTGTAGCGCGGTGCATAGAGGCAGAGCAGCAGCGGCACCACCGCAATGGCGCAGGCCTGGATCAGGAGGTAAGGGCGCAGGTCGCCGCTGCCGCGGGCTTCGCTCCACGCCCAGTAGCCGACGCTGGCCGGCCCCACGATCAGCAGCAGCGGCAGCAGCCGCAAGCCGGCCTTCAGGCTGGCGCGCTCGCACACGTTGGCGCCCAGCCAGGCCATCAGCGCGAGCGCCAGCGGAGCCCGGTCCCACACCAGCCGCTGGTTGTCCGGTGCCAGGTGGTAATAGCCCGAGCCCAGGCCCACCAGGAAGACGGCGAGAAAGAGCACCCGGTACGGCCAGGCCTCGGCCGGTGTGATAAACGCGCGGCTGGCGGCGCTGGCGTCCAGATAGCGCAGGCCGGCCGCGCCCACGAGCAGGAACAGCAGGTTCGAGCCGATGTCGAGGCAGTGGGGCGTGCCGAAGCAGACGTAAGGGTCGGCAAAACGATGATATTGCGGCGGCTGCGCGATGCGCGGCAGCAGCCAGGCCCCGGCGGCCATGGCCGCCACCAGCAACCAGGCCGCGGCGGCCCTGGCGGCAGGGCGGGCTTGCCGGCAGGCGCGCATGATGGCTCCCTTCCGCTCGTTGGCATCCGTGACTGCAATGCAGGCGATGACGGTAGCACGAACCGAGCGCGACAAGGTTCAATTGCCGACGCCGCGCACGTTGCCGTTCGTGTCGAGGGACGTTGATTCTGCGAGCCGCGCCCGCTGGCATCTGCGAGCAATTCCCTCGGCATAGAGCGTCATGGCGCTCTTCAGGAGCTCATTGCGATGCCGGTCAAAGGGGCCGGCAGCCCGGTTTCGCCAGAACCGGGCGCGGCGTCGAAATGCATCGGTACGCGGTCGGCCACAAGGAAGGCAATTTCGCGTGCGTTGCCATAACCGCAGAACCGCATAGAACCACATAGAACCACGCCATGCCTGGACTCATCATCGCTGCGGCTGGGGTTGAGGAAGCGAGGTGTCATGTTGTCGTCCTGTGTTCGGACCGGGTTGCCACGCTCGCTACCAGCGCAGAGCGCTCCCGCTAGTGCGTATTTCCTTTCATGCTCTCGGCTTCCATCGCGGCATGCAATTCCTCATACGCCTCGATTGGCTCCATGTCCTGGTCGACGAACGCGGCCGCGCGCTCTGCGGCGGCCACCGCGTCGCGCGGGATGTCGCTCTGGCCGTCGTCCTCGGTACTCGGAGGCAGCAGCATGTCCTCAAGCATCCCGCGCAACTCAGGGGTATTCCATGGCTTGCCCAGCCTGGCCTTCCTGTTCAGGTAGTGACGAATTTCCGCGTCTTGCTCGGCGGTGAGCGGAAGCCCGTGAAAAGTGGGGTCCGTGTTGTGATGGATCATGATGCGCCTCCCGCAGCGGTCTGCGCTTTCAATGTAGAGATATCGATTCCTTTCGGTGAACGTTACAGGCTGCGTGTCGTCACTGTGCCGCGTGTCCGCGGCCAACCGATTTACGTCTTCTTCTTGGCGACACCTTCGTTCCCGACCCTCGAATGAACCGTGCTGAACGGGGTTGCCGGCACTGGCGGCTTCCTGGGTTGCTTGGGTTTTTTCGGCTCGCGAGTGCTGCGTAGTTGACTCTTGGCCATGATTGCTCCTGGTGCGTTGCTTGCCAAGATGGCAATTTCAGCATACGCGCTCAGGAGCGCTAGCCAAATGAATTTTCATGACGTCCGCACGAAAAAGGCCTCGGCTCCGAGTATGTGGCATTGCGCTCAGTCCGCGCACCGCTGGATGAACTGAGTAATGGCCGGCAGGATGGATTGCCGGAATCCCTGGCCGGCAAACGTCCCGTAGTGACCCACGCCGTCAACGACCAGGTGTGCCTTGCGGGCGTCGGCAAGGCCCGTGCAGAGCGCATGGGCCGCTTCGGTCTGGCCGCGGCCGGTGATGTCATCGTCGCCGCCTTCGATGGTCAGCAGTGAAACGTTCGCAATGGCCTCGGGGTAGACGCGGCGCTGGCCAATTTCCATGCGGCCCCGGCACAGGTGATGCTCCAGGAAAATCTTCTGGATGGTTTCCAGGTAGTACTCGGCCGGCACGTCGAGCACCGCGTTGTACTCGTCATAGAACTGGCGGTGCCTGGCGGCTTCGTGCTGCCTGCCATCGACCAGGTGGCAGTAATAGTCAAGGTGTGCACCGGCGTGGCGTGCGGCGTTCATCGACACGAAGCCCGCAAGCTGCAGGAAGCCCGGATAGACCCGGCGCCCCCGTCCGGGGTAGCTGTCGGGTACCCGTTCGATGACATTGGACTCGAACCATGGCAGCGAATACTTTTGCGCGAACCGGTTGACCGCAGTCGGGCTGACGCGGGTGTCGATCGGCGCGGCGACAAGCGTCATGGAGCGGGGCTGTGCGTGCTCGTTGTCCTCGGCCATCTGGGCGACCGCACAGAGCACCGGGACGCCCGGCTGGCATACCGCTACCACATGCGTGCCGGCGCCGAGGTATCGCATGAACGCCTTGAGGTAGTCGACATAGCTGCCAAGGTCGAAGCCGCCTGCGTCAAGCGGGACCAGGCGCGCATCAGCCCAGTCGGTGATGTAGACATCATGCTCGGGCAGCAATGCTTCGACCGTCGGGCGCAGCAGCGTGGCGTAATGGCCCGAGAGCGGCGCCACCAGCAGCACGCGGGGACCGGGGCACGGCATGTCCTTCCTGAAATGCAGCAGCCGGCAGAAGGGCGCCTCGATCAGCGCGGTCTCGGCGACTGCCACCCGTTGCCCGCGCGCGATGACCTCGTCGATGCCGAAGCCGGGCTTCCCATAGGACTTGGTCAGTCGGGTGAGCAGGTCGAGCGCGGCACCGGCCTCGCGCATCCCGGGCAGCCACGCGATGGACCCGCCCCAGAAACCGACGGCACGCTGACCCGCTTCGATCATGGCCCCGAGCGGCCCGGCCGACTGCAGCGTGAGTTCACGCAGAGCATAGAGCGCCATGGCAATTCCCGCCTTCCGAAAAATGGTTGCTGCGTTGTTCCGAGGCCGGGCCCGGCAAGCCGGGCAGGGCCCCTTGTTGGCGCGATGCCGCGATCGCTTCAGCGCACAGGGTGCGCCGGACAGCGGCAGAGCCGACTTCGCTCAAGGTGGACGGGCGGGCGGCAGGCTTGTAACGCGGGTCGGCCGGCGGGGGGCGGGCAGTGCTGCGTCGGGAGGTGCTGCGCACGGCCGAGGTGTCGTCGATGTCGAATTGCCCGGGCGCGGGTAGCGTACGTCCTGCCGGGGCGGCAGGTCCGGCTGCTGCGGCCGGATGGAAGCGTACGGCTCAGGCCGCACGCGAATCGATTGGAATGCTGCATGACGTCCCCACTACTCAGGGCTGCCGGCATTGCATCGCAATGCCCAGCGTAACAACATGCATTTAAGTTACGCCATTTACATTCAGTAACACATTCGATCAAACCCTACTGCAACGCCTTGCATAGCTGTTGCGTTGGCGGAAGTGACTGAAGTGGCATTGTGTATTACAGTCCCCGGTTCAAGGCCACTTGCCAAGTGATGCCTGGTTTCCAGCGTGCCGCCGCAGCCAGCGCCGGCCGCGGTGCAATTTGTAAATCTTTGCAAACAGAGCCGGAGATGACGGGCGACAAACCAGTGTTCAGGTAAGGGATCAGAGCGCGCCCAGATCGCCACGCGCGAATGAACAACATGCGGGACTTGTGGAAACCACCCGCAACTGAAGGCACGCGAGCGCTGGGCCTCGGTCGTCGCCCGTGTAGCCTAGTTCGCACAGGGACGAGCGCCATCACGGGCCGGCCAGTGCCGCAGCCGCATACAGCAACAGCGCCACCAGTATCACCATGGTAAAGCCTGCATGGATCGCGACCAGCGTGGCAAGGACCGCCGCCACCACCGAGGCGCAGGCGTTGATGCCCCAGGCCCACGGCACCAGCGTTTCGTCGCGAGCCGCGACCCGGTCCAGGCCGAGCGGAAAAGGCATGCCCATCAGGAATGCCAGCGGCGCGATCAACAGCACCGCGACGGCAATCCGGGCCGGATCGGGCAACGCGATCAGCAGCCTGAAGACGGCCGGCAGCGCCGCGAGATAGATCAGCGATATCGCCCAGATGCCGGCGACCGCCAGCATTGCCTGGCGGCCGGCACGCGCGCGCAGGCGTTGCGAGTACCGGCTGCCGAGGCCGGCAAAGCAAAGGAAGGCACACAGCACCACCGCGACCGCGTACAGCGGATGGCTCAGGAACAGGATGAATTTCTGGATGAAGGCGATCTCGACGAACATGAAGCCGACGCCGACCGCAAGGAAATAGAAACCGACACGCCATGCGCGCGGGCCGCCGTTGGTTGCCGTGCCCGCGCCCGCAAGCATGCGGGTGCGCCGCCGTAGGACGCGAAGCGGTACCACGATCAGCAGCAACGCCGCGGCGGTAGCCTGCAGCAGCGTGGCGACCAGCACCGGATAGCCCCATTCCAGCAGTGGCAGGCCGCCTTGCGACTTCAGCGCCAGCAACTCAGGCAGCGTGCGCCATTTGAAGAAATGGAAGAAATAGGGTTTGTCGTCGGTGGCGGGCCGCACATCGAACTTGTATTCCGACAGGAAGCGGGCACGATCGGGGCCGAGCAAGGCCTGCGCGCTCTCGAAGAAGTAGGGCTTGTCGAGCACGTTGTAGCGATTGGCCTGGCCCGGCTCGATGCCAGGATAGTATTCGACGTCGAACGAGCGCGCCCGACAGAAGGCCTGCAGCGCGGCAAGCTCCACGCCGTCGAACTCGCCGTTCTTCACCAGCAGCGTTGCCGTGTTCCATCCGCGGATCAGCACCAGCCGCAGCGCGGGCGCCGGCACGTCCATCTTTTCCATGGCGGCCACGGCGGTGGCGAACAGCTTGGGGATATCGCGCGGCGGCAGCGTGACCCAGCGCGTGATCGCCAGCATGCCGCCGGGGCGCAGATGGCGCAGGTAGCCCTGGAAGGCTTCCACGGTATAGAGATAGCTCTCCGACAGCGCATACAGGCCCGCTGACGATGTGCTGAATGAATCGAGCAGGGCCACCTGGATCAGGTCGTAGCGGTCCTGGCTGGCCGCCAGGAAGCCGCGCGCCTCGCCGGCAAAGACACGCACGCCAGGCGCGCTGTATGGCTTGCCGGAAAACGCGGCGAAACGGCCCTGGACCAGTTCGATCACCTGCGGGTTCAGCTCCACCGCGTCGACGGCGCTGGCGTGATGCCAGATCGCCTGCAGGACGTCCGCCCCCGCGCCACTGCCCAGCACCAGCACCCTGGGGTTTCGCAGCAGGTGGAACGGCAGCGCAGAGGTGAGGTCGCCAAGGTAGGCCAGCGGCTCGCGCCGGCTGTCATAGCGATTGAGCGCGCTGAGCCCGTCGCCATCCGTCAATACGGCCAGTTGTGGCGGCGGCTCGGTGCTGGCATTCAGGCTCAGCCCGGGCGCATGACGCAGCGGGATCGACGGGCTTTCCACCACCGTGACCAGGCCGAGCGGACTGGAGCGCTGCGCCACCACCCGTGCGTCGCCGATGCGCAGCACCTGATTCAGCTCCTTGTACTCGGACGGCCGCAGCGCGATCCATGCTTCGGGTACGGCAGCCGGTACCGTCGCCACCACCAGCAGCAGCGCCGGCAACCATCGGCGGTGCCAGCGGCATTCCACGCACGCCAGCGCGGCGGCGGCCATGCCCGTCGCGCTGACCAGCCGCAGCGCCCCGACCGGGCTCAACGCGAACAGCGCCACGATGATCGCGAGGCAACCCAGCCCGGCACCCAGGATGTCGAAGCTGTAAATGCGATGCACCTGCGCATTGAAGCGCGAAAACACCAGGCAAACACTGGTCGCCGCGCAGAAGAACGGCACGAACAGCAGCAGGTAGAGCAGCAGCAGGCGCAGCGGCTGCGTTGGCTCCCACAGGATTTCCAGCGGATTGAAGGCGACCTGCTGGGCAATTGCGAAACACGCCATCGCGCCGGCGCCGAAGAGCAGGGCGCCCGCAACGAATGCCGGCAAGAAATGGCGCAGCAGCGCCGGCCGTGCGAGGGCGACCAGCGCGCCGGCCGCGCCATAGCCCAGCAGGGCGACGCTGATCATCATGTAGGCGAAGTGGTGCCACAGGATGATGGACAGCAGCCGCATCAGCAGGATTTCATAGCCGAGCGCGGCGGCGGACAGCAGGGCCAGGGCAAGCAGCGGCGGTCGTGGCATGGGACCGGCGGCGCGCTATGGCTTGCTTACCAGCGGCACGAACCTGACGGGCAGGATCTGCCGGGTGGACACGGCGCCGTCGGCGGCTTTCTCGACCAGCAGCAGGTATTGCGTCATGAACTGCGCGCCCACCGGGATCACCATGCGGCCGCCCGGCTTGAGCTGGCGGATCAACGGAGGCGGCACATGGCTGGCCGCGGCGGTGACGACGATGGCGTCATACGGCGCGTGCTCCTCCCAGCCGTAGTAGCCATCGCCAACCTTGCATGCCACCTGCTGATAGGCCAGCCGCTTCAGCCGGTCGCAGGCCTGTCGTCCCAGTGGCTCGATGATCTCGATGGTGTAGACCGCCTTGACCAGTCCGGCCAGCACAGCCGCCTGGTAACCCGAGCCGGTGCCGATCTCCAGCACGGTATCGCCAGGCTTTGCCATCAGCAGGTCAGTCATCAGGCCGACGATATAGGGCTGCGAGATGGTCTGGCCATGGCCGATGGGCAGCGGGCGGTTGTGATAGGCGTATGGCTTCTGCGCCTCGGGGACGAACTCGTGCCGCGGCACCTGGCCCATCACCGCCATGACGCGCGGGTCCAGCGTGTGCCTGCCGCTGGCTGCGCCGGTTCCGGCCGCAATGGCGGCGATCTCCTTCATCATGTCGGCCCGCTCGGTGGTGCTTGTGTCCTGGGCGCTTGCGCTGCGCCATTGCGACACCACGGCCAGCGTGGCGGCGAGCAGAAAGAGGGCAGGTGACGGTTTCACGGCAAGCACCGGTGGTTGCCTTATGGACATCGTAGTCACGAAAAAGGCGCGCTTCTAAGGGCTGCGGCCCGGCGGGTAATGCACATGACCCGGTAAGTGATGAATGTGGCACTTTCCGGGATTTTTGAAAAAGACTTGCCACTTTGTTTCGGAGGCCCTAATATTCGCCCCCTCCTGCAGCGCAAGCAGCATTGCAAGGCGGACAGGAGGAAATGGGTTGTTGAGATTTACTTCGGCTGGCAGCGCCGGTCGAAAAAAGAAATTTCTCGAAAGTAGTTGCTAAATCGTAGAAAAATCTTTAAGATCTCGTTTCTTCGCTGCTGACAAAACAGCGACGCGACAAGCAAAGCGAATCGCGCAAGTTCTTTAACAAACAAACACCGATAAGTGTGGGCGCTTGATAACGGATGCGAAAGACCTCGGTCTTTTAGCTTACAAGTTATACAGTGCTCGCACAGCAAAACGTGACTGGGTCTTCGGATCTGGTCAGTCAGTTTTCTGAGAGTGAGCGACCGCTCGAAAGAGCGAGGACCTTCGGGTCCACACAGAGATTGAACTGAAGAGTTTGATCCTGGCTCAGATTGAACGCTGGCGGCATGCCTTACACATGCAAGTCGAACGGCAGCACGGGCTTCGGCCTGGTGGCGAGTGGCGAACGGGTGAGTAATACATCGGAACGTGCCCTGTCGTGGGGGATAACTAGTCGAAAGATTAGCTAATACCGCATACGACCTGAGGGTGAAAGCGGGGGACCGGCAACGGCCTCGCGCGACAGGAGCGGCCGATGTCTGATTAGCTAGTTGGTGGGGTAAGAGCCTACCAAGGCGACGATCAGTAGCTGGTCTGAGAGGACGATCAGCCACACTGGGACTGAGACACGGCCCAGACTCCTACGGGAGGCAGCAGTGGGGAATTTTGGACAATGGGGGCAACCCTGATCCAGCAATGCCGCGTGTGTGAAGAAGGCCTTCGGGTTGTAAAGCACTTTTGTCCGGAAAGAAAACGCGCTGGTTAATACCTGGCGTGGATGACGGTACCGGAAGAATAAGCACCGGCTAACTACGTGCCAGCAGCCGCGGTAATACGTAGGGTGCGAGCGTTAATCGGAATTACTGGGCGTAAAGCGTGCGCAGGCGGTTTGATAAGACAGGCGTGAAATCCCCGAGCTCAACTTGGGAATGGCGCTTGTGACTGTCAGGCTAGAGTATGTCAGAGGGGGGTAGAATTCCACGTGTAGCAGTGAAATGCGTAGAGATGTGGAGGAATACCGATGGCGAAGGCAGCCCCCTGGGACGTGACTGACGCTCATGCACGAAAGCGTGGGGAGCAAACAGGATTAGATACCCTGGTAGTCCACGCCCTAAACGATGTCAACTAGTTGTTGGGGATTCATTTCTTCAGTAACGTAGCTAACGCGTGAAGTTGACCGCCTGGGGAGTACGGTCGCAAGATTAAAACTCAAAGGAATTGACGGGGACCCGCACAAGCGGTGGATGATGTGGATTAATTCGATGCAACGCGAAAAACCTTACCTACCCTTGACATGCCACTAACGAAGCAGAGATGCATCAGGTGCCCGAAAGGGAAAGTGGACACAGGTGCTGCATGGCTGTCGTCAGCTCGTGTCGTGAGATGTTGGGTTAAGTCCCGCAACGAGCGCAACCCTTGTCTCTAGTTGCTACGCAAGAGCACTCTAGAGAGACTGCCGGTGACAAACCGGAGGAAGGTGGGGATGACGTCAAGTCCTCATGGCCCTTATGGGTAGGGCTTCACACGTCATACAATGGTGCGTACAGAGGGTTGCCAACCCGCGAGGGGGAGCTAATCCCAGAAAACGCATCGTAGTCCGGATCGTAGTCTGCAACTCGACTACGTGAAGCTGGAATCGCTAGTAATCGCGGATCAGCATGCCGCGGTGAATACGTTCCCGGGTCTTGTACACACCGCCCGTCACACCATGGGAGTGGGTTTTGCCAGAAGTAGTTAGCCTAACCGCAAGGAGGGCGATTACCACGGCAGGGTTCATGACTGGGGTGAAGTCGTAACAAGGTAGCCGTATCGGAAGGTGCGGCTGGATCACCTCCTTTCAGAGCGTGCATCCTTAGTTGAGCGCTCACACTTATCGGTAGTTTGTGGTTAAAGGCCAGGTGGCCAAATGCAAGCGCTTAGATCTTGAGCGTTTGCATTTGGCATTGCCAAGCGATCGGAATGATCGTCTGCTCTTTAAAAATATGGGATGTAGTAAAGGTGTCGCGGTGCTTTGATGAGAAGCACAGTAGTTAAACGCGATACCGGGTTGTGATTGTATCAACCAAAATGTATTTAAGTGATCGAAAGATGACTTGGAATACGGCACAAATGCGAGAACTCAACCTGTGGTGAGCGGTGTCCTGAGCGCAAGCTTGAGACACACTTGTTATAGGGTCAAGCGAACAAGTGCATGTGGTGGATGCCTTGGCGATCACAGGCGATGAAGGACGCGGTAGCCTGCGAAAAGCTTCGGGGAGCTGGCAAACGAGCTTTGATCCGGAGATGTCCGAATGGGGAAACCCGGCCCGAATGGGTCATCCCACACTGAATCCATAGGTGTGGGAAGCGAACGCGGCGAACTGAAACATCTAAGTAGCTGCAGGAACAGAAATCAACCGAGATTCCCAAAGTAGTGGCGAACGAAATGGGAACAGCCTTGTACTCTTTAGCAGCATTGTTAGCAGAACGGGATGGAAAGCCCGGCCGTAGCAGGTGATAGCCCTGTATGCGAAAACAGCGTTGTGGAACTAGGTGTACGACAAGTAGGGCGGGACACGTGAAATCCTGTCTGAAGATGGGGGGACCATCCTCCAAGGCTAAATACTCGTGATCGACCGATAGTGAACCAGTACCGTGAGGGAAAGGCGAAAAGAACCCCGGGAGGGGAGTGAAATAGATCCTGAAACCGCATGCATACAAACAGTCGGAGCCCCGCTTTAAGCGTTTTCGGCGAGCCTCACGCAGTGAGGATCGTCAAAAGACTCCAGTGTGAAATAGCACCACTGGCGCGCAAAGCGGTTTAAGCGCGAGAGCGCTTAAAGCGGGGTGACGGCGTACCTTTTGTATAATGGGTCAGCGACTTACATTCAGTGGCAAGCTTAACCGATTAGGGCAGGCGTAGCGAAAGCGAGTCCGAACAGGGCGTTGAGTCGCTGGGTGTAGACCCGAAACCAGATGATCTATCCATGGCCAGGTTGAAGGTGCGGTAACACGTACTGGAGGACCGAACCCACTAACGTTGAAAAGTTAGGGGATGAGCTGTGGATAGGGGTGAAAGGCTAAACAAATCTGGAAATAGCTGGTTCTCTCCGAAAACTATTTAGGTAGTGCCTCGTGTCTCACCTTCGGGGGTAGAGCACTGTCATGGTTGGGGGGTCTATTGCTGATTACCCCGCCATAGCAAACTCCGAATACCGAAGAGTGCAATCACGGGAGACAGACATCGGGTGCTAACGTCCGGTGTCAAGAGGGAAACAACCCAGACCGCCAGCTAAGGTCCCCAAATATAGCTAAGTGGGAAACGAAGTGGGAAGGCTAAAACAGTCAGGAGGTTGGCTTAGAAGCAGCCACCCTTTAAAGAAAGCGTAATAGCTCACTGATCGAGTCGTCCTGCGCGGAAGATGTAACGGGGCTAAGCTATATACCGAAGCTGCGGACGCGTGCGTTCCTTTAAGTGCACCAAGCTTGTCGATGCGCAGCATCGACAAAGCCACCAACAATGATCGTTGTGGTGTGCATGCTAGTGGATTTAAAGGAGCGCACGCGTGGTAGGAGAGCGTTCTGTAAGCCTGTGAAGGTGTCTTGTAAAGGATGCTGGAGGTATCAGAAGTGCGAATGCTGACATGAGTAGCGATAAAGGGGGTGAAAGGCCCCCTCGCCGTAAGCCCAAGGTTTCCTACGCAACGTTCATCGGCGTAGGGTGAGTCGGCCCCTAAGGCGAGGCAGAGATGCGTAGCTGATGGGAAGCAGGTTAATATTCCTGCACCGTCGTATGATGCGATGGGGGGACGGATCGCGGAAGGTTGTCCGGGTGTTGGAAGTCCCGGTCCCTGCATTGGAGAAGGCGCTCAGGCAAATCCGGGCGCGGGATTCAAGGATGTGGGGCGAGCGGCCTAGAGCTGCGAAGCAATTGGAAGTGGTTCCAAGAAAAGCCTCTAAGCTTCAGTCATACGAGACCGTACCGCAAACCGACACAGGTGGGCGAGATGAGTATTCTAAGGCGCTTGAGAGAACTCGGGAGAAGGAACTCGGCAAATTGGTACCGTAACTTCGGGATAAGGTACGCCCTGGTAGCTTGACTGGCCTGCGCCAGAAGGGTGAAGGGGTTGCAATAAAATGGTGGCTGCGACTGTTTAATAAAAACACAGCACTCTGCAAACACGAAAGTGGACGTATAGGGTGTGACGCCTGCCCGGTGCCGGAAGATTAAATGATGGGGTGCAAGCTCTTGATTGAAGTCCCGGTAAACGGCGGCCGTAACTATAACGGTCCTAAGGTAGCGAAATTCCTTGTCGGGTAAGTTCCGACCTGCACGAATGGCGTAACGATGGCCACACTGTCTCCTCCCGAGACTCAGCGAAGTTGAAGTGTTTGTGATGATGCAATCTCCCCGCGGCTAGACGGAAAGACCCCATGAACCTTTACTGTAGCTTTGCATTGGACTTTGAACCGATCTGTGTAGGATAGGTGGGAGGCTTAGAAGCGTGGACGCTAGTTCACGTGGAGCCGTCCTTGAAATACCACCCTGGTTTGTTTGAGGTTCTAACCTTGGCCCGTGAATCCGGGTCGGGGACAGTGCATGGTAGGCAGTTTGACTGGGGCGGTCTCCTCCCAAAGTGTAACGGAGGAGTTCGAAGGTACGCTTGGTACGGTCGGACATCGTACCTAAAGTGCAATGGCAAAAGCGTGCTTAACTGCGAGACCGACAAGTCGAGCAGGTGCGAAAGCAGGACATAGTGATCCGGTGGTTCTGAATGGAAGGGCCATCGCTCAACGGATAAAAGGTACTCTGGGGATAACAGGCTGATACCGCCCAAGAGTTCATATCGACGGCGGTGTTTGGCACCTCGATGTCGGCTCATCTCATCCTGGGGCTGTAGCCGGTCCCAAGGGTATGGCTGTTCGCCATTTAAAGAGGTACGTGAGCTGGGTTTAAAACGTCGTGAGACAGTTTGGTCCCTATCTGCCGTGGGCGTTGGAATCTTGACGGGGGCTGCTCCTAGTACGAGAGGACCGGAGTGGACGTACCGCTGGTGTACCTGTTGTCTCGCCAGAGGCATCGCAGGGTAGCTATGTACGGAAGAGATAACCGCTGAAAGCATCTAAGCGGGAAACTCGCCTGAAGATGAGGATTCCCTGGAGGCTTGACCTCCTTGAAGGGTCGTTCGAGACCAGGACGTTGATAGGCTGGGTGTGGAAGCGCAGTAATGCGTTAAGCTAACCAGTACTAATTGCCCGTAAGGCTTGATCCTATAACCAGTGTGTTTCACCTGGTGAGCCGATCGCCTTGTGCCACGATACACACAACCAAGACTACATCCCTATTCGCGACGTTGACGCAAGCGCAACGCCGCAACCCCTCATGCCTGGTGACCATAGCGAGTTGGAACCACCCCTTCCCATCCCGAACAGGTCCGTGAAACAACTCCGCGCCGATGATAGTGCGGATTCCCGTGTGAAAGTAGGTCATCGCCAGGCTCTTATTGTGCAAAACCCCTCGACAGCGTGTGCTGCGAGGGGTTTTTGCTTTGTTGGTTTTGAATTGGCTGCCGGGTGGTGTTTTTGGGCTGGTCACAAACAGCGACGGCAAAGCCTCAACGGCCGACAGCATGTCACCAACACCCACCACATTCGCACAGCCCATGCCATAAACTTGGCAATCCCCGCCACGCCAAGCAAAACCATGCTAGCCATCCTGCGCAAAACCACCGACGCGCTGTTCGACACAAACCGTCGCTTTCGGCAAGCCAGGCTGTTTCACGCCACGCGTGTCGCGCTGGCACTGCTGGCATCAATTGCCCTGACCACCGGCATCGATATCCCTCACGGTGAGTGGGCCACCATCACCGTCCTGGTTGTCATCGGCGGGCTCCAGCACCACGGCAATATCCGGCGCCGCGCCGCCGAACGGGGGATAGGCACCCTGATCGGGGCCCTCATCGGTCTCGCGCTGATCGTGCAGCAGTCCTTCTTTGGCCAGCCATTACTGACTTACGCGCTGCTGGCGCTGATCTGCGGATATTGCGCATACCACGCCATCGGCACAGGCGGCTACATCGCATTGCTTGCAGCGATCACGGTGGTAATTACAGCCGGCCATGGCGAACAGAATATCGCCGACGCATTCTGGCGCACCGCCGACGTGTTCATCGGTACCGCGATCGCACTCGTGTTTTCCTTCGCGTTGCCAGCCTATGCCTCATATTCCTGGCGCATTCGGCTGGCCGGTTTGTTGCGCGCCAGCATGGCGGTCCATACGCGGATGCAGCACGGTTTTGCCGACGCCGCCGAACTGCGCGCGGCGATGGTGGATTTGGGCGTGAAACTGATCCCGCTGCGCGGGCTGATTCCCTCTGTGGCCAAGGAGACCGGCGTGCCAGCCGCCGAGTTCGAGGAAATCCAGCATGGCGCGCGCGTCTGTATCAGCGCGCTGGAACTGATGGCCACGATGGAGTTTGAAGGCGGCTTGCGGGAGGGCGACGATCCGGGGATCGACGCCGCACTGCTGGCCATGGCCGATGCACTGGAAACGGGCCAGGCGCCATTGCCGGCGTCTGCGCCAGGAGCCGCCGTGGCGGAGTTGGAGCCGGGACCGCTGCCGATCATGGCACGGCAGCTGGCCGGCGAGTTGGCCAGCCTGCGCGCCAGGCTTGACCGGCTCAGCAGGGAGTATGGTTTTCCGTACGCCGCACGCCTGTAGCCTTTGTCAACGCGGCTTGTCTGCCTGCTCGTCGATCTGCGCGCGCAGCCGCTCTTCCTGCTCGCGCAGCTCGGGTGTGAATTCGGCGCCGAAATCCTCGGCTTCAAACACCTGACGAATCTCGATCTCCGACTCGCCCTCCATGGGGTTGGGGCAGCGCCTGACCCACGAGATCGCCTCGTCCATCGATTTGACTTGCCACAGCCAGAATCCCGCGATGAGTTCGTTGGTCTGCGCAAACGGGCCGTCGGTCACGGTCCGCTCCTTGCCGGAGAAGCGCACCCGTTTGCCTTTGGCGCTCGGATGCAGGCCCTCGCCGGCGAGCATGACGCCAGCCTTGACCAGCTCTTCGTTGAAGTTGCCCATTGCCGCCAGCAATTCTGTGCCCGGCATCTTGCCGGCTTCGGAATCGCTCGTTGCCTTGACGATCACCATGACGCGCATTGTCTTCCTCCTTGAAGGGCTTGGCGCCGCCACACCGGCAGCAGGAGCAAGTCAGCATAGGTGAAATTCACACCACCTTCAAATGACGCCAGGGGCCCATGGGAAGGCCCCCACATCACCCCGCGATCAGCTTGAGGCCCGCGGGCAGCGCTTCACCGAATACCCGTCCCTCGTCCGCGGCATTGAGCTCGACGACTTCGCGGACCATGGCGATCCAGCTTTGCGGCGCGTTGGCGGCTTCGAGCCGGCGTACCACTTCGGCCCGGCTCTCGTCAGGCAGGTCGCGGGTGCGGTCGCCGGTCATGCGCGCGATCTGCACCGCGGCGAACGCGGCGGGCTCGACCTTCTTCCAGTCGAGCGCGAGGATGGCGTCGATCCATTGCGTGGCGATCTCCGCCGGCACCACGCTGTGCGCGCTGCCATAGAACGGCATGCGCGCGCCGATGCGGCCCACCGCCCACCAGGCCAGGTTGTTTTCCGATGGCTTGCGCAGCCGCGTCAGCAGCCAGCCGGCCAGCTCGATCTTGGTGTCGGCCGACAGGCGTTCCAGCGATCCGGCGAGGCGCACCATGTCGGCATAACCGCCCCGCGTGGGACCGGCAGGCTTCTTGTAGTGTCCGCTGCCGGGCGGCTGCAGGGTGAACGCCATGTCCTCGAACAGGCGCAGTTGCGCGTTTTCGTCGAGGCCACCGGCCGCGCGCCGCCACAGCGTCCACCATTCCGACCAGTTCTGGGTTTCGTTGACGTACTGGATGCCCTGGTCGTACTGGGACCAGAGCTGCTCCACGCGCCATTCGTCCAGCGGATAGCCGAAGCCCGGCCGCACGCAATAGCCGGCCAGGTTCAGCCAAAGGCGTTCATGGTCGGCGGTGCGGCGGCGGCGTTTGGCGCGCTCCCAGAACGCGCCGAACAGCTCGCGCAGCAGGGCGCTGTCCCATTGCTCGCGCGCGCCCAGTACCTGTTCCAGCTGCGCGCGCAGCCGCTTGACCTCCTTGGGGCCAACGTCCTGCGAGCGGGCGCCGAAGGTGCGGTCGATCGCCTCGATGGCTTGCGGCAGCGCCGGATGCGCCGTTGTGGCCGCGGGCGCTTCCGTCTGGGCGTCGTTGCCGCGCAGCTGGAACTCCAGCCGCCAGCGTTGCGAGTCGTTGGCGATGTCGATGCAGTGGACTTCGAGCGTGCCCACCTCGGTCAGCGAGGTGCGGATCTGCACCGGCGTCTCGCGCGGACCGCGAGCGCCGCGTGCCGGAACGACAGTGGCGATCGGCGGCAGGCGCACGAAGTCGCCCGCCGACAGGTCGACCAGCTCGCCCGGCTGGTAGACGGTATCGGCGACGGAAGACACCAGGTGAAATTGCACCGGGTGCCCGACTCGCAGCGCAAAGGTGCGATCGCTGAGGTGCACCTCATGGCCTTCCTCGGTGCCCTTGGGCAGCAGGCAGATGCCTTGCTGGCCCGTCGCACCGTCGTCGAGCACAAGGAAGTAGCTGCGCGGCGAGCCGCCGCCGATGCGCGGCGCGTGGCCGCTGCGGGCCCTTGCATAGGCGACCGCGCCGCGTGCCACCGCAATGTCGGGATCGGCGTTGTGCAGCACGTGCAGCGGCGCGCCGCGCCACGCCCCCAGCGTTTCGGCGATGCGGCCTGCCAGCGCTTCGGCGCGGAACACGCCGCCGTTCAGCAGCAGCGTGTCGGGAACGGGCAGGGCATCGTCCTGCGCGGGCGGCGTCTCCAGCGCCATGCGCGACTGCGCGGCGTGCTGCGACAGGAAGCCGGCGACGTGCCGCGTCACGGCCGGGTCGGACGCATAGGGCAGGCCGAACTCGACGATAGCGCCGCGCGCGCGGCCAGGCCGTTCCGAGGACGCGACCTTGGGAAAGAAGCCGTCGACCACGAGTTGCTCGACTTCCTGCCGCGTCACCTCTACCGAGCGCGCGCCGCCGATCAGCTTCGAGCCGGCGCCGAGCAGCGTGACCGTGGCGGACTCCGGCGCCTGCGCGCTGAGCAACTGTTCCTTGGCGGCGCGGCTGCGTGCCACCAGCTGTGACAGGCTGGAGGCCGACAGCCTCTGGTCCGCGCCGAGGCGCGCTTCGACCAGGTGCGCGAGCGCCAGGTCCATGTTGTCGCCGCCGAGCATCAGGTGGTTGCCCACGCCGATTCGTGTCAGCTGCGGCGTCAATTGCGGCTGCCCGTCCTGCATCTCCACGCGGATCAGCGTGAGGTCGGTGGTGCCGCCGCCGACGTCGCAGATCAGCACCAGGCGCGTCTGCGCGAGGTCCGTGTCCAGCGTCTGGCGATGGTGGAACAGCCAGTCGTACAGCGCCGCCTGCGGTTCTTCAAGCAGCCGCAGCGCCGGCAGCCCGGCCAGGCGCGCGGCCTCGAGCGTCAGCGCGCGCGCGCCTTCGTCGAACGAGGCGGGCACGGTAAGCACTACGTCCTGCTGCTCGAGCGGCGCATCGGGAAAACGGTGATTCCAGGCCGCGGCGACGTAGCCCAGGTAGCTGGCGCTGGCGACCACTGGCGAGATCTTGTCGGCGTCGTCGGGCCCGCCCCACGGCAGGATGGGCGCGGTGCGGTCGACCGACGCATGCGAGAGCCAGCTCTTCGCGCTGGCGACCAGCCGGCCGGGCACCTGCGCGCCCAGCGTTGCCGCCAGCCTGCCGAACACGGTCCGGCGCGCGGCGGCGCTGGCGGCGGTCTGCCATGGCAGTTGCAGATCGTCACCGCTTAGTTCGCCCGGCGCCGCGTGGTAGCGCACCGACGGCAGCAGCGGACGCGCCGCGACTTCGCCGGGGCTGACCAGCTGGTCGATATCGAACACGCGGATATCGTCCGACCCGGCCTTCGCGTAGGCGACGACCGTATTGCTGGTGCCCAGGTCGATGCCGACGACGTACTGCTGCGCCGGCGCGGGCGCTGCCTCAGGCATCGGCGTTGCCGCGCACGTCGAACTCGACCTTCCAGCGCTCGCCGTTGCCGCGCGGCACGGCTTCCAGCTCCAGCGTGCCGGCCTCGGTCACGCGCGCATGCAGCCTGACCGGCACGACTTCACCGGCGGTGCGGCCTTCGGCGGGCAGCGTTGCCTGGATTTCTTCCAGTTCCTGCAGTTCTTCCGGAGCCCAGAAGTCGAGCAGCGTGCCGACCTGGTCCTGGCGCCGCACCGACGAGCCGAAGAAGCGGAAATGCACCGGCTCGCCAACCACCAGGCCGAATTCCTGCGGCGGCAGCGCGGCATCGGTGCCTTCTTCCATGCCGAACGGCGCCACGCACAGCGCCTGGATCGGCGGCTCGAAGCCGGGCACGGCCGGCATCGACGACTCCACCGCGACATAGTAGGCGCGCGCGGTACCGCCACGGATGCGTACGCCCTTGCCGCGCCGCACGTAGCCGTAATAGGCCGCGCCGCGTGCCACGGCCAGGTCCAGCTCGGCGCCGCCGAGCAGCCGCGCGGGTGCGGCGCCTTCGCCGGCGAGCCAGCCGTTGAGGGTCTGCAGGATGCGCTCGACCAGCAGTTCCGACTTGAATACGCCGCCGTTGAACAGCACCGCGGTCGGATGCAGGAAGGTCGCGCCTTCCGGCTGCGCGCCCTGGAAGCCTTCCAGTTCGGCCAGCGCGGCGACCTGGCGGCCCAGGAACGCGGCCAGGTGGCGCGTGATGGCCGCGTCCTGCGCGTACGGCAGGCCGAGCTGCGTCAGGCCGGCGCGCGCGCGGCTGACCGGGCGCGCCGAGGCGTCGACCTGCGGGAAGAAGCCTTCCAGGATGGTCTGCGTCAGCTCGGCGCGGGTCAGGTCGGTGCGGATCGAGCCGCCGATCAGCTTGGAGCCGCGGCTCGGCACGACCAGCGGCACGGTATCGGTGGTGGGGTCGGTGAGCAGCGTTTCCTTGGCCGCGCGGCAGGCGTAGGTCAGCGCGCGCAACTGCCACGGGTCGGCCTGCGTGCCTTGCGCGGCCAGCTTGCGCGCCACCACGTGGGCCAGCGCCAGGTCCATGTTGTCGCCGCCGAGCAGGATATGGTCGCCCACGGCAACGCGGTGCAGTTCCAGGTTGCCGTCGCGCTCGACCACCGCGATCAGCGACAGGTCGGTGGTGCCGCCGCCGACGTCGACAACCAGGATGATGTCGCCGACCTTGACCTGCTTGCGCCACTGGCCGCCGCTTTTCTGGATCCAGCTGTACAGCGCGGCCTGCGGTTCTTCCAGCAGGGTCATGCGGGCATAGCCGGCCGCGGCTGCGGCTTCGGCGGTCAGCTCGCGTGCGGCGGGGTCGAACGATGCGGGAATCGTGACCGTGATGTCCTGCTCGCCGAACGGCGCGTCGGGATGGGCCTGGTTCCAGGCCTCGCGCAGGTGGCTCAGGTAGCGCACCGACGCCTCCAGCGGCGACACGCGCGACACTTCCGGCGGCGCGTCGGCGGGCAGGATCTGCGCGCGGCGGTCGACGCCGGGGTGGCACAGCCAGCTTTTCGCGCTCGATACCAGGCGGATCGGCGTGGCCGCGCCACGTGTGCGCGCCATCTCGCCCACGGCGAAATCGCGCTCGGCGGTCCAGGGCAGCGCCAGGTCGCCGGGCGACAACTCGCTCGCGTGCGGCAGGTACAGGAAGGAGGGCAGCAGGTCCAGGTCTTCGACGGCGCCCGGTGCGGTCAGCTGCGTGATGGCCTGCACGTCCTGGCTGGTCTTCTCGCCATCGCTGGCGGCCAGGTCGACATAGGACAGCGCGCTGTGGGTGGTGCCCAGGTCGATGCCGATGGCGTAGCGGGCGTCGCTCATAGCTCCACCTCGGCCGGGGCGATCACGGTGGCGTCATGGCGCTCGGCCACGCGCGGCAGGCGCACTTCCGCGACCTTCCAGCCGCGGTGGCTGATGCTGCCGTGGAACGGCGCGCTGCCGACCACGTTGCCGGTCAGGCGGATGGCGGTGGCGTCAAAGCCGTCGGCCACCGTCACGCGGCTGCCTTCGGCTTCCTCGCGCACCGGGCGGATGGTGAAGTGCTCGCGCAGCACCGCGCGGCAGCCGTCGTGCACCAGGCGGGCGGCGGCGCCGATTTCGGTGTCGGAATAGCGGGCGATGTCTTCCTCGACGAAGTCGACGAAGCGGGCGTCGCGCTGCAGCAGGCCCAGCAGCTGCAGTGCCGCCACCGGGCTGGCTTCCTTCAGCGCGGGGGCCGCGGGCGCCGCTGCCGGGACCGGTGCGGCGACGGGGGCCGGCGCTGCCGGCGCGGCGCTCTCGCCGTTGCGCAGCCGCTTGATGCCGGCCGCGAGCTGGCCGTCGCCGAGGATGGCGAAGAAGGTGCCCACGGCAAGCGAAACCCTGCCGAAGAAAGATAGGTTCGAGTCAGTCATGAAAAAGCTCCCGTGGCCCGTCGGGGCCACCCAGACCGGGATTTTGCCCTAACAAGTGTGTCAGCCGGCCAGTTTGCGGCGAAACGGCCACGGTTGCTTCCCATGCGCCGCCCGGCGCACGCCGGCCGGCCGGAGATCAGGCGTCGCGCAGGTAGGTCATCAGCCGGTCGGCGCGGCTCGGGTGCTTGAGCTTCTTCATGGCCTTGCTCTCGATCTGGCGGATCCGCTCGCGCGTGACGTCGAACTGCTTGCCGACTTCTTCCAGCGTATGGTCGCTGGCCATGTCGATGCCGAAGCGCATGCGCAGCACCTTGGCCTCGCGCGGGGTCAGCTCGTCCAGCATCTCGCGCACGACCGCGCGCAGGCCCGCCTGCAGCGCGGCATCGGCCGGCGTGGCGTTGTCCGAGTCGGCGATCATGTCGCCCAGGCTGGTGTCGCCGTCCTCGCCCACCGGCGTTTCCATCGACACCGGCTCCTTGGCGATCTTCATGATCGAGCGGATCTTTTCTTCCGGCATGTCCATGCGCTCGGCCAGCACGGCCGGATCCGGCTCCTTGCCGGTCTGCTGCATGATCTCGCGCGACAGGCGGTTGAGCTTGTTGATCTGCTCGATCATGTGCACCGGCACGCGGATGGTCCGAGCCTGGTCGGCAATGGCGCGCGTGACGGCCTGGCGCACCCACCACGTCGCGTAGGTGGAGAATTTCCAGCCGCGGCGGTACTCGAACTTGTCCACCGCCTTCATCAGGCCAATGTTGCCTTCCTGGATCAGGTCCAGGAACAGCAGGCCGCGGTTGGTGTACTTCTTGGCGATCGAGATCACCAGGCGCAGGTTGGCCTGCGTCATCTCGTGCTTGGCCTGGCGCATCTGGCGCTCGGCGGCCAGCATCTTGCGGTTGACCGACTTCAGCTCGGCCAGCGACAGCGTGGCGCGGGCCTGGATGTCGATCAGCTTCTGCTGGTGCGATTCCAGGTCGGGCAGGGCGCGCGCCACGGCGGCGCTGTACGGGCGGTTTTCCGCCACCAGTTCCTGGCCCCAGGCGAGGTTGGTTTCATTGCCCGGGAAGCGGGCCACGACGTCCTCGCGCGGCATGCCGCAGCGCTCGACCAGCAGCTGCAGCACCTGGCGCTCGACGGCGCGCACGGCATCGACCATCGACTGCACGTCGGCGCACAGGCGCTCGATGGTCTTCGCGGTGAAGCGGATCGCGCGCAGTTCTTCGCGCACGGTATCGCGGGCGGCCAGGAAGGCTTGCGACTGGGTGCCGTCGGTCGTCTCTTCGCTGCGCATGATCTCGAACTGCGCGGCCACGCGTGCGAACCGCTTCAGGCATTCGTCGCGCAGCTGGGCCAGGTCGGTATCGGCGCCGCCGGCCTGCTGGGTCGAGCCTTCTTCGGCATCGTCCTCGCCGCCGTCTTCGTCGTCGGCGCTGACGCTGGTGTCTTCGACCTCGTCGTCGGCGGCGGGGGCGGCGGCCTCGGCAATGCTTTCGTCGCTCAGGCCGTCGACCAGGTCGTCGATCGCCATGTCATTGGCGGACACCCGCTCGGACAGTTCCAGGATTGTCGCGATCGTCGACGGGCACGCCGAGACCGCATGGATCATGTTGTTCAGGCCGTCTTCGATGCGCTTGGCCAGCTCGACTTCCTGCTTGCGCGTGAGCAGCGTGGCCGAGCTCATCTCGCGCATGTACATGCGCACCGGGTCGGTGGTGCGGCCGAATTCGGAGTCGACCGTGGACAGCGCCACCTCGGCCTCTTCTTCGGCCTGGTCGTCGGAGGCGACCGCCGGGCCGTCGCTCAGCAGCAGCGTTTCGGCATCCGGCGTCTGCTCGTAGATCTTCACACCCATTTCGGCGAACGTGTTGACGATGCTTTCCATCGCCGCCGTGTCGGTGAAGTTTTCCGGCAGGTGGTCGCTGATGTCGGCGTGGGTCAGGTACCCGCGCTGCTTGCCCAGCTGGATCAGGGCGCGCAATTGCTGGCTACGCGCGGCAGCCTCGGCCGAGGGATCGAGCTGCGCCGCAGGCCCGCCGGGGGTCTGGCCCAGGCCCTTGATCGCTCCTGCATCTCGTGATTTGGCTGCCGTACGTTGTGCGCCGCTTGTCATTGACTGCTTTTTCCTTCGTGAATGGCAATTCGACGGCAGCGCGCACGCTTCGCGTGCATCGGGTCCTGCTGCCGAGGCTAAAGAGGGGGTTCGCTATGGCGAGGGGCCGCAACTAGGGGCGCGCCATGGCCTTCGAATCGGGGTCCGACATTGTACAGCCATTGCTGCGTCGCAGCACCTTGCAGTCGCAAGGAAGAGACTGTCGACTTGCCGGAACGGCGCATTCGGTGTACGCACCGGCCCGTTTTTCGGGTGCTCAGAAGGCCATGAGAGGGCAACATGCGACACATCGATGTCGGCTCCGGAGGCGGATCGCGATTATAGCTTAGGCGACCCGGCTAAAATCAGGCACGCGGCGCAATGGATTGCCGCGTCGAAAAAGGCCCCCGAATGCCCATGAACCCCAGAACGATCACAATGATGCTGCTGCTGGCCGCATGCAGCGTCCCGGCCTACGCGAGCCTGGCGTCCGACGCGCGCGCGTTCAAGCACAACGTCAAGGCCGCCGGCAAGCAAGGCGGACACGCCGTGCGCGATGCGGCGCATGCCGTCGGCCGCGGCGCCAAGGAGGCCGGCCATGCCGTCGGCGGTGCCGCGAAGCAGGGCTGGCATGCGACGAAAAAGGCAGTAAAGGGCAGCGACTAGCCAGTGCAGCCCGCTCACCAACGCCCCGACATGAATGCCGGCCTTGCCCAGGACTGGCTGGTCTTCAGTGCGCCAGTGGCCGCCGCGCGGGCCGCGGGCCGCCCCGTGGTCGCGCTTGAATCGACCATCATCGCGCACGGCATGCCTTATCCCGAGAACGTGCGCACCGCCCGCGAAGTGGAGGCGCTGATCCGCGGCCTCGGCGCCGAGCCGGCGACGATCGCGGTGATCGGCGGGCGCATCCGCATCGGCCTGTCCGACGACGAGCTGGAACTGCTGGGGCGCTCCGGGCGGGCGCACAAGGTCAGCCGGCGCGACCTGCCGGCGGTGCTGGCCAGCGGCGAACTGGGCGCCACCACCGTGGCGGGGACGATGATCTGCGCGGCGCTGGCGGGCATCGAGGTCTTTGTCACCGGCGGCATCGGCGGCGTGCACCGCGGTGCGCAGGAAACCTTCGACATCTCGGCCGACCTGCAGGAACTGGCCAGGACCTCGCTGGCGGTGGTCTGCGCCGGGGCGAAATCGGTGCTGGATATCGGCCTGACGCTGGAATACCTGGAGACGCATGGCGTGCCGGTGCTCAGCTGCGGGCAGGACAACGTGGCGGCGTTCTACAAGCGCGACAGCGGCTTCCGCGCGGACTACCGGCTGGATGACCCGGCGCAGCAGGCGCGCTTTATCCGCGCCAAGTGGGACCTGGGCCTGGCAGGCGGCGTGGTGCTGAGCACGCCGGTGCCCGAAGCGGCGGCCATGGGCTCGGCGGAGATCGATGGCCTGACCGCGCAGGCGCTGGCCGAAGCCGCGGCGCAAGGCATCACCGGCAAGGCGGTGACGCCGTTCCTGCTGGCCCGCATCAAGGCGCTGACCGGCGGCCGCAGCCTGGCGACCAATATCGCGCTCGTGAAGCACAACGCCGAGGTCGGGGCGCGGCTGGCGCTGGCGTTGGCCGCCACCGGATCGCTGGCCAACGCGGGCACGCCATGAACGCCAATGCCCCCGCACCGCTGAATTCCGAAGATCTGGGCCACGCTGCTGCCGTTCGCCGCGGTGGCGGACCGCGTGGCGCAGGGACGGCTGCGCTGCGCCCGGCTGGTTTGATCAGTGCTCCGGGTCGGCGTGTGAGGCGGTGCTCAGCGCGCCAGCCGCGATAGCGGCCCCGGCGAAGCGCCGCGGACCGACTGCACGCGCGCGGCGGCATCATCGAGCTGGGCCAGCGTGCCGCTGTCCACCGGGATGGCTTCGGCACGCTCGCGCCGGCGTTGCCGTTCGGGCTCGCCGGGCAGGGCGATGCCGGCGTGGCCGGATTGCTGCCGCGACGAGCGGATCCAGTCGGCAAAGGCCTGGACCTCGCCGCCAAAGCTGGTGCTGGTGCCGAGCCGCTGCGGGTCGAACACGATCGCCAGCATGTTGTTCCAGACGGCGTGGCGGTGCGTCAGCGTTTCGGGCCGGATGGTGTGGCCGCCGGTCACCGCGGCGCCCAGCAGTTCGCACATCACCGCCAGCACATGGCCCTTGTGCTCGCCGAACGCCTGCAGCGCGCCCTGCGCGGCGCCGTCGGCGGGGAACATCACCTCGGGGCGCGTGGTCGGCACCCCGTCTGCATCGATCAGGCAGCCGGCCGGCACCTCGATCCCCTTGTTGTGGGCCACGCGCACCTTGCCCAGCGCGATCGCGCTGGTGGCGAAGTCGAGCACCAGCGGCTGCGCGCCCGCCACCGGCAAGCCGATCGTGAAGGGATTGGTGCCGAAGCGCGCTTCGCTGCCACCGTGCGGGGCGACGATGGGCTTGGACAGCACGTTGACGAAGTGGATCGAGATCATGCCGGCCGCGCACGCCTGCTCGGCCCAGTGCCCGACACGTCCCAGATGGTGCGACTGGCGCAGTCCCATCACGCAGACGCCGTGCTCTTTGGCCCGGCCGATCGCCAGCGCCATGGCTTCCTCGGTCACCGCCTGGCCCATGCCGCGGTTGCCGTCCAGGCTCAGCATGCTGCCGCCGTCGTGCAGCAGGCTGACGTTGCGGTTGAGCTGCAGTTCGTCGGCCTGCCACGACAGCACGTACTTGGGGATCATGCCGACGCCGTGCGAGTCGTGCCCGCTCAGGTTGGCGCCGACCAGGTGGTCCGCGGTCAGGCGCGCCTCGCGCGTGTCGGAGCCGGCGGCAAGCCAGAGATCGGTGACCCATTGGTGCAGGGCAGGCGTGGAAATGTAGTGTTCGCTCATGTCTGTCTCGATTTGTTCTTGGATGGCGCGCCTTCGGGGTGGCGAGGCGCGGGCCCGGCGAGCGGACATTCTGGCAGCAATCTACCTGCCGGCGGTTGCCCGGGCCTTGCATTTTCTGCATAGGCACGCCGACGGGTTTGCCGATGCCTTCGAACGCGCGCGCGCCGCCGGCACGCCGGCCGTGATCGAACTGATGACCGATCCGCGCCAGCTCACGCCGGCCATGTGGGTGCAGGAGTGAGGCGCCGAGCAAGAGCGCCGCCGTCAGCGGAAATAGTCGGTGAAGCGCCCGCGGATCTCGTCGATATTGGCCAGCGTGCCGGACAGGTGCGCACGTAGCGCGCTCTCGGCGCGCGCCGGGTCGCCGGCCGCGATCGCATCGACGATGGCGTCATGGTCGCGCAGCACCGCCGTCGCCTTGCCCGGAATCGGCAGGTGCAGGCGGCGCAGCCGGTCGAGGTGGCCGCTCTGCCGGCGCACCAGCGTCCACAGGTCGGGCACCCGGGCCGCTTCGTAGAGTTCGCGATGGAAGGCCTGGTCGTTGACGTTGAATTCATCGAAGTCCTGCAGCTCAAGCATCAGGCGCTGCCGCGCGATCGTGGCGCGCAGGCGCTCGACCAGCACGGGGTCGGCCTGCAGCGCCAGCGTGCGCACGATCTCCAGCTCGACCGAGCGGCGCAGGAAGTGCGCCTGCGTCACCAGGGCGACGTCGATCGGGCTGACCACGGTGGCGTGCTGCGGAAAGATGTCGACCAGGCCTTCTTCGCCCAGCCGGATCAGGGCGTCGCGCACCGGGGTCTGGCTGATGCCGTACTGGTCGGCCAGCTCGGGGCGCGACAGCACGGTGCCCGGCGGCAGGGCCATCGAGATGATCTGGTCGCGCATGTGCTCGAACACCTGCGGCGCCGCGTGGCGCGTGCGGTCGAACTGGAACTTGGCGGCGGTAGGAATGGTTGCGGATGGCATGGGAAGGCTTGGCGCATGCCCGGATCGCCACACCGGTGGCGCCGAGGCGTTGCTGATGCGCTGGATTCTAAGGGATTTCACCCGCCTTCTCTCGCGTTGACGTACTAATATATTAGTGCTTTAATGTTTTCAAACGAGGCCAGGCAGCGCGGTTAGCCCGGCACCAGACAACAAGGTGGAAGAGACACATGACGGCTCGCAAGAAAACGCCGGACGCGCTGCGCAGCGCGCGCTGGTTCGCACCCGATGACCTGCGTTCGTCGGGCCATCGGTCCCGGATCATGCAGATGGGCTACTCGCCGGGCGAGTGGCTGGGCAAGCCGATCATCGCCATCATCAATACGTGGTCGGACATCAATCCCTGCCACGCCCACTTCAAGCAGCGCGTCGACGACGTCAAGCGCGGCATCCTCCAGGCCGGCGGCTTCCCGATCGAACTGCCGGCGATCTCGCTGTCGGAAAGCTCGGTCAAGCCGACCACCATGCTCTATCGCAATTTCCTCGCGATGGAGGCGGAAGAGCTGATCCGCTCGCACCCGATCGACGGCGCCGTGCTGATGGGCGGCTGCGACAAGACCACGCCGGGCCTGCTGATGGGCGCCACCAGCGCCGGCGTGCCGGCCATCTTCGTTCCCGCCGGGCCGATGCTGCGCGGCAACTACAAGGGCAACGTGCTGGGCTCCGGCTCGGACGCCTGGAAATACTGGGACGAGCGCCGCGCCGGCAACATCACCGACGCGCAGTGGACCGGCATCGAGGCCGGCATCGCGCGCAGCCACGGCACCTGCATGACCATGGGCACGGCCAGCACGATGACGGCGATTGCCGAAGCCATCGGCATGACGCTGCCCGGCGCCTCGTCGATCCCGGCGGCCGACGCCAACCATATCCGCATGTGCTCCGAGGCCGGCCGCCGCATCGTCGGCATGGTGTGGGAAGACCTGACGCCGCAGCGCATCCAGACCCGCCAGGCGTATGAAAACGCGATCGCCGTGGCGATGGCGATGGGCTGCTCGACCAACGCGATCATCCACCTCATCGCCATGGCCCGGCGCGCCGGCCATGACATCGGCCTGGAAGACTTCGATGCGGCCAGCCGGCGCGTGCCGGTGATCGCCAATATCCGGCCCAGCGGCGACAAGTACCTGATGGAGGATTTCTTCTACGCGGGCGGGCTGCCTGCGCTGATGCAGCGCATCAGCGACCGCCTGCACCTGGACGCGCTCACCATCACCGGGCGTCCGCTGGGCGAAACCATCGCCGATGCCGAGGTCTACAACGACGACGTGATCCGCACGCCGGAGAACGCGCTGTACCAGGAAGGCGCGCTGGCGGTGCTGAAGGGCAACATCGCGCCGGACGGCTGCGTGATCAAGCCCAGCGCGTGCGAGAAACGGTTCTTCCGGCATACCGGCCCGGCGCTGGTGTTCGACGACTATCCGTCGATGAAGGAAGCGGTGGAGCGCGACGACCTGGATGTCACCGCCGACCACGTGCTGATCCTGCGCAACGCCGGCCCGCAGGGCGGTCCCGGCATGCCGGAGTGGGGCATGCTGCCGATCCCGAAGAAGCTGGTGAAGCAGGGCGTGCGTGACATGCTGCGCATGTCCGACGCGCGCATGAGCGGCACCAGCTACGGCGCCTGCATCCTCCATGTCTCGCCCGAATCGTATGTGGGCGGACCGTTCGCGCTGGTGCGCACCGGCGACCTGATCTCGGTCGACATCGAACGGCGCAGCATCCACCTCGAAGTCTCCGATGAAGAGCTGGCGCGCCGCCGGGCGGAGTGGGCACCCCCGCCCGCGCGTTTCGGGCGCGGCTATGGCTGGATGTTCTCCCGGCATATCCGCCAGGCCAACGAAGGCTGCGATTTCGATTTCCTGCAAACCGACTTCGGCGCGCCGACCGGCGAGCCGAGCATCTACTGACGCCACCACACCGGCAAGGATCACCATGACCCGACTCAGCCCCGCGGTACGGGACCAGCTCAAGACCGTCAGCACCGCCACGCTGTGCACCGCGCTGTTCAAGCGCGGCCTGCGCAACCAGTTCATTCAGGACGTACGCCCGCTCAACCCGGAGGGCGGCACCATGGTGGGCGAGGCCTTCACGCTGCGCTATATCCCGGCGCGCGAAGACCTCAACCCCATCACCGTGTTCCAGGATCCCGCGCATCCGCAGCGGCAGGCGATCGAGCAGTGCCCGCCCGGCGCGGTGCTGGTGATCGACAGCCGCAAGGACGCGCGCGCGGCCTCGGCCGGCTCGATCCTGGTCTCGCGGCTGATGCAGCGCGGCGGCGCCGGCATCGTCACCGACGGCGGCTTTCGGGATTCGCCCGAGATCGCCCGCCTGGCGATTCCGGCGTACCACCAACGGCCTTCGGCGCCGACCAACCTGACGCTGCACCAGGCCCTGGAATTCAACGTGCCGATCGGCTGTGGCGATGTGGCGGTCTTTCCCGGCGACGTGATGGCTGGCGATGGCGAGGGCGTGATCGTGATCCCGGCGCACCTGGCCGAAGAAATCGCCGCCGAGGCCGTGGAGATGACCGCGTTCGAGGACTTCGTCACCGAGGAAGTGAACAAGGGCCGCTCGATCATCGGGCTTTACCCGCCGACCAGCGAGCAGGCGCGCGAGGACTTCGCGGCATGGCGCAAGACCAACGGGCGCTAGCCGAAGTCGGGGGCGAAGGCGGAGCGAAAGAGCAGGAAGTCACCCCGCAAACCTCACGAGCGGTAGCAAAGCCGCAGGTTTCCGATTTACCGATTGGGTGCTCCCTCTCCCGCAAGCGGGAGACGGGAGCAACCCGGCAGTTCCACAAATAAATCCAGGCAGGAGACACCATGAACACCAAGCTCCGTTCCCCCCGAATCGCCACCGCGCTCGCCGTGGCAGCGCTCTGCATCACCTTGGCTCCGACCGCCGGCATCGAACCCGCCGGCGGCAGCTCCGCGCAGTTCTCGGGCTTTATCCAGACCGAGATGGCCAAGTGGGCCAAGGTGGCCAGGAACGCCGGCATCCAGCCGGAATGACAAGACGCACACGACGACGCTCATCCCGACAACGCCAATCGAACGAGACAGCCATGCCAGACCGCATTCCCTCCACCGGCCGGCGCCGCGCGCTGCTGGCCCTGTGCCTCTGCGCCGCACCGCTCCTTGCACCTGCCGCCCACGCGCAAGCCAATCCCAACTGGCCAGCACGGCCGGTCACGATCATCCTGCCGTTCACACCCGGCGGCGGCACCGACATTGCCACGCGCCTGGTAGCGCAGCGCCTGTCGCAGCTGTGGGGCCAGCCGGTGCTGGTGGACAACCGGCCCGGCGCGGCCGGCAACGTTGGCCTGGAGCTGGCGTCACGCGCCAGGCCGGACGGCTATACGCTGGTGGCCGGCAACGTCGGCACCCAGTCGATCAATCCCACGCTGTACACCAAGCTGTCCTACGATCCCAACCGCCTGATCCCGATCACCGAGATGGCGGAGCTGCCGTTCGTGCTGGTGGTGACGCCAAAGCTGCCCGCCAGGACCCCGCAGGAGCTGGTGACGCTGGCCAGGGCGCAGCCGGGCAAGCTGTCGTTTGCCAGTTCGGGCACGGGCGGGTCGCCGCACCTGTCGGGCGAGATCTTCAAGGCCGCGACCGGCACCGACATGCTGCACGTGCCCTACAAGGGCGGCGGCGCCGCCATGAGCGACCTGATGGCGGGCAATGTCGACATGCTGTTCGCGTCGGTGCTGGAAACCGCCGGGCACGTCAAGGCGGGCAAGCTGCGCGCGCTTGCCGTCACCGGCACGGTGCGCTCGCCGGCGCTGCCGGACGTGCCCACGCTGGCGCAGGCCGGCATCAGCGGCGCCGAGTCCGGCTCATGGGTCGGCTTGCTGGCGCCGGCCGGCACGCCCAAGGACATCGTCGACAAGATCGCCGCGGGCGTGAAGCAGGTGGTGGCGCTGCCCGAAGTGCGCCAGCAGCTGGTGGACCAGGGCGCGATTCCCGTCGGCAGCACGCCGCAGCAGTTCACCGAGCTGATTTCCACCGACCGCAAGCGCTACGCCAAGGTCATCGTCGACAACAAACTGCGCGCCGACTGACGCGCGCGTCTCTCCTCAAAGGATCCCTTGCGCATGAAACCCCGCCTGTTGCAGCACGGCCGCCTGCCCGACGCCACCGAAGCGCGCCTGGCCGAGCACTATGACGTTCATCCGTTCTGGACCGAAGCCGATCCCGCCGGCTTCCTGGCCCGCCGCGGCAGCGAGTTCGTCGCGCTGACGACGCGCGCCGCGCTCGGCGCCGATGCCGCGCTGCTGGCCGCGCTGCCGTCGCTGCGCGTGATCTCCAGCTTTGGCGTCGGCCTGGACAAGCTAGATCTCGACACCGCGCGTCGGCGCGGCATCGCCGTGGGCTATACGCCGGACGTGCTCAACGACTGCGTGGCCGATACCGCGTTCGCGCTGCTGCTGGATGTCTCGCGCAAGGTCAGCGCCGCGGACCGCTTCGTGCGCCGCGGCGAATGGCCCAAGGGGCAGCCGTTCCCGCTGGCGACGCGCGTCAGCGGCAAGCGGCTCGGCATGATCGGCATGGGCCGCATCGGCCGCGTCATCGCGCACCGCTCGGTGGGGTTCGACATGGAAGTGCGTTATCACAGCCGCAACCCGGCCGAGGACGCGCCTTATCCCTATGAACCGTCGCTGGAAGCGCTGGCGCGATGGGCTGACTACCTTGTTGTCGCCACCGCCGGCGGTCCTGCCACGCGTCACCTGGTGTCCGCCGCTGTCCTCGATGCACTGGGCCCGCGCGGCTTCCTGATCAATATCGCCCGCGGCACGGTGGTAGACGAGGCGGCGCTCATCGATGCGCTGTCACAGCAGCGCATCGCCGGAGCGGGCCTTGACGTGTTCGAGGACGAACCGAACGTGCCCGAGGCGCTGTTCGGACTGGACAACGTCGTCTTGCTTCCGCATATCGCCAGCGCCACGCATGAAACACGGCAAGCGATGGCGGAGCTGGTATTCGAGAACCTGCAGCAGTTCTTTGCAACCGGCGCGGTGAAAAAGTCGGCAATCTGATGCAAGACTGCCGACTTGAAGTAGAAGCGTAAAAGGTTTGCCACCGCTGCTGCCTTTGGTCCGGGCCCGAGGCATGGCCTGGCGCACCTCGTTGCAAGCCTTGCGCCGGCAAGGCTGAAATCCTTACCTGAGAGCACATCGGAGGGCGGTGCTAAGGAAAGATGTTCTCCTTGGCTCAGAGCCGGGATGATGGCAAAGCGTCCGGCACACCGCTTGCTTGAGACAGTCTGGGCGGAGCAAGGTCCGCAGTCATCTTTCGGGGGCATGGGATGGACGCGCCGGCAAGCGACTTCAGGAAATACAAGGGGCTCAAGGGACGCATGCTCATCGTCGGCTTCGGCAGCATCGCACGATCCGCGGTGCCGCTGCTGCTGCGCCATTTCGACATCACGCCTGACCGGATCACTGTCGTCTGTCCGGCCGGCAACGATACCTCGGTCGCGGCCTCGTTCGGCATCCCGGTGCTGGAAAAAACGCTGACCGAGGCCAACTACAAGGACGTCCTGCAACCGCTGCTGGGCGAGGGCGACTTCCTGCTGAACCTGTCGGTCAACGTTTCCAGCGAGGCATTGGTGCGGTATTGCTGGGAGCACGGCGTGCGCTACCTGGATACGTCGATCGAGCCCTGGGCGGGCGCTTGCGCCGATCCCGATGCCTCGCTATCGCGGCGCAGCAACTATGCATTGCGGGAAGGCGTGCTTGCCTTCCGCCTGGACAAGCGCGACGGTCCTACCGCGGTCCTGACGCAGGGCGCGAACCCGGGGCTGGTGTCAGCCTTCGTCAAGCAGGCGCTGGTCAACATGGCCGCGGACAACGACCTCGAATACGATCCGCCGGCGTGCTTCGAAGACTGGGCGGCACTGGCACGGCAACTGGATATCCGCGCGATCCACGTGTCCGAACAGGACACGCAGGTCGGCGAGCAGCGCAAGGCTCCGGACGAGTTCGTCAATACCTGGTCGGTCGACGGCTTTATCGAGGAAGGCATGCAGCCCGCGGAACTCGGCTGGGGCACGCATGAGCGGCACTGGCCCGATGAAGCGAGGCGCCATGGCTTCGGCTCGGATGCGGCGGTCTACCTGACGCGCCCCGGTTTCGCGACGCGCGTGCGCAGCTGGACACCGCTGGGCGGGCCTTACCAGGGTTTCCTGATCACGCACGGCGAATCGATCTCCATTGCCGACCACCTGACGCTGCGCGAGAACGGCGAAGTCGCCTACCGGCCGACCGTCCACTACGTCTACCGTCCCTGCGACGACGCGCTGCTGTCGATCGACGAACTGGCCGGCAACGGATGGCGCAGGCAGGCGCACCAGCGCATCCTGCGCGACGATATCGTTGGCGGGATGGATGAACTCGGCGTGCTGCTGATGGGCAATGCGCGCGGCGTGTACTGGTATGGCTCGCGGCTTGCCAGCGAAGACGCGCGGCGGCTGGCGGAACACAATACCGCGACCAGCCTGCAGGTCGTGGCGGGAATCCTGGGGGGCATCGTCTGGGCGCTGGAGCATCCGCGCGCGGGCGTGGTCGAGCCCGAGGACCTGGATTTCGAGATGGTGCTGCGGGTGGCCCGGCCTTACCTGGGCGAAGTGGTTGGCGTCTATGGCGAATGGACGCCGCTGGCGCAGCAGTCCGGCCTCTACCCCGAACCGAGCGATGAAGACCCCTGGCAGTTCATAAACGTGCGCGTACCTTAGGGGTCCCGCTCAACCGAGCCTGGCGGGCCGAACGGAGCCGAGACGATGGCGGGGCTGCTGCAGAAAGAACTGGGTGTCATCGAGAACTCGTACTATGAGGCGAGCGTGGTCCGCCCTCCGCCCAGCCCGCCGCTGCAGGGGCGCCTGCGTACGCAGGTGTGCGTAGTGGGCGGCGGCTATGCCGGCTTGTCCTGTGCGCTGGAACTGGCGGCGCTGGGCTTCGATGTCGCGCTGCTGGAAGCGCACCGGATCGGATGGGGGGCCTCGGGGCGCAATGGCGGACAGGCGATCGTCGGGTTCGGATCGGAAGGCGAGGGCGCCATCGAACGCCAATGCCCGGAAGAGCTGGCACGCGCGGCCTGGAATGCCTCGGTCGAAGGCATGCGCCTGCTGGAGCGGCGCATCGACACTTTCGCCATTGCCTGCGACCATGTGCGCGGCTACATGACGCTGGCGCCGCGGCAGCGCAAGGTCGACGGCCTGCGCCGATGGGTGCGCCACATGCGCGAACACTATGGCTATCCGCTTGAATGGGTCGAGCGCGCGCAGCTTTCGCGCTATGTCTGCAGCGACCGCTTTGTCGCAGGCGCCTTCGATCCGCACTCGGGCCACCTGCATCCGCTCAAGTATTGCCTCGGCCTCGGCGATGCGGCGCGCCGGCAGGGCGTCAAGGTCTTCGAGAATTCGCCGGCCTATCGCGTGGAGCGCGACATGGCGCCCGTGGTGAAAACGGCGGAAGGCGAGATCCACTGCGAGCAGGTCGTGCTGGCGGGCAATGTCTACCTTGGCGAATTCGGCGACCACCTGGCGCCGGAAATCGCCGCGCGCATCATGCCGGTGGGGACCTACATGATTGCCACGGAGCCCATGGAGGCCGGCCGTGCCAACGCGCTGATACCGGGCAGGGTGGCGGCCTCGGACAACAACCTGATCGTGGATTATTTCCGCCTGAGCGCGGACAACCGCTTGCTGTTCGGCGCTGGCGAGACCTTCAATGCGCGCCCGCCGCAGAACCTGGTGCAGCGCATCCGCGCGCGCATGGTGCAAACGTTCCCGCAGACCGCGGACCTCAATATCGACTATGCCTGGGGCGGTTTTGTCGATGTCACGATGAACCGCGCCCCAGACCTCGGGCGCATTGGTTCATGCCTTTACTACGCGCAGGGATTTTCGGGCCATGGGCTGCTGTTCGCCGGCATGGCAGGCAAGCTGATCGCGGAAGCGATGAGCGGCGATGCGTCGCGATTCGACGTCTTCACGCGCATCCGGCATCACCAGTTCCCGGGCGGTGCGTGGTTCCGCACGCCGGCGCTGGTATTGGGGATGTGGTACTACAGGCTGCGCGACCTGCTCTGAGGGCGGCAGCGGAGCAGGTCAGACCGGGGTGTTCCTGGCTTTTTCCGCCGTCGCCGGCTGTTCCGCCGGCACCGGCGGCAGGGTGATGCATTCCGGCTGCGTCATGGAGTCCGCCGGCGGCATGGCGTGGGAGCAATCAATACGCTGGGTGATATCGCCGTTCTTGTCATGCACATAGAGCATCGCTTGCCGCTCCACCGCGAGCGACGTGGCAAGGGCAATGGCGCTGGTCAGATCGAGGCCGACCTGAATGCGCCCTTCACCCTCTGCTGCGATTGCCCAGTGTCCATCGAAAACAACATGCACATTGCAGTTCTGAACAGGCATCGGCTGCTTCCTCAATGGATGGCCCAACGGGCCCTTCAAATATTGTAGACACAAGCTGGCATGAGACCGCCCCGAACGGGGGCGCCCGGAAGTCGCGCAATCCGTACAGCATGGCAGGGCTGTCTTTCCTCGCAAGAAATGATCCTGCAAGGGCCATACCCGCGCGCACAGCGGTTGCCCGTCACGCGCCCAGACCCCGGAACTCCGGGAATAAGGCCAGGAACTCCGTATCCGCTGGCGCGGGCGCGCTTTGCAGAATTTGCATTTGTCGCCCTGGCGCGGGTAGTAATTTTACATGGGCTGAGGGGCCCTGTTCACGTCCGATGGCAGCTGTGCCGCAAGCGGCATTTGCCAGTGGCGACCGGTCCGGCCCCAGCGCTGCGCGCAGGCGGCACTTTGCCGTTCCGCCGTTGCCGTCCTACAACTGGAGAGTGGGCCGGAAAGGCACCGGGCCGCACTTGTGAGGAGACCCATCATGTGCCGCTGGCTGGCGTACTCGGGCAGGTCCGTTCCTCTGGAAGCGGTGCTGTTCCAGCCGGAACATTCATTGATCGACCAGAGCCTGAATTCCAGGCTCGGCCATACCACCACCAATGGCGATGGCTTCGGCGTCGGCTGGTACGGCAGGCATTCCGAGGTGCCATTCCGCTACCGCTGCCTGCATCCGGCATGGAGCGACACCAACCTGCGCGAGACCGCGCGCGCGGTGCGGGCGCCGCTGTTTCTGGCCCATGTGCGCGCGGCCACCGGCACGCCCACGCAGGAGACCAACTGCCATCCGTTCCGCTTCGGCCGCTGGCTGTTCGTGCATAACGGGCTGATCCGCGAATATCCGCAGCTGCGGCGCGACCTGATGATGGCCGTGGCGCCGCACCTGTTCCGCTGGATCGAGGGATCGACCGACTCGGAGGTCATGTTCTTCCTGGCGCTGACCTTCGGCCTGGAGCGCGACCCGAGTGGCGCACTGGAGCAGATGGCGGGGCTGATCGAGGACGTCGGCCATCGCTATGACGTGCAGTTCCCGCTCAACATGACGGTGTGCGTCACGGATGGCCAGCAGGTCGTGGCGGTGCGCTATTCGAGCGAGACGGCGTCGCGCTCGCTGTTCCACAGCACCTCGTTCCGGCAGCTGCGCGAGCTGTATCCCCAGGATCCGCGCATCATCGCCGCCGGCGACGATGCGTTCCTGGTGTTGTCGGAGCCGCTGATCGATGTGCAGGGGGTTTGGGAGGAGATCCCGGAAGCGACTATCCTGGTGGCCCGGAATGGCCAGATCGAGCACAAGCGCTTTGTGCCGAGAATGCCTGAGCCGTCCGCGTAGCCACCGGGGAAGGGTGCCTTGCCAGAAGGCGCCGGGATAGTCAGGCGGGCTTGTCGGCCTGTGACGGTTCGGTCGCCTGTGCTGGCTGTTCCGGCTGCGTTTGCTGGGCCTGCTGGGCCTGCCGGGCTTGCTCGGCTTGCTGCGCTGGTTGCTTCGGTAGCGGCCGGGCAGTGCGGCTGCGCTGCAATTGCCGCGCGCGCCGGGCATCGGCCTCGGTGACCTGTCCGGCGGGCTCGCCGGCAAGGTCCACGCGCGCCGCGCCTTCCACCATGCCGTTCCAGTAGCGTGCGCCGCGGCACCAGGTCCGGATCGCGTCGCGCAGCTCGGCCTCGGTCAGCTTCAGTTCCTGTGCGTGCTGCACCAGGTCCTGGAAGATGCCGACCTTGAGCGGCACTTTCGGCGCCGGGTTCTTCGGGAAGACGGCAGGGAAACGCTTTTGCAGCCTGGAGATGGCGAGGACCACCGGATCGACCGGCTTTTCCGGCACAGCCGGGGCGGCATCGCGTGCGCGCGCGGGCTTGTTGCCCTTGGGACCCTTGGCGCCCTTGCCGCCGTTAGTTCCCTTGCCGTCGGTTGTTCCCTTGTTGCCGTTGGTGCCCTTGGTTCGCTTTGCAGACTCGGCCGCCTTTTCGGCCTTTGCCTGTTCCACGAGTTTTGCCTTCAGCGCCGCCAGTTGTTCGAAGCCCATTGTGTCAAGACATGTAAACGTGGCGGCATTGTATCAGGGTGCCGTCTGACTCACCGATCAGCGCTCGCGCGACAGGTTTTCAAGCCACAGGCTCATCAACCCGGCACGGCCCCTGACGCCGAATTTGCGGAAGATCGTGGTGACGTAGGAATGGGTGGTGGAGACGGCGAGGCCGAGGCGCTGGGCGATCTGCTTCTCCGAAGCGTCGGTCAGCAGCAGCTGCAGGACCTTCTGCTCATGGGGCGCGAGCGGCACCGGGGAAAACGCCAGGCCCAGTTCGACCACGCTTTTCTTCCTCAATGCCGTGACATCGCGCGCGACCCCGACGCGCATCCGTTCCGATTGCAGCCATCCGGCCGACCACATGATATGGACCGCGTTGCCGTCCTTGTGCCGGTAGCGGTTCTCGAAGCCGATCCGCTTCTTGCCGGCCATGACTTCCCTGGCCTCGACGAGGGTGCGGTCGCGGTCGTCCTGCACCACCAGGTCGATGATGGACTGGCCGGTGATTTCCTTTGGCGTGTAGCCGAGGATGCCCTCGCAGGCCGCGCTGACATACTGGATGCGGCCGCTGGTATCGACCAGGAACATGGCATCCAGCATATGGTCCGCGAATTCGGCGCGGTCCTTCCCGATCTCGTTCCCCATGGCAGTCTGGAATAAATACCGCAGCTGCTGCGCTGCGCCGACCCGCGTGCCGCCGGGTTCCCATGGAAGTGAAGACTAGACGACGCTCCCGCACCTGTAAATAACGCCAAGGGAGGTACGCCAGATCCGTTCACATCACTTCACCTCGCTTCAGCGCCCCTTGAACACCGGGTGCCGCGCGCACACCGACAGCACGATGCGCTCGGATTGCGTCAGGTAATCGTTCAGCGCCACCGCGCATTCGGCCAGCTTGCCCGCCTCGAACAGTTCCAGGATGTGCTGGTTCATCTCGACGTAAGGGCCATGCAGGAATTCCGGGTCATGCAGCATGCCGAATGCCAGGCGCAGTTCCGCGAGCAGATGGGAGAACATCACGTTCAGGCGCTCGCTGTCGGCCAGCTCCACGATCGCCATGTGGAATTCCATATTGGCGGTGCCCGCGCCCTGCCAATCGCCGCTGTCGCGGCAACGCAGGCCCGTCTCCACCGCCGCGCGCAGGTGCTTGCGGGCCGGATGGCTGGGGTAGGCCTGGGCAATGGCCTGGCATTCGATCAGCCGTCGCACCCGATAGATGTCGATGATCGACGCAATGCTCGGAATCGCCACCGACACGCCGCGGTTGGGCTCATGCTTGAGCAGGCCTTCCTTGGTCAGCACGCGGAAGGTCTCGCGCAGGGTGTTGCGGGAAATCTGCAGGCTTTCGCTCAGCGCCGCTTCCGACAGGCGCTGCCCCGGCTCGAACTCGCCATGCACGATGCGCTGGCGGATCTGTTCGGTGACCCGCTCGGCCAGGTTCTTGACGTCAGGTGTGGAGGACATGTTGGCTGGATCGGGCACCGGCTCATTCCGGTGGGGCCCGTGACTGGATGTTAACGCACTTTGTTCAACAATTTGCACTGGATTGGTGCGGGCACTGGCCCGGAAGGTGCCTTAGGTGTATACCATGATCGATCAACGCCAAAGATTGTTCAACAATACTAGTGCGGTGGTTGAGTGATACGTGCCGATAGGTCAACATGGCATGCGATTTGCTAAACAACGCCGATGAAAACGAACATCGTCGTCAGTCAATGCGGCGAGCTTTTTCCCACGCTTTGTCCTTGTCCTAGTGAGCGCAACCATGTGGCTTAAAGAAACTACCGGAGAAGAGCGCAAGACGCTCTTTGCCGCCTTCGTCGGCTATGGCGTCGATGCCTTCGACTACATGATCTACACCTTCATGATCCCCACGTTCATTCTCGTGTGGGGCATGACCAAGGCCGAAGCCGGCTATATCGCGACCGGCGCGCTGATCAGCTCGGCAGTCGGCGGCTGGCTGGCCGGCATCCTGGCCGACAAGTACGGCCGCGTGCGGATCCTGCAGCTGACCGTGCTCTGGTTCAGCTTCTTCACTTTCCTGAGCGGCTTCACCAATTCTCCCGAGCAGCTGTTCGTCACGCGCATGCTGCAAGGCCTGGGCTTCGGCGGCGAATGGTCGGTCGGCTCGGTGCTGATCGCCGAGATGATCCGCGCGCGTCACCGCGGCAAGGCCGTGGGCCTGGTGCAGAGCAGCTGGGCGGTCGGCTGGGGGCTTTCGGCGGTCGCATTCTGGGCGGTGTATGCCCTGGTCGAGCAGCAATACGCCTGGCGCGTGCTGTTCTGGATCGGCGTGCTGCCGGCGGTCTTCATCCTCTACATCCGCCGCAATATCAGCGAGCCCAAGGTGTACCGCGAAACCCAGGCCAAGCTGGCGCGCACCGGCGAGAGCAACAACTTCATGCTGATCTTCAAGCCCGGCGTGCTGCGCGTGACCGTGCTGGCCAGCCTGCTGGCAACCGGCATGCAGGGTGCCTACTATTCGGTGACCACGTGGCTGCCCACCTACCTGAAGATGGAGCGCAACCTGTCCGTGCTCAACACCAGCGGCTACCTGATGGTGCTGATCGCGGGCTCCTTCGCCGGCTACCTGACCAGCGCCTGGCTGTCCGACCACCTGGGCCGCCGCCGCTGCTTCATGCTGTTCGCCGTGAGCGCGGCCATCCTCGTGGTCTGCTACACGCAGCTGCCCATCACCGACGCGGCGATGCTGGTGCTGGGCTTCCCGTTCGGCTTCTTCCTGTCGGGCATCTTCTCGGGCATGGGGGCTTACCTGACCGAGCTCTACCCCAGCCATATCCGCGGTTCGGGGCAGGGCTTCTGCTACAACTTCGGCCGCGCGGTCGGTTCGATCTGCCCGGCCATGATCGGGCACATGAGCGCAAAGATGTCGCTGGGCGTGGCGATCGGCTACATGGCCGCCGGGGCCTATGCACTGGTGGTGATCGCCTGCCTGATGTTGCCGGAAACCCGTGGTCGCGAACTGCTTGGCGAAGCCGAGGCAGCGCACTGAAGCACCGCAGCCCTGAAGCCCTGAAGCCCTGAAGCACCGGACCACACTATGCATATCGATCTGAACAGCGACCTCGGCGAGAGCTTCGGCGCCTGGAGCATGGGCAACGACGCCGCCATGCTGGATATCGTCAGCAGCGCCAACGTGGCCTGCGGCTTCCATGCCGGCGATCCGGCAGGCATCCTGCAGACGCTGAAGGCCGCGGCGGAGCGCGGCGTCGCGGTGGGCGCGCATGTGTCCTACCCCGACCTGCAGGGCTTCGGCCGCCGCAACATGGACTTGGCCAGCGCCGACCTGGTGGCCGACGTGATCTACCAGGTCAGCGCGCTGTCGGGCATGGCCGCCACCGTCGGCACCACGGTGCGCTATGTCAAGCCGCACGGCGCGCTCTACAACACCATTGCCAGCGACGAACGCCAGGCGCGCGACGTGATCGCCGCCATCCGCGCGGTGAACCCGGAACTGGCGCTGGTGGCGCTGGCCGGCTCGCCGCTGGTGGGCTGGGCGCGCGGGGCCGGCCTGCGTGTGATCGCCGAAGCGTTCGCCGACCGCGCCTACACGGCGCAGGGCACGCTGGTGTCCCGCCGCGAGAAGGGCGCGGTGCTGCACGATGCCGCCGACGTGGCGCAGCGCATGCTGCGCCTGGTGCGCGAAGGCACGGTGCTCGCCATCGACGGCAGCGTGGCGCGCGTGGAGGCGCAATCGATCTGCGTGCATGGCGACAGCGACGGCGCGCTCGAGATGGCGCGCGCCGTGCGCGCCGCGCTGGAGCGCGACGGCATCGCGATTCGCACGTTCGCCGCCTGAACACACTGGAGAAACCCATGCAAGCATCCGCACTGGAACGCGCCCGCATCGCCGCGGTGAATGCCGCCCGCGAAGCGCGCGCGAGCTATCGCGCCGGCACCGTGCAGCCGACCGCGGGCATCGCGCCGGGCATGACGCAGGCCAACATGATCGCCTTGCCGCGCGACTGGGCCTGGGATTTCCTGCTGTACGCGCAGCGCAATCCCAAGGCCTGTCCCGTGCTCGACGTGATCGAGGCGGGCGCGCACCAGACCCAGCTGGCCGAAGGCGCGGACGTTCGCACCGACATCCCGCTGTACCGCGTCTGGCGCGACGGCAAGCTGGTGGAAGAGGTGGCCGATGCCACGCCGCTGTGGGCGGAGCATCCCGACCTGGTCACCTTCCTGATCGGCTGCAGCTTCACCTTCGAGACGCCGCTGCAGGAAGCCGGCATCGAGGTGCGCCATATCGCCGACGGCTCCAACGTGCCGATGTACCGCACCAGCCGCCAGTGCCGTCCCGCTGGCCGCCTGCATGGCGAGCTGGTGGTGTCGATGCGGCCGATTCCCGCGCACCGCGTTGCCGATGCGGTCTCCATCAGCGGGCGTTTTCCCTCGGTGCATGGTGCGCCGGTCCACGTGGGCGACCCGGCCGCACTGGGCATCGCCGATATCGCCAAGCCCGACTTCGGCGACGCCGTGCGCATCGAGCCGGGCGAGATCCCCGTGTTCTGGGCCTGCGGCGTGACGCCCCAGGCGGCCGTGATGGCGTCCGGCGTGCCATTCGCCGTGACCCACGCGCCGGGCCATATGTTCATCACCGACGTGCCGGACAGCACGTACCACGTCTGAGACCGCCGGGTCTTCTACTGAGCTATACGGAGCTAGTCTTGCGTTTCCTGCCCGTCACCTCGAATGCCCTGCTGGTAGAGCTGGCCGACCTCGACCAGACGCTGGCCCTGCTGGCCTCGCTGCAGCGCGACCCGCTGCCTGGCGTGGCCGAGCTGGTGCCCGCCGCGCGCACCATCCTCGTTCACTTCCGCCCGTCGGCGACCAGCGCCGCCGCGCTGGTACGGGCCATCGCCGCGCGCGACCTGTCGCAGCGCGTCGAGCGCAGCGACATCCTGGTCGAGATCCCGGTGCGCTATGACGGCGAGGACCTGGCCGAAGTCGCCGGGCTGCTGGGCATCACGCCGGAGGAAGTGGTGCGCCGCCACACCGGCAGCGAATACACCGTGGCCTTTACCGGCTTTGCCCCCGGGTTTGCCTATCTGAGCGGCGGCCATCCCAGCTTCGACGTGCCGCGCCGCAGTACGCCGCGCACGCGCATTCCCGCCGGCGCCGTCGGCCTGGCGGGCACCTTCAGCGGCGTGTATCCGCAGGCCAGTCCCGGCGGCTGGCAGATCCTCGGCGTGACGCCGGTGGCGATGTGGGACCTGGATCGCGATCAGCCCGCGCTGCTGCAGCCCGGCTATCGCGTGCGTTTTGTCGATATGGCGAGGCGCAATGGCGTGGCGCATCCGGCCGGCAGCGTTGCCGCGGCGCCGGCGCGCCAGCCCGAGCAGTCTGATGTTGCGCCTGCGGCCGCCGCGCTGAAGGTGAAGGGTACCGGCCTGCAGACCGTGTTCCAGGACCTGGGCCGGCACGGCCAGGCGGGGCAGGGCGTCTCGGCCTCGGGCGCGATGGATCAGGCGGCGCTCAAGGCCGCCAACCGGCTGGTGGGCAACCGCAGCGATGCCGCGGCGCTCGAGACCATCGGCGCGGGCCTGCAGCTGCAGAGCGTGGGCGAGAGCGTGCTGGCCGTCACCGGCGCCGACGCGCCGCTGACGGTGCGCACCGCCGATGGCCGCCAATGGGACGTCCCGAACCACCAGGCCGTGGCACTCGCCGATGGCGACACACTGGCCATCGGCCAGCCGCTGGCCGGCGCGCGCTGCTACGTGGCCGCGCGCGGCGGCTTTGCGGTGGCGCCGGTGCTGGGCAGCTGCGCCACCGACACGCTGGCCAGGGTCGGACCCGCGCCGCTGGCGGTGGGCGATGTGATCGGCCTGCGCCAGGCTCCGGCCGGCGCCATCGTGGGCGCACCAGAAATGCCTGCCGAGAACCTGCCCACGGTGGAGCAGGAAGTCGTGCTGGACGTGGTGCTTGGCCCCCGCACCGACTGGTTCACCACCGAATCCGTACAACGGTTGGCCGCGCAGCGCTGGCAGGTCACGCCGCAATCCAACCGCGTGGGCCTGCGCCTGGCCGGCGAGGTGCCGCTGGAACGTGCCATCGGCGGCGAGCTGCCCAGCGAAGGCACCGCGCTCGGGGCGCTGCAGGTGCCGCCGAGTGGCCAGCCCGTCCTGTTCCTGGCCGACCATCCACTGACCGGCGGCTATCCCGTGATCGGTGCGGTGGCGCCTTATCACCTCGACCGCGCCGGACAAATCCCGGTCGGTGCCTGGCTGCGCTTCCATCCCGTCGGCGCCTTCGAAGAACTGCAACCGTAATTGCCATGAAGAAAGTCCTGATTGCCAACCGTGGCGAGATCGCCGTTCGCATCATCCGCGCCTGCGCCGACTATGGCGTGGCCTCCGTCGCCGTCTATGCCAACGCCGATATCGACGCCATCCACGCGCGCCTGGCCGACGAAGCCTACGGCCTCGGCGGCGACCGCCCGGCGGACACCTACCTGAATATCCCCAAGCTGCTCGAGATCGCGCGGCGCAGCGGCGCCGACGCCGTGCACCCGGGCTACGGCTTCCTGTCGGAAAGCGAAGCCTTCGCCCGCGCGGTGATCGATGCCGGCCTGACCTGGATCGGCCCGTCGCCGGAAACCATCGCCCGGCTGGGCGACAAGGTGGAAGCCCGCAAGATCGCGCTGCAGGTGGGCGCGCCGCTGGTGGCCGGCACGCCCGATCCGGTGACCGACGCCAACGAAGTGCTGGCCTTTGCCGAGCGCCACGGCCTGCCCATCATCATCAAGGCAGCGTTCGGCGGCGGCGGCCGCGGCATGAAGATCGCCTGGCGCATGGATGAAGTCGAAGAGCTGTACGCGTCGGCCGTGCGCGAGGCGGTCACTGCCTTCGGCCGCGGCGAATGCTTCGTGGAGCAGTTCCTCGACAAGCCGCGCCATATCGAAGCCCAGGTGTTGGCCGACCAGCACGGCAACGTGGTGGTGCTCGGCACGCGCGACTGCTCGCTGCAGCGGCGCAACCAGAAGCTGGTGGAAGAGGCCCCGGCGCCGTTCCTGAGCGACGAACAGCGCGCCCGCATCCACGCCGCCGCGCGCGATATCTGCGCCGCCGCCGGCTACACCAGCGCCGGCACGGTCGAGTTCCTGCTCAGCACCGGCGGCGCGATCTCGTTCCTGGAGGTCAACACCCGCCTGCAGGTCGAGCACCCCGTGACCGAGCAGACCACCGGCGTCGACCTGGTGGTCGAGCAGCTGCGCGTGGCCGACGGCCTGCCGCTGTCGATCACCGAAACGCCGGCGCCGCTGGGCCATTCGATCGAGTTCCGCATCAACGCCGAAGACGTCGGCCGCGGCTTCCTGCCCACGCCCGGCCCGGTGCAGCGTTTCGAGGCGCCGTCGGGGCCGGGCGTGCGCGTCGATTCGGGCGTGCAGACCGGTTCGGTGGTGCCCGGCACCTTCGACTCGCTGATGGCCAAGCTGATCGTGACCGGCGCCACGCGCGAGCAGGCGCTGGCGCGTGCGCGCCGCGCGCTGCGCGAGTTCCGCATCGAGGGCGTGGCCTCGGTGCTGCCGTTCCATCGCGCCGTGATCGACCATGCCGATTTCCTTGGCGCCGACGGCTTCAAGGTCCATACGCGCTGGATCGAATCCGACTTCACCGAGCCGCTGGCCGCCGCCGTGCGCGCCGAGCCGCAGCCGGATGGCAGCCTGCTGCGCACAGCGATCGAGATCGACGGCCGCCGCATGGTGCTGGGCCTGCCGGCGCAGCTGCTGCGCGGCCTGGCCGACGCGCCGGTGCAGGGCGGTGCGCCCGCCACCGCGCCGGCTGCCACCACCAATGCCGCCGACCTGCCTTCGCCGATCGCCGGCACGGTGCAGGCCTGGAAAGTCAACGCGGGCGACGAGGTCAAGGAGGGCGACCTGATCGCCGTGATGGAAGCGATGAAGATGGAGATGCAGGTCCACGCCCATCGCAGCGGCCGCGTCACGTGGCAGGCTGAAACGGGCGTGTTCCTGGCCGCGGGCGCGCGGCTGGCCAGCGTGGAGTGAGTGCGGAAGGGCGCCGGCCTATTCGTCGGCGCCGCCCATCTTGCGCAGGCCCTTGAACACAAAAGGTGCGACCAGCGCCGCGGCGGCCAATACCAGCAGCGCTGCCGAGCCGGGGTGCGACACGAACACAAGCGGGTCGCCCAAGCTCATCTGCATCGCGCGGCGGAACTGGCTTTCGGCCATCGGCCCCAGGATCAGCCCGACGATCATCGGCGCGACCGGGTAGTCGTGGCAGCGCATGGCAAAGCCGACCAGCCCGAACACGACCAGCATGGCCAGCTCGACGATGGAGGGGTTGGCCGCCAGCGTGCCCATCGCCGCGAACACCAGGATGCCGGCGTACAGCCACGGCTGCGGCAGCTTGAGCAGGCGCACCCAGATGCCGATCAGCGGCAGGTTCAGCACCAGCAGCATTACGTTGCCGATAAACAGGCTGGCTACCAGCCCCCACACCAGGTCGGGCTTGTCGGCGAACAGCAGCGGTCCCGGTACCAGCCCGTACTGCTGGAAGCCGGCCAGCATCATCGCGGCGGTGGCGGAGGTGGGCAGGCCCAGCGTCAGCAGCGGCACCAGCGTGCCGGTGGCGGCGGCGTTGTTGGCCGCCTCGGGGCCTGCCACGCCTTCGATCGCGCCGCGGCCGAACTCGTCCTGGTGGTCGGTCAGCTTGCGCTCGACGGTGTAAGACAGCAGCGTCGGCACCTCGGCGCCTCCGGCCGGCAGCGCGCCGATCGGGAAGCCCAGCGCGGTGCCGCGCAGCCACGCCTTCCACGAGCGCTTCCAGTCCGTGGCGGTCATGCGCAGGCCGCCTTTGACGGCTTCGATGGTGTCGTGCACGCCCGTGAACTTCGCCGCGGAAAAGAACGTCTCGCCCATCGCGAACAGGCCCACCGCCAGCGTGGTGACCTGGATGCCGTCGAGCATCTCCGGCACGCCAAAGGTCAGCCGCGCCTGCCCGGTCAGCTTGTCGATGCCGATCAGCCCAAGGCCGATGCCGAGCGCCAGGCTGGTCAGCCCGCGCAGCGTGGAATCGCCGAAGGTGGCCGACACCGTGACAAAGGCGAGCACCATCAGCGCAAAGTAATCCCACGGCCCGAACTGCACCGCCAGGTCGACCAGCACCGGCGCCAGCAGCGCCAGGCCCACGGTGGCCAGCGTGCCGGCCACGAAGGAGCCGATTGCCGCGGTTGCCAGTGCCTGCCCGGCACGGCCGGCGCGGGCCATGCGGTGGCCTTCGATCGCGGTCGCGATCGAGGCCGCTTCGCCCGGCGTGTTGATCAGGATCGCCGTGGTCGAACTGCCGTACATGCCACCGAAGTAGATCCCGGCGAACATGATCAGCGAGCCGGTCGGGTCGAGCTTGAACGTGACTGGCAGCAGCAGCGCCACGGTCAGCGACGGGCTGATGCCCGGCAGGATCCCGACCAGCGTGCCGAGCAGCACGCCGATGCCGGCAAAGAGCAGGTTGCCCGGCTGCGCCGCGACGGCGAGGCCCTGGGCCAGGTAGGTAAAGACATCCATGTAAAACTCCTTCTTTGCCGCTTAACCGAATACCAGGCGTTCCAGCGGCCCGGCTGGCAGCGCCAGCGACAGGGCCTTGGCAAAGAACGCGTACACCAGCAGGTTCAGCACCACGCCGATCGCGGCCGAGCGCAACACGCGGCGCTCGCCGAAGCCGAGCGCGGTGGCGATGAACAGCAGCGTGGCGCCGGCGATAAAGCCGAGCTGCAGCTGCAGCACCGCCATCAGCGCCAGCAGCCCGGCCAGCACGCAGCCGACCGCCTTCCAGTTCATCGTCTCGTGCGCAGTGGCTTCCGTTGTGCCGCCGCGTCGCGCCGCGGTGACCAGGTGCGCGGCGCCGAGCACGCCGAGCAGCCCGGCCACGAACCGCATGCCAACGGCGGGGCCGATGCCCGCGGCGGGTGCCGGCGGCAGCTGGCTGGCATCGGCAAACACCACCAGCGCCAGCAGCAACAGCCCGGCGCCAACGATGGCCTTGGGTTTATCGAAGCGCGCCGCGGCGCCAGCGCTGGGTTGGGCTTGTGTGGTCATCGCTTTCATTTCGCCAGGCCGATCGATGCCAGGATGTCGCGCACGCGCGCCTGTTCAGACTTCAGGTAGGCGCCGAACTTGTCGGCAGGCAGGTAGGCATCGTCCCAGCCGCGGGCCTTGAGGATCTTCTGCCATTCCGGCGACTTGACCGCCTTGTCGACCGCCGCGGCCAGCGCCGCGGCCTGCTGCGGCGACACGTTCGGCGGCGCCACGATGCCGCGCCAGTTCAGCAGCTCGACATCCATGCCTTGCTCCTTCAGCGTGGGCACGGCGATGCCGGGCATGCGCTGCGCCGAGGAGACCGCCAGCGCGCGCAGCTTGCCGGTCTTGATCTGGCTCTCGAACTCGTTGTAGCCCGAGATGCCCGCGGTGACGCGGCCGCCCAGCATTTCGGCCAGCGCCTCGCCGCCGCCGGAGAACGGCACGTAGTTCAGCCGTGCGGTATTGCCGCCCGCGGCCTTGACCACCAGCGCCGCCAGCATGTGGTCGGCACCGCCGGCGGAACCGCCCGCCCACACCACCTTGCCGGCATCGGCCTTGATCGCCGCGGACAGGTCCTGGATGGTCTTGTGCGGCGAATTGGCCGGCACCACCACGACCAGCGCATCGGCGGTCAGGCGCGCGATCGGCGTGACCTTGTCGAGGCTGACCGGTGCCTTGTTGGTGACCACCGCGCCGAGCATGGTGATGCCCATGGTCATCAGCTGGTTGCCGTCGCCCTTGGCGTTGTTGACGAACTGCGCCAGGCCCACGGTACCGCCGGCGCCGGGGATGTTGTTGACCTGCACGCTCCTTGCCGCGCCGCTGGCGACCATGGCCTGCTGCAGCGAGCGCGAAGCGCCGTCCCAGCCGCCGCCGGGTGCGGCAGGGGCGGTGATCTTCAGTTCAAGGGGCGTGGCCTGTGCGTGGGCGTGGTGCAGCGGCACGCTGGCGCCGAGCAGCGCCAGTGCGGTGGTGGCGGCGAGCCGGTTCAGTCTGGCAAGCATGGTGTCTCCTGTTGTCATGCGCTGGCGGCCTGCGCGGTGATTGCGATGGCGCGGGCGCAGGCGGGGGTTGAACGTAGGGATTGTGGAAATCAGGCGGCAGCCCCGGCGGGCGCGACCGACGCGCCAGCGATCTGGTGCCGTGCCAGCGACTGCGCGACCAGGCCGCCCGCCTTCATCTCCTCGACAAAGGCATGCAGGTACGCGGCGGCGGCGCTGCCGCGGCTTTGGGGCAGGCCCATGGCCTGGCGGATGACCATGAAGCGCTCGTCCAGCAAGCGCAGGCCGGGGTGCTTCGCGGCGTCCGCTTCCAGTTGCTGGCGCACGCCGGCGGCCACTTCCAGCCCTTGCTCCAGGAAGGTCCGGACGACCGTGGGCGAAGTCGGCGCGCGCACGATCTGCGCCGCTTTCAGTTCGCGCGTCAGGAACAGGTCATAGGCGCTGCCCTGGCCGACCGCGACGCGGTTGCCGGCGACGTCGACCTCGGTATTGGCGCGGAGCGGCGAATCGTCGCGCACCAGGTACCAGCCTTCGATCAGCACATAGGGCGCGGTGAAATGGATGGTCGCGGCACGCTTCGGATCGATGGCGAAGAAGCCGACGTCGGCCTCCTCGCTGGAAACCACTTCGACCGACTTGCGGGCGGCGTCGACCACCACCAGCTGCAGCGGCAGGTCCAGGCGTTGTGCCAGCGCATTGGCCAGGTCGACGGACACACCGAAAGGCTGGCCGTCCTTGCCCCGGTTGGCGAGGATCGGGTTGCCGAGGTTGATCGAGGCACGCAGCACGCCGGTGGGGGCGAAGGCTGCAATCAGTTCCGGGTCAGGGCGCATGGTGAAGTCAGGGCTTGGGGCTGGCCCGGCAAGAGCCGGGCCGCAAGTTGGAGATGGCGACTGCTGCGGGACAGGCGTATCAGCCGGCCGGCTGCGACAGCGTCTTGTGCAGGATCAGCGGGATGACACCGCCACGCCGCAGCAACTCGACTTCGAGCTGCGTTTCCACGGCGGCCGTGGCGTCGATCGCATCGACGGCACCGCCGGCGCGCACGATGCGGATTGGGATGCGGCAGCGCGGCGCGATGGCATCCGCGGGTGCCTCCACGTGGATCTTGTCTCCTGGCCTGATGCCGAGGGTGTGCGGGCCGGCGCCGCGCGGCAGCCGGACCGGCAGGATGCCCATGCCGATCAGGTTGGAGCGGTGGATGCGCTCGAAGCTCGGCGCGATCACCGCGCGGATGCCGAGCAGCCGCTGGCCCTTGGCCGCCCAGTCGCGCGACGAGCCGGTGCCATAGCGTTCGCCGGCAATCAGCACGACCGGATCGCCGGCTGCACGGTAGCGCTCGGCGACTTCGAAGATCGGTTGGACTTCGTTGCTGGGCACGTGCAGCGTGTGGCCCACCGGGGCGGCGGGATGCAGCAGGTTGCCCAGCGTCTTGTTGTAGAACGCGGCGCGCATCATCACTTCCCAGTTGCCGCGGCGCGAGGCGAACACGTTCAGGTCGTTGCGGTCCTCGCCGCGCGCGACCAGGAAGTCGGCAATGAAGCTGTCCTTCGGGATCGCGCTGGCCGGCGAGATATGGTCGGTGGTGATGTCGTCGCCCAGCACCAGCAGCGGGTAGGCCGTATAGCTGCCCAGCTGGCTACCCTGGTCGGCGGAAGCAAACGGCGGGCGGCGCAGCGCGGTCGAGGCCGGGTTCCACGGGTAGCGCGGTGTATCGGCCGAGGGCAGGGCATGCCACAGCGGATTGGCGGCGGCGGCGCGGAAGGCCTCGCGGTAATCGGCGGGCGCGGTGCCGCGCGCCACCAGTGCATCGATTTCCTCACGCGTGGGCCACAGGTCTTTCAGGTAAACCTGCGTGCCGTCCGCGGCGGTCTGCACCGGGTCGCGGCTCAGGTCGGCCTCGGCATTGCCCGCCAGCGCGAACGCCACCACCAGCGGCGGTGACATGATGAAGCCCAGGCTCAGGTCCGGGTGGACGCGTCCCGGGAAATTGCGGTTGCCCGACAGGATTGCCACCGGTTGCGCGCTGCCGTCGGCGATGGCTTCGGCGATCGGCGGGGTCAGCGGGCCGGGATTGCCGATGCAGGTAGTGCAGCCGTAGCCGACGATATCGAAACCGACCGCGGCGAGGTCGTCGATCAGCCCCGCGCGCTTCAGGTAGCGCGCTGCCGCCGGCGATCCCGGCGCCAGCGAGGTCTTGATCCACGCCGGCACGCGCAGGCCGAACGCGCGCGCCTTGCGCGCGACCAGCGCGGCAGCGACCAGCAGCGCCGGGTCGGTGGTATTGGTGCAGCTGGTGATCGCGGCCAGCGCGACCGGATGCCTGGGCATGACGGGATGCGCATGCGACGGCGTGAAGCCGAACCTTTCCAGCGCGCGCGCCGTGTCGGCATAGCCGAGCAGGTCCTGCGGACGGCGCGGGCCGGCCACGTGCATGCCCACGGTATCGAGATCCAGTTCCAGCACGGTGGTGTAGCGCGGCTGCGCGGCACCGTCGAACCACAGGCCGACGCGGCGTGTATACGCCTCGACCAGCGCGATCGCGGCCTCGTCGCGGCCGGTGCTGCGCAGGTATTGCAGGGTCTTTTCATCCACCGGGAAAAAGCCGGTGGTAGCGCCATACTCGGGCGCCATGTTGGCGACCACGGCACGGTCGCCGGCCGACAGCGTCGACACGCCCGGCCCGAAAAATTCAACGAATTCGCCGGAAACGCCGAGATCGCGCAACCGCCTGGTTACCGTCAGCGCGAGGTCCGTCGCCAGCACGCCCGCGCGCAGCGCGCCGCCCAGCCGCACGCCGATCACATCGGGGATGCGCTGCATCACCGGCATGCCGAACATCACCGTCTGCGCCTCCAGCCCGCCCACGCCCCAGCCCAGCACGCCGATGCCGTTGACCATGGGCGTATGGCTGTCGGTGCCGATCATCATGTCGGGAACGGCCCAGGCTTCGCCGCCACGCTGCTCGCAAGTGACCACGGTGGCGAACTGCTCGAGGTTGATGGTGTGCATGATGCCGGTGCCCGGCGGATGGATGCGCACGCCGTGCAGCGCCTTGGAGGCCCAGCGCAGGAAGCCGTAGCGCTCGGCATTGCGGCGCGTCTCGGTTTCGAGGTTGAGCGGCACGGCGTCGGCGCGGGCGTAGTACTCGACCGCCAGCGAGTGGTCCACCGACGAATCCACCGGCAGCACCGGATTGAGCAGGCCGGGGTCGCGGCCGGCCTCGGCCACGGCATCGCGCATCGCGGCCACGTCGACCAGCGCGGGCGTGCTGGTGGTGTCGTGCATCAGCACGCGGCCGGGCTGGTAGGCGATCTCGGCTTCGCTGGTGCCGTGCTCCAGCCAGGCCAGGATGCCGGCGACCGCATCGTCGCGCTCGACGCCTTCGGCATTGCGGACGACGTTCTCCAGCAGCAGGCGGAGAACGACGGGCAGGCGCCAGAGCTTGTCGCCGGCGACGGCAGGCAGATCGACGATGCGATAAGTGGCGTTATCGACGCTCAGCGCCGCAGTTGGGGCGGGACAGGTGTTTTCCATTCGTGCATTTTTGCATGTTTATGCGTAAAAATGCAATAAAGTGGAAGCCCCAACGATAGCCGGATGCAATTCCCGGAAGTCCCCGGATCCGTGCCCCGGGGCCAAACTCTTGGTGCGCCTTAATCAGCAGGTTCGTGCCACCGCAGTGTGCAAAGGGCGCCGGCCTAGCCAGCCGCGGCCCGCTGGACGCCCGGCCTCTGGTCCTCCACCACAAACGCCGCCTGCGTGCCGACCGGGCTGTCCGCGCGAGTCACGTCTTCCACGGCGCGCAGCGTGGTGGCCCAGCGTGCGGGCGTGGCCTCGACCACGGTGTAGCCGCGCTGGTCCGGCCGCGCATGCACGATATGCGGATTCCGGGCCACGATACTGGCAGCACTCTGCATGCTGCTGCCCGAGGCCGAGGCGATGGAGGTCGTGCAGAACTCGCTGGCGATCACGCGGGATGAAGGATCGCTGAAGTCCGCCAGCACATTGCAAGCGTAGTGCTGGTGGATATCGCCGCCGATGAACACGGTATTGCGCGGCGCCGCGGCCGCGATGCTGTCCAGCAGGCGCTGGCGCGCGGCGGGATAGCCGTCCCAGGTGTCGCTGTGGAAGGCTTCTTCCGGCGGCGCCTTGTAGTTGCGCCGCGAGAAGATGGTCTGCTGCGCGATCGCGCTCCAGCGCGTCTGGTCGCGCCGGTCCTGACCCAGCCCCTGTGCCAGCCATTGTTCCTGCGCGCTGCCCAGCATGGTGCGGCGCGGGTCGTAGAGTGCGCTGCATGCGCCGGGGGACACGGAGCCCTTGCGGGGCTGGCCGGGTTCGCGGCAGGGCTGGATATCGCGATACTGGCGGTCGTCCAGCACATGGAAATCGACCAGCCGGCCCCAGCGGTGGCGTGTCCGGATGCTCAGCGCATCCGGCGTGCCAAGGCCCGCGGTGCCGTGCACCAGCGTGCTCGCGCGGATCGGCATGTTCTCGTAGAACGCCTGGTAGCCGGCCGTGCGCCGGGCGAGAAAGGCTGCCGCGGGCTCGCTGCCCGCGCGTCCCGCGTAGTCGTTCTGGACTTCATGGTCGTCCCAGGTGACCAGCCACGGGCACGCGGCATGCATGGCCTGCAGCAGCGGGTCGCTCTTGTACAGCGCGTAGCGGTCGCGGAAGTCCTGCAGGCTGGCCGCGGTGGGCAGGCTGTGCGTGCGCGGCAGGTGCGCCCGCGCCTGGGCGGGCACCGCGGTCTCGTAGATGTAGTCACCCAGGAACACCACCAGGTCCAGGTCTTCCTGCCGCATCTGCCGGTACGCGGCGTAGTGGCCTTGTTCCCAGCGCTGGCAGGAGGCAAAGGCAAAGCGCACGCGCGGGGCCAGCGTGTCGGCCGCCGGCGCGGTGCGGGTGCGGGCAGGGGCGGTGACTGCGTCGCCGTGCATGAACCGGTAGAAGTACCAGCGATCGGGGCGCAGCCCGTCGACTTCCACATGAACGGAATGGCCCAGTTCGGGCAGCGCCTGCGCATGGCCGCGGCGAACGATGCGGCGGAATGCCTCATCCTCGGCGACTTCCCACTGGACAGTCAACGGTCCCGGCAACGGCGTGGTGCCATCGGCATCGGCCTGCGCTGTGCCCGGGATGGCGCCCTCGAGCAGGCGCGTCCACAGCACGAATCCGTCCGGCGTCGGGGCACCGCTTGCCACGCCCAGCGCGAACAGGTCGCGCTGGCGCAGCGTGGCGGAGATGGCCCAGCGGGGCAATTGTGTGGCAAGTGCGGCAGAGGCTGCCAGCGTGAGGAAAGTTCTTCGTTGCATGCCGGCTCCGGACAGTCGGGAGGAATGGAAATCGCCTCGCACCTTCTCCAGTTGCGGGATCGGGCTATTGCTTGCGGGGCCCTGCCGATGGCTGGCCGGCATCAACGGCCGGCACGATCACCGCGATCGCGTCGCGGACCAGCGCATCGATCTCCGCCTCGGCCGGACGCATGCCGGTGGCCAGCGTACGGTGCAGCACGCTGGCCAGCACCATGCCATGGAATAGCCGGGCGCTGACCTCGGGGCTTGCGGAGAGCCGTGTGCCTCTCGCCTGCTGGCTGCCAAGGAAGGCCGCAACATAAGCGCAGGTCGCCGCCGGGCCGCGTGTATACCAGGCGTTCCCCAACGCGGGGAAGCGCCGCGATTCCGCGAAGATCAGCCGCAGGAACGCCAGGTGGCGTTCGTCCAGCAACGACTGCAGGAAGCTGTGCGCGATCTTGTCGAGTCCCTGTGCCGCATCGCAGCGCGACACATCCACGCCCTTTTCGGTCTTTTCCAGGAAGCGGTCGCACAGCCGCTCCACCACCGCCACGAACAAGCCGTCCTTGCCGCCGAAGTAGCTGTAGACGTTGGTCTTGGAGCCCCCGCATGCCTTGACGATGTCGTCCAGACTGACGCCGTCGTAGCCGTGCTCGAGAAACATGTCGGCGGCGGTGCTCAGGATCAGGGCGCGCTTCTCTTCGCCGCGGCGCGTCATGCGCTGGGGCGGGCGGTGAGGAGGGGTGTCGGTAACGCTCACGGGTGATGCCATCGGGTAGCCAGGAGTGACAAGGGACGGGCGCTGGCGCCCCGCGCAGTCTACCAAAAGCTTGTGCGACCCAAGTGGCCGCCAACGTTTCGCCCTTTTCTTCAAAAAATTTGAGCAAGACGTTCTGCTTTATGTGGTACCGTACGGTACGGTTTAATTATATTTGGATCGTGAGCGGCGCGGGGCGGGTGCCCCGGCCGACACAAGGTTCTTCTTGGAATTGGAAAGGAGCAAGTGATGAAAAAGGCATCGATTGGCGCAATCCTCATGGTGGTGATGGCGGCCGGGGCGCAAGCTGCCGTGCGCACCCCGGACGTGTACACAAACGGGGGGCATGTCGCCGAGGCCCTGCAGCGTTCGCAATCCGGCCGCCTGGCCGACGAGCAGTTCCGCCGGATTGCCGTGCGCAAGGCGGATCCGTTCACCGATGGCGCGCTGCGGCAGGTAGACCTGTTCACCGATGGCGCCCTGCGGCAGGTGGATCTGTTCACCGATGGCGCACTCGCCAGTGTTGGCCGCGCCGACCCGTTCACGGCTGGCGCCTGAACGGCAAGCCGGTCCTGCGCGACGTGCAGTGCCGGCCGCACGTGACGAGGGCGGGTGCGGGTTTACCGTTCTTGCGGGCGCTTGCACCCCCACCTAAAATAATTCGCATATCGCATTAGATTGCGCATAGCGCAAAAAATGGAGACAACGTGACGGACGCGAAACACCCCCGGGCAGCCGGGCAGACCAGCATCGCGCATGTGGATATCCACGGCGTGTCGGTGCATGGCAAAGACCTGAGCGAGGCCTTGATCGGCAAGACCGGCTTCACCGCCTACTTCCTGTTCCTGCTGACCGGCCGCGAGCCCGACGCAAAGCTGGTGGCGATCACCGATGCCTGCCTCGTGGCGATCGCGGAGCATGGCCTGGTTCCCTCGGTGCAGGCAGCCCGCATGACGCTGGCCGCCGCGCCGGACGCGTTGCAAGGCGCCGTGGCGGCTGGCGTGCTGGGTTGCGGCTCGGTGATCCTGGGCGCATCGGAAACCGCGGGCCAGCTGCTGGCGGAAGTGCTCGCTGGGCGGGAACACGGCACGCTGGCCGAGAGCGCGAACTCCGTGGTCCGGGCCGTGCGGCAGGCGCGCAAGCCGCTGCCCGGCTTTGGCCATCCGACGCACAAGCTGGGGGATCCGCGCGCGCACCGGTTGCTGGCCATCGCGCGGGAGCTGGGCGTCGCCGGCGACCACGTGGCCGCGCTGGAAGCGGTAGCCGCCGCGGTGCCCGAGCACTACAGCAAGCCCCTGCCGCTGAACGTTTCGGGCGCAATCCCCGCCGTGCTGCTCGATGCTGGCTATCCCGCCACCGCGCTCAAGGGGGTGCCGCTGCTGGCGCGCGTGGCGAGCCTGATCGCCCACCTGCAGGAGGAACGCCGCCAGCCGATTGGCTTCATCCTGGCCGATGCCGCCGAACAGGCCATCGCCTACAGCGCCGCGCCGGCGCAAGCATCATGAACGCCCCCGCCAACCATATCGGCACGATGGCGCCGCTCGACGTGCTCAGGCAGTACCCGGCGCATGACTTCACGCTGACCGGCTTCCTGGCGGCCCGCGTGGCGGCGCATCCGGACAAGCCGGCATTGCTCTTCGACGGCGAGACCTGGAGCTATCGCGAGCTCGAGGCGCGGATCGCGCAAGCCGCGCAATGGCTGGCACAGGCCATGCACGTGCGCCGCGGCGACCGCGTCGGCGTGCTGTCCCCGAACCATCCGTCCACGGTCGTGCTGATGTTTGCGCTGGCGCGCATCGGCGCGACCATGGTGCCGGCCAACCCGGAATACCGCCTGGACGAGGCGCTGTACGTGTTCCAGCATGCGCAGGTCTGCGGGCTGGTGTGTGCGCCGGCTACGCTGGAAACCGGTGCGGCCATCGCCCGGGCGCTGGGCGGTGGGGTCTGGCTGCGCGCCAACGAACCTGGCGACCACGGCGTGCCGACGCTGGAGCAGTCGATGGCGGCCGCGACCGGCGAAGCTGCCGGCGAATATGGGGCCGAACCTGCCGACGATGGCGGCGACCGGGATACCGCACTGATCATCTACACGTCCGGCACCACGGGCTTCCCCAAGGGTGCGATGCACAGCCATCGCGGCTACGTGCTGACCGCCGAAGCCTTCGTCGGCCGGCTGCAACTGCAGCCCGACGAGCGCGTGATGTGCGTGATGCCGCTGTTCCATATCAATGCGCTGATGTATTCGGTGGGCGGGGCCCTGGCGTGCGGCGGCTGCCTGGTGCTGGTGCGCAGGTTCTCGGCGTCGTCGTTCTGGCGTTTCGCCGCCGAGACCGGTGCCACGGAGGTGAACCTGGTGGCGGCGGCCGGCAGCATCCTGGCCCGGCGCCCGCGTGCCGAGTTCGTGCCTGGCCACCGCATCACCAAGATGTTCATCGCGCCCCAGACCCAGGAAATGGTGCGTGTGATGAAGCAGGAGTTCCACGTGCCGCGGCTGATCGAATGCTATGGCATGACGGAAATCCCGGGCGTGATCGCCAACCCGTTCGACGGCCCGCACAAGCTTGGCACCATGGGCCTGATCTCGCCCCATCCTGATCCGGCGGTGCCGGTGCCGCAGGCCCGCATCGTCGACGACGAAGGCAGCGACGTGGCCCCCGGCGGCGAGGGCGAACTGCTGATCCGCACGCCTACGCTGATGCAAGGCTACTACCGTGACCCGGCCCAGACCGAGGCGGCGTTCCGCGACGGCTGGTTCGCCACCGGCGACCTGGTGCGCCAGGACGTGGACGGCTACTACGTCTTTGTCGCGCGCAAGAAGGATGTGATCCGGCGCAAGGGCGAAAACGTGTCGGGCGCCGAGCTCGACCGCATCTTCGGCGAACACCCGGCGGTGGAAGAAGCGGCGGCCATCGGCGTGCCCGCGGACCTTGGCGAGGAAGAAATCCTGCTGGCGGTGCAGTTCCGCCCGGGCCAGTCGGCCGATGCGGCCGAGCTACTCGCCTGGGCGCGCGGCCGCCTGGCCGTGCACAAGCTGCCGCGCTATATCGCCACCGTTGACGCTATCCCGCACACACCGACGCACAAGCCCGCCAAGCACAAGCTGAAGGCTGACCGGACCTTGCTGGCGCGCGCGGTCGACCTGTCGGCCGCCAGCCAATAAGCCAGAACAAAAGGAGACAACCATGAGCACCCAGGACAACTACACCCTCCAGCGCGCGCTGGACGCCATGTGCGCCGGCGCACCCGGCTCCGACGAGACCCTGCAGGCGCAATTCGGCGTGGCGCTGCGGCATTTCCACGCCATGCTGGACGAGCTGCAGCTGACCGATGCCCAGCTCTATCGCATTGCCGCCTGGCTGGGCCGGGTGTCCGCGCAGGATGAGCTGATCATGCTGTGCGACATGATGGGCCTGACCATGCGCGCGCTCGACCTGGCCCGCACCGACGACCAGGCCACGCCGCAGAACGTGACCGGCCCGTTCCCCAAGGACCAGGTGGCCGAAGGCAGCAATCCCTGCCATCTGGCGACGGCAGAGGAACCGGGGCAGCGGCTCGAAGTGCGCGGCCGCGTGCGGGATGCGCGCACGGGCCAGCCGGTGCCGGGCGCAATGCTGGTCGTGTGGCAGCCGAACCAGTTCGGCCGCTACGAGAACGAAGATGACTCCCAGTCCGAAGACAACCTGCGCGGCAAGCTGCGCTGCGATGCGGAGGGCGGTTTCCAGATCTTCACGGTGCGTCCGGGCGGCTACATCATCGGGCGCGAGGACACTGAGGTGGGCGTGCTGATGCGGCGCCTGGGCCGCAACCGCCAGCGCGCGCCGCATATCCACTACCGCGTGGTGCAGCCGGGATACCGCACGCTGACCTCGCAGATCTATTTCAAGGGCGACCCCGCCAACCCGGTCGACTGCATCTTCTCGACCATCGATGACCACATCGTCGAGGTGGGGCCCCATCCGCAGCGTGACGGCTACCAGCTGCTGACGCTGGACGTGGTGATCGAGCCCGAGGCGGAGCCGGTGACGGCCTGAGCCCTGCGTCGCTCAGGAGGCCGCCAGGATCGAATGCGCCAGCGTGGGCGCCCGCCGGATGGCAGCTTCGATCATCGCGGCCGCCTCGCGCAGTGCCGGCAGCCGTGTGGCGACCAGTTCTTCGGGGCTGGTGCGCTCGGTCTCGGTGGAGCAGTTGATGGCGGCGATCACGCGCTGCTGGGGGTCGCGCACGGGCACGGCGATCGACAGGACGTTGAGCTCGAGCTGGCCGTACTGGACCGCATAGCCCTGTTCAAGCGTGCGTGCCAGCGCGGCGCGCAGCGCATCCGCATCGCTGAGCGTCATCGGCGTGAATTTCTGGAACGGCGCCTTGTCCAGGACCTTGTTCTGCAGGGCCTTGGGCGCATGCGCCAGCAAGGCGAGGCCGAGCGAGGTGCAATGCACCGGCAGCCGGTAGCCGACCGAGGCGCGGAACGCGATGCGCCGCTGGCTGGGCACATGCGCCAGGTAGACCACGCTGTCGCCGTCGAGGATGGCGAGCGAGACCGAATCGCGGAAGCGCTCGGCCACTTCCTGCAGGAAGGGCTGGACGATGTCGCGCAGGTTCATCGAGCTGAGGAAGGCGGCGCCCAGCGACAGCACCTTGGGCAGCAGCACGAAGCGCCGCCCGTTGGCGCCGATGTAGCCCAGCGCCTGCAGCGTCAGCAACGCACGGCGCGCGGTGGCAGGCGTCATGCCGGTGGCCTGGGCGACTTCGCTCAGCGTCATTTCCGGCGTGGCGTCGGTGAACGCCTGGATCACCGCCAGTCCGCGCGCCAGCGCCGCGACGTAGTCGCGGTGGCCTTCTTCGAGCTTGGGCGGGGTGTCCTGGTCGACAGGGGCGGTGGGTTTGGCAGCGGAGGTCATGCACGCATTCTATCCGCAACGCCCAGGCTGGAACAAAAGGGGCGCGTCGTGGCCGGCGCCCGGGAGACATAGCAACATGAGACTCGATCCTACCTCGCTGCGGCTCTTTGTCTGCGTGGCGGAAGAGGGTTCCATCGCGGCCGCCGCCGAGCGTGCGCACCTGGCCGCCGCCGCGGTCAGCAAGCGCATCAGCGAGCTGGAGCACGGCCTCGGCACGGCCCTGCTCCGGCGCAGCAACAAGGGCGTGGAGCCGACTACGGCCGGCATCGAGCTGGTGCACCTGGCGCGCGGCGTGCTGCACGACCTCGACGACATCGTGATGCGCATGCGCGACTTCGGCGGTGGCCTGCGCGGCCAGGTCAGGGTGGTCGCCAACATCTCCGCCATCACGCAGTTCCTGCCGGCGCAGCTCAAGTCGTTCCTGGCGGACTATCCGCGTGTCGACGTGCACCTCGATGAGCGCGTTTCCACTGCCATCGTGCGCGCCGTGGCCGAGAACGCCGCGGACATCGGCATCTTCACCGCGTGCGCCGTGGACGCCGAACTGGAGACCTTTCCCTACCGGTGCGACGAACTGGTGGTGGTGGTGCCCGGCGGCCACCCGCTGGCGGCGCGGCAGTCGGTGTCGATCCGCGAGGCGCTCGACTTCGACCTGATCAGCCTGCAGGCCGGCAGCCAGATCCATCTGCAACTGGTGAAGGCGGCCAGCGAGGCCGGCCGCGTGTTCAAGCCGCGCATCCATGTGCCGGGCTATGACGCACTGTGCCTGATGGTGCAGGCGGGGCTGGGGCTGGGCATCCTGCCCAGGTCCAGCGCGGCGCCTTACCAGGACACCCTTGGCATCCGGCCCGTCAGGCTGGACGAGCCCTGGGCCGCGCGGCAACTGGTGATCGGCGTGCGCGCCTATGACAGCCTTTCTGCGGTGGCGAGGCTGCTGGTCGAGCGCTTGCGCGAGGACGCGTAGCACAGACGCGCCTGCCATCGCGCTACGCGATGGCAGGCTCGCCAATCACTGCTTTACCACGCGCGCCGGTTCTTCCAATCTTGCATGGCAGTCACCGTATTTCGACAGGAGCAGCAAACCGTCATGGTCAACGAAGCGAACAAGGAAAAGATGCCGCTGCAAGGCGTGCGCGTGTTGGAGCTGGGATCGCTGATCGCCGGCCCGTATGCCGGCGGCCTGCTCGCCCAGTTCGGCGCCGAGGTGCTGAAGATCGAAGCGCCGGGCGAAGGCGATCCGCTGCGCAAATGGCGCAAGCTGTACGAGGGCACCTCGCTGTGGTGGTACAGCCAGAGCCGCAACAAGAAGTCGCTGACGCTGGACCTGCGCAGCGCGCAAGGCCAGGACATCGTGCGCAAGCTGGTGGCCGGCGCCGATATCGTGATCGAGAACTTCCGCCCCGGCACGCTGGAGAAATGGGGCCTGGGCTGGGAAGACCTGCGCAAGGTGAATCCGGCCCTGGTCATGGTGCGCATTTCCGGCTATGGCCAGACCGGCCCCTACAAGGACCGCCCGGGGTTTGCCGCGATCGCGGAATCGATGGGCGGGCTGCGCTATGTCAGCGGCTACCCCGACCGGCCGCCGGTGCGGTCCGGCGTCAGCATCGGCGACACGCTGGCGTCGCTGTACGGCGTGATCGGCGCGCTGCTGGCCATGCACCATCTGCGCAACAACGATGGCGAAGGGCAGTTTGTGGACGTGGCCCTGTACGAGTCGGTCTTTGCCGTGATGGAAAGCCTGGTGCCGGAGTTCGACAAGTTCGGCCATGTGCGCGAGCGTTCCGGCGCCAGCCTCCCCGGCATTTCGCCGTCGAACACATATCCCTGCCAGGATGGACAGTACGTGATCATCGCGGGCAATGGCGACGCCATCTTCCGGCGCTTCATGACGGCGATCGGCCGCGACGACCTCGGCCAGGATCCGCGCCTGGCTCACAACGATGGCCGCGTGCAGCACAACGCCATGCTCGACGACGCCATCGCCGCATGGACCGCCGCGCACGACCTCGACACCGTGCTGGCGACGCTGGAAGCCGCGGCGGTGCCTTGCGGGCGCATCTACACCGCGCAGGACATCTGCAGCGACCCCCACTACAGTGCGCGCGGCATGATCGAGCCGCACCAGCTTCCGGACGGCTCGCCGCTGGCCCTGTCGGGCATCGTGCCCAGGCTCAGTGAAACCCCCGGGCGTACCAACTGGATCGGCCCGGCGCTGGGCGAGCACACCGAAGAGATCCTGGCGGGCATCGGCATTGCCGGCGCCGAATTCCGCGCGCTGCGCGAGGCCGGCGTGGTCTGAGCCCGCGGCGCCAAACCGAAGGACAGCAAATGACCATGACCATGTGGCTTCCCCATGCCCCGCGGCGCGTCCGCATCAATGAAGTGTCGGTGCGCGACGGCTTCCAGATCGAGCCGGAGTTCGTCCCCACCGAAGAGAAGATCGCGCTGATTGACCGGCTGTGCGAAACGGGGCTGGCGCGGATCGAGATCACCTCGTTCGTGTCGCCCAAGGCGATTCCGAACCTGCGCGACGCCGAGACCGTGGCCAGGCAGATCCGCCGCCATCCCGAGGTCATCTACACGGCCCTGGTGCCGAACGTGCGCGGGTGCGAGCGCGCGCTCGAGTGCGACCTGGATGAGATCAACCTCGTCATGTCCGCCAGCGAGACCCACAACCTGGCAAACATGCGCATGACGTGCGAACAGTCGCTGGCGCAGTTCCGCGATGTGACGGCGCTGGCCCGCTCCGGCGACCTGGCCGTCAGCGGCTGTGTGGCGACCGCGTTCGGCTGCCCGTTCGAAGGCGCGGTGGCCCCGGAGCGCGTGCAGTGGGCCGCGGGGCGATACCTGGAGCTGGGCATGGACAGCATCACGCTGGCCGACACCACCGGCATGGCGGACCCGCGCCAGGTGAGCGAGCTGGTCGAGGCCTTCCATCGCTGGTTCCCCGGCGTGCCGCTGACGCTGCATTTCCACAACACGCGCGGCATGGGCCTGGCCAACGTGCTGGCTGCGCTGGCCGCGGGCGTGGACAGCTTCGATGCCTCGCTGGGCGGGCTCGGCGGCTGCCCGTTCGCGCCAGGCGCCACCGGCAACATCTGCACGGAGGACCTGGTGCACATGCTCGAGTCGGCCGGCATCGACACCGGCGTCGACCTGGACCGGCTGCTGGGCGCCGCGCGCGACCTGCCGGCACTGGTCGGCCACGATATTTCCGGGCAGGTCGTCAAGGCGGGCAAGCGCACCGAACTGTATCCGGTGCCGGAATGGGTGGGCGCGCGTCAGCACTGAAGCAAAGCATAAGCAAGGAGACACCATCATGACCGAGCCTGACCGCCCCGCGAGCCTGCTCGACAAGCTCTGGGCCAGCCACGTGATCCACCAGGAGACGGGCGGCCCCGCGCTGATCTATATCGACCGCCACCTCGTCAACGAAGTCACCAGCCCGCAGGCCTTCGAAGGGCTGCGGCTGAACGGGCGCAAGGTGTGGCGCGCCGCCTCGGTGCTGGCCACTGCCGACCACAACGTGCCCACCACCGCGCGCAGCCAGGGCATCGCCGATCCGGTGAGCCGCGCGCAGGTTGACGCGCTCGACCGCAACTGCGAAGAGAACGGCATCGTCAATTTCGGCATGGACGATCCGCGCCAGGGCATCCTGCACGTGGTGGGGCCGGAGCGCGGCGCGACCTTGCCCGGCATGACCATTGCCTGCGGGGATTCGCATACCTCCACGCATGGCGCGTTCGCGGCGTTCGCGTTCGGCATCGGCACCTCGGAGGTGGAGCAGGTGCTGGCCGCGCAATGCCTGTGGATGAAGAAGCCCAAATCGATGCTGGTGCGCGTGGAGGGCGAGTTGGGCAGGGGCGTTGCCGCCAAGGACATTGCGCTCGCGCTGATCGGGCGCATCGGCACGGCGGGCGCGACCGGCCACGTGATCGAGTTCGCCGGCAGCACCATCCGCGGCCTGAGCATGGAAGCGCGCATGACCGTGTGCAACATGGCGATCGAGGCCGGCGCGCGCACCGGCATGGTGGCCGTGGACGAGACCACGCTGGAGTACCTGCGCGGACGGCCGCAGGCCCCCCAGGGCCGGATGTGGGACGAGGCCGTCGAATACTGGCGCACGCTGCACAGCGACCCGGGCGCGGCCTTCGACGCCGTGGTGGACCTCGACGCCGCCACCATCCGCCCGCACGTGACCTGGGGGACGTCGCCCGAAATGGTGGTGCCCGTCGGCGAGCGCATTCCCGATCCGCGCGACGAGCGCGACCCGGTGCGGCGCAAGAGCATCGAGGCGGCGCTGCGCTACATGGGCCTGCTGCCGAACACGCCCATCGAGGCGGTCGCGGTCGACAAGGTCTTTATCGGGTCGTGCACCAACGCGCGCATCGAAGACCTGCGCGCCGCGGCGGAGGTTGTAAGGGGCCGGCATGTCTCGCCGCGCATCCGGCAGGCACTGGTGGTGCCGGGCTCGGGGCTGGTCAAGTCCCAGGCCGAGGCCGAGGGGCTTGACCAGGTCTTTATCGCGGCCGGCTTCGAATGGCGCGAGCCGGGCTGCTCGATGTGCCTGGGCATGAACGACGACCGCCTTGCGGCGGGCGAACGCTGCGCATCCACGTCCAACCGCAATTTCGAAGGCAGGCAGGGACCGGGCGGGCGCACCCACCTGGTGAGCCCGCAGATGGCAGCCGCGGCCGCCGTGGCGGGGCACTTCGTCGATGTCCGCGCGTTGTAACACCAGAGGAAGCCGAGCAATGAAAGCCTTTACCACCCTGGATGGCCTGGTCGCGCCGCTGGACCGCGCCAATGTCGACACCGATGCCATCCTGCCCAAGCAGTTCCTGAAATCCATCCGTCGCAGCGGATTCGGCCCCTACCTGTTCGACGAATGGCGCTACCTTGACCATGGCGAGCCCGGGCAGGACTGCAGCACGCGGCCGCTGAACCCGGACTTCGTGCTGAACCAGCCGCGCTACCGCGGCGCGTCGATCCTGCTGGCGCGCGAGAACTTCGGCTGCGGCTCCTCGCGCGAGCATGCGCCGTGGGCGCTGGAAGACTTCGGCCTGCGCGCGCTGATCGCGCCAGGTTTTGCCGACATCTTCTACAACAACTGCCTGAAGAACGGCCTGCTGCCGATCGTGGCGGCGCCGGAGGTGGTCGACCGCCTGTTTGCCGAGGTGGCTGCCACGCCGGGCTACCGGCTGCAGGTGGACCTGGCCGCGCAGCAGGTGGTCACGCCGGCCGGGGAGGTGATCCCTTTCACGCTGGATCCGTTCAAGCAGCATTGCCTGCTCAACGGGCTGGACGATATCGCTCTCGCGCTGCGTCACGCCGCGCAGATAGATGCCTACGAGCAAGTGCGGCGGCAGCGCGAACCCTGGTTATTCAACTGACTGGACATCCGGCCGCACGAGCCGGAAAGCCGCGACAACGATAGATGGAGACATGATGAACTGGAACACTCACACCCCTCGCGCACTGTGCGCCGCCGTGCTCGGCTTGGCCTGCTTCGCCGGGGCAGGTACCGCCCTGGCACAAGCCTATCCCGCACAACCGATCCGCATGGTCGTGCCGTACGCACCCGGCGGCACGACCGACATCATCGCCCGGCAACTGGCCCAGCGCATGTCCGAGAAGCTGCGCCAGCCGGTGGTGGTGGAGAACAAGAGCGGCGCCAACACCGTGATCGGGGCCGACGCGGTTGCCAAGGCGCAGCCCGACGGCTACACGCTGCTGCTGACCAACGACGCCACGTTCGTGCTCAATCCGGTGGTGTTGCCATCGGTGTCCTACAACGTGGCGCGCGATTTCGCGCCGGTGGCGGCGATCGGCTATGTGCCGCTGGTCATGGCGGTATCGGGCAGCCTGCCGGTGGACAGCGTCAAGGACCTGGCGGCCTATGCGAAAGCCCGCCCGCAGGCGCTCAGCTACGGTTCGTTCGGTGCCGGCAGCCAGCCGCACCTGATGGGCGCGCTGTTCAACAAGCTGTCCGGTACCGACCTCGTCCACGTTCCGTACAAGGGCTCGGCGCCTGCCGTGGCCGATGTCGTGGGCGGGCAAATCCTGTTGACATTCCCGGCGCTGCCGACGATCCAGAGCTTTGTCGCGGCGAAGAAACTCAAGGTGCTGGCGGTCAGCGGCGACAAGCGCACGCGCGCATTGCCGCAGGTGCCCACCTTCGAGGAGGCCGGCTACAAGGAGATGAATATCTCCGCGGTCTATGGCGTGCTGGCGCCGGCCAAGGTGCCGCGCGCGGTGGTCGACAAGCTCAACGCCACGATCCGCGAAATCCTCGACGAACAGGACTTTGTCAAGAAGCACTTTGCGGCGCAGGGCATGGTGCCGATGAAGCTGACGCCGGAACAGTTCGCGCGCTATATCGAGACGCAGACGCAGCAGACACGCAAGGTTGTGGCGCTGTCGGGCGTCAAGGTCGAGTAGACGGGGCCTCGCTCCCTGGCCCGGCGGCTTCTTTTGCCCCGCCGGTTGGCTCCCCTCTCCCGCTCGCGGGAGAGGGGCCGGGGGAGAGGGCCGGCGCGCCAACGAAGTCACGCGGGTTATTCATATCGCATACGCATTGATCGACCATGGAAGACGTGAAACAAACAAGCACCAACGCATCACCGCGCATCGGCTGGATCGGTATCGGCGCCATGGGCAGGCCGATGTGCCTGAACCTGCTGAAGGCCGGCCACGCGCTGACGGTGTTCGACAAGGTGCCCACCCAGTGCGAGCCGGTCGTTGCAGCGGGTGCCCACGCCGTGCCGTCCGCGCGGGATGTGGTAGCCCAATCCGATGTGGTGTTCTCCACCATCTTCGACGACAGCAGCTTGCGCGCGCTGTTCCTGTGCGACGGCGGCATTGCCGCCGCGGCGGCCGCGGGCCAGGTCTTTGTCGACATGAGCACGGTATCGCCGGAAGCCTCGGCTGAGGTGGCCGAGGCACTGTCGCAGCGCGGCGCCAGCTGGCTGCGCGCGCCGGTGTCCGGCACGGTGTCGCTGGCCGCGAGCGCGCAGCTGAGCTGCTTTGTGTCCGGGCCACGCGAGGCGTTCGCTACGGTGCAGCCGCTGCTGGCCTGCCTGACCGCGCGCCAGTCATATGTCGGCGGCGCCGATGAGGCGCGCGTGATCAAGCTGATGATCAACATGATGGTGTTCATGAGCACGGCGGTGATCGGCGAAGGGCTGGCCTTCGGCGAGCGCGCCGGGCTGGACCGCGCGCTGATGGTCGATGCGATCAATGACAGCATCGTCGGCAGCCCGCACTACCGCACCAAGGCCGACAAGCTCAAGCAGCGCGAGTACGGCGCCGCGGGGCCGATCTCGCTGGTGGTGAAGGACCTGGACCTGGCGCTGGCCGTGGCGCGCGAGAACGCCGTGGCGCTGCCGATCTCGTCGCTGGTGCGGCAGTACCTGGCGATGATGCAGCAGCGCGACCTGGGCCACCTCGACATCGCCGCGCTGGCCGATGTGCCGGCCTGGAGCAGTGCGCCGGACGGGGGGCCGTGATAGTCGTCGTTAACTGAGGCGCGCCACGAGAGCACGCCCAATTCCCATGAATCATGACAAAAAGGATGGAGACATGAACCTCAAGCAAATCATCCGGACGCCGCGCGGCGCCCTGTGCGCCGCGGTGGCCGGGTTGGCTCTCGGGCTGGCACAGCAGCCGGCGCTGGCCCAGGCCAGGCCCGGCGCGGAGCCGGTGCGCATCGGCGGCCTGTTTTCAACCACCGGCGGCCTCGCCGCCGTGGGGCTGGCCGAGCGCGAAGGCGCGCTGCTGGCGCAGAAGGTCATCAATGCCCGCGGCGGCATCGGCGGGCGGCCGCTGGAGCTGGTCGTCGAGGACGACGGCTCCAGCCCGGATTCCGCAGTGGCCAAGGCCAATGCGCTGCTGCACACGCACAAGGTGCGCGCCATCGTCGGCCCGTCCGGTATTGCGCAGACGGTGGCCATCGGCGGCATCACACAGGCGCAGAAGGTGCCGCTGTTTTCGTTCTCCGGACTCGGGCCGGCGGTGGAGCGCGAGCGTACCTGTGTCTTCCACCTGACGCCCTCGCAGGAACTGAATGCGCGCGCCGTACTGTCCTATGCGCGCGACAACGGCCTCAAGCGCATCGGCGTGCTGCACGACTCGGGCTACGGGCAGGTGGTGTGGAGCAGCATGAAGACGCTGGACCGCCAATACGGCGTCACCTTCGTGCAGGTCGAGAAATTCGAGATCGCCGCCACCGACGTTACCACGCAGGCCGCCAAGCTCAAGGCCGCCACGCCGGACGCGATCGTGGTCATCTCCACCTCGCCCGCGCCGTTCCGCAACGTGCGCCAGTTGAAGATCGGCGCGCCGATCATCTCCGTGCACGGCACCGCCACCTACGAGACCGTCAAGGGCATGGGCGAGGCCGCCGACAACATCATCCATCCGGAGTTCATCGTCTCGGAAGATCCGCTGCCGGGGCAGAAGGAGTTTGTCGAGGCTTACCGCAAGGAGTACGGCAAGCTGCCCAAGCATTTCGCCGCCGTGGGCTGGGATGCGGTGATGGCGCTGGCCAACGGCCTGAAGGCCGCGGGCGCCGATGCGGCCGGCGACAAGCTCTGCAGCGCGCTGCGCCGGCCTTACCAGGGCGTCACGATGGGCTATGACTTTTCTGCGCTCGACATGGGCGGCATGACGCTGGCCGGCTTTACCTACTCGAAGCTGCAGAAGGGCCAGTTCGTGCGGCTGGACTACAAGGCCCGGCCCTAGCCGGCGGCAGTGGCAATAGGCATCGGCAAAAGGATCGGCAATGTCTGACATCCTAGTTATCCAGGCGGTCCTGTCCGGGATCACCAATGGCTTCGTCTACGCACTGATCGGCGTGGGCATATCCATCATCTTCAAGGGCACGCGCATCGTCAATGCGATGCAGGGAGAGTTCGCGGTCATTGGCGCGCTGGTTGCGGTGTTCGCGCTGAAGACGCTGGGCTTGCCATATCCGGTGGCGATTGCAGGCGGCATTGCCGCCGGCGCCGCCAGCGGCCTGGCCATCGACACGCTGTTCGTGCGCCCGATGATGCGCCGGGGCGCCGGCGAGGAGAGCTTCCTGCTGCTGACCATCGGCCTGGCGTTCGCGCTGTCGGCCGCGGCGCTGTACTTCGGCGGGCGCGATTCGCACCTGCTGCCGGCCATCGGCGGCGAGGGCGTGGTGGAGTTGCTGGGCGCGACCGCGCCGGTGCATGCGCTGATGCTGGTGGGCATTGCGGTGCTGCTGGTGGCGGCGTTGCGGCTGTTCTACACCAGGACCCTGGTCGGCCTGGCCATGACGGCGGCGTCGCTGGACCCCGACGGGGCCACCACCACCGGCATCAACGTGCGCCGCATGCGCACGCTGACCTTCCTGCTCGGCGGCGGCTTCGGCGCGGTCGCGGGGGTGCTGGTGACGCCGCTGCTGTCGATGAACTACCAGATGGGCATCGGCCTGACGCTGAAGGGCTTTGCCGCGGCCATCCTCGGCGGGCTGGGCAATCCGCTGGGCGCGGTGGTGGGCGGGTTGCTGCTGGGCCTGACCGAATCGCTGGCGGTAGTGGGCTTTCCGTCCGGCTATCGCGACGTGGTCGCGCTGTCGATCCTGGTCGTCATCATGATTCTGCTCCCCAATGGCGTGCTGGGCCGCGCGGGGCGCAAGGGAGGATAAGCATGAACGCATCATCCAATGCCACGCGCTGGCTGGTGGTGGCCGCGCTGGTGGTGTGGGCGCTCGCCGGGCAACTGCTGTCGCGCCACTACATCGACCTGCTCAATTTCGCCGCCATCCTGGCCGTGGGCGGCCTGGGCGTCGGCCTGCTGCTGGGACAATGCGGCATCGTCAACCTCGCACAGGCCTCGTTCTACGGCATCGGTGCCTATGCCTCGGCCTACTGCACGACCGTGCTGGCATGGCCGGCGCCGGGCGGCGCCGCGGCAGGCCTGCTGATCAGCGCAGCGCTGGCGGCGGCGATCGGCCTGCCGGTGCTGCGCCTGGGGGGCTTCTTCCTGGCCCTGGCAACGCTGGCCGTCGGCAGCATCGCCAGTGTGCTGTTCTTCGAATGGGACTGGCTGACCGGCGGCACGCTGGGCATCGGCGGCATCCCCAAGCTGTCGCTGTTCGGTTTCCTGCTGGATACGCCTGAGCGCTATTACTACTTTGCCTGGCCGCTGGTGGCGCTGCTGCTCTGGCTGGTGGACAACCTGGTCAAGGGCCGTCCCGGCCTGGCCATGCGGGCCATGCGCGACGCGGCGCCGGCCGCGCAGGTGCTCGGCGTCGACATGCACCGGCTGAAGACCGCGATGTTCGTGCTGTCGGCCATGCTTGGCTCGCTGGCGGGAAGCCTGTTTGCCCACTATGTGTCGTTCGTCAGCGTGCAGAGCTTCACGGTGGAGCGCTCGATCGTGTTCCTGCTGGTGCCGGTGGTGGCGGGCGCACGCTCCACCTACGGTGTGGTGCTCGGCGCATTGTTTGTGTCGCTGGTGCCGGAGCTGCTGAGCGGGTTGGGGGACTTCCACCAGGTGCTGTTTGGCGCGGTGCTGGTGCTGGTGGTCACGCTGATGCCGGGCGGGATCATGGGTGGGCTTGCCGGCCTGGTTACCCGCATGCATCGCCGCACCCTGGGCCGCACGCAGAACCCCGCATTGAAGGAGGTCCGATGAAATCCGCTGTTGCTGAATTCGGCGCCAGTGCCGCGGCGGCGGCAGGCGCGCAGGCCCTGCTGCGGGTCGAAGCGGTCGCGCACAGCTTTGGCGGCCTCGACGTGCTGCGCAATGTTGCGTTCGATGTGCCGGCCGGCAGCATCGTCGGCCTGATCGGCCCCAACGGCAGTGGCAAGACCACCTGCTTCAACATCATCTCCGGCTTTCTGCGGCCCAAGGGCGGCAAGGTGCTGCTGGCGGGGCGCGACATCACCGCCGACAGCGTGCAGCGGCGCAGCCGCGCCGGGCTGGTGCGCACGTTTCAGACACCGCAGGTGTTCGAGCACATGACGGTGCTGGAAAACCTGATGGCCGGCTGCCACAAGGCCACGCGCTCGGGCGTGGTGCATGCGATGCTGCGCTCGCCGCTGTCGCGGCGCGAGCTGCAGTCGATGCACGAAGCCGCGCAGGGATGCGCCCGCAAGTTCGGGCTGGAAGGCCTGCTGCAGCACCGCGCCGGCGCGCTGCCCGCGGGCCAGCGGCGCATCGTGGAGCTGGCGCGCGCCTGTATCGGCGAGCCCAGCCTGCTGTTGCTGGATGAGCCGTCCTCGGGGCTGAACAGCGAGGAAATCGAACTGCTGCGCGCGTGGATCCTGCGCCTGAACGACGAGGGCATGACCATCCTGCTGGTGTCGCACGACATGGGGCTGATGACGGTCTGCAGCACCGCCCACGTGCTGTATTACGGGGAAATCATCGCCAGCGGCACGCTGCAGGCCGTGCAGGCGGATCCGCGCGTGCGCGAAGCCTATATGGGAGTCTGACCATGCTGAAAGTAAAAGGACTGTATGCCGGCTACAGCCCGGTGCCCGTGCTGCATGGCATCGACATGGAGGTCGGGCCGGGCGAGGCGGTGGCCGTGGTCGGTGCCAACGGGGCGGGCAAGACCGCGCTAGTGCGCACACTGTCGGGGCTGGTGCGGCCCATGGCGGGCAGCATCGTCAAGGATGGGGTCGAGATCGGCCATGTGCCGGGGCATCGCCGCTTCGAGCATGGCATTGCCGTGGTGCTGGAGAACCGCAACCTGTTCGGCGAGCTGTCGGTGCGCGACAACCTGCGGCTTGCCGAGCAAGCCGGCAGGCGTGCGCGCGGCGGCGCCATGCGCTTCACGCACGACGAAGTCTGCGAACTGTTCCCGTTGCTGCGCGAGCGCGGCGAGGGCCAGGTCAGCCTGCTCTCGGGCGGGCAGCAGCAGATGGTGGCGATCGCCCGCGCGCTGCTGCTGCAGCCCGACCTGCTGATCATGGACGAGCTGACCACGGGCCTGGCGCCGCGCATCGTCAAGGAAATCCTGGCCGTGCTCAACCGGCTGCGCGAGCGCGGGCTGAGCATCGTGCTGGTGGAACAGAGCGTGGCGATTGCCGCGGAGATGACCGACCGCGCCTATGTCCTTTCAGTGGGACGGGTGATCCACGAAGTGCGGCGCGGGGAGTGGCAGGCGCTGCTGAACGACAAGACGCTGGTGAAGGCGTATCTGCATGGCTGAGGACAGCGACATGGGCAAACCGGACACGAAGACCGGAGGATATATGGAGGATCTCGCTGCGCTCAGGCAGGCGGATGCCGCGCGATACCGCGCGATGCTCGCCGGCGATATCGCGGGGCTGGAAGCACTGCTTGCGGATGAACTCAGCTACACGCACTCGTCGGCGTTGCGCGAAGACAAGCAGGCATACCTGGCATCGCTGCGCAGCGGGCGGGTGCGCTACCTGCGGGCCTCGGTACAGGAGGTGGGGCAGGAAATCTACAGCGACATCGCCGTGATGCAGGGCAAGGCGCTGCTGGTTGCCATGGTCGACGGCGTGGAGCGCACGCTGGACAACCGCTTTCTCAGCGTGTGGAAGCGGCGGGAGGGCGCGTGGCAGATGCTGGCGTGGGCCTCGACGCCGATCCCCGCGCCGGCTGCTGCGGCGCCAGGCCAGGCATTTCAATAGACATACTGGATATGGACTTCATCATTCATTGCCTGGACCACGCCGATGCGCTGCAGCGCCGGCTCGACAGCTACGACGCGCATCGCGCCTACCTGGCCGCCGCGGCGGTCCGGTGCGTCATGTGCGGGCCGTTGATGTCCGATGACGGCGCGCGCATGATCGGCAGCCTGTTCCTCGTGCGTGCGCAGGACAAGCAGCAGGTCATCGATTTCAACCGGGGCGATCCCTTCCACCACGCAGGCGTGTGGAGGGAGGTGCATATCCATCCGTTCCTGCTGCGGGTGGACAACCGCGATCCCGCCTGAACGGACAAAGGCCCGGCGGCTTCCGGCAATCCCCACTTCCTCCATGAGCAGTGTTTCAAAGCCGAATCAGCCTGTATTCCCTCGTTTGAAGGATGGGAGCAGGTGTTCTCGTGCACTACGCTTGCGTGAAATATCACACCACTGAAACCGGGGGGAATCATGGGTGAGTGGAGCCCATGCGGGCGGTACGAGCCTGCTGATCTTTCATTGTGCGAGGTGCCTGAGCCAGGCCTGGCTGGATCACCGAGGTCAAGGCCGACGGAAGCGCGGCCCAAACCGCCACTGGTCGCACCACGGAAGATGACTCCCATGGTGCAGCCCGGAACTTCCGGCCTGGGCGCCAGGGTTGAGCACCCGGAGCCGCATGCCGGCATGCGCGGTTTGACGGGCGCGGAGGATCCGCTGCTGGGCTGCCTGTTGTTGCTTAACCGAGCGCGGCAGCGGGCAATGCCGTCTGCCGTCCTGCTGAAAGGGCTGCCACTGGCAGGGCAGCGCCTCACATTGCCGCTCCTGAGCGACGCAGTGGAGCGCGCCGGCTGGTCGGCCCGACTCGTGGAGTCGGATCTTGACGAAATCCCGGACAGCGTACTTCCGGTGATCCTGCTGCTGGGCAGGGGCAGACCGTGCGTATTGCTGGAACGCCGCGAGTACGGCGGTCTTCTGGTCGCGCTCCCGGGATGGGGCGGCGGAGCCCAGGAGGTCAGTCGGGAAGCGTTGCTGGCCGAGTACAGCCGGTGCGCCATCTTCGTGCAGCCGGTGTCTCAGGCGGAAACGCAGGCAGACATGGGACCGGTGCAGCCTGGCCCGTCGTCCGGTGTCGCGATGCGACCATTCTGGTGGCGCTATTGGGACCGGCTGGTTGCCTCTACGTACAAGGCGATTGGGTCGCCGGGCGGGCAGCGTGCTGACGAGGCTGCCCGCGTTTGAATCTTGCGGTGCCGGAAGGCGGTTGTTGTGTGGCGGACGGCCGGAACAAGCCCGGCGCCTGCCGCACGGTTGTCGTGCGCGCTTCAAGACGTTCGTCGCGGCTCTCGCCTGATTCTTGCGATACAAGCATCGGCCGGAAGTGTTCTGCTCGTTCCGCGTTATCCCGCTATCCCATTCCTTCTGCTTCCCTGCCATCCCGGCACGCCAGTGCCGATGCCGAGCGCCGTGGTTTTCGGCCGCAGCCTGCCTTTCGATCGCGGCGTTTCATTTTCAAAACATGCTTTTGGTGGAGATTTTCCGACGCCTTTTCATTCGCTGTATCGCCGCAATATTTCCCCCGCTTTCGTGGGATATCGGATATCGGTGTGTGCGCGCACCGCGCTGTATGAAAACCCCATGGGCCGTCTGCATGGCCTTGTCCGGCAAGGCTTTTCGGGAAGCCGCACCATTCGTGTCCCTGCGAGCCGGCTTGATTGATTCGCCGCACAGCCCGCTTATCTGATCGCTGCCGAGGGCCTCATCGCGCGTACCTGCCACTCGTCCATAGGACCGATTTTCCATTCCGATTCCGCCAACTAGATTGATTTCGCTGGCGCTTGAAAAAGCTACGGAACCAACTGCTTGAACATCGGGAAACGGGGGACATCCATGAAACGCATCCACATGAAGCTGGCGGCCGTGCCGCTCGCCTGTCTATTCGTCACGGTCGCGGCGTGCGGGGGAGGCGGGGGCGATTCGACGCCTGCCAGCACCGCCGCTACGGCACCAGATACGGGAGCGTCTACGCCGAAGCCAGCTTCGACAGGCAGCGCAATGCTGTCGGGTACCACCGACCCGGGGCCGGATGTCGGCCAGGACGGTGACTTCTACCTCAATACCGCGACCTGGATGCTGTTCGGGCCCAAGGCAAACGGCGTGTGGCCCGCCGGGGTTTCGATAGCCGGGCCTGCGGGCGGAACCGGCGCGCAGGGCAACACCGGGTCTGGCGGCAACACGGGCCTGGCCGGTAACACCATCCTGTCCGGCTCGGTCGACCCGACCGATGGCGTCGGCAACAATGGCGACTACTACATCAACACCTCGACCTCGACGCTGTTCGGGCCCAAAGCGGATGGCACCTGGCCGCCGGGCGTGCCGCTGGGCGGGGGGACCGGATCGTCGGGCGCAGGCGGCGGCATCGTGCTGGCCGGCGCAGGCGCTCCAGACAACAGCGTCGGCAACAACGGCGACTACTATCTCGATACCAACACCTGGACGCTGTACGGGCCCAAGGCCAATGACCAGTGGCCCGCGGGTGTCTCGCTGGTTGGCCAGCCGGGCGGCGGCACAGGTGGCACAGGTGGCACTGACGGTACCGGTGGTGGCACGGTCGGCAACGGCGGCCACGTCCTGTACGGCAGCGGCGCGCCGGGCGACAGCATTGGCGTCGATGGCGACTTCTATTTCGATACCTCGACGTCGACGCTTTACGGACCCAAGCAGGACGGCAAGTGGCCGGCCACGGGTGTGGCCATGACCACAGCCACGGTCTACAACGGCAACTTCAACGTGCCGGACACGCTCAGCCGCGGCCACTATGCGATGACTGGCGCGGGCGGCGCCGTGCCCCTGCCGTCGGACTTCGGCGTCGTGATTCCCTACGACTGCAGCCGCGTCACGCTCACTGCCGGCACGCTCGGCAAGGTGCAGGGTGTGCTGGACATCGGGCTGTACAAGGTCACCGGGTCCGGCACCTCGGTGATCCTGGCGCCGGTCGGTGAACTGAGCTGCAAGATCACCAACGGGCAGCAGAACTGCAGCCGGACGGTGCCGTCCGGAACCATCAACCACAACGACAAGCTGCAGGTCCAGGTGGATAACAACCAGTCCACGAAGTGGGGCGGCCTTGCCGTGAACCTCGCCTGCGTCAAGTAAGGCGGGTGGACGGGGCACGCCGTGCCAAAGGGAGGAAGGCGTGCGCTTGGACAGCGGCCGGGACATAGCGTCCCGCCGCTGTTTTTTTCGTCCGTGCGTTGAAATCGAAGGCGTGCGGCGCTTGGTCCCTGTCACCCATCCGGTGCCGCTCCCGTTCCCCTTTGCTACGATAGGCGCTCGTCTTGGCGAAGCATGCCCCAAAGCGTGCCGGACCTGGGGCCGCACGAAGCCGGCGTCCGGCCCTGCGGCGAGGCCCCGAGCGCGTCGGTCCTTTGACCACCGCCATCACTGGAGAGGAGGGTGCCACCATGAAGCCCACGCGCATTGCCCTGATAGCCGCTGCCATGCTGGCGCTGGCGGGCTGCACCTACTATGGCTATCCACCCACGGCGGGCGCGCCGGCCAGCTACGACCGTTCCTTCTATGCGGCCGCGGATGCCATGCGCGACCAGGGCCTGGCGATCACCAGCCAGGATGCGATGGCCGGCACGGTCGTCGGCAGGAAAGATGGCGATACCGTCACAGCCAGTGTCCGCCAGCAAGGCGACGGCAGCGTGCGCGTGGAGTTCAATGCCACCGGCGCGCGCGATTCCGGCCTGATCGAGCGGGTTTCCCGCAGCTATGACCGCCGCATGGGACGCTGAAAGGCGCCGCCGCAGGCCGTAGCGGAGCACCCGGGCCGGTGCCTGCGCCGGGTTCCTCCCGGCGTTGTGAGTTCACGCGCCCGGCGCACAGGTCCACGTCAGGACCATAGCCCACCTTCGTCTGTTATCCCGTTGCCGTGCCAATGGAGCCATGGCGCATGGCCAATGGCTGGCTGCAACCGTCGATGACCGGTGCGCCAGCGTTTGCCGGCATCTGTCGCCAACGGGCAAGTTCGAGGCACGCAGGGTAAAGCGGGAAGTGGCGCCACGGCAGAACATGCAAGCGTCGCGAGGACAATACAAGACAGGACAGGAGGCAACATGGCGAAAGTCGTCAGATTTTACGAAACAGGCGGACCCGAGGTCCTTCGCTTCGAGGACACCAGCGTGGGGGAACCGGGCCCCGGAGAAGTCCGCGTGCGTCACGTGGCCGTGGGCCTGAATTTTGCCGACACGTATTTCCGCGGTGGCACTTACGAGGTGCCGCTGCCCAGCGGCCTCGGCAACGAGGCGGCCGGCGTCATCGAGGCCGTTGGTGCCGGCGTGACCCATCTGGCGGTCGGCGATCGCGTGACCTACACGGGCTTTATCAACACGCTGGGTGCCTACAGCACCGAGCGGCTGATTGCCGCGGCACCGCTGATCAAGCTGCCCGAAGCAATCAGCTGCGAAGCCGCGGCGGCAATGACCATGCGGGGCTTGTCTGCCGCCTATCTGGTACGCCGGATCTATCCCTTCAAGGCGGGCGATACCGTGCTGCTGCATGCCGCGGCGGGTGGCGTCGGCCTGATCGTTTCCCAATGGGCGAAGTTGCTGGGCCTGAACGTGATCGGCACGGTTTCAACCGATGCCAAGGCAGAAGTCGCGCGCGCGCACGGCTGCGACCACACGATCAACTACAGCCACGAGGATGTCGCCAAACGCGTGCGGGAACTGACGGACGGAGCAGGCGTGTCGGTGGTCTTCGACAGCGTGGGCAAGGCCACCTTCATGTCCTCGCTGGACTCGCTCAAGCGCCGTGGCCTGCTGGTCTGCGTCGGTACCGCTTCCGGCAAGATCCCGCCGTTCGATCCGCAAATCCTGGCCCGCAAGGGTTCGCTGTACCTGACTCGCCCGGGCCTGGCCGACTACATTGCCGATCCCGCCGAAAAGGCGGAACTGGTCGATGAACTGTTCGGCCACGTTGCGGCGGGCCGCATCCGCATCGAGATCAACCAGCGGTATGCCCTGGAGGATGCGGTGCAGGCACATCGGGACCTGGAGGCGCGAAAGACCACCGGCTCGTCCATTTTCGTGATCTGAGTGTCGGGATGGACATGAAGAAGCAGAGACATCACTTCTTTCGGTGCGGTTGCACGTTCGCAATCGGTGTCGGTCTCGCCGGCGCCATCCACGTGGCTCAGGCGCAAGAGGCCTGGCCCGGCAAGCCGCTTCGCCTGGTGGTGGCGGGGCCGGCGGGCGGCACCGCCGACGCCCTGGCGCGGCTGCTGGCCGAGGGCCTGCAGCAAAGACTGGGCAAGCCCGCCATCGTGGAAAACAAGCCCGGCGCCGCCGGCGCGCTGGCAATCAGCGATCTGCGATCCACCGGCAAGGACGGCCATACCCTGCTGGTGATCCAGGGTGGCGTCGTCAGCGAGGCGCCGCTGGCGTACAAGGTCCATTACGAGCCGTTCAAGGACCTGAAGCCTCTGGCCCAGGTCAGCCGTACCGGGTTGGTGCTGGTTGCCAACAAGGATCTGCCGGTTTCCAACCTGAAGCAGCTGGTCGACTATGGGAAGTCGCAGAAGGATGGAGTGGTCTTCGCGTCTTACGCTGCGGGCTTGCGGGGGCACACCTCTGGCATGCAACTCGGGCAACTCACGGGCGTGCCAATGCGGCATGTGGGCTACAAAGGCTCGCCTCCGGCATTGAACGACCTGATGGGCGGCCACGTGCCCCTGATGTTCGATGGGGTGACAACCTCGTTGCCACTGATCAAGGCCGGAAAGATCAAGGCGATTGCCGTGGGCTATCCGACCCGGATTGCCGGACTTCCCGATGTGCCGACCTTCAATGAGCTTGGCTATCCGCAGTTGGCGCAAGCAGGCTGGTTCGCCGTGTGGTCCCGCCCGGACGTCGATCCTGCTGTCCAGCAAAAGATCCGCGAGGTGACGCTGGCGTATTTCAGGCAGCCCGCGGTGCAGCATCGCATCAAGGAGATGGGCATGGAGCAGGGGAGTGCCGCCACCCCGGAAGAATTGGTGGCGGACTTGAAGCTGGCATACCAGCAACAGTCCGCGCTGCTGAAATCCATCAATTACCAGCCGGACTGAGCCGGACTTAGCCGGACTGAATTCCGGCTATCCGCGGGCCGTCGTCGGGAGATTCGCTTGCGAGAGCTCGCGGATGAACGCTTCGGCCCGCGGCCATTCACCATAGCCCGAGGCCGGGTTCAGGTGCCCGACCTCGCCCAGCTCGACGAAGCGGCTTCCCCACGCCTGCGCCAGCTCGCGGGCGCGGTCGAGGCGCGTCAGCGGATCGTTGCTGCTTGCCGCAACAATGCTGGGGAACGGCAACTCGCCACGAGGAATCGGCAGCCAGCCCTGGGCGTCCAGTGCCTCGGTCGTCGGGTAGCCTGCCGGCATCGGCGTCTCGAGGTCCGCGGGCGCTGCCAGCAGGGCGCCAAGAATCTCGCGTGTGGCACCCCGGGCCGCCCAATGGGCGACCATCATCGCGCCCGCGCTGTGCGCGACGATGATCACCGGCCCGTCGATGGCGGCCAGGGCGCGGTCGATGGCCTCGACCCGGGCAGCGCAACTGAGCTTGTCCTGCTCAAGCGGGGCGACGCTGACGACGCGAGGCAGCCTTGCGGCCAGCAGCGTCTGCCAGTGTTCCGGCACGTGGTCACGCAGGCCGGGAACGATGAGGACGGTTGGTTTGGTAACGGTCATGTCAGTCTTTCAGTAGGGTTGGTCACCAACGATGGCGGCGCGCTCCATCTTTCGGTGACACGGTGGGTAATCCATCACTGCGTAGTGCTGGGTCGAACGGTTGTCCCAGAACGCCACGCTGTTTTTCTTCCAGCGAAACCGAACCTGGTATTCCGGAATGCTGGCCTGGCTGACCAGATAGTTGAGCAGGTGGCTGGCGCCCGGCGCCTTGTCGAGCCCGAAGCGCACGTTGGCCGGCACATTGAAGTTGGTGAAGTGCGTCGTAAAGCTGCCATTGACGAACAGCACTTTTTCGCCGGTTTCCGGATGGGTGCGGACAACGGGGTGCTCGGCATCCGGATACCGCGCCTTCAGCGCAAGACGTTTCTCGATCGGCATGGCTGCGCCGAAGCTCGCCTCGATGCTGTGCCGGGCGCGCAATGGGGCGATCCTTGCCTTGATCTCCTCGGGCAGCTGGCGATAGGCCTCGACCATGTTGACCCACATGGTGTCGCCGCCCACGGGCGGGCATTCGACACAGCGCAGCACGCAGCCCAGCGGCGGCCTTTCGCGCCAGGTGGCATCGGTATGCCAGGAGTTTTCGTTGCGTTCGGGCGGGCTGTCGGGAGTCTTGTAGATCTGGACCAGTCCCGGGTAATCGGGATGGCTGCCCACCACGGGATGGTCCTCCAGCTCGCCAAAGCGGCGCGCAAAAGCCACATGCTCCGCGCGCGTGATGTCCTGGTCGCGGAAGAACACCACGCGATGCTTGAGCAGCAGCGCCCGGATCTCCGCCATCTGCTGGTCGTCCTGGGCAGCCGCGCCGAGGTGCACGTTACTGAGCTCGGCGCCGATCGTGCAGGTGACTGGCTCGACCCGGATGGAATTCCCGAGCGAGGTGGCGCGGACCACCGCGGGTGCCGCTTCTGGGCGTTGGCTCATGAGTGTTGTCTCCTATGGTGGATCTGGCCTGATCTGGCCGATCGCCTGCGGAGTTTGGACGCCACGGGTTTCTCCCGCTTGACACTACATGACAGGCTTTTATCATTCCGTGTCACTGTTTCACTGGGCTCTGCAATGTCGTCTCTAGTCCGCGCTGCGGCCCTCACCAACTACAGCGAGGTCGCCCTGGCTGCCGGACTGGATCCGGTGCGGATGCTCCTTGACGCGGGCTTGAGCCCCAGTGTCCTGCGCGAGCCGGACTTCATGATCCCAGGGGAGCGTGTCGGACGACTGCTGCACGCGTCCGCAACCCTGTCGGGCAACGAAAGCTTCGGTCTGTGCATGGCCGAGTCGCGCCTGTTGTCCAACCTCGGGCCGGTAGGATTGCTGATCCGCGACCAGGCGACGCTGCGCGACTCGCTGCGCATCCTGATGCGCTATCAAACACTGCTCAACAGTGCGCTCTCGCTGGCGGTCGAGGAATGCGGCGGGCTGGTGATCATTCGCGAGGCGGTCATCGCCGGCAACGCCCACCAGCCCACGCGTCAAAGGGCAGAGCTCGCGCTCGGGGTCATCGTGCGCTTGATCCGGCAGCTGCTGAGGCCGGACTGGGAACCGCGGCGCGTCTGCTTCGAACATCCTGCGCCACGCGACCTCAGTACGCACCAGCGGTTTTTCGGCGCTTGCATCGAGTTCGACCACGAATTCAACTGCATCATCTGCACGAAGGCCGATCTCGATGCCCGCAATCCCTCGGCCGATCCCGCCATGGCGCGTTACGCGCAACAGTTGGTAGACGCTTCCGCCATTGCCCGGCAAGTGACCATGCTGGAGGACGTGCGGCGCGTCATCCTGCTGCTGCTGCCCAGCGGGCGCTGCACCATCGAGCAGGTGGCGGACCATCTTGGCGTGGTGTGCCGCACGGTCCAACGCCGGCTGGCGGAAGAGGGGCAGAGCTTTTCCTCGATCGTCAATGGCATCCGCACGGAACTTGCCGCGCGCCATGTCCTCGAGAGCGATCGTCCATTGACCGAGGTGGCGACCCTGCTCGGTTTCTCCGCGCCAAGCGGATTCTCGCGCTGGTATCACGCGCAGTTTGGCTGCAGCCCGAAGGAGAGCAGGGTGGCGCGGGGCACCATGCGCCGGCGGCCAGGCCCTGTGCATGCCAACGCATAGCACTTCGCGAGGTCATGCCGGATACGGTTGCCGTTGCCGTGCCCAGCCCTTCGAGAATTGCACTAAGCTAGACACAAGAACTTTCAATGGGGCGGCAATGCAACTCCACCTCTTGTTTCTACGCGTCCGCCGCGCCCTGGGCCGTGCCCTGGCCCAGGGTGCGGCCATTGCCGTTCTCTCGGCTGGCCTGGCGGGATGCGAAGGCGTTCCGAGGGATACCAGGGGAACACCCCCTCCGCCGCGCGAGCCTATCGCGGCTGGTGACGAGGTGTATCCGGCGCCAACGTCAGTACGAGACACGCGGCCTTCGACGCGCACACCATAGAGGCTGGGGCCGCAATTTCAGTCAGCTCCGCTGGACGGTTCCCTGTCCTGCAATGCAGGGGTGGGGTTATCCGTCGATGTCGCGTGGATCGTTGCAAAAGGAGCTTCGCTCCATGATCTGGTGGTCCCGGCCGTGGATCAGCAAGTCCACCTTTGCACGCCTGGCCTTCTCCGTCCCGGTAGCGATCGCATGATCCATCGAGGTGAATCGCTGCTGGTTGCCGGAGCGTCCTTCTGCTTCGACCGCCCAACCATTATGGGTGGGCACGACGTGGATATTCTTGCCTGGCATGGCACTCTCCGGAAGTTGGCAGTGTCAGTGTCTGCTCAACGACAGCGCGCCGGTATCGGGCGTCGTCTGACAAGGCCACGGGCACTGACGTGATGTGAATGCCGTTATCCACGTCTAAATCATTGATTTTATTTGTATTGCGGCCCGTTGCGATGCCGTTGTCACGCGGATTGACGTCATTGCTTCGGCATCACGGCCAGGTCCGGGCGCGCTTGCCGATCGCTTGCAGCAACGCAAGTGCGCGGGCAGCGGCCGTCGCCGCGTCCGGTACATCGCCACGGACGTAGAGCGGCCGCAGCTCCTCGATCTCGCCCAGGTTGCGCACCAGGCCTGCTTCGGCAAGCGAGTACTTGCGGAGCCGGTTGACCGCTGTCATGGTGGTGTGGACCATGTCCTCGTCCTCGGCGGACACGCCACGACGATGCAGCACATAGTTGACCCAGTGGGTTCCCGCCAGCATCGCCCCTTCGATCTTCATTTCCCAGTCGTCATCGCCAAGCCGGGACATGGATCGTTCGATGCGTTCGGCCTTGATCCGATGGTCATCGGCTTTCATGCCTGCTCTCCCCGATCGCGCGCGTGAAGATGGAAACGACGGTGCCAAAGGCGCGTTCGCATTCCTCGACGATTGCTCGTGTCGGCACGCCATAGCCGCGGATGCATGGATCCCGGTGCTGCTCGATGGTATGGAGGGCGACTTCCAGTTCCCGGATGAAGGCAGGCACCGCGCCCTCGATCGGCGGCCAGCCCACATGGCTGACATCTCCGAGGCCGCGCAGCGTATAGGCGTAGGTGCCATCGGCTTGCGGTACGACATGGACACCGGGGATCGTGGAGAAGGCCCGGTCGTCGTTGGTCAGGCCCGCGACATGCAAGGTGGCGTTGAGCATGTTGGTGCCGGCGGTCAGCGTGGTCCAGAACCAGATCTCGAAATCGGCGAGCGGGTCGAGACGCTGGCGCAGCGCGCTCAGGCGCTGCGCCTTGTCGATATGAGCGGGGATATTCACGGCTGCGTCCCTGGATTCACGCCGGCCTTGCGGATACGGCATTCGTGGCGAACACACGTGGCCGGGGTGGGGATGTCCTGGATCTCGAGTGTGCCGCCTTCGGCGCCAGGGACCATTCTTATGGCTTTCATCGCATCTCCTTGGTCTGGAACGTGAAACTGGACGGTGGCGTGAGGGACCTTTCGCAGACAGGTTCGACACGATGCAGTCTAGCAGTCGAAATTAATAATGTCGACAACAATAAAAGGAACGTCTATAGTCCTTTCCAACAGTGGCCTGGGGTGGTCGGCATTGGCCGGGGATCCCGACCCGAGGAATCCAGCCAACTCGTTGTCACGCGAACAGGGAGACGTTCATGATCATGGTTGAGAAGCTGACCCGCTGCATTGGTGCGGTGGTATCGGGGTTGCATCTTGGCGAGGCGTCGCGAAACGACGCGCTGTTTGCCGAGATCAAGGCGCTGCTGTTGAAGCATCGCGTCCTGTTCTTCCGGAACCAGGACATCACGCGCGCAGAGCACGTGGCGTTCGCGTCCAGGTTCGGCGACCTTGAGACCCACCCGGTGGCTGGCAGTCATCCCGACCACCCCGGGCTGGTGCAGGTCTATAACGCGGACCAGAAACGGCCTTACGAGAACAACTACCATACCGACGGGCTGTGGCGCCCGACGCCTCCGATGGGGGCCGTGCTCCGGTGCATCGAGTGCCCGGAGGAGGGCGGGGACACGATCTGGGTCAATATGGTCGAGGCGTACAGGCGGCTGCCCGATGACATCAAACGGCGCATCGATGGCTTGCGTGCAAAGAGCAGCATCGAGCATTCGTTCGGTGCCGTGATGTCGCCGGAAGAGCGGGCAAACCTTGCCAGGAAGAACCCGGAAGTCGAGCATCCCGTGGTCCGTACCCACCCGGAGACGGGCGAGAAGATTCTCTACGTCGGCAGCTTCACCACGCATTTCGTCAATTACCACACGCCGGAGAACGTCCGCTTCGGCCTCGACAAGAATCCGGGGGCGGGCCTGCTGCTCCAGTACCTGCAGAGCCAGGCTTCGGTTCCGGAGTACCAGGTGCGTTATCGCTGGCGTCCGAACGATGTCGCCGTCTGGGATAACCGGGCCACGCAGCACTACGCCGTCATGGATTACTGGCCGGCGCCGCGCAAGATGGAGCGTGCGGGGATCATCGGCGACAAGCCGTTCTGAGGTCCGCGTCGTACCGGGCGCCCGAGCCCGCCGTCATGGCGCGCGTTATCGAGCGCGTGGCATTTCCGTCCAGATCAGAAGCGGGTGGGCTTCTGGTTCCTGGTTGTCTCCAACCGCTCCTGGGAGCGTTCAAAGGTCTCATTGGAATACTTCCGATGAGATCTTTTTTTGTGAGGGCCGATCACCCCGTTTCATGCGTTATTAGCGCGACATCAGGAATTCAGGCTGCCAGCCGGGATTCTCCAATTCGGCTCGATGGTAGTTTGGAGACGCATTCGTTCATGCCGCGATTCGCGGATCGAGCTTCAACGGAAGTGAAGCAAGGAGGAGACAGAATGACATCACGCATGCAATCGCTCGTTGCCGCATTGGGAGCAGGGACCGTGCTGACGCTGGGCACGGCCAGCGGTGCAATGGCGCAGGAAGCCTGGCCCAGCCGCCCGATCCAGCTGATTGTCGCCTCTTCCGCAGGGTCGGGGACCGATGCCCTGGCGCGGCTGATGGGCCAGCGCCTGTCGGAGGTGCTGAAGCAGCCCGTTGTGGTGGATGCCAGGCCCGGCGGCAGCGGCATCATTGCCGCAAAGGCGGTCATCAAGGCGCCGAACGACGGCTACACGCTCTTGTATGCCACCGCATCTGGCCATGTGATCGCTCCTTCGGTCATGAAGCACTACCCGCTTGATCTGAGGAAGGGTCTCGTTCCTGTCGCACAGACCATGGAAGGCGGGGTGATCCTGGCGGTCAATGCTGAACTGCCGGTTCACAACCTGTCCGAGCTGATCAATTTCGTGAAAGCGAACCCGGACAAGTACAGCTACGCGACCTGGGCGAACGGCTCTTCGGCCAACCTGACCATGGAGTGGCTCAAGAAGAAGACCGGAATGAAGACCGAACACGTGGCGTACAAGACCTCGACGCAGCTTCTCACCGATGTATCCTCCGGCGTGGTGAAAATCGGGTGGGCTGATCCGTCGGTGATGACACCCTTCGTGCGTTCAGGCAAGGTGCGTCCCATTGCCATTCCCGGCAACGTACGCCCACCACAGTTCCCCGAGGTACAGACGATGGGCGAGCAAGGCTACGGCTTCGATGCGGTGGGATGGTTCGGGGTGTTTGCGCCCGCCGGAACGGATCCGGCCATCGTGAAGCGGCTTCATGCCGAGATCAACAAAGTCCAGCAGTCTCCCGAAGCGGCGGCGATGATGAAGAACATGAACTTCGGGCCGCCGCCGGCGAAGACGACCGAGCAGTTCCGGGATATCGTGGACAGCGATCTGAATACCTGGTCGAAGATCGCCGCGGACGCCGGTATCCAGCTTGACCTCTGACGGCACGCGGACTCAGGGCGGCTTCGGACCTCGATAAACCGGGAAAGCCGCCGCCCTGCAGGATCCCATCCAGCCAGGAGGCTTGACCTGAATGGCGGCCTCCCCGGAGGTCGCCGCAGCCGCGGCGACGTCTCTTCCTTCCTTCCCTCCTTCCTTCCTTCCTTCCCTCCTTCCTTCCTTTCAGTAGCCTCCGGCCGCGAGCTTCGGTTCGATCTGCCAGGGGAACCCGCGCTTGTGCAAACGCTTGAGCCAACGTGAGTGTTCCGTGGGCAAAGAATTTTTTTGAAACCTCACCAAGGCACGGCAGGGGCCAAGCGCGCCGCCGATGGCTTCGTCGCCATCGCGGGACGAACATTCGTGGTGTGATTAATGTCGACAAAAACAGGAATCGTGTATATAGTTTTTTCAAGCGGGGAAGGCCGGTGCTGCGGCAACCCCGTCCACGTCCAACAGAGGAGACGACATGACAGACCTGACCGACGCCCGCTTCGCCCAGCTGGCGGGCAAGATCATCGACTTCCGGCTGCGCCCGCCCACCGGTCCGTACCGGACGTTCTTCACGCCTAACGTGGTGGGCGCTGTCAATCGCGTCCTTGGCCACCCGGTGCCGCGCTCGTACACGATCAGCACCGAGCCATACCCGCATGCGGAGGATCGGGCGCTCCGGGCGCTGATCCACGAGATGGACAGCGTGGGGGTGCGCCTGGGCGTGATGAATGGCCGGCATTCAGTGAACCGGCCGACACCGGTGCACATCGAGGACCGGGACCTGGCGGAGCTGGCGCAGCGCACGGAGCAGCGGGTGCTGGGGCTGGCGGGAATCGACTTCGACAAGCCGGTGGGCGAGATCATCGAGGGGCTGGACACGGCGGTGAAGGAGCTGGGGCTGGTGGGGGTGTGCATGGAGCCGGGGCTGGCACGCGCGCCGATGTATGCGGACGACGAGAAGCTGTTCCCGCTGTACGAGAAGATCGAGGAACTGAAGGTGCCGCTGCTGTTCATGACCGGCCCGCTGGCGGGCCCGGACATTTCGCACACGGATCCGGTGCGCTTTGACCGGGTGGCGCGGCGCTACTCGACGATGCCGGTGGTGCTGGGGCATGGCTGCTACCCGTACGTGAACGAGGCGGTGGCGCTGGCGTTCAAGAGCGAGGTGACGGGACTGATGAACGTGTTCGTGTCGCCGGACGTGTACACGTTCGCGCCGGGCGGACAGGGGTATGTGGAGGGCATCAACTGGCTGTCCAGGCGCTTCATCTACGCGTCGGCCTATTCGTTCTTTGGCGTGGACGACTCGGTGCGCGACACGCTCAGGCTGCCGATCAGGGACGAGGCCCTGGAGGACTACATGTACCGCAACGCCGAGGCGCTGCTGCGCCTTGCAAAGGGAGCCCAGGCATGAGCGAGCGCAATACAAAGATCGTCATGAAGCGCCATCCCGCGGGGATGGTGCAGCCCGAGGACTTCGAGGTGGTGCGGGCCGACCTGCCCACGCTGTCCGAAGGCGAGGCGCTGGTGCGGGTCATGTACCTGTCGCTGGACCCGTACATGCGCCCGATGATGGATCCGGTGCGCTCGTACGTCGAGCCGCTCACGCCGGGCCAGGTGATGCCGGGCGGCACGGTCGGGGAGGTGGTGGCCAGCCGCGACCCGGAGTTGCCCAAGGGCACGCTGGTGGCGGCGCCGCTGGGCTGGCAGAGCCACGGGGTAGTGACGCGAGGGGCGGTGCGGGTGGTCGATCCGGAGCTGGGCCCGCCGTCGGCGGCACTGGGCGCGCTGGGCATGACCGGGGTGACGGCGCATTACGGGATGCTGGCGCTGGCCAGGCCCAGGGCAGGCGAGACGGTGGTGGTGACGGCGGCCTCGGGTGCGGTGGGCAGCGTGGCGGGGCAGATTGCGAAGCTGCAGGGCTGCCGGGTGGTGGGCATTGCCGGCGGCGCGCAGAAGTGCCGCTACGTGATGGAGGAGTTGGGCTTCGATGCATGCGTCGACTACCGCGCGGCGGACTTCGAGCAGCAGCTTGCGGCGGCCACGCCGGACTATGTCGACGTGCTGTTCGAGAACGTGGGCGGCCCGGTGATGGACGCGGTGCTCAGGCGCATCGCGGACCATGCGCGCATTGCGCTGTGCGGCAACATCAGCCAGTACAACGAACAGGCGCCGTACGGCTTCCAGGGCATGCGCCAGTTGCTGATGCACCGCGTGACCGTGCACGCGTTCGTCATTGCGGACCATCGCGCTTACTGGCCGGCCGCGCAAGCCGACCTGGCGCAGTGGCTCAGGGAAGGAAAACTGAAGTACCGGGAGGACGTCAGCGACGGGCTGCGTGATGCGCCGCACGCGTTCATCCGGATGCTTACCGGGGGCAACTTCGGCAAGCAGCTGGTGCGGGTGTCGTAGGGCCCCTGAGAGGGATGCCAGCCGACCCGCGCCTTTCGCCCCTCTTGCGCTTGCGCGAGGGGGGCAGCGGTAGTTGCGTGCGCTTGCCGCTGCGTCGCGACTCGCGTTCGACCATGTTGTCGGCCCGCCAGAAGAAAACCAACTAAATCAAGAAATTCGGAGAAAAGCAGTCATGAGGAAGACGATTTTCGGCTTTGCGGCCGTGTGCGCATGCGGTGCAGCCGAAGCGCAGTCCAGCGTCACGCTGTATGGCGTCATTGACACCAACATCGAATACGTCAACAAGGTCGGTGAGGTGCCCCGGTCGACCAACAATTTCAACTCCGGCCAGGGCCAGAAGGTCTTTCGCGAAAATGCCGGCGGCTACTCCGGCTCGCGTTGGGGCCTTCGCGGCACGGAAGACCTGGGTGGCGGCCTGAAGGCGGTCTTCGTACTGGAAGGTGGCTTCAACAGCGATACCGGCACCATGCAACAAGGCGGCCGCGTGTTCGGCCGCCAGGCGTTTGTCGGGCTTGGCTCGCGGATGGGCCAGATCACCGTTGGCCGCCAATACCACTCGCTGTTCAGCACGATCGCCAACTTTATCCCAGCTCGATATGCCACCCAGTACGAGCCGACTGCCCTGATCGTCGGCCCCAATTTCCGCGAGGACAACACGGTGAAGTATACGGGCGCATTCGGCCCGCTTACGGCCAGCGCGCACTGGTCGTTCGGCGTCGGAACATCGCTGCCGCAGGTTTCCCCGACGATTCCGGCGGCGGGCGGCACCGGAGAGGTGCCGGGGCAATTTCGCCGGGACACGGGCTACGGCGCAGGCCTGAACTATGTGATCGGGCCTGTCGGGTTCGGCATTGGCTATGACCAGTGGAACCCGACGATCGGGACCGGCAACGGAACTTTCAGGAAGGCAGCCGTGATGGCCAACTACGCCTTCAACAGCACGGCAAAAGTGATGGGTGGCTACCGTTGGGGGCAGAACAAGGCGCCAGACGGTACCCTGCTGCTGCGGGACGATTTCTACTGGATTGGCGGCCAATACCAGGCTACGGCGAATATCGATTTCACGCTCGAGTACAACTACCAGAATGTAAAGAGCATCGGCGGCAGCAGCAATTTTGCCAACCCCTGGCAGATTGCCCTGATTGCCGACTACCGGATCTCGAAGCGCACCGACATCTATCTGACCACGGCCTATTCAAGGAACGCTGGCCTGACCCTGGATTCGGCGGCGAATAACTACGCGTCGAGTCTTGCGCTGGGCAACAGCTACACGCTCGCCAGCGGCCAGACCTCGATGTTTGGCGCCGCCATGGGTATCCGCCACGTGTTCTGACGAGCGCTCGCGATGAACCGGGGCTGGAGGGGAGAACTGTCGGACGGACAAGTTGCTGCCGGCGAAGCCCCGGCCCGGTAACGAAAGCAACAACGCATTCCGGACCGAAATGGAGAAGTCATGATCTCAGCAAGCCGCCTTATGACCTGGCTGTTCGCCATCATGGTCGCCGCTTTATCGCCTGGCGCACAGGCGGATCAGTACCCGGTGCGCTCCGTTCGCTTTATCGTTCCCTTTCCCGCCGGCACCAGCATCGATGCCGCATCCCGCATCCTGGCGCGCCAAATGGCGGCAGAGATTGGTGTCCCGGTCGTGGTCGAGAACAAGCCGGGCGCGGGCGGAGCCGTCGGCGCCGTTGCGGCGGCACGTGCCGAACCGAATGGATACACCATCTTCCTTGGCAGCGTCGCGACGCTGATCGGGAAGCTGGCACAGCCCTCTGCCGCGTTCGATCCGGTAAAGGACTTCAGCCCGGTGTCTCTCGTCTACAAGTCCGCCGGAATACTGACTGTCAGCAGTGATTCGGCGGTGAAGTCAGCGGCGGATCTGGTCGAATGGGCCAGGCGGCATCCCGGCGCGCTGAACTATTACTCGGGAGGCGTCGGCACCGCAGCCCACCTCCTGGGTGCCACCTTTGCCAGAAAGGAGCGCATCGAGGCGGTTCATGTTCCGGTGCGGACCGTGACGGATATGCTCCCTCAGTTGACGGATGACGTGCCACATTTCGCGTTCTTCACCGGTGCGGCGGTGCGCCCCTACATCGAGTCGAACCGTCTGCGTCCCCTGGCGGTATCGACCCGCGTCCGCATGCCGCAGCTGCCGGACGTGCCAACCCTGCTCGAGCTGTTCAAGGATGCGGACCTGGTTCACGAGAGCTGGCTGGGAATCTGGGCACCCGCCAATACCCCCACGCCGATCGTGCGCAAGCTCTTCGCAGCTGTGGTGAAGGCGGCGAATACCGCCGACTTCAGGAATGCGATGCTCCAGCAGGGCCAGCAGGCCGTCGCCAGCGGCTCGCCGGAGGAGTTCCGCAAGTACATCAGCTCGGAATATGAACAGCTGAGAAGGGTGGCCAAGGCCGTACAGATTTCGTCCAGTCATTGATACCGCAGGGATCGACGCGGATTCCGCGCGCGCTATTGGGGTTGTACTTGGGAGCATCAACATGAAGGCAGTCTGGTATGACCGGCAAGGACCGGCGCAAGAGGTCCTTTGTTTCGGCGAGATGCCGACGCCGGAGCCCGGCCCTGGCGAGGTTCGCGTGCGGCTCCATGCGTCGGCCGTCAACCCGGCTGACGCCAATCGCCGTGCAGGACGCTTGCACGGCATGGACTATCCCCGCGTCATTCCGAACAGCGATGGCGCCGGCGTGATAGATGCGGTGGGGAAGGGTGTCGATCCGGATTTGCTGGCGCGTAGGGTCTGGCTGCATTTCGGGCAGCGCGGGCGCGCCTTTGGCACGGCCGCGGAGTTTATCTGCCTGCCTGGTGAGCTGGCCGCACCATTACCGGACCAGGTCGATTTCATCGAGGGCGCCTGCCTGGGCATACCAGCGATGACTGCCTATTGCAGCCTGTTCCTGGACGGGCCGATTGAAGGGAAGACCGTACTGGTCACGGGTGGCGCGGGAGCGGTCGGCCACTACGCCGTGCAGCTTGCGAAATGGGGAGGCGCTCGCGTCGTGGCCACGGTGAGTTCTGCGGCAAAGGCTGCCCACGCAAGACGGGGCGGAGCGCACGAAGTGGTCGACTACACGAGCGACGATGTTGCCGAGCGAATTCTCGACTTCACAGCAGGGAAAGGCGTCGATCGCATCGTCGATGTCGATGCCATCGGCAATATGAAGCTTGGCTTCCGGGTGGCTGCCGATCATGCGACCTGGGTCTCGTATGCCATTGGCCCGGATCCGGCGGAAGCCTTGCCCGTGGTCTCGCTGATCCGCCGCAATCTTTCGCTGCGAGGGCTGTACCTCTCGGGTATGCCGATCGAAGTTCGGCGGCAGGCGCAGCGCGGCATTGGCCGATGGCTGGCCGAGGCTCCCGATGCCGTCCACGCAGTGGACCGCTTATTTTCGCTGCGCGATACCGCCCAGGCCCATCTCGCGGTCGAGGCGCGCCGCAAGGTCGGCACCGTTGTCGTTCGTTGCGACTGGGTGTGAGCGGGCGCGTATGAGCGGGCGCTACCGCGGCCTTGTGTTGCCGGGCACCCCTGGGTATGCAGGTGCCTCTGGTCAGATATCCAGCACGATCTTGCCGATGTGCTGGTTCGCTTCCTGGTAGCGAAAGGCGTCGGCCATCGCTTCCAGCGGGAAATGCCGGTCAATGACCGGGCGGATGCCGGTGGCATTCAAGGCACGCACCATGTCGAGCTGGTGCTGGCGGCTCCCCACCAGCAGCCCCGTCAGGCGCAGGTGCTTGCGCAGCAGCTGGGTGACGGTGACCGGCCCGGTCGGGTTTCCCAATGAGCCGATCACGGCGATATGTCCGCCGACACGGGCTGCCGTCATCGACTGGTCCAGGGTTGCGGCGCCGCCAACCTCGATGACATGGTCAACGCCAGCGCCGCCTGTCAGCTCGCGTACTGTCTCGCCCCATTGCGCCGTTTTGCGATAGTTGATCAGGCAATCCGCGCCCAGCTGGTGAAGCCTGGCAAGCTTCTCGTCCGAGGATGAGGTGGCGATCACCCGCGCGCCGGCCGCCTTGGCGAATTGCAGTGCAAAGACGGATACGCCGCCGGTGCCGAGTACCAGCACGGTCTCTCCCGGCTTCAGGCCGCCATCGGCAAACAATGCCCGCCAGGCCGTCACGCCGGCCGTGGTCAGCGTGGCGGCCTCGGCATGGCTGTAGCCGTGTGGCGCGTGCGTGAAGCACGCTTCGGGCAACGTCACCGCTTCCCGCGCAAAGCCGTCGACGCCATCGCCGGGAACGGTAGCGAAGTCGCACAGAAACGGCACGCCGTCATGCCACGTCGGGAAGAAGGTGCTGACGACATGGTCTCCGACCGAGAATGCCTTCACGCCCGCACCCACGGCGGTGACTTCCCCGGCGCCGTCCGCCATCGGAATGCGCCTTTGCGTCAAGCCCCGACGGCCCGAAACCACGGCGTAGTCATGATAGTTGAGCGAACTGGCACGGATGCGGACGGTGATCTCGCCCGGTCCCGGGAGGGCGGCCGTGGCCTCCCCGATGACGATGCGCTCGAACCCGGCCGGAGGATCGAGATATACGGCTTTTGCAGCAGTCATGGCATTCCCTGAGTCGCCGACAAGAAAAAGGCGTCCTGAGTTTAGCATCTCAATATTATTAAAGTCGACTATATGTATAGTCGGTCGGGGACGTCAGCCGGCCGAGGGCCACGCGTAAGGTAAGATCTTGGGCGCCGTGCGCTCGGCCTCGCCTGCGCCGGACCCGATCGCAACTCTCGGAAGGACTTCCACTCATGGGTAGACTCAAGACTACCAATACGCCTGAACTGCAGGATTTGCTGACGCCGCAGAATCCACAGAATCCCCTCACGCTGGCAGTGGAGCGGGCGCTCAAGCATGGACGCGACTGGTCGGCATCGGTGGCCGAGCAGATTGCGGTCCGGCTGGCGGGCCTGATCGCGATCGACGTGATCCATGCCGGCCAGAGGCTGCTGGAGAAGGATATCAGCGATGTCCTGGAGGTCAGCCGCGCTCCCGTGCGCGAAGCCCTGCGCATTCTGGAGCGCGAACGGCTGATCGAGTTCCGGGCACGGCGCGGCGCCATCGTCACGGAGCCGAATGCGCAGGACCTGAGGGATATCTATATCGTGCGCGAGGCACTGTTTGCCATCCTGCTAAGGGAACTGATGGAAGAGCGCGCCGAGGCGCTTGACGCCCTGTTCGAGGCAATCATGCCGAAAGTCAGCAAGGCGGTGAAAGAATCTGCGGTGGATACCTATACCAGCGAGACCTTCATGGCCAACATGGCGATGGCGGACCTGTCGGGAAACCGGCTGGTCGCGGATTTGCTGAATTCGATCTCGCTTCGCACGCTGCGGTATGTGCGGCTCGGCCTGGCAGCCAACCCCGGCTCGCTCGAAAACTCACTCAAGACCTGGCGTGCACTGCAGCGCGCCGTGGCCAAGCGCGACATCGACGCGGTCCTGCAGACCGCGCGCAAGCGCATCGAAAGCTCCCGCGACGCCGCCATCCGTGCGCTGTCATCCGGCGCGCCGAAGGGTAGTGGCGCCGCTTCCCGCCGCAACGCCGCGCCAGCCAAGGCCGCCTGAGCGCCAGCCTCCCTTACGCCACGCACCGGCTTCTGCATCAGCCAGAAGCAGGGATGCCATCAAATCCTGCACCGGCGCTCGTGTCCGCCACGAGCACACGCTGTGCCATGCCGCCGCATCAACGTAGTGATCGCGGCCCGGGCGCCGATTGCGACCTCGTAACGCCGGTGCGCGTGTCGCTGCACTTCATACGCGGTTCGGCGCAAAGCCCGCAAGCGTGTGCTTCACACGAAAGAAATCTTCGTTGCCCGGTCCATTCAGACGCCGCCATCAGATCAAGATAAATTGATGTCGACATAAAAAATGTCGGCTGCTATGATCGGACTCACCATAGCCTGAGCGGGTGGGAACTGCTTGTCGCGCAGCTTCGTGGGTGAGGCAGGCCACACCTGGAAAGGCTGGTAATAGTCGAAATACCATGGGGACGACAATGTCATCACTGAAGAAGCTGCTCTCAATCACGTTGTGCGCGGTGGCAGGCATCACCTTGTGCGCGCCAGAACCGGTGCAGGCGCAGGAAGCCTGGCCCGCGCGCCCGATTCAAATGATCGTTCCGTCATCTGCCGGATCGGGAACCGACGCGCTGGCGCGGGCCATGGCGCAGCGCCTTTCCGAGTCGCTGAAGCAGTCCGTGGTCGTGGAGAACCGGCCAGGTGGCAGCGGGGTGATCGGGACTAACGCGGTCCTCAAGGCGGCGCCGGATGGCTACACGATCCTCTACACGACGGCATCCAGCATGGTGGTTGCGCCGGCCGTCATCAAGACCATTTCCCAGGACGCAAGAAAGAACCTCGTGCCGATCGCGCAGACAGCCGTGGGCGGCGTATTGCTGCTGGTGAGCCCGGATCTGCCGGTACACGACCTGCCTGGACTGATCGAGTTCGTGAAGGCGCATCCGGACAAGTACAGCTACGGCAGCTGGGCCACCGGTTCGTCCGCGCACCTGACGATGGAGTGGCTGAAGAAGCAGACCGGCATGAAGACCGAACACGTTGCATATCGGACATCCGGTCAACTGCTCACAGAGCTTTCCTCCGGGGTGCTGAAGATCGGCTGGACTGACCCCAGCGTGGCGGTTCCGTTCCTGCGTTCCGGCAAGGTGCGCGGCATTGCCATTGTGGGCAATGTGCGGTCTCCCCAGCTTGCCGATGTCAAGACGCTGGATGAGCAGGGCTACAAGTTCAATACGGTGGGATGGTTCGGCATGTTTGCGCCGGCCGGGACCAATCCGGCGATCGTGAAGCGCCTGGCCGATGAGGTCAACAAGGTGCAGGGGACGCCGGAGATCGCGGCCCTGATGAAGAAGCTGAACTTCGAGCCGCCTCCGGTAAAGTCCTCCGCGCAGTTGGGCGAGATCGTCCGAAGCGATCTGCAAGTCTGGACGAAGATCGCCAACGACGCAGGCATCAAGGTCGACGAATAAGCCGGGGACGCCGCCACCTAGTGGCGCGTATTTGTCATAAATGGATAAGTGCCAGACATCCAGCGTAAAGCGGGAAGTGGTGCGGGACCGGAAGATTCACTCGAAGTCCCGACACTTCGGCATAAACCGCTTTGAGGAGACTTGCATGCACTTGTCAATATTCGCATTTCTACGTAGAGACCCAACATGAACTTCCTTGACGGCCACCTGTATCCCGAGAACCAGCAGCCTCTGATCATCACCGCCGCTCCCTATGCGCCGGGCTGGATTCCTTCCGATTTCCCGGAAGATATTCCTGTCACCATGGAGGAGCAAATCCAGAAGGCGGTGGATTGCTACGAAGCTGGCGCCGCCGTGCTGCATCTGCACGTGCGCGAAGCCGATGGCAAGGGCAGCAAGCGCTTGTCCATGTTCAATGAACTGATCGCCGGAGTACGCGCCCGCGTGCCGGAAATGATCATCCAGGTGGGCGGCTCCATCAGCTTCGCCCCCGAGAGCGACGGCGCGGCGGCCAAATGGCTATCCGACGACACGCGACACATGCTGGCCGAACTCGATCCGAAGCCCGACCAGGTGACGGTGACCGTCAACACCACGCAGATGAACGTGACGGAGCACGCTGGCATCGATGACTTCAAGGGGGTATCGCGCGGCTTCCCGCATCTCTACGGGACCTACAAGGACATGATCGTGCCCTCGAATCCGAGCTTTATCGAGGAGCATATCCGACGCCTGACGGCTGCCGGCATTCAAAGCGAGTTCCAGGTCTACAACATCAACAGCTTCGAAACGATCGAGCGCCTGATTCGCCGCGGCGTTTACAAGGGGCCGCTAGTGATGAACTGGGTGGCCATCAGCGGCGGCATGGATCAGGCGAACATCTACAACCTGGCCAACATGCTGCGTGCCGTGCCCGACGGTGCGGTGGTCACAGTGGAAAGCTCGGTGCTCAATGTGCTGCCCATCAATATGATTGGCATGGCGCTGGGGCTGCATGTGCGGTGCGGCATCGAGGATGTGCTGTGGAATCAGACCCGCACGGGCAAGATGAGCTCCGTGGAACAGATCAAGCAATTGGTGCGTATCGCCGGCGAATTCGGTCGCCCCATCGCGACGGCTAAGCAGGCGCGCGAGATCTGCAAGATCGGCGTGTTCTACGACACGGCGGAAGAGACGCTTCAGGCCAATGGCTTCGCGCCAAACCGTAACGGCGGGAACCAGGGGTTCCTGCGCAAGCCGGACTGAAGGAGGCCGGAGCCGCCAGTCATTGGCGGCAGGCTCCCGGGCTGTGATTCCGGCAATTCGCCCTTCATTGACGGGCCGCGCAATGCCCGTGCGCGGTCAGGCCCATCCGCGCGGCCCGTCAACCAGGCAAGTTCGGAAGCGGACTCGTAAACTCGTCCGGCAGCTGAATCGGACATCGACGACACTTCGTCCTCACAACGATCGGCGCGAATCTGGCAGTCGCGACGCCTCCCCGGTTGTTGAATGCGGTTCATTTCTGTTCTGACCTGCCTACCGTAGATGGGCTGCGACAGCACTCCTATCATCGTTCGTAGCCGCGTCCGCCCGCGAGAGGCGCCCGTGCGGCATTTCTGCAACGAGAAGGAGCAATAGGCGTGGACAATCTGGAGGCTTGGAGGCGGCAAGCACGTGAGCATCGCGGCATCACGCGGGAACTTGCGGCATTCGTGGCAGGACTGCGGCCGGGCGACGTGCCCAAAGGCACGCGTGCAGTGCTGGGCAAGGCGCTGGTCGACGCCCTGGGTTGCGGCCTTTACGGCCTGGCCACGCCCTGGGGCCGGATCATGGCTGGTTTCGCGCGCGAGCTGCAAGGCCCTGCGGAAGCCGCGCTGTGGGGCGGCGGGGTGCGGATCAGCGCCGTCAACAGTGTGCTGGCCGGCGGCACGGCCATCCACGGCTTCGATTTCGACGACCATAGCCGTGCCAAGATCCATCCGGGCGCGCTGGTGGTGCCCGTGGCGCTCGCATTGGCCGAGCGGCAGCGCTCTCGCGGCGAGGTCATCCTGGCCGCCATGGCAGCCGGCTACGAGACCATGAACCGCGTCAGCCAGGCGGCCAATCCTGGGCGCGCGCGCATGCGCGGCTGGCATCTGACCGGCACCACCGGTACGCTGGCCGCTGCGGCCACGGCCAGTGTCATGCTGGGGCTGGATGCCGACACCACGGCCAGCGCGCTGGGCCTGGCCGGTACGCAATCGGCCGGCACGTGGGCCTTCACTGCCGACGGCGGCATGAGCAAGCGCATGCATCCGGGCCGTTCGGCGCAGGCCGGCGTGATGGCCGCGCTGCTGGCCCAGCGGGGCTTTGCCGGACCGCACTACATTCTGGAGGCAGAGGACGGCGGCCTGCTGTTCGGCATGTCCGATACACCGCGTCCGGAAAAGCTGACCGAGGAGCTTGGCAGCCGCTGGCATGCCGACGAGACCTGCTTCAAGCCGCATGCCTGCTGCGGCAGCAACCATGCCTGCATCGATGCGGCGCTGGCGCTGATGCGCGAGCACGGCCTGCAGGTGGCCGACGTGACGCGCGTGGTGGCCGGCGTGGCCAGCGTGGTCGAGACGCAGACTGGCTTCGAGTACCGCGCCGATTCGGTGCTGAACGCTCAGATGAGCCTGCGCTACAACGTCGCTGTGGCCATGTACGACGGCCAGGCCTACCTTGAGCAGTTCACGCCCGAGCGCATCGTCGAGCCCGGCGTGGTGGCACTGGCGCGGCGCGTCGAGGTCGAGATCGATCCGCAGATCGATCGCGCGTATCCCGAGATCTACGGCGGCAAGGTCACGCTGGTGACGCGCGATGGCCGCACGCTGTCGAAGCAGGTGGACTACTCGCGCGGAATGCCCGAGAACCCCATGGGGCACGATGAGATCGAGCGCAAATTCCTGTCGCTGGCCTCCGCCGCAGTAGGCGCGGAGCACGCCCGGCGCGTGCTGGCCGCCGCCAACGCGCTGTTCGACAGCGCATCGGCCGAACCGCTGGCGCGGCTGATGATGCAGGCCGAGGTGCGCAGCGGCGCATCGGCGACAGCGCAGGCGGCCTGATGCCTGCGGAGGGGCAGGGCGCGGGGCACGGCGGCTGGCGGGGGCCCCGCGCGCCCTTCATTGCGGCGTGATCTTGTCCCAGTCCGGATCGCCGGGAATCAACTCTCGCAGGAAATTGACAAAGGTACGCACCTTCGGCGACAGGTTGCGGCTGGGCAGGTACACCACCGACACCTGCGGACCGATGCCCACATAGTCGGTCAGCACGCAGCGCAGGCGGCCGTCGCGGATTGCGTCGGCCGCGATGAAATTGCTGATCATGGCGATGCCCAGGCCCGAACAGGCGGCCTCCAGCAGCGACTCGGCGTTGTTGATGTTGAGCCGTCCCGACACGCTCTTGGGGTAGGCCTTGCCGTCCTTCACGAACTGCCAGTCGCGGTAGCGGCCGGTGTGCATCAGCACGTAGGCCAGGCAATGGTGCTGGTCCAGTTCCTCCGGCGTCTTTGGCGTGCCGTGGCGGGCCAGGTACTCGGGCGACGCGCAGGCGACGAAGCGCAGGTTGCACAGCTTGCGCGCGATCAGCCGGGCGTCGGCCAGCTCGCCGATGTGAACGGCGGCATCGATGCCCTCGTAAGCCAGGTCGACGCTACGGTCGCTCAGTTCGGCATCCAGCACCAGGTCGGGATTCTGCTGGATGAACCGGCTGAGCGCCGGCACGATGACACGCCGGCCGAAACCCACTGGCATATGCACCCGCAGTCGTCCGTGCGGGCTGGACGTGGCGCGATTCAGCGCATTCTCGGCGTCCTCGATCTGGGCCAGCACCTGAACGCAATGCTCGAAGAAGCTGGCGCCGTCGTTGGTCAGCCCGACCGAGCGGGTGGTCCGCTGTAGCAGCCGCACGTTCAGTTCCTGTTCCAGCCGCGTGATGGCCTTGCTGACCGCCGAGGAAGTCAGGCCGAGCCGCTTCGCCGCTTCGGTGAAGCTGCGGGTTTCCGCGACCCGCACGAATACGCGCAGGGCGTTGAGATTCTCCACCCCTTGTCTCCTGTCTTTTTATGAACCGCGTTCACTAGTATTGTGAATTTCGCGTGATTGATCGCTTCTTATACCGTAATTAGACTGGATGCATCAAGTCGAAACACCCAGGACCGCACACCAGATGCGGCTATGCAAGGAGACAAGGCGATGCATGCAGGCCGTTCCCTGCCGACCTACGAGGTCTACGCCATCCGCTATGCCACGCGCGGCGGCATGCGCCACAACCATTTTATCGGCGGCGATCCGCACGATGCCCCCATGCCCATGGACTACTACCTGTGGCTTGTACGCGGGCCCGACCGGGAGTTCGTGGTGGACACCGGTTTCGGCGCCGAGGTGGCGAAGCAGCGCGGCCGCACACTGCTGCGCACGCCGGCCGAAGGCCTGGCGCTGCTGGATGTGAACGTGGCACAGGTGCGCGACGTGATCATCACGCACCTGCACTACGACCATGTCGGCACCTTCGACACCTTCGCCAGTGCGCGCTTCCATCTGCAGGACGACGAGATGCAATACGCCACGGGGCGCCACATGCGCCACCGCCAGTTCAACCACGGCTACGAGGTGGAGGAGGTGGTGGGCATGGTGCGCATGGTCTACAAGGATCGTGTCGTCTTCCACAAGGGCGAGGCCGAACTCGCGCCAGGCTTGACCGTGCACCGCATCGGCGGGCACACACATGGTCTGCAGTGCGTGCGTGTGCACACCCGGCGCGGCTGGGTGGTGCTGGCCTCCGACACCAGCCACTTCTACGAGCACTTCGAGAAGAAACGCGCCTTCACCACCATGTTCCATCTGGGCGAGACCCTCGAGGGCTATGACACGCTGCGGCGCCTTGCCGACAGCGAGCGCCACATCGTGCCCGGCCACGACCCGCTGGTGATGCAGCGCTATCCGGCCGCCTCGGCCGAACTGGACGGCATCGTGGTTCGGCTGGACGCCGAGCCCGGTGCCTGATGCCGCGCCGCCCATCGATTCCATCGCAACCGAGAGAGACCCTTATGAGCAGTTCCAAGCCCCCGTTGTTGCCGGATGCCACCCGCGACCTCGCCCGTTTCGCGGCGCAACTGCGCTACGAGGACATCCCCGCCGACGTCGTCGCGCGCATGAAGACCAGCCTGCTGGATAGCCTGGGCTGTTGCCTGTACGGCGTGACGCTGCCGTGGACGCAGGCAGTGCAGGCCTTGGTCGAGGCCGAGCAGGCCGCGCCGTTCGCGTCGCTCTTCGGCAGCGGCCGCAAGACCTCGGTAGCCGGTGCCGTGCTGGTCAACGGCACGGCCGGCCATGCCTTCGAGCTGGACGACATCCACAAGGAATCCATCGTGCATCCGGGCTCGATCGCAGTGCCGGTGGCGCTGGCCTATGCCGAGCGCGATGGCAACTGGTCCGGGCGCGACCTGATCACTGCCATGGTGGCGGGCTATGAGATCGGCACCCGCGTCGGCAATGCGGCCACCATGAACCTGTTCTACCGCGGCTTTCACCCGCAAGGCACCTCTGGCGCGTTCGTGGCCGCGGCCTGCGCCGGGCGCAGCCTGTCACTGGACGGTGCGCGCATGCAGCACGCGCTGGGCATCGTGGGTTCGCAGGCCGGCGGGCTGATGGCCGCGCAAGAGGGCGCCATGGTCAAGCGCCTGCATTGCGGCCGGGCCGCGCAGAGCGGGGTGTATGCGGCCGAGCTGGCGCGGCGCGATTTCACTGGCATCACTGACGTGCTGGAAGCCAGCTATGGCGGCTATCTCAGCGCGTATTCCGACGCGCCCAACCCGGCGCGCCTGACCGACGGCCTGGGCACCGTGTGGGAGACCGGCAAGGTCGGCTACAAGCCCCACGCCAGCGTCACCAGCATCCATGCTGCGCTGGATGCGCTGGCCCACCTGATGCGCGAGCACGAGCTGCGGCCGGCCGACGTGGCCGCGCTGCAGGTCGGTGTCAGCCAGATGACCTACGTGCACTGCGCATGGGAATACAAGGCGCAGGGCGTGACCGCCGCGCAGATGAACCTGTACTACGGCCTGGCGGTGACCGCGCACGACGGCATGGCTTTCGTCGAGCAGTATCGCCAGGACCGATTGGCCGATCCGGCCCTGCTCGATTTCATCGGCCGCATCGAGGCGCGCGTCGATCCCGAGATCGAGGGCATGGGGCCTGCGTTCCGCCACGCCGCCGTCGTCACGGTGCGCACCCGCGACGGCCGCGAACTGACGCATCGCATCCTGAACCGGCGCGGCAGTCCAGAGAACCCGATCTCGGCGCAGGACGTGGAATACAAGTTCCGCAACGTGGTGAAGTCCTGCCTTCCCGCCGCCGACATCGACCGCCTGGTGCGGCTGTCGGACCAGGTGGACCGGCTGGACCAGCTGGACGAACTGATCGCCATCGTGGCCCGGCCGCGCGCCTGACCGGCCGCTGCGGACCGCCTTCGAACCCGTCTTCCCTTCATCTCTCCCAAGACAGACTCTCTTACCATGGCAAAGACTCTCGCTGAACGACTCGCCGCGCATTTCGCCGGATTTACCTACGACAAGCTGACCGACGACAACCGCAAGGCCGTCAAGCGGCTGCTGCTCGACTACCTGGGCGTGGCGGTGGCCGGCAGCCAGACCGGCAGCGGCAAGGTGGCGCGCCAGTACGCCGCCTCGATGGGCGGCCATGCGCAGGCCACGCTGATCGGCGATGGCGCGCGCGTGCCCGCCATGCAGGCGGCCTTCGCCAATGCCATTTCGTCGCACAGCGTGGAGCTGGACGACATCGACGTGCTGGCGCTGTTCCACTTCAGCCCGCCGGTGTATTCCGCCGCGTTGGCCACGGCGGAACAGGTCTCGGCCGGCGGCCGCGAACTGCTCGCAGCGCTGGCCGCAGGCTGCGAGATGATGGAGCGCCTGAGCAAGGCCGCCAATAATTCGCTGCGCAACCGCGGCTATCACACCACACCGACCTGCGGGGTGTTTGGCGCGGCCATCGCGGCATCGCAACTGCTCAGGCTGTCAGAAGAGCAGATCGTCTCGGCGCTGGGGCTGACCGGCGCGCAGGCCGGCGGCCTGATGGAAATGTACGGCCCCTCGATGCAGAAGCGCTTCAACCCGGGACCGGCCTCGCGCAGCGGTATCACGGCGGCGGCGATGGCGCAGCTTGGTTTCACCGGCGCAGCTACCATCTTTGACGGCGAGCGCGGTTTCCTGGCAGCCTTCACCGACGCCAACCAGCCCGGGCAGCTGGTGGCCGGGCTGGACCAACCCTATCAGCTGGACATCGAATTCAAGCCGTATTCGTGTGCGCGCCCGATCCACAACGCCATCGACTGCGCGCTGGAGATCCGCCGCAAGCACGCGCCAGACCTGGAGCGCGTCAAGCGCATCCAGATGGCGCGCCATCCCGACTGGGCGCTGTACCACCAGAACGCCCATCCAAGCACCTACCACGAGGCCCAGGTCAGCCTGCCGTACTCGGTGGCGGTGGCGTTGACCGACGGCCAGGCCCTGTTCGCGCAATACAACAATGCGCGCCTGAAGGAGCCGATGCTGGTACGCCTGTCCGAGATGGTCGAGATCAGCGTCGACGACAGCCTGCCGCGCGGCGTGTCGTGCCGCATGACGATGGAAATGGACGACGGCGCGCGGCACGTGTCGCAGGTCGACTACCCGAAGGGCTCGATCCAGAACCCGATGTCCGACGCCGAGCTGCGCGCCAAGTTCGACAGCCTGGCCGTGCCGGTGCTGGGCAAGGGCCGCGCCGCCGAGGCAGCCGCAATGGTCGAGAACATCGAGGAATGCCGCGACATCGGCGAGCTGATGCGCCTGCTGGCGCCTTCGGAGAAGTGACATGAACGGGGCCGAGCTGCCGCGCTATGAGGTCCTGGCCCTGAAGTACGCCACGCGCCCGGCCCGGCGCGCGGCCAACTTCCTGGGCGGCGACCCGCATGACGCGCCCATGCCGCTGGACTATTACATATGGGTAGTGCGGGATGCGCAGCGCCTGTACCTGATCGATACCGGCTTCGGGCAAGACATGGCCGACAAGCGCCATCGCACGCTGCTGCGCACGCCGGTGGAGGCCCTTGCGCTGGTCGGCGTCGCGCCGCAGGACGTGCGGGAGATCGTCATCACCCATCTGCACAACGATCACGTGGGCACGTTCGACGCCTGGCCGCAGGCGCGCTTTCACCTGCAGGACGCGGAGATGGCGTACGCCACCGGTCGCCACATGTGCTGCGGCACGCATAACCGCCCCTACGAGCCAGACCACGTGGCCGGCATGATCCGGCTGGTGTACCGCGACCGGGTGGTGTTCCACGACGGCGATGCCGAGATCGGTCCCGGCATCAGCGTGCATCGTATCGGTGGCCACACCGCTGGCATGCAGGCCGTGCGGGTGCATACTGCCCGCGGCTGGGTGGTACTGGCGTCCGATGCCAGCCATTTCTACGAGCACTTCGAGAAAGGGCGGTGTTTTCCTCTGGTCTTCCACGTGGGCGACGTGTTCCAGGGCTATGCCCGCCTGCAGGCCTTGGCGGACTCGCCCGAGCACATCGTACCCGGCCACGACCCGGAGGTGCTGTGCCGCTATCGGCCGGCATCGCCGGAACTCGCGGGCATTGCTGCCAGGCTGGACTTGCCGCCCGCGGCCGGCGCCCCGGGATGAGCCGCTCATGACCCGCTTCGCAACATAAAAAATGGAGACATCTATGTTCTGCAAACGACCGAAGCCATTCTGGCGTCGCACGCTTGGTACCGTGGCGGCAATGTTGCTCGCGACCTGGATCGCGCCGACCCAGGCGGCCGAACCGTATCCGTCCAAGCCGATACACCTGGTAGTGGGTTTTCCGCCCGGCGGCTCCAACGACATCGTTGCGCGCATCCTCGCCCCGAAGCTGGGCGAGCTGCTGGGCGTATCGGTGGTGGTAGACAACCGGCCCGGGGCCAATGCCACGATCGGCACGGAATACACGGTGCGCGCGGCGCCAGATGGCTACACCATTACGCTGGGTAGCGCCAGCCCGCTGGCGATCAGCCCGCACACCTATCCGAAGCTGCCCTACGATCCGCTGAAAGACCTGGCCGGCATCACGACGGTGGCCGCAACGCCCGAGCTGCTGGCGGTGAATCCCAACGTCCCGGCCAAGACCCTGCCCGAGCTTGTGGCGCTGTCCAAAAAGCGCGATGTCAGGCTGGCCTCGGCCGGCAACGGCGGCCTGCCGCACCTGGCGATCGAACTGCTCAAGTCCGAGTCCAACGGCCGCATCGTGCATGTGCCATACAAGGGCGCGGGGCCAGGCATGACCGACGCGGTGGGCGGCCATGTCGACGGCATCATCGTCGACCTGCCGGCGCTCTATACGCTGGTCAACGACGGCAAGCTTCGTCCCATCGCCGTCACCAATACTCACCGCGCGCAGGTGATGCCGGATGTGCCCACCTCGGGCGAGGGTGGCTTGCCGTCGGTGCTGGCGTTCAACTGGTTCGCCGTCATGGCCCCCGCCAGGACGCCCAAGCCCATCATCGACAAGCTGCACGCGGCGCTGGTCAAGACCGTGGATTCCCCGGATGTGAAGGCCAAGCTGGCGAAGCTGGGTATCGAGCCTTTTACGCAGCCGTCGCCCGAAGCCTTCACTGATTTCATGAAGTCGGAGTCGGTGCGCTGGGGCAAGGTTGCCAGGCAATCGGGGGCCATGGCAGACGACTGACCACGCCCGCGTCCATTCGCCACCGGCAGCCGTGCCTCGAAGCCCGGCGCCGTCCCACCCATCAATGAGGAGACCGCAGCGATGTTATTGGAACAGCCAGGCCGCATCGGCAGCCTGCCCCTGAAGAACCGTGTCGTGATGGCCCCGATGGGCACCAACTACAGCACGACCGACGGCTTCTCCACCGAGCGCGACAAGCGCTACTACGAGGAGCGCGCGCGCGGCGGCGTGGGCATGATCATGACGGAGGCCATGGTCGTCACCGAGCAGGCGCGCCCGCATCACAACTCGCTGTGCTGCTACCACGACCGGTTCATTCCCGGCCTGGCCAGCATCGTCGAGGCGATCAAGCGGCACGATTGCCGGGTGTTCGGCCAGCTGAACCACCGCGGCGCGCTACTGCGCCGCTCGGTGCTCAACATGGAGCCGGTCGGCCCTTCACCGTGGGTCAATCCGAATACCGGCGACACGGTACGCCCGCTCACGTCGGCGGAGATCGTCGAGATCCAGAAGCTGTTCGTGGCCAGCGCCCGCAGGTTGTGGCTGGCGGGCTACGATGGGGTGGAAATCCACGCCGCCAACGGCTACCTGTTCCAGCAGTTCTTCAGCCCGCGCGTCAACCGCCGCACCGATGCCTACGGCGGCACGCTCGAGAACCGCATGCGCTTCCTGCTGGAGACCATCGACCGCATGCGCGATGCTTTGCCGGAGCTATGCCTGGTGGTGCGCTTGAGCGCCAGCGAATTCGTCGAGGGTGGGTACAGCCGGGAGGACATCATCGCGCTGGCGCAGGCCGTGGAGCGCGAGGGCGCCGACGCCATCGACCTGTCCGGGGGCAGCAACGAGAGCCCTCAGCTTTCCAAGTTCTGTATCCAGCCGCCGTCGTTCCCGCGCGGCTGCCTGGCCGACCATGCGCGGCCCATCAAGCAGGCAGTGGGCATCCCGGTGTTCGTGGCAGGCCGCATGGTGCAGCCCGAGGACGCCGAGCGCGTGCTGGCCTCTGGCAGCGCCGACTTCGTCTCGATCGGCCGCGCGCTGTACGCCGATCCGCACTGGTGCCTGAAGGCCTTCGGCAAGGTGCGGGCACCCATCCGCCAATGCATCGCCTGCAACGTCTGCTTCGAGCGCCTGACGCAGGAGAAGGACGTGTCTTGCGTACAGAACCCGATGATAGGCACCGAGTTCGAAACGCTGGAACACGCCGAGCCGCAACTGTATCCGCCACCAACTGTGGGGCGCAGGCGCGTGCTGGTGCTGGGCGCGGGCGTGGCCGGCATCGAGGCGGCGCGCGTGCTGAAGGGCCGCGGCCACGATGTGGAAGTCTGGGAGCGGCAGGCGCGCGCGGGCGGCCAGGTGCCGCTCGCCGTGGCCTCGCCCGACAAGCTGGAGGTAGAGCCGGTGTGGAGCTACCGTTGGCAGACCCTGCAGGCGCTTGGCGTGCCGGTGCGCACCGGCATGCAGGCCGATGCCGCCCGCATCCGCGCCTACGCGCCCGATCACGTCATTGTCGCCACAGGCTCGCAGCCGGCCCGTCCACCGCTGGATCTGGACGGGCTGGACGCGAAGGTGCGGGTGCGCCACGCTTGGGAAGTGCTGGCTGACCTGGACGCCGCACGGCCGGGGCTGCACGTGACAATTGTGGGCGGCGGCATGGTGGGCGCGGAGACGGCCGATGCGCTGCGCGTTCGCGGTGTGGCCGTGACGGTGCTGGAGCTGCTGCCGTCCATCGCCGCCGGCATGGCGCGCAACAACCGCTACGAACTGGTCGAGCGGCTGGCCGCCGACGGGATCCGGTTGATGGCCAACTGCCGCATCTTCGGCGTGCATGGCCAGGAGCTGGAGATTCAGGTGGCCGATCAGCCCATGGAGCGCCTGCCCATCGGCGACTGGCTGGTGTTCGCCACCGGGCCGCGTCCGGTACTGGATGCGGTGGCGGCGGTGGAGCAGAGCGGGGTGCCGTATACCCGCGTGGGCGATTGCAGCGCGCCCGGTGACTTCCTGGCGGCCATCCGTGATGCGTGGATGACCGCGCTGGCGTTGGACGCTGTGCCCCTGAGCGGCACCGGTGCCGCACGCCACATTCCAGCATGACCCATAAAGGCGAGGTGACAGTGATGAAAACATCGATGGGAAGGACTCTGTTGGCGGGCCTGTTCCTTGCGGCCGCGACGGGCGCAGCACTGGCGCAGGACTACCCCAAACGGCCCATTCGCGTGGTCGTGGCCTTTCCGGCCGGCGGCAGCGCCGACATCGTGGCGCGCATCGTCACGCAGAAAGTCTCGGAAATGTCGGGCTACAACTTCGTGGTGGAGAACCGGCCGGGTGCCGGTGGCAATCTGGCCTTCGGCAACGTGGCCACCTCGGAAGCCGATGGCTACACCTTGCTGTTCAGCACGCCGGGCATCGCCATCAACCCCAGCCTGTATCGCAAGGTGGAGTACAAGCTGGAGGATTTCAAATCCATCGCCGTGGTGGGCGAGGCGCCGCTGGTTCTGCTGGCGCGGCCGTCGTTGGGTATTTCCTCGGTATCGGAGCTGGTGCAGGCCGGCAAGGGCCAGCCCGACGCGATCCGCTTCGCCAGCTCCGGCAATGGCAGCTCGTCGCACCTGGCGGCCGAGGTGCTGCGCTCGATGACGGGCATGCAGTACCTGCACGTGCCGTACAAAGGCGGCTCGGCTGCCATGACCGATGTGGTGGGCCAGCGGCTGGACATCACGATGCAGCCGATTTCCGAAAGCCTGCCGTTCATCCGTAGCGGTGGCCTGCGCGCGCTGGGCCAGACGGGCGGCGTGCGCTCTCCCATTGCACCGGACATCCCGACGTTGGCGGAGGCCGGCGTCAAAGGCTATTCGGTGACCACCTGGTACATGCTGCTGGGACCGGCAAGGCTGCCCGACGACATCGTGACCGCACTGGCCGGCAAGTTTGACCAGGCGCTACGCCAACCCGAGCTGCGCGAGAAGCTGCAGAGCGTGGGCGTCAGCATCATCAACTCTGGGCCGAAACAGGCGAGCACGTTCCTCAGGAGCGAGGCCGACAAGTGGGCGCAAGCCATCAAGGCTTCGGGTACGCGAATCGAATAACCGCGGCGGCCGCCACGCGGGTGGCGAGACGCCGCATTCATTAAAGGGAACAGGCAATGAGCAAGTCGACGAAACAAGTCCTGCGCGAGCGGGTAGCGCAGCGCAACGGCATGCTGGTGGCGGGTGCATTCAACGCGATGAGTGCCAGGGTCGTGGCGGACCAGGGCTTCGAGGCGGTCTACCTGACCGGCGCGGGCCTGACCAACATGCACTACGGGGCGCCGGACCTCGGCATCATCGGCCTGCGCGACGTGGCCAACGCCACCTCGCGCATCCGCGATGCCGTCGAGCTGCCGTTGATCGTCGATGCGGACACCGGCTTCGGCAATGCGGTTAACGTCTGGCATAGCGTGCGCGTGCTGGAGCGTGCCGGAGCCGACGCAATCCAGCTGGAAGACCAGATATTCCCGAAGCGATGCGGCCACTTCGCCGGCAAGAACGTGGCGCCGCTGCCAGAAATGCTGTCGAAGATCAAAGCTGCGGCCGATGCGCGCCGCGATCCGGATTTCCTCATCATCGGCCGCACCGACGCGCGTGCGGTGGAGGGCTTTGACGCCGCCATCGAGCGCGCGCAGCGTTTTGCCGAGGCTGGTGCCGATATCCTGTTCGTCGAAGCCATCGTCGACGAGGACGAAGTGAGAAAGGTCCCGCAGCGGTTGCCACAGCCGCTGCTGATCAATATCGTGGTGGGCGGCAAGACGCCGGCCGTGCCGGCCGCCGAGTTGGGCCGCCAGGGCTACAGTCTGGTGCTGTATGCCAACGCCGCGCTGCAGGGCGCAGTGCTCGGCATGCAACGTGCGCTGGGCACCCTGATGCGGGACGGAAAGCTGGACGAGGATCCGGCGCTGCTGGCCCCGTTCCGGGAGCGCCAGCGGCTGGTCGGCAAGCCGCTGTACGATGAGCTGGAGCAACGCTACCAAGACAAGTGACACACATGGCTAAGGCGGCATGCTGGCTCCGCGCACGCGAGCCGAACTTGACGTTCTGGAAGTGCGAGGCGCAGCCGCTGCCGAGGCGGACCAGCAAATAGACGAGGTCGGCATGGCAGATTGTGGAACGCTCGTGGTTTTGCGTCACGCCCAGTCGGAATGGAATCGCACGAACCGCTTCACCGGCTGGATGGACATAGCGCTGTCGGCACACGGCGTCGCGCAGGCGAAGCACATCGGCGATCAGATCCATGCCCTGTCGTTGCCGTTCGATCTGGCTGTCACGTCGGCGCTGCGCCGGGCAGGGCATACGCTGGATCTGATCCTCGATCGATGCGGCGCGCCGCGGCGGCCCGTGGTGCGGTCGTGGCGCTTGAACGACCGACATTACGGCGCGCTGACCGGCATGGACAAGGACGAAGCCGCGAGCCACTACGGCGCGGCCCAGGTGCGCGCATGGCGGCGCGGCTTTGACGAGGCCCCGCCGCCGCTCGATGTCGCGCGGCAGCAGGCCATCGTCGCGCAGTTCTCCGATGCGAGGCTACCGCACCCCGCCGCGTTGCCGTGCACCGAAAGCCTGCGTGATACGCTCTTGCGCGTGCTTGCCCTCTGGGAAGATACGGTGACGCCAGCGTTGCGCGGTGGGGAGTCCGTGCTGATGGTGGCGCACGGCAACGCGCTGCGTGCATTGTTCAAGCATCTCGACGGCATCGACGACAGGCGGATCGCCTCGCTCGAAGTCGCACACGCGGAACCGCTCGTGCTCCGCTTCGACGATACGCTGCGCATCGTCTCGCGCACGGGGATCGGCTCGCTGAGCGCACCTTGGTGACAGCCAGCGCAGAATCCTCGCAGCATGCAGGCTACTTCAGCCTGCGCTGCTACCACTATCCTTTGCCGCCGATGCGGAATTTCTTTCCCTTCCGCCACGGACTGACCTGACCTCGCGGGTTCAAGTCCGTCATAGGGGACGGGCTGCCATCGCGCAACGCGATGGCAACATCACCAATCCCTGCTTTACGGACGGCGCTGCATCTTTCAACCTCAAGCGTTGTCACCCACTTCCCGTTCCCGTTTCTCGCGGCGCGGCTGCGCCAGGCATATGCAGGGCCAGGTGAGTGAGTGCCATATCGTCGGCGAACGTTAGTCATTCGATTTCGAGAATAAAACGAATACGGCATATGAAATGGCGGAAATGACGTGAATTCATTACCTTGAAGACCATTCCGGCAGCACAAATATTTCATTGCAAGAGAATATGGCGGCGGCTTTTCGATTCCATGCGACTGAATGCACCCGTGCGGAACCGGAAATCCATTCACGTCGCTATGTCTTGTTTTATTTCAGCCTGCATTATTCATTGAGACAAACCTTGAACGAAAGGCTTGCACAAACGGCACTTGATGATGTTGAAGATGGTTCCGCCATCCGCGTGCTGGTCGTTTTTCACTCATGGTCCGGAAATACGCTGTCGCTTGCCCAGGCGGTCGCAGGGGGTGCAAGGTGTGAATCCGGCGCGACCGTCAGCATCCGCCGGGTCGCCGAGATACGGAATGAACACGAGCTGCTGTCGGACCGGCGATTCGGCCAGCAGTTTGCCGCGGCATGCGCATATCCGGTCGTGACCGCGGATGAAGTGCTGGACGCTGACGTCGTCATCCTTGGCTGCCCGACGCGCATGGGGACGCTCTCCGCGGAGATGAAGCGCTTCATCGACGGATTGGGGCCGATATGGAGCGACGGGGCCCTGGCCAACAAGGTTGGCGCAGCCTTTACCACGGCGTCGACGCCGCACGGCGGCCAGGAAATGACGCTGTTGTCGCTGGTGGTGGCGATGAGCCATCTCGGCATGATCGTGGCCTGCCCGGGCTACACCGCCGGCATCTTCGAAATCGCGGGATCTCCCTACGGAGCAAGCTCGACGTCGAAGGTCGACGGCATTCGCACCCGGCCACGACCCGCGGATCTTGCAGCGGCCGCCGCGCTCGGGGAGCGATCGGCTTGCGTGGGGAGGTGGGTACGCCGCGGGCGGCAGATGGAAAGACTTTAACCGAAGGTTCGATACCCGATTCCGATTCCATCCAAGGAGGTCAATTTGCTTATTCTCGACGACACTTACCCGGTTGAATTCAAGCTGCTCATGCCGGGTTTCAACTGGCTTCGCCTGGGCGCGGTGGTCGCGCACGCGCTCAATGGCTACCACAGCCCGCTGCCGGCTGGCTCTTCCATTTCCGTACATACGCGCCATGCCGGGCGCATGTGCTTCGAAGGTCCGGAACTGGTCCATCGGGGCGTCTATCACGTCGGCGTGTCGTCGCCGCCGTGGCTCGTCGGGATGCTGGCCCAGAACCGCCTCCAGACAGGGCATCCACTCGATCTGGTGGCACTCGCGGTACTGCCGCACAAGGACGTGTCGACGATGATGGTGAGGCGGGACCTCGGCATCAGGCGCGTCGAAGACATCCTTGAGCGCAAGATCCCCCTGCGTGTCGGCATCGCTCCGCGCGGCTTCGATCATCCGGGCGGCTGGATCATCGACAAGGTGCTCGAAGAATACGGCTTTAGCCTGTCAGACATCGAATCGTGGGGCGGGAAGGTGATCGATTCCGATCGGGCACCGATCGAAGCGCTGGCGGTGCACGTCAAGGAAAAGAGCCGTGTCCAGAAGATCCGCGACGGCGAACTCGACGCGATCTTCGACGAGGCCATCATGACCAAGCCGTGGAAGGACATTACCGACACCGTTGACATGCAGTTCCTCTCCGTCGACGGTCCCGTGCTTGACCGTCTCGCAGCCAAATATGGCGCAAAGCGGGCCGTGCTTCCGAAGGGCGCCATGCGTGGCATCGAAGAGGACGTCGCCTGCGTGGACTTCAGCGGCTGGTGCCTCTACTGCCGCCGCGACCTGCCCGAGCGCTATGCCTATCTCGTGACCCAGGCGATTGTCCAGCATGCCTCGGAAGTCGAGGGCATGTACGAGGAGGGACAGTTCAGCCCGCTGACCTCGCGGATCAGCGCCCAGGTGCTCTGCGCCGACGACTCGATGACTTACCACCCTGGCGCCGTCCGCTTCTACGAGGAGCATGGTGCCGTGATCGGCGGCCAGTGAGCGCTCCGGCTGTTGCCCTGGAAGGAGACATCCGGGGCATCAGCGGAAAGACGTCGCGGGCCTGCCATCTGGCCCCATAACAAGAATTCGATCAAGACACACACCGGAGGATCGACGTGATGCGTAGAAGGAGCTTTCTATACGGCGGACTCGGCGCCGGGCTGACATCGCTGGCTTGCCAGGGCCGCGCGCTGGCTCAGATGATGGGTACCGATTCCGACCCGGCGGCCCTTGGCTACAAGAAGCTTGGCACTGTGCTTTCAACGCCAGAAGGCCGGCTGATATCGATGGATTCGCTGCTGTTCATGGACGACGACCGCATCACGACCAATGATGTCGTCGTTGCGGGTTCCTACTGTGGCGCGGCGACGCTGCCGCATGCCACGCGCAAAGGGGTCAAGGCCGTCATCGCCCACGATGCGGGTATCGGAAAAGACGAGGCGGGTGTGAGCGCCCTGGCCGCCGGCGATGAGCACGGCATGCCGGTGGTGGCCGTGGCAGGCATGAGCGCGTCCATCTCCAATGGCAATTCCATGGCCCTGGGAACGATCTCCCGTGCCAATCGGCTCGCGCGCGAATTAGGGGTGAAGCCGGGGCAGAGTATCACGGAAGCCGGTGCGCTGCTGCTCAAGGCGCCCGCCGGAAAGCCCAATGCATTGGCGATTCCGTTCGACAAGAAGGTCTACGAGATGGACCGCGTGGGCGAGGGAAGGATCTTCGCATCATCGGCGCTGACCAACCTGCCACCCGGGCAGGACTACTCGAAAGATGTCATCGCTTGGGGGGCACACTCGGGCGCGGTTGTCGAGGACCTGATGGCGAAGTGGAGGGTAAAGGGCTGGATCGGCAACGACGCCGGCATGGCGAAAAACAACACCGGCATAGGTGGCTTGCCTCCCAGCAATGCGTTGGGAATTGCAGCGGCGGCGGTTTCCACCATGTCGGCCCGCATCGGCGACGGCATGAGCACCTATAGCGAGGGTGTCATTTCAGCGGTCAACGACGTGGCGTCCGCGAAGGGGGTAAGGGTCGGCATGAAGACGCCGGAAGCCCTGCGCCTGATGATTCGTTAGTGAGGTAGTGGGCAGAAACGCCATCGCATCCATGGCATCTGCCGCCGCGCCGCAATGGCGGACGGCCATGCCACTCCTGAACACCAGAGGAACGTTGAGGACTTGTTCATGCATGCCGAAGAGATCGACTATTCGCACGGCGGGCGAAAGCGGGGCGGATATTTCGCCTGCAACGACGCCATCGCGGGAAAGCGGCCGGGGGTCCTGGTCATTCATGACCTGTGGGGGCTCGGCGAGCAACCGAAGGAGCGTGCGCGGAAGCTCGCCGAGCTGGGCTATGTGGCGCTGGCCGTCGACCTGTATGGCGACCGCAGGCAGCCGACGGCCCTGTCGGAGGCGCTACCGCTGGTTGACGAACTCCGATCGGACAACGGCAGGTTCCGCGGCCTGCTGAGAGCCGGTCTTGACACGCTTCGCCGGCATCCACTGGTCGATGGGTCGAGGCTGGCAGCGATTGGATTCTGCCTCGGCGGGATCGCCGTTCTCGAGCTGGCGCGAGACGGCACGGACCTGCGCGGTGTCGTCTGCTTTCACGGCAATCTCGACACGCCGGCGCCGGCGCAAGCGGGCCAGGTCAAGGCAGGTGTTCTTGTTTGCACGGGAGGCGACGACCCCCTCATACCCGGCGCGCAGATCTCCGCATTCCAGGACGAGATGAAGAATGCGGGAGTCGACTGGCAGGTCAATGTCTACGGCGGGGCCGAGCACAGCTTCACCAACGTCTTTGCCGACCGCGCCGGAATCCCGGGGGTCCGATACCACAGGAACGCCGACTTGCGCTCGTGGGAAGCGATGCGCCAGTTCCTGGCCGAGAGCTTTGGCGACTGACTGACTGACCCGAACAGACGCGCTTCGATTCGCTTTTTTAAATAGTCTGATTACAAATCGTGAAATAGCAAAAAGACATCCAGCTGATTATCGTTGACCCCATCCTCAGGAAGAGGAAGGACTTTAACCGAAGGAGAGAGACAAGATGTCGAAACAAGAAGCAACGCTGGAGAACGTGTACAGCCCGATCGGGCATCGGGATGTCCGCAAGGACAATGCATTCGGACTGAACCGCATCGACCATTTCGCATTGCCCACGCGCAATATCGCGCTGATGGAGCGCTTTATCCGTGAACTGCTGGGCGGCGAGCCGTACTACTACGCCGGGTTCGACGAGGTGGACCGCAAGATGGGCCGCTCGCACCATATCTTTATCCGTGTCGGCGACGTGCTGATGCAGTGCACCGAGACCGACGATGGCTCGATGATCATCCGCAAGGACGATCCGAACATCGCGCCGCACATCGCGTTCAAGGTGTCGGCGGACGATCTGACCCGCAACTTCGAGCGGCTCAGCGAGGTGATTCCCGTGGCAGGCCCCTTCCGGCACCGCGGCGTGGACGTGGTTTCGTTCTATTTCATGAGTCCCGAGGGGCACAAGCTTGAGATCTGCACGTGGGAGCCTTACCCGGAGGAGAAGGCGCGCATGATGGGCGCGCCCGACGTGGGCATCATGAAATGGGCGGACCTCGTGCACGACTGGCCGAACCAGCCTGAATAACAGCCTGCCTCGAAATCGTACGGAAAGGCTTTGCCTGGTGCCAGCTATCCCCGCGCCGGCGGGGACGGCTGGCACCAGGCGCACCACCTGATGCAATAAACAGGATTCCACAAAGGAAATCGCTGTAACACGCTGTGCGCTTCATTCAAGGACATGCATCCAGGGGGGAGGAATGGATAAAAGTGGCACCAACAGAGTCGCCGGGGCGGCAGGCGGCGAGCCGATGTTCCGGATGCGCGCCCGCTCCGGCGCGCCCCAGCACCAACTGTCCCGGGCACTGCCATTCTTTGGCCCGGCAGTTGTGGTATCGGTCGCATACATGGATCCGGGGAATTTCGCAACCAATATCCAGGCGGGCGCCCGCTATGGGTATTCGCTGCTGTGGATCGTCCTGCTGGCCAATGTGATCGCCATGCTATTCCAATCGCTGTCGGCAAAGCTGGGGATTGTCACTGGCCGCAACCTCGCGGAGCTGTGCCGCGACCATTTGCCGAAGCCGCTGGTCTACCTGATATGGGTCGTCAGCGAAGTTGCCGCCATGGCCACGGACCTGGCAGAACTCCTGGGAGGCGCGATCGGGTTGAGCCTGCTCTTCAATCTGCCGCTTCTTGCCGGCATGGCCATCACGGCGATCGTGACCTATGCAATCCTGCTCTTCGAGCGAAGCGGATATCGGCCGCTGGAGATAGTCATCGGCGCGCTGGTCGGCATCATCGGCCTGTCCTATATCGCCGAACTGTTCATCGTTCCCATTGAATGGGCAGGTGTTGCGGTGCACCTCTTCAAGCCGGAACTGCCGGATGCGCAAGCCGTGACCATTGCCGTGGGTATTATCGGCGCTACGGTCATGCCCCATGCGCTCTTCCTGCATTCCGCGCTCACGCAAGGCCGCGTCAGCGTCAACACGGAATCCGAGCGTGCGAAGCTGGTGGGCTCCTCAAACTACGAAGTTGTAGTTGCCCTGACCGCGGCGGGGGTGATCAATATGGCGATGGTGATCATGGCGGCCGGTGCCTTTCACGCTGGCCATCCCGACGTTGCCAGCATTGAAACGGCATACCACACCCTTGCACCCGTTCTCGGCATTGCTGCGGCGGGAGTCTTCCTGTTGTCGCTGATCGCCTCGGGAATATCCAGCTCGGTGGTGGGGACGATGGCCGGGCAGATCATCATGCAGGGCTTCGTCGGGTTTCGAATTCCGGTCTGGCTACGCCGGGCGATCACGATGATCCCGAGCTTCATCGTGGTGGCGCTCGGCGTGAATGCGACAGAGGCGCTCGTCACGAGCCAGGTGATACTCAGTCTTGCACTGCCGTTCCCGATGATCGCACTGGTCTGGTTCACGTCCCGCGCGGACATCATGGGCCGATACCGGAACCGGCCGCTGGTGGTGGGCATCGCGACCTTTTCGGCGCTGGGCGTCCTGCTCATGAACGCCATCCTGCTGCTTCAAACCTTTGGTGTAAGCGTTCCGGGCCTGTAAGGCCTGCGGATGAGACTGGCCTGATCGAGCCAGGCCCAGGACAGGCGCGCGGCTGCCTTGCACGGCAGTCCGCGCTCTTTCCTTCAGGACCTGTTCATCTCGAGAATGCTCTTGCGCAGCCAGGCATGTGCCACGTCATGCTGCGACCGCGGATGCCAATGTTGCGAAATGCTGAACGTCGGCGTGCAAATGGGTACCGGGGCGGTTGTCAGGGGATGGTTCCGCAGCAGCACGGCAGCCAGCCGCTCGGGAACCGTTGCGATCAGGTCGGTTGCAGCCAGCATCTCCGGTATTCCGAAATAGCTTGGTGTTACCACCGCCGTCTCCACAGCGATGCGTGCATCGCGGAAAGCGCGCCTCAGCAGGGCGAGGGAGCTGCCATTTCCGTCGACCAGGATGTGTTGTGAGGCGGCGTAGGCCGAGGTCGCAATGGCCGCGCCCGCGAGTGGATGGTCGGTGCGCAGCAGGCAGACGAACTTGTCTTTGAACAGCACCTGCCGATACAGCCCGCGCTTGCTCTGGCCCATATAGCCGATGGCCAGGTCAATGTCGCCGTGCTCGATGCGTTCCGGTGTTTCAAGGTCCAGGGGCCGGATATCAAGCGTCAGATGCGGCGCTTGCCGGCGCAGGTACTCAACGATTCCCGGCAACGTCACCAAGGTGCCCGCGTCCGCCAACGCGACGCGAAACTTCCGTGAAGCGTCTTGCGGTGAGAACTCCGGCACTGTCTCCCCCGACTGGTCGATGAGGCGAACAGCCTCGAGCAGGGGACGCGACAACTCGATCGCGCGCACCGTGGGTTGCATCGTCTGGCCGCTGCGGACGAACAGTGGGTCCCGATAGTGCTGGCGCAGTTTCCCAAGCGCGATGCTGATGCGCGGCTGCGTCGTGTCGAGTGTCTCCGCGGTGCGCGAAACGCTACGCTGGCGAAACAATTCCAGAAAAATCTTCAGATGCTGCAGATCGACAGCGGTTCGCTGAGATTCAGTCATATTCGGTTCCGGGAATAGCGAAATTACCAACCATGGCATAGAAGAAATCATACTGATTCAGTATCGTCCAATCAATCCGCTGCACGACAAATACGCGCGAATTTCATGCTTCAGGAAACGGGAGATGTAAAGATGAGAAATCTGCAGGCAAGCCTCGACCACCTGTCGATCGGCAGTCCCGATCCCGGGTCGTTGGCATCGTTCTATGCGAATGCGCTTCACCTCTCGGTCGCGGCGAGAGAGGGCGGTGCGTTCGAATGCACCGGACGCGAGCGCCGCGTACTGATCGTTCCCGGCGCGAAGGGAACGCTGAACTTCGTCGCGCTCAATCTGCCATCGCGGCAGGCGCTGCGAGAGTTTCGGGCCCGGCTTGCGGAGGAAGGCGTGGCGATCGAAACGGCCCCGCCGAGCCTGTTCGGAGGGGAGGCCTTTTCCATTGTCGACCCGGATGGAAACCGGCTCGTTTTCGGCCATGCCACACGTGAGGATACCGGCGACGGCATGAAGGCCAGGCTCCAGCATTTCGCCATCGGGACGACCGATATCGATCGTGCGCTTGCGTTCTACCAGCAAGTGGTGGGATTGCGAACGAGCGATGTGGTTTGCTCCGACGATGGCCGCGTGCGGACCGCATTCCTACGCGCCGGGGACGAGCATCACATCATCGCGGTGTTCCTGGCGCCGAAGAAATCCTTTGACCATCACTGCTACGAGGCAGGCGACTGGGCGCTGATCCGAGACTGGGCAGATCACTTTGGGACGCTGGACATTCCGCTGGACTGGGGGCCCGGACGCCATGGCCCGGGTAACAACCTCTTCATCATGATCCGCGATCCGGACCGCAACTGGCTGGAGATCTCGGCGGAGCTGGAAGTGGTTCCGGATTTCAAGCCAGCCGGAAAATGGGAGCATTGCCAGAAAACCGGAAATTTCTGGGGCGTTGCGTATCTCAGAAGTTGAAGAAAGGTCCGGAAAATTACCTGATTTATTCCACTATTGTCATTCAATAAATTGACAAAAAAATATGAAAAATATGTTAGGAGAAACACAAACGATCGACGTCAGGACACGTCTGGCATGCGAACACACCGTGGTGAGCTTCATGGCCCACTTCGATCAACGCGAGTTCGATGCCATGGAGGCATACCTGGATCCGGATGGCACGTGGCTTCGCGCGGATGGCGCAGTCGACGGCATCGCGGGCCTTCGTGAGCTGGCCAAGGCAATGCCTGCCGACATCCGCGTGCGGCACGTGTTGTCCAACTTTCGCATGACCCGGCGGGACGCTTCCCATGTCACGGTCCGCAGCTACGTGACGGTGTACCGGGAGCAGTCCAACTGCGATACATCGCCGGCCTGCTTCAGTGCCCCGCATCTGGTGGGACGGTATACGGACGAGCTCGTCTTGACGGATGGCGCCTGGAGAATCACGCACAAGTCGGTCATCAGGGATTTCGTCAGGGATTAGGCGCTTCACCAAGAGTAACGATTGTGCGACAGCTTCCTTGCAGGAAGCACGAGGAGACGATATGCGCCTGGCCAATGTCAGCGTGGGTGGCGTCGCCCGGTACGGGGCGATCACGGAAGATGGGTTCATAGACCTCGGTCTGTTCTTTGGTGGCCGTTGCCAGTGCCTGGCGGACATCCTGACGGAGGATCTGCTTGCAGAAGCGCGCGCAGCGCAGAAGGAGGCCGCGGCATCGGCAACTCCCCTGGATGCGATCCGGTACTTGCCCGCGCTGCCCGGCAAGGCATCCAGGGTCATCGCCATAGGATGGGCGTACGGCGAGCATCAACGCGAGGTCGGACGCGAGCCGTCACCCTTTCCGTCGATCTTTCCCAAATTCCAGGAGTCGTTTGTCGGGCACGGCGAAACGCTTGCCGCGCCCCACATATCGGACATGTATGACTTCGAGGGCGAAGTCGCACTGGTCATCGGCAAGGGCGGGCGCGATATTCCGGCGGCGCGGGGCTGCGAGCATATCGCCGGCTATACGATCGTCATGGACGGATCGGTTCGCGATTGGCAGCAGCACAGTGTACCGGCCGGCAAGAACTTCGAGAAAAGCAGTGCCATCGGACCCTGGATCACGACCGCCGATGAAATCGAGCGGCCGGGCGACATGAGGCTTTCTACGCGGCTGAATGGGCAGTTGATGCAGCAGGCCGACTTCCGGGAGATGGTGTGGGATCCGGGCTATCTCGTGCACTACCTGTCCACGATTTTCGCGCTGCGGCCCGGCGACATTGTTTCGACTGGCACGCCTGCCGGTGTCGGGCACAAGCGTCGGCCCCAAGTCTTCATGAAGGCGGGAGACGTCATAGAGGTAGGCGTTGAAGGGCTTGGCACGTTGCGCAACCCGATTGAAAGGAGTGCCGCGGCATGAGTTCACCAGCCTCTCGGGCGGCAGCATCTCAGCCCGGAAACGCGCCGCACTATGCGGTGGTAATCGTCGGAGCCGGCCCCACCGGACTGACGTTGGCGAATCTGCTGGGCACCTATGGAGTCCGGACGCTGCTGGTGGAGCGCGGCTCGGACGTTGTCGATGAGCCGCGCGCGGTCAGCATTGACGATGAAAGCCTGCGCACGCTGCAGGCTGCGGGCGTGGTCGAATCGGTACTGGAGCAGGTAGTCAGGGGCTACGGCACGTGGTACTACTCCTGGCGCGGAAAGGAGTTCGCGCGGGTCGAGCCGAACGCCAGCGAGTACGGCTTTCCGAAGCGGAACGCCTTCCGCCAGCAGGTCCTCGTCGCGCAACTACGGGACAACCTGAAGCGGTTCGAGCACGTAGCATTAAAGTTCGACCACGAATCGGTTGCCTTCACTGACTACGGCGACGGCGTTCGGTTGCAACTGTCGCATGCAGGCGAGATCAAGCAGGTTCGGTGCGATTGGCTGGTGGCTTGTGATGGCGGGCGAAGCGGCATCCGCGAACAGCTCGGCATCGTCCTTGCCGGCAAGACCTACGGCAAACGGTGGCTCATCGTCGACCTGACCGGACGGACCTCGCCGTTCCGTCATACCAGGACCTTCTGCGACCCTGCAAGGCCGGCGATCCGGTTGCCGGGGCCGCATGGCACGCTGCGCTACGAGTTCATGCTGCACGACCATGAAAGTGCGGAGGATGTGCTGGATGAAGCGCGGATCCGTCAGTGGATCCGCGCTCGGGACCCGGCGGACGCTGCCCTGCCGATCGCTAGAAAGGTCGTCTACACGTTTCACGCGCGCGTCGCCGAGCGCTGGAGAACTGGGCGCGTATTCCTGGCCGGCGATGCGGCGCACCTGACGCCGCCCTTTGCCGGACAGGGCATGAACAGCGGCGTGCGCGATGCTGCAAACCTTTCGTGGAAGCTCGCCGCGGTCGTGCATGGGCGCCTGGGCGAGCCGTTGCTCGACAGCTACGAGGAAGAGCGTCGCCCGCATGCGTGGGCGCTGATCCGCATGGCCATGCGCATCGGCAGGTTCATGCAGCCGACATCCGTGGCCAGTGCAATCCTGATGCAGGCAACGCTGAGGCTCGTCAGCACCTACCGTCCCGTGCGTGACTACATCCTGCATCTGCGATTCAAGCCGAAGCCGCGCTTCCTGAGCGGATTCTTCTCAGCGGGAAACGCAAGACGCGCCTCCGCTCCGGGTGGTCAGCTCCTGCCTCAGCCATGGGTCGAGCTCTATCACGGCGAACGCATTCGACTCGACGAGGTGCTCGGGTCCGGGTTCGCCATGCTGATGCTGCCGGGCGCGAGCTTGACCGGGTTCGGCCAGCTCTTCGAGCGTACCGGTGTGCCATATCGGCGGGTGAGGATCGTTCCCAGGATCGACGACTTCATCGAGCCACCCGAGCCGGGCTGCAATGATGCCGTCATCCGCGACGATGCCGGGATCCTGGAGGACATCATGCGCAGTGCCGGCGCGGACGTGATGTTCGTCCGCCCGGATCGCTATGTATTGGGCTATGCGAAGGAGGGCGACCCTGCGAGCATCGCCGCCCTGGCCCAACTATTCGCGCGCCTTGCCTGCGCCACAGGGCAAACGAGGTCCGCTGTTTCCCAGGAAGCGGCTGGAACAGTTGTGCCGGCTGATGAGGAAATGGCCGAGAAGATCGATTGAGTGATCTGAGGGAGGAACTTGCTTCTCCTTACTTTTTGCAATGTGCTTTCGAAGTGAGGGGGCGTGAGGTGGTGGTGCAGCAACTGACAATATCTAATAAATCTGGAGACACTGAACATGAAGCGATCGCTGTATGCGGTGATGGCACTGAGTGCGCTGGGAACTGTAGCGCCCGATACCTGGGCAACTACCGTAACCCTTTATGGGGTCGTGGATGCGAACGTCGAGTACGTCACCAACATCGCCCCTGGCCAGCCGACCGTAAACCCCGTGACGGGACAGGTGTCCGTCGGCCCGGGGCATGACCGCGTCGCGCTGCAGAGCGGGGGGATGTCGGCATCTCGCTGGGGCTTGCGCGGCGTGGAGGACCTGGGAGGAGGCGTACAGGCGTTGTTCGTGCTCGAAAGCGGCTTCAGTCTGGACGACGGGAAATCCATGCAGGGCGGGCGCCTGTTTGGTCGACAGGCTTTCGTCGGATTGTCCAGTAGTCTCGGCGCGCTGACGTTCGGACGGCAGTACACCCCCCTTGGCACTGCACTCGCCAATTTCTCGCCGGGCGCATACGCTTACCAGTATGAGCCACTGGATGTCATGACCGGCCTTAACAGGCTGCTGAAGTACTCGCCGCGCAAGCGGCGAAGCTTCCCCTGCAAGGCTGATTGGTTTGTGATTTTTCACAATCCGGAAGCCGAACGTCACTGCATCGACTTTATCAGCGATTTGGTACCTGATTCCGGCCTCATTACCGCGATTACGGCAACTGCGGACGGATTTGTCCCAGCGAGCGCATGCGCACGAGGTTGTAGGCGGCCATGCTCAGCACAAACATCTGGTCAACCTTCTTCAGGCCGCGCACCATCACATGGCGCATGCGCCCCACGGTCTTGGCCCAGCCAAAGCCTTGTTCGATCAACTTGCGCTTCTGCTGCGAGATCGCATAACCGGTGCTGTTGGCGATCTCGTCCGGAACGGCCGAGCGCCGCCCCGAGGTGTTCTGTGCCACGTGGGGCGTCACCTTCATCTCCAGGCATGCCTGAATGAATTCTTCGGCGTCGTAGCCCTTATCCGCGCCCACGGTGACTTCCACATCCAGGTCCTCAGCCACCTGCCTGGCATCATTTAGCATGACTTTGGCGGCCTCGCGCTCGGCATGTCCGTCCGCATTGGTGACCATCGCGCTCACCACCAGGCCGTGGCGGTTGTCGCTCAGGGTATGACCCATGTAGCGCAGTGCACTGGCGGTCTTGCCCTTGCGGTAGAGCCTGGCATCGGGATCGGTCTTGGACTCGTGCGTGTCGTTGCCGCGCTTGCGACCCTTGAAGTTGGCGCCGTCGTTGTCGTCTTCGTCGCCGCCATCCTTGCGCACGAAGCTCTTGTGGCCCGCCCACGCTTGAATCAGCGTGCCGTCGACGCTGAAGTGCTCGCCCGACAGCCAGTCCTTCTTCTGCGCGATGGCCAGCACTTCGTTGAAGAACTCGATCACCGCATCATGCTTGATCAGCCGTTCGCGGTTCTTGGTAAAGACCGTGGGCACCCAAACTGTATCGTCCATCGACAGCCCGATGAACCAGCGAAACAGCAGGTTGTATTGCGTCTGCTCCATGAGCTGGCGTTCGGAGCGAATGCTGTAGAGCACCTGCAGCAGCATGGCCCGCAGCAACTTCTCCGGCGCGATGCTGGGCCGGCCGCCCTTAATGTCGGCCTCGTACATCTGCGCGAACAACCGGTTCATCTTCACCAGCGCCAGGTTGGCCATAGTGCGGATCGAGCGCAGCGGGTGGGACTTTGGCACGAAATCATCCAGCCTCCGCATGGTGAACAGGCTTTCGGAGAAGGTGTCTGCGCCGCGCATAAATGTGAGGTTGGATGGGATCCTCAAATCAACGCTTCACCCGGCTGTCGCGCTGACTTCCGCTGGAGGTATTTCAGCAGCCTGTTAATTACCGGTCTGACAATACGGTCAAATATGCCGGGAAATTCGGCAGCTTCAGCGGCGAGGGGTATTGGTCTTTCGGGAACGGCGTTGCCGGGGCTGGCGAAGTGCCGGGCCAATTCATGCGTGACATCGGCTATGGCGCTTCGCTGGTCTACGCGAACGGAAGCTTCTCCGCCACCGTTGCCTACGACGAATACAGGCCGACGATCACGCCTGCGACCGGCGCTACCGGCAAGTTCAGGAAAGCAGCGGGGGCCGTGAACTATGCCTTCGATCGCGCGACGATCATGGCGGGATACCGGTGGGGCAGGAACCAGTTCCCCGACGGCACGGTGGCGTTGCACGACAATCTCTGGTGGATCGGAGGAATCTACGCGATTTCCCCGGTGCTGAAGCTCTCGCTGGGCTACTACTACCAGGACCTGCGCACCATGAAGGTGACGCCGGCCGCTCCGACGGTGCACCCGGCCAATCCGTGGGAAGTCTTGTTCATTGCTGACTACTCCTTGTCCAAGCGTACCGACGTCTATCTCACCACGGCGTATGCCAAGAACGCCGGACTGGACCTTCATTCGGCAAGCCTTGGCTTTTCAAACGTTTATGTGCTCGGCCAGGGCAAGACCAATATGTTCGGCGCGGCCGTGGGCATTCGGCACAAGTTCTAGCCGCAGGCAAGCCGGAACGGTCCGGTAACAGGTCATGCCGCGCCTGCCACGGCCCGGCATGACGTGCCGTTCGGCGGCTACCCGTACTTCGCTTTCCGCGATGGCGCCTTCGTCAAATATTGCTTTACGCATGCCACCAGGTATTCCACTCTGCACCGTTGCCGCAGAACAATTAATTGAAGGGGAGAATGAATGACAGCTGGGGACAAGTGGTTATGGATGTCGTGATGGATGCCACGTTGAAGGGGCGCCAGAACCGCCTGTCCGGATTCCTGCCATTCCTCGGGCCTGCCGTGATCGTATCGGTCGCATATATGGATCCGGGGAACTTTGCGGCAAATACACCTGCTGGCGGGCGCCACGATTATTCATTGCTTTGGATTGTGCTGCTGGCAAATGCCGTTGCCATGTTGTTCCAGTCGCTTTCCGCCAGGCTCGGAATCGTCACGGGGCACAATCTCGCGGAACTCTGCCGCGGTCATTTTCCCAAGCCGCTGGTTTACCTGATGTGGGTGATCAGTGAAATTTCCGCGATGGCTACAGGCGTGGCCCAATTTCTGGGTGGCGCGATAGGTCTGAGCGTGCTATTTCACTTGCCGCTTCTGGTCGGCATGATCGTCATGGCGATTGTGGCATATCTCATACGCATCATCGCGGAGGGCGGCTACCGTCCACTCGAGGTGGTGATCGGTACCCTGGTCGGCATCATTGGTTTGTCCTATCTCGCTGAATTGTTCGTTGCCTCGATTGCCTGGGCAGGCGCTGTGCCACACCTGTTCAGGTTTGAACCGTCCGATGCGCAAACCGTGACGTTCGCTGCAGGCCTCATTGGAGCGACCATCATGCCGCACGCACTATTGTTGCACTCCGGGCTTGGCCAAGGGCGCTCTTGGGCAAAGCTTGAGTCCGGGCATGAGAAGCTGCTGGAATATGCCAACTACGAAATCGTCGCGGCATTGACGGTAGCCGGGTTAATCAACATGGCCATGGTCATCATGACGGCTGGCGCCTTTCACGAGGGGCATCCTGTCCTGGCGAAAATCGAGGGGGGATACGATACGCTCGCTCCGTTTCTCGGCATCGCTGCTGCGGGGATCTTCCTGTGGTCTCTGGTCGCCTCGGGAATATCCAGTTCGGCCGTGGGCGAGAAGGCCGCGCAGGCAATCATGCGAGGCTTCGTTGGTATGCAGATGCCGATCTGGCTGCGACGCACAATTCCAATGATCCTGAGTTTCATCGTGATAGCGCTGGGTGCAAACGCGGCACAAACTCTCGTCATGAGTCTGGTAGTGCTCAGTCTTGCCCTGCCGTTTCCGATGATCGCACTCATCTGGTTCACGTCCAGAACCGAATTCATGGGCCGGTATCGGAACCGTACCTTGATCATTGGCGTGGCAAGCCTTTGCGCCGGAGGCGTACTGCTAATGAACGCTATCCTGTTGCTGCAAGCGGTTGGCGTCAGCGTGCATGGTCTGTAGTGCGCGATCCCGGAAGTTGTAGGTCAGGCGGCGGCCAATTGCGGCTTGCGCCAGCCACGGGCAGGCACCTACGATAGTTCGTGTCTCCCTTGCGCCGGCATGGATCGGCCACGCAGTGGCGCGCCGGGAGCGGCCATGGCCGGAGAGGCGCGCACATCATGAGAGCTCTTGAGCTGCGGCAGCTACGCTATTTTTTGATCCTTGCCAGGGAACTGCATTTCGGCCGGGCCGCCGAACTGGCCTTCGTGACCCAACCCGCACTCAGCCAGCAACTGGCAAAGCTTGAAGAACTGGTCGGCGTGCAACTGGTCATGCGCGACCGCCGCCAAGTCGCGCTCACCCCGGCCGGGGTGGCCCTGCGCGACGGCATCGACCGGGCCCTGGCCGAGATCGACCTGGCCTTGCGGCGCGCGCGCGAGGCCGGTGAGCACCAGGCGTTCGAGCTGTCGCTGGGTATGGTCGAGTACACCAACCTGCCGTTCGTACCGCCGGCATTGATACGGCTGCAGGCGCTCTATCCAGAGGTCAAGATCGTCCGGCATGAAATGAACGGCGCGCAGCAGATGGACGCGTTGCTGCGCGAGCAGATCGATGTCGGTTTCGCGGTCCCGGTCAGTGACATGCCGCCCGGGGATGTGCTGGGCCTCGATCCGTTGCTCGTATCCGGCTGGGCGCTGCTGATGCGCAAGGACCACCGCCTGGCTTCGCTTGCGCGCCTGCGCGTGGACGACCTGGCCGCCGAGCGGCTGGTCGTGCCGGCGCGCGCCGTCAATGCACCGCTGTACGACGCGCTGGTAGCGCGCTGCAAGGGACATCACTTCACCCCCAACTTCGTCTACGAAACCATGCAGGCGCAGATGGGCATCGCGCTGGTGGAGCAGGGCCTCGGGGTGATGCTGGGGGCAACTTATGTGTTCTCCGCGGTGGCCCAGGGCCTGGTCTACCGCCTGATCGACGGGCTGGATCCGCTGGTCGTGCATCAGTTCTACCGCAAGAGCGAGACCAATGCGCTGATCCTGGACTTCCTCGACATCACCGCGGAAGAGGCGAGGCGGGCGCAGCAGCGGCTCGATGGGGCGCAGGCCGCCGACGAGGCATAGCCCCGTCGGGGCCGCGCGTCCGCACTGAATGTGCGGCACCCGCGGGCCACGCCACGCGCTGCGGCGCGCCGCTTCAGGCGCCCTGGCTGAAGGTGTCGTACGGGGCGCTGCGGGCGCCGTCGTAGAAGGCGTTGCGAGGACGGTGGATATCGCGCGCGCCGTCCGTGTACACGTCGCGCGCGCCAATCCGGTTGCCCTGGGTGAAGACATCGCGCTGCGCGGTGATCCTGCCGCCGTTGCTGTAGACATCGGCATGGCCGCCGGCGGCGATCGCGGGCGCGGCAAGGGCCAGTCCCGAGAGGGCAGCCACGAGCAGGGGGACGAAACGGTTGGTCTGCTTGGTCATGATGGACTCCATGAGGTTCAGGTCAGCTTCAGGTCGGGCCGGTGCCTGTATCTGTATCGGCATCGGGCGGGCCGGTTGGATGCCGGTCCTTGCGTTGCAGTGTGGTCGCTGCCGCGCGGAAGGGCCAATTAGATCGGGTGCGCCGGCTGATAAGCCGCGGCACGGTGCCCGCATGCGCGGCTTGCCCCGCACTTTGGCGTGTATGTCGTGTACGCGCGGCACGCGGTCTGATTAGCCGCGCTTATCACACGTCCGCACGCTGCGGCAGGGGTGTCAGGTGTGCGCGCCGTGGCCGCCACGTGCCGGGCGCACCGCGCGGGCTTGCATGACGTCTGGCTGGGCTTCGACGCAGCGTTGCGCGGTTGAGCCTCGCCTGTCCGCACGGGACGGTGTGGGCCGCGAAGGCGCGGCCAAGCGCCTCCCGGTCAGGAGACACCATGCCAAGGTGGAGTCGATGGTCGCGCCCATGTGCGTCAACCCGGCGCGCAAGGCTGGCGTGCCGGCGCGGTGATGTTCGACGCCATGGAGCAGGGTCTGGCCAACCGCCATGCGCTCCGGGTACAGGGGCGGGCGTTGCGGTGAGCCTGGCGGAGGTCGGCAGCGTGGGCTGCAAGGTGACCAACGGCCTGCAGAACTGCACCGGTGAGGTGCCTTCCGGAACCTTCTGTCAACCTTGCCTGCGTCAAGCAAGCTGGCTGGACAAGGCGTGTCCCGTGGCCGGGCAAATGGATTTACCGGGCCACGTGCAGGTGCATCGCCTGTGCGGTCTTAATCAGCCGTGATGTTGTTTGCCTTCACCACGTCGCCCCATATCTTGTAGTGGGTGCGGGTCAGGGTGGCGAGCTGCTCCGGTGTGCCGCCACCGGGCTCGTCGCCGCGATCGACGATGCTCTTGACGACGGCCGGGTCCTTCAGCGCCGTATTCAGGGCGCCGTTGGCCTTCCTGACGATGTCAGGGCTCAGGCCCGGCGGCCCGTACAGGCCGATGAACGAGATGATGGTGAAGTCCTTGATGCCGCTCTCGGTAGCCGTCGGCACATCCGGGATCATTGCCACGCGCGTGGGTCCGGTGACCATCAGCGGGCGCAACTGGCCTGACTTGATGAAGGGCGCAACGACCGAGGTTGCATCGAACATCGCGTCCAGTCGTCCGGCCATCAGGTCGACCATCGCCGGGCTGCTGCCCTTGTAAGGCACATGGTTCATCTTCGGGCCGCCCATGCGCTCGCGCAGCAGTTCCATCGTGACATGCGGCAGCGCGCCGGTGCCCCCCGAGCCATAGTCGACGGTCTTGCCCGACTTGTCCCGCGCCTTCACCTCCTGGACGAACTGCGCGTAGGTCTTGATGGGCGAGCTGGCGGGCACGACGAGGACCAGCGGAGATTGCAGCATCACGCCGATCGGCGTCAGCTTCTGCGGGTCGACGATGCCGAGCTTGGTGTAGACATGCGGCATGATCGTCATCGAGCCGTTGCCTACCAGCAGCTTGTTGCCGTCCGGCGCCGCGCGCATTACCTCTATGGAGGCGATATTGCCGTTCACGCCGGCCTTGTTGTCGATGACGAACGACTGGCCGAGCGAACTCTGCAGGCCGCTAAGCAGCGCACGCCCCGCGAAGTCGGTCTGGCCGCCGGGCGGGAAGCCGACCAGCAGCGTCACCGGCTTGGTCGGCCAGGCGGTCTGGGCCCAGGCGGCCGTCGGCATCAGCGTGCCAAGGCCGAGCGCGGCGAGGCCCAGGATCAGCGCCGAGCGGCGCGAATTCACGGCCGATTTCTTGTTGATAGTCATGACAGGTCTCCGATTATGTTTTGACAGGGCCGCAGGCCCACGGCGCTTCAGGCCGTCTTTTCCATCGCTTCCCACATCCCGTTGATATAGACCGCGCCAAGTGCCCGGTCGTAGAGGCCGTATCCCGGCTTGCCCGTCTCGCCCCAGATCATGCGGCCATGGTCGGGGCGGAAATAGCCCTGGAAGCCGACGTCGTGGTACGCCTTGACGATCGCGGCGATATCCAGCGATCCGCAGCTCGACAGGTGAGCGGTTTCCTCGAAGTCGCCTTGCTGCGTGATCTTGACGTTGCGGATATGGGCGAAGTGGATGCGGCCCATGCCGCCGAACTCGCGCACCAGCGCCTCGACGTTGTTCTGCGGGCCGGCGCCAAGCGAGCCCGAGCACAGCGTCAGGCCATTTGCCGGGGTGTCGACGATCCCGAGGATGCGCGCGAGGTCGTCGCGGTCCTTGACGATGCGCGGCAGTCCGAAGATGGGGCGCGGCGGATCGTCCGGATGAATGGCCATCTTGATGCCGCACTCCTGTGCCACGGGAATGATCGCGTGCAGGAAATGCTCCAGATGCTCCCAGAGCCTGGCTTCGTCGATGCCGCGGTATTCGGCCAGCAGCGCCTGCAGCTCGCCTGGCTGATAGCTGGAATCCCAGCCGGGCAGGGCGATGCCCTGGCTGACGTCGATCTGTTCGGCCTCCCGGGTGCTGAAGGCAAGGCAGGTCGAGCCGTCATCGAGTTTTTTCGCCAGTTCTGTACGCGTCCAGTCGAACACCGGCATGAAGTTGTAGCAGATGACTTCGATGCCCGCGGCGGCCAGGTTCCTGATGTTCTGCTGGTAATTGGCGATCAGCTGGTCGCGCGCCGGCTTTCCAAGCTTGATGTCCTCGTGGACCGGGACCGACTCGACCACCTTGAATTGCAAGCCCGCCGCCTCGATGGCGGACTTGAGTGCCAGGATCTTGTCCAGCGGCCATACCTCGCCAACGGGTTCGTCGTAGATGGCCGAGACGATATGGGTCATGCCCGGAATCTGCCGGATGTATTCGAGAGGAATCGGGTCGGACGTGCCAAACCAGCGAAACGACATCTTCATGGGTGGGGCTTCCTTGGGGCAACTCTGTTGAGGCAGCACGCGGCGGCAGCGGCGTTCGGTCCTGCCATCGGATGCGGCGCCTGGCATGGACCGGACGCCTCGCAGCATTGGTGAACCAAATTGGCTAACGTGGTTCACCAATTATGAACCGGTTGCCCAATTTTGCCGTCATGGTTTACCATGGGGTGTATCAGGCGCTGCCTTGCCATGCGGCGTATTTGTGGCAGGTGGTCTAATCGGTGATGACTTGGGCAGCCGCCGCCTTTCCTACGATGCGAAATTCCACAAGCGATCCTGCAACCCGTCCGATAGTTGAGAACCCGCCTGCTGCCACAGACAGGTCTTATCTGAGCCTGGCCAGCCAGGTGCATGCACTGATCGCCTCCGGAGAGTTCTCCGCCGGTATGCGGCTGCCGTCCGAGCGCACCCTGGCAGAGCGGTTCAGCGTCAGCCGTACCCTGGTGCGCGAAGCGATCATCGCGCTGGAGGTCCAGGGGCTGGTCGAAGTGCGCGGCGGCTCGGGGATCTACGTCTGTGCGGCGGCGCCCGCGCCCGGTCCCGAGCCGTTCGAACTGCCCTGGCGGCCGGGGCCGATCGAATCGCTGCGCGCCAGGGCGTTGATCGAATCGGAAGTCGCCGGCCTGGCGGCCAGTGAGCGCAAGGACAGCGACCTTGACCGCATGTTCTCGGCCCTGAGCCTGATGCGCGAGCACATGGACGACAAGCAAGCCAACGAGGCGGCGGACCGCCAGTTCCACCTGTGCCTTGCCGAATCGACCGGCAACAGGGTCCTGCTGCATATGGTCACCGCACTGTGGGACAGCGGGCGCAGCGATCCCCTGTGGGGCAAGATCGAGGAACACTTCCATACCACCGGACTGCGGGAGGCCTCGCAGCAAGACCATCAACGGATCTTCGCGGCTGTAATGGCCCGCGACGCAACGGCGGCGCGGACGGCAATGCGCAACCATCTGGAGAGGGTCATCAGCGAGTTCACGCAGGCGTGGCGTTGAAGGCTGGAAGTCCTCGCCTGGTCCATGTATTCCGCCTGACCGAACCTGGATGGGCCGGGACGCCTGCTTGAGTTTGGATTAAGCGGGCCATTGTTATCCGCCGAGGGAAAAGGCTAGCTCTCGCTGGTCCACCCGATCCGGTGCCGCTCCTGCGTCGCCTCGTGCCGCGCATCCTCTTCGCTGTGCAGGTAGCCGCTCGTCGTCGAGATCGACGCGTGCCCAAAATTGTCCCTGACGTACCGCAGGTCGAGCTGCTGGTCGCTCATGTGCGAGCCGGCGGTGTGGCGCAGCCAGTGCGCCGAGGCGCTGGCCAGCACGCCGGCCTGCGCCTCCCACTCGGGCCCGCGCGCCCGCAGGCGCTCGGCTGCCATGCCGAACACTTCCTTCATGATCAGGTGCAGCGCGCCGCGTGACAGCGGCTTTTCGCGGCCGATGAGGGGCAGCACTAGCGGGCGCGTCTCACCGTGCTGCGGCGTCGGCGCGAGCCCATGGGCGCGCCGGTAGCGCGCCAGTTCGGCAATCAGCTCGTCGGTGGCCGGCACCAGCCGGGTCTTGTTGCCCTTGCCGGTGACCTCCAGCCACCAGCGCTCGGCGCCCTGCGCATCGCGCCGGCAGAAAAACGCCCCCATGGCCGTGCCGGTGACTTCCGCCGCGCGCAACCCGCCCAGATAGAGCACGGTCAGCACCCACCGGCAGCGCGCCGCATGCAGGCGCTCGCGTGCGGTGTCGGTCGGCATGGCCGCCACCGTGTCCTTCACCGTCTCCCACAGCGCGTGGCTCAGGTAGCGCGTGATGCGTGCCTTCGCTGGCGCGCGGCGGCGGCGCGCCAGCGCGAGCGGGTTGCCGGCGAGGTAGCCCGCTTCGGTCAGCCAGGCGAACAGCGCGTTCAGGATCACCAGTGCCTGGCGCACGCTGCGAGGCGCCAGCGCTCCGGCAAACGGGCGCCAGTCCGGATGGCCGCGCGCGAGCTTCTTCCTGCTGCCCGCCAGCACCCAGCGTGCGGCCGGTTGCGGGTCGGCGAGGAAGCGCTCGTACGTGAGCAGATCCTCGTGCGTGAGCGACGACAGTGGCTTGCCCAGCTGCAGCACGGCCCACAGCAGCAGCCGCTCGGCTTCCCGCCGGTAGGTGGCCAGCGTCGCCGCGCTGTCGGCATAGCGCGCGAGCCAAGCGGCGACGGCGGCAAGGTCGTCGGCCGCGGCGATGCGGGTGGCACTGGCCGGGGCGCGGTTGCTGCCGGCCGCGCCAGACAGCGCCGGGGCCAGGCGCAGGCGCTCGAGCGGGGAGGGAAGCGGCGTGGCCAGACTATCTAAAGGTTTAATCGGGCGCAGTTCCATGGTGTATCGATTGAATCACATGCTATTTGCGTCATTATAGCATTTGGCTAGACATAAGCGCAGTTATGTCTAAAGTATCGCTCGTCGAATTAGCTTCGTTACGTATTACGGTGTAATATTTATCATCACCTTTTCCGTTTTTTCTCCCGATGCCCGCTGCCGACCTGGATTTGACCGACGCCGCGCTACAGGCCGACCTGGCCGAGTTGCGCGGCCGCTTTCCCGAAACCCGCGCGCTGTACCGCGAGGTCTGCGGCCTGCTGTTCTTCCGCTACGGCGTCACGCCCACCGCCAACAAGCTCTACAGCCTGGTGCGCAAGGGCAGCATGGGCACGCCCGCCGACGTGTTGCAGGCGTTCTGGCAGGAACTGCGCGGGCGCACGCGCGTGACCATCGACCATCCCGACTTGCCGGATGCGTTGAAGGAGATTGCGGCCGGGGCGGTCCAGACCATCTGGCAGGCGGCCAACGAGGCCGCCACCGGCGAGCTGGCCACGCTGCGCGCCGAGGCCCGCCATGCGGCCAGCGTCGCCGAGGCCGAGCGCGACGCGGCCCGGGCCGAAACCACCGCCGCGAGGGAAGAGGTGGTGGCGGTCTCTGCGCAGCTGGCCGAGGCGCGCGACGCGCACGACGCCGTGCAGGCGGCGCTGGTGGCGGAGCGGCAGGCGCACGCGGCGACCCAGGCCCGGCTGGAGGCGGGGCGGGCGGAGCTGGACGCCGCTGGCCGGCAGCTGGCGGAACTGCGCACCCAATTCTCGACCGAGCTGGAACGCGCCCGCGAGGCGGTGACCCTCGCGCAGGAACGGGCCGAAGCCAGCGAGCGCCGCGCCTTGCGCGAACTGGACGCGGAGCGCACCGCGCGCCAGCAGAGCGAGCGCACGGCTGAAGCGTTGCGCGGCGAGCTGGTGGCGGCGCGCAGCGAGGCGCGCGATGCGGCGGTGGCGCAGGCCGAAGTCCGCGCCCGGCTCGAAGCCCAGGCCGCGGCGCTCGCCGATCGGCTCGCCAGCGCCGAGCAGGCGCAGCGCAAAGCGGCGCACGACCTGGACGCGGTGCAGGCGGAGCTGGGCGCGGCGCAGCGCCGCGCGGAGCGCGCCGAGGCCGAAGCAGCGCTGGCGCGCCAGCTGCTGGCAGAATTGCGGGTGGCGCCACCCGGGCGGAGCGAGGGTGGCGGCGGGCGGCGGCGCAAGGCCGGCGGCCCGGCGCCGACCGAGCAGGCGGCGCCAGGCGAAAAACGGGACGAACAGCAGAAAGACAAGCAGGACGCCGGCGTCCTGAATCCGGAAGGCGGCAGCGACAGCAGTGACGACAGCAATGACAGCAAAAACTGAGCGGGCGGCGGCGATCCGCTGGATCCAGAATGAGATGGCCGACTACGGGCTGACCATGGAGGAGCTGGCAGCGGCGGGGTGCTTCGATCCGCCGCCTCCTCCGCCCCCGCCGCCACCCGCACCCGCGCCACCGCCAGTGGTCTGCTACCGCAACGCCGCGGGGCAGAGTTGGGACGGTCAGGGCGACATGCCCGACTGGCTGCGGCGGGCGGTCAATGCGGGGCAGAGCGTGGAGTTTTACCGGGTTGGATAACGCCGCAGCCTATGCCACTTCAACAGCGGCGGTGAGCTATGCCCTTGTGATAGCGAATTGCCCGTATCTTGGCATGCTCCCAATGGCCTGTCGAACCGTAAGGCCGGCATCTCGGATCATCGGCTGCAGTGTTTGCCGATCCGGTGGCATGTTCAGATACTCGATGACATTCGGCTCGATGCCCGCATTGCGAATCATGGCCAGCGTGTGCGGGACGTCCCGCATTCTGGGTTGTGATAGATGGTGACAGGCATTGTGCTTTCTCAATGAATCTTAGCCTCGCACTACTTTTCGGACGCCGCATTAATCGTTGTGGGTCGCGTGCTGGCCAGACGCCTCGATGACGTTTGGATGTCCGGGCGCATCTGGACGTGGCAGCAAGGCGGTATGAATCAGCAACCCGATACCCGCGCCGATCAGTTCCGCGAACATAAATCCGGGCACGCTTGTCGGTGCAATGCCTGCAAAGCTTTCACTGAACATCCGTCCGAAGGCGGCTGCCGGATTGGCAAACGACGTGGAGGCAGTAAACCAGTAGGCCGCGCCGATGTAGCTGGCTACCATTGCCGGGGCCCGCCCGTCCGGTGCGCGCAGGATGACCAGGATCAGCCCGGCCGTCGCCACCGCCTCCGCAATCCACTGGCCCGGCCCACTGCGGAGCTTGGACGAAAACTGAAGGATGCTGACGTCGAACATGGCGTGTGCCAACCAGGCCCCCAATACCGCGCCGGTCAACTGGGCGAGGATGTACGGAACCAAGGCAGATCTCCGCAACTCAGCCCGGAACGCCATCACGATGCTGACCGCCGGATTGAAGTGCGCACCGCTGACGGGGCCGAACACCTCGATAAGGACGTAAAGGCCACCTACCGTGGCCAGCGTGTTGGCCAGCAGCGCAACGGCAACATTCCCGCCAGCCAGGCGCTCGGCCATGATGCCTGAGCCAATCACCACCGCAAGCAGCAGCGCCGTGCCGATGAGTTCCCCGGAGATCTGGCGTGGCAGATCAATCTTCGTCATAAACTAGCTCCGCGCGAGATGCTGAAGCGTCTCTTCAAGCTCAGCATTGCTCATATCGTCCAGCGGAAGGAGCAGGAGTTGCAGCATCCGGTACGCGATGGCTTGCCGGGTCAATTCAAATGCCTGGCGCTTCTTTTCGTCGCCGCCTTCCGTGTTGGATGGATCCGGGTAGCCCCAATGTACCTTCACAGGGCTACCGGGCCAGTACGGGCATTCCTCATCGGCCGCGTTATCGCAAACGGTAATGACAACGCGCATTTGTGGGGCGTTCTCACCGATAAACTCATCCCAGCTCTTGCTGCGAAATTCGCTCACATCGACGCCGGCATTGCTGAGCGCTTCAATGGCAAACGGGTTGACACGACCGCTGGGCGAGCTTCCGGCGCTATAGGCACGCACATCGCGGCCAAACTGCTTAGCCAGATGATTGAGCATGCCTTCACTCAGCACGCTTCGGGCAGAGTTGTGAGTACAGAGGATCAGTACGTTAGTAGTCATATGGGTGCTGCGAAGCAATGTTTGGTATGGCAAAGAGCTTCTTAGCTCTTTCCGATGTCCTGGACCGCCTTCTTAAGCGCGACAGCGTCCAGCTTCTGAAGAGGTAGGGACAGGAACAGCTCAATGCGGCGCTTCAGCGTAATCGCCACGTCATTGATGGCTTGCTGCTTCTGGGCGTCGGTACCTTCGCAAGCTGCCGGATCGGGCACGCCCCAGTGCGCCGTCATCGGCTGACCCGGCCACACGGGGCAGACTTCACCCGCTGCCTTGTCACATACCGTGAAGACGAAGTCGAGTTGAGGCGCACCGTCCTGCGAGAACTCGTCCCAGCTCTTGCTGCGGAAACCCGTGGTCTCCAGGCCATGGCGCGCGAGCGCCGCCAAGGCCAGCGTATTCACCACACCCGTTGGATGACTGCCCGCCGAATACGCACGGAAGCGTCCTTCGCCCAGATGGTTCATCAGCCCTTCCGCCAAAATCGAACGGGCCGAATTGCCGGTGCAGATGAACAGCACGTTGTAGATCTTTTCGCTCATGGGGCACCCTTAGCAGCAGGACGACGTCGAGTTGACCGCAATGCCGACCGGCTTGCCCTTCGGAGCGCGACGGGCGCAGCACGCGGAGTCCGGCTTCGCGTCATCGATCTTTCGCGACTCGCCATACACCGGCACCCTGCCAAGGGTGTGGAAGTGCTCCCAGGCAATGCCCTGCGGGTCCGTCAGCCAGTACTTGTCGCTGCGTGCATCGCAGCAGGTGGTCTCGCCTTCGTCGAGCAGCGCCATGTCGGCCGCTTCGGCTCGCTGCTTCAACTCTGTCAGTTCGCCCGCTTCATCTGTCTGGAACCCGAGGTGGTCCACGCCGACGTCGGCTCCGCGCGCCGAAATGGCGAAGTTCACGCGAGGATCCTCCAGCATCCACTTTGCGTAGTCTTCTTTCACCACGGTCGGTTCGGCTGCGAAGAGTGTTGAGTAGAAACGAATGCTCGCAGACAGATCCGCGAGCTGACGTGAACATGGAAGCGTTTCATGATTGGGTCTCGGAGGCAACGGAGCAGTTGGACACAGGAGAGCACGGATTGCCGCCACAGCAGTTCTCCGTGAGGTAACCCAGCAATGCGTTCATGGTCTCGAAGCGAGCCATGTAAATGATCGAGCGACCGTCCTGGCGGCTGGAAAGCAAGCCGGCGCGATGCAGTTCCTTCAGGTGGAACGATAGCGATGACGCCGGCATTTCCATCAATTCGGCGATTCGACCGGCGGGAAGCCCTTCGGGCCCGGCCTCTACCAGCAGCCGAAAGACGGACAGACGTATCGAATGCGCGAGCGCGGCGAGCGCTTCGAGGGCGTGATCTGTTTTCATGATTCGACTATATTCGAATCATGAAACATTTCAAAATGAATTTTGCGTGACAAGGGGAGGCTAAGCCTGCACGTCGCAGGAGGATGCGAGTTGTGCACAAGCGAGCCGGCTATTCAGGGCCCTAGAGTTTCGGGTGACCTATATGCTGGAAGGCCTGCCGACGTCGGCTACTACCTAATGCTGGTACGCTCGCGAAGTCGCAAGCTGTGTTTTGTGTTCGCGGAGCGTTCAATTAACGCGTAGGCGGAGTCCAGATGCGTGTTGTCCCCCGACTGCAAGGCCAATAACTCGAGCGCACAAAGCAGATGATCAGCGACGCCGTCATTCTCGTGCCGCAACGCCAGTACGTACGTCGCATAGATGGCCTCCGCCAATGGAGGGGCGGTCAACTTAGTCATAGCGCACTCCTGATCCCGGACGTTAGTGCATTCGCGTCCGAGGATTAAGAACAGACTGTCGACCTTGCTACAGGGGGAAGGTCAAGAGTCTGACATTGGCCGGATCGCCAAGGTGCCGTCTAGCTAGCAGATGGCACATCAGTTCCTACTTCGTCGCATTGATCGTCTGTGCAGCAATGAGCCCGGCCTTAACCAGCAATTCTTCGGGCACAACCTCGCAGGTGTCGCCACCTACGTCGACAGTTCTGCACTCCGAGTCTCCGCAGACCGAACAACAAAGGCTGCTGCCCACTGAGGCATTTACCCATTCCTCCACCGGCTTTCCCGCGATCCGGATGCGATTGGATTCGGAAGGATTGGCTTTGAAGGTGGCGTCATCAATCTCCCGGGTCTCCAATACCAGCTCGATGCCCAACGGCATCAACTGCTCGCGAAGTTTTTGGTAGGCCCTCTCAACTTCATCTCCGGTACCAGCGCATCGCGGGCAAGTCTCCCCGCCAGAAACGAGGCGCTGCCAAATGATAGGAAGTGTCTTCATGGTGTTAGCTCACGGAGGCTGAATCAGACGCGCGGCCAGGCTCCCGAGCGACCAAATGCTCCAGGCCCGTGACGCCGACAGGAGGCTCAGCGAGCCACGGTATCAGCGCGCAGTCTTGTGCCAGGTCATCTACGACACGACGGATGAATGGCACCTCGTAGGCACCGCGCTGGCAGAGCACGGGGTGAGTTGTCCCGCTCGCCAAGAGCGACTGGTTGATGACCCACGCGTAGGGCTTGATACCAGCGCGGGCCAGGTCCTTGCCAAGACGCTCCGCCTCATGAGCGGGCGTGGCTTCCGGCAGGGTGACAATGAGCACCCGTGTGTAGCTGGGGTCGCGCAGTCGGGGTAGCAACTGCCGCACTGCCTCGGGCATATCCCCTTGCGGTGATAGGCCTCGGCCGCGTCGAGCAACAGGATAGTGTGGCCCGTGGGGGCCGTGTCTAGCACCACAAATCCGTCCTTGCCGTCGTCGACGGTGCGGGCAAACGCTCGGAATACGGCAATCTCCTCGGTGCACGGCACCCAGGTGTTCCTCCAGCATCGCGCGCCCAGCGGCATCGAGTTGCTGGCCAGCCTTGGTGAGGACCTCCTCCGTGTACTGACGCACTTCCGCGGAGGGGTCGATTCGGGTCACAGTCAGACCAGGAAGTGCACCGTCAATGGTGGCAGCGATATGCGCGGCCGGGTCGGTGGTCGACAGCACGACTCGATGGCCCTTCTTCGCAAGCGCCACGGCAACCGCGGCCGCGACAGTGGTTTTGCCCACGCCGCCTTTGCCCATCGTCATGATGACGCCTTGGCCAGCGGAAGCCATGCGTGGGCGCGCGAGGTCAGTTCCCAGGCGACCGAGGTAGCAATCCGTGTGGGCGTGCTCAACCGCATGGCTGAGCTCTCTCGCCCGCAGTCCGTCCGCATTGCCTGATTTCCAACTCAAAGGGGTAGCTCCGCCTTCAAATTCGATTTATGCAACAATGCCGTGGAGAGACCTCGCACAGCTACCGACCGCTCAGGCCGCTTTGGCCAAGGGTTGCTCCACTTGCCGAATAGCCATCAGCATGACGATGGCCCCCAACGCCAAGGGCCGATGACAGCCAAAGTGCCTTTGCGCCGAAAGCAGGTTCCGGCGCGTGTTGCCGAGGCATTGGCGCCATGGCTATTTGGGATCTTGCTGGATGCTCATAGACTTCCAGCCGAAGTCTGCAAGACCCTAGAGCAAGCCAAGAGCCAAGCCAGTACCTATGCTTAACATAGCTATTGCAACAATGAGTTGTACCGTGCGCAGCGTGACCTTCTGCAAGATGCGCTTGCCTACAAGAGCACCGATGAACGCGCAGATTGTTCCCACGACAACGGGTAATGCGAGTGTCTGAGCCTGTGAAAATTGGCCTGCAAGCATGAAGGTGCCGTACACCCCGAGGCGCACAGCGTCGACGATCACCGCCGAAACAACACCTGTCGCCACGAACGCATCTTTGGACAGGCCCGCCTTCAACAGGAACGCCGAACGCAACGCACCTTGGTTGCCCGATAACCCCCCGAAGAAGCCCGAGAGCGCCCCGCCAACAGGAAGCCAGCGCGCTGGAAGAGCGAGCGCTTGAAAGCGAGGGGATAGTTCAAGCAGTGCAAACAGCACGATCAAGCTGCCGATGACCGCTTTTACGGCGGTGATTTCAAAACCTGAGCCTGCGATGGTGTAGTGCCAGAGGGGCGGCAACTGATCGAAGAACGCGAGGGAGCGTGCGCCAAGGATTGCCGTCATGGCGGCGGGCACGCTGAATTTCACCACGACTGGCCAATCTGCCTGCCGGGCCATCAGCCCCAACTTAAAGAGGTTGCTGGCGAAATGCACCACGGCTGTTGCAGCGATGGCAAGCGACAACGGGAAAAACAGGGCGAACACCGGCATCAGGATCGTTCCCAAGCCGAAGCCAGAGAACAACGTCAGCCCGGATGTTAATAGGGCCACAACTCCGATCAGAACGAGTTCCATGATGGGATTGTTTCGTTATCGTATTTCGTTATCGAATTTCGATTATTATGGCTCAACTCTGCCACATAGCAAGATGTGACCATGACCGACATCACCATGACTGACCGCAGCCCTTGGACTGTTTTTCTGATTTTTCTCCGACTGGGCCTGACCTCTTTCGGCGGCCCAATTGCCCACCTAGGCTACTTTCGCGATGAGTTCGTGACGCGGCGGCAGTGGCTCACCGAACGAAGCTATGCGGATTTGGTCGCCCTCTGTCAGTTCCTTCCGGGCCCTGCCAGCAGTCAGGTCGGGATCGCGCTCGGGCTGTCCCGATCCGGCTATGCCGGGGCGTTGGCCGCCTGGGCGGGGTTCACGCTCCCATCAGCGATTGCCCTGATCCTGTTTGCACTGGGCATGGCTAGTTACGGGGATGCGATCCCGGCTGGCGTGCTGCATGGCTTGAAGGTGGTGGCCGTTGCAGTAGTTGCGCAAGCTGTATGGGGGATGGCTCGCAATCTTTGTCCAGACGCACCGCGCATCACCATCATGGCAGCGGCGACATGCCTTGTGCTTCTGGTGCCGTCCGCTTGGGGGCAGGTGGGGGTCATCGCCATTGCAGCGGTCATTGGCCTGTTGCTGTTCAAGCCTCAGCAGGGGCCAGCGCATGACCCGTTGCCGATTGCCATCACTCGTCGCGTTGGCTTGTTCTGGCTGACGCTATTCTTTGCCCTCCTGATGGGGTTGCCCTTGTTGACAACCTTGTTCCCGAATCAGGCGCTGTCGATGGTGGATGCCTTCTACCGTGCCGGGTCACTGGTCTTTGGTGGCGGGCATGTCGTGCTGCCCTTGCTGCAAGCCGAGGTCGTGCCGACTGGCTGGGTCAGCAATGACGCATTTCTGGCGGGTTACGGTGCTGCGCAGGCCGTCCCTGGCCCTCTGTTCACCTTCGCGGCTTTTCTCGGCGCTTCTATGAACCAGGCACCCACTGGCTGGCTCGGCGGCCTTATCTGCCTGCTGGCAATCTTCGCGCCATCCTTCCTGCTGGTCGTGGGAGCATTGCCGTTCTGGGAGCGCTTGCGTCGCAACCCCCGCACGCAAGCGGCGCTGTCTGGCATTAATGCGGCCGTGGTTGGCCTGCTGCTGGCTGCCCTCTATCAACCGGTATGGACGAGCGCGATTCACGCGCCAAACGATTTTGGTTTGGCCCTTGTGGCGCTCGTTGCCCTGATGTTCTGGAAGCTGCCGCCGTGGCTGGTTGTGGTCGGCAGTGGTGTTGCGGGCTGGTTGTTGAGCACGGTTCTGTGAGCTTCGGGAATGACAGACAAAGACCTTTATGGTGGCCTGATCCGTTTGCACATCCTCCACCACGCAGCCGAGGAACCCATCTTCGGCCTCGGCATCATCGAGGAGTTGCGACACCACGGTTACGAGATCAGCGCAGGAACTTTGTATCCAATGCTGCATGGCTTGGAAAAAAAGGGCTATCTCACTTCACGTCATGAGCGTACCGGCCGACGTGATCGGCGGGTTTACGAAATCACCGAGCAGGGCCTTATCGCGCTGAAGGATGCCAAGTCCAAGGTCAGGGAGCTTTTTGGAGAACTAATTGAAGGAACATGACGGAATAAGGTTGGTACGGTCGGTGACTCACGGCCTCATTGGTCTTTCATCTTGGCCGCATTGTTGACGTGGAACTGGGAGCGACCGACGGCATGATGCACTACCGTTTCCGCTGTGAGTACCAGCCCCCGTGGTCGTGCTCATCGTTCGTCGCCCCGACTGTGGCGACCTGCGACTGGAACCGAATCGGCGGTTTGTCGTATGGTCTGACGTCAACGTCCTGCAGGAAGGATTGCCGCTCGATCATGTACCGGCAGCCAGTTCGATCCCGCGCCAGGTCGCCAAGCTCGGTGGCCGGCTGGAAGCGGAGCAGGCCACCGACGCGCGGCAGCAGGCGGAGGTGGAGGCGAGCGTCCGCTCGCCCGAGATCCCAGAGCCCAGTCCGGTCGCGCGGTCGGCATTGACGGCGGCTACCTTCGGCGGGCCGGCCACCAGCGCCGCCAGGATGGCTGGTTTGAAGTGATCGTCGGGAAGTCCCTGCGGGATCAGGATGGCGGGCATAGTTTTGCCTACGGGCACAAGCTGGAGCGCCGACCGGCCGATCGCATGTGGAACTTCCTGCTACGAGAAGGTGTGCAATCCAGTCAGCCGGTCACCTTCCTGTCGGACGGCGGGGACACCGTCCGGTTTGCCCAACTTGGCTTTGGTGACCGCTGTGAGTACGTTCTCGATTGGTTCCACATCTCCATGCGGGTACAGAACCTCGAACAGATGATCAAGGGTCGGCCGGCACCCGTACGCACGGTGGTGTGGGAGGGGCCGGGCCGCGAGGCCCGCCCCTATCCCGATTACGCGGGCATAGGCCTGCCCAAGACACCAGATGGCCGGCATCGGAAAAGCGCGTCATGTCGCCGCCGATCTCCGCCAACAGGACTTGAGCGGTCAAGTCGCTAACCCCGGGGATCGTGGTCAGCACGCGGGCGCGCTGTCGGATCGGCGCCGGCGCTTTTCCCGCGACGGCATCGAGCTCGGCGAGCGTCAATGATATCCAGATGCAACTTGACCATCGTGCGTGTTCGGTAATGCGTCCGCGCAGGGCCAGAAATCGGGGTCATGCCAAGATGCGGGCAATCGGCTATCTTAAGTCATGGGGTTATATAGACAAGCAAAAACCTTCCGGTTGGTTATAACGCCGGTCTAGAATTTTGCCACCGTCCTCGGCTAGACTGGCTGGCCCTTCAGCGATTGCCGAGATCCTGTATGGCCACCGTCGAGCGTACCGCTTACCCGCGTTTCCCGAAGGTTTTCTCCACCAAGGAGCTACAGGCGTGCTACACGCCGGATGCCGAGGAACTGGAGTGGGCCACCCGCTCAACCCGCGGACAAGGTCCGCGACTTGGCTTGCTAGTGCTGCTGAAGGTCTTCCAGCAGCTGCATTACTTCCCCAACCTGGACAGCATTCCCGTCGTCGTGATCGACCAGGTGCGCGCCAGCGCTGGTCTGGCGCCAGATGCCGCGTTTGGCTATGACCGCAAGCTGTCCCCCACGCTGTACCGGCATTACACGGCAGTGCGCGAACTTCTCGGCGTCCAGCCCTATATTGGCACCGATGCCAACGAGGTAACGATCCGCGCCGCGCGCGAAGCCGCGGAAACGATGGACCAACAGGTGGACATCATCAACGCCACCATCGATGCGCTGATCCTGCACCAGATCGAACTGCCAGCGTTCTCCACCCTGGACAACATTGCCGAGCAGATTCACGCCCGCACGCAGACCGCCCTGTTTCGACGCGTCGCAAGGCGCTTGTCGGATGAGGAACGGCAGCGGCTGGACCGGCTTCTCACCCGGGAATTGACCAACCGCCTGACCGCCTACAACAACATCAAGCGCCACGCGCGCCGTCCATCACGCAAGCATCTCAACCTACTCATAGAACACCTGACCTTACTGGACGGTCTTGGCGATTTCTCACGCGCCATCGCCGGCGTGCCAGCCTCGAAGCTGCGCTCGCTGGCCAGCCAGGCCATGAGCCTGGACGCGGCCAATCTACGGGAGATCCTGCCGGAGAAGCGCTACACGCTGATCGTCGCCTTGCTCAACCATATGCGCGTGCGCACCCGCGACGATCTCGCCGAGATGTTCATCCGTCGCATGGGCGCCATCCACAAGCGGGCGCGCGACGAGATGGAGCGCATCCAGTCCCGTCAGCGCGCGCAGATGGAGAAGCTGGTCACCTTGCTCGACGGCGTGGTCGATATCGTCGCCGATGGCCAGGACGACGCGCTGATCGGCCGGCAGGTGCGCCGCTTCCTCGCGCCGTCCGGCGATCTGGAGCCGCTGCGCGAGAGCTGCGCCGAGGTGCGGGCCTTCAGCGGCAACAATTACCTACCGCTGCTATGGCGGCATTTCCGCGCGCACCGCTCCGTGATGCTGCGCCTGGCGCAGGTGCTGGAATGGGAGTCGACCAGCCAGTCGCGCACGCTGCTGGCGGCACTTGCGGTGGTGTTGGACAATGAATCCCTGCATCGCGAATGGATTGCCGCCGACGTCGATGTGAGCTTCGCCTCGGAACGCTGGCGCAAGCTGGTGCGCCGCTCCCACGACCAGGGCGCCCCCACCAACCGGCGCTACCTGGAACTGTGCGTGCTCTCGCATATGGTCAACGAGCTGCGTTCGGGCGACCTGTGCGTGGTGGGTTCCGACGCCTTCGCTGACTACCGGGTGCACCTGCTGCCCTGGCGCGAATGCGAACGGCGCCTGCCCGAATACTGCGCCAAGCTGGACATGCCGGCCAACGCGCAGGACTTCGTGTCGCATCTACGCCAGTGGCTGACCGACACGGCGCGTACGCTGGATGCCAGTTTTCCCGACAAGCGCCAGCACGTCACCATCGGCCAGGACGGCGAACCCGTGCTCAAGCGGACCATTGCCAGGGAGATCCCGGCCAGCGCGATCGCCCTGCAACAGGCGCTGCTCCGGCGCATGCCGACGCGCAATCTGCTGGACGTGCTGGCCAACATCGAGCACTGGACCCACTTCACGCGGCACTTCGGCCCGCTATCAGGTAGCGACCCGAAAATTCGCAATGCAGCCGAGCGCTACCTCCTGACGATTTTCGCGATGGGCTGCAACCTGGGGCCCACGCAGGCCGCCCGCCACATGGGGGATCGGGTCACGCCGCACATGATGTCGTTCGTCAACCGCCGGCATCTGAGCCTGGAGCGTCTCGAAACCGCGCAGCGGGAATTGATCGAGCTGTATCTGCGGCTCGACCTGCCCAAGCACTGGGGGGATGGCAAGACCGTCGCTGCTGACGGCACCCAGTACGACTTCTACGACAATAATCTGCTGGCCGGCTACCACTTCCGCTACCGGAAGATGGGCGCGGTGGCCTACCGGCACGTGGCCGACAACTACATCGCGGTATTCCGGCATTTCATTCCGCCCGGCGTGTGGGAAGCCATCTACGTGATCGAGGGTCTGCTCAAGGCTGGCTTGAGCGTCGAGGCCGATACCGTGCACGCCGACACCCAGGGCCAGTCGGCCGCGGTGTTCGCCTTCACTCATCTGCTGGGCATCAAGCTGATGCCGCGCATTCGCAACTGGCAGGATCTGAAGCTTTACCGTGCCGATGCCAACACCAAATACAAGCACATCGACCGGTTGTTCTCGGACACGGTCGACTGGGACCTGATCGCGTTCCACTGGCAGGACCTGATGCAGGTCGCGCTGTCGATCCAGGCCGGGACGATCTCGTCGCCGCTGCTGCTGCGCCGGTTCGGCTCGGAAAGCCGCCGCAATCGCCTGTTTCTGGCCGCGCAAGAACTCGGCAAGGTCGTGCGCACGGCGTTCCTGCTCGAATGGATCGGGAGCCGCGAGCTACGGCAGGAGATCACCGCCAGCACCAACAAGATCGAGTCCTACAATGGCTTTGCCAAATGGTTCTCATTTGGTGGCGATGTGCTGGCCGAGAACGACCCAGACGAGCAGCAGAAGCGCCTGCGCTACAACGACCTGATCGCCTCGGCCGTGATCCTGCAGAACACGGCGGACATGATGCAGGCCCTGCGCGCGATGGTGAAGGAAGGGATCCAGGTCGACGTGGCCGACATCGGCTTCCTGAGTCCCTACCTCACCAGCAATATCAAGCGCTTCGGCGACTATAAACTCAACCTGGAGCGGGTGCCGGAAGCCTGGATTCGCGACAGCCTCTTCGCGAGTCCCGCCCATTCCGTCCGCAAGCCTCGCCATGCCTGACATCGATACACCTTACGGCAAGGTCGACGCCGAGGCGCTGCAAGCGCTTCGGGACACGTTCGACACAACCACCATCCTGCGCGTGGTGGACCAACTCGATGCGATCCGCGCGCGTTGCTGTGAGCCAGCCGGACTGCGCGACGATCTGCTGCGCTTGCACGGCATGGCGCATACCGTGATCAATGGCGCCGCGTTGGCATATTCGACCACCGCCCCCAACCTCGTGGACCAGGCCGAAGACATCATTGAGGAACTGGATGACTGGGTCTTGCTGCTCAAGCGCGCCGTTCAAGCGCTGCGCCCCCTGGAGTCGCTTCGCCCCGGCGACGATGGTTGATCCAGTCTGGTCGCGCATCGGTCGAGATGGCGAGCGCGTTCGAGTAGGAATCGGAGCACTGACACTGTGCTGGCTTCTTACTTGACCAATGTGACCGGCACGGCTGACATCCGAATCAGCCTGTTCGAGAGTCTCCCAGCCACGAGCGTACCAATCAGCGAGCGTCCGGCCGTTCCCATCACGATGGCGTCGCACTGATTTGCCGCCGCGCATTGCGCAATCGTCCTGGCCACCGGCCCAACTTCGATCTGGGTCACATAATGCGCGCCGGCGTCATCCAGGATGCCTCGCGCCTTCCGCAAGGCAGCCTCGGCTTGCTTTCTTCCGATCTCGCGGAGTGCGGACACGGAGTGAAAGGCAATTGCACGGCCATGCTCAATTGGCCCCTGGACATTAAGCAACACAATGTCGGATACGCAGCGATCGAGAAACAGGTGTGCCGCATATCGCACAGCATCTAGCGCATGTTCGGAGCCGTTAACGGGAACCAGTAGCCTTAACATACTTCGCCATTCCTAGATTGCAGATCGGCGCATTTGACGCGCGGTCTCGGCGATCCGCCAGTTGAGCCTGCACCTTCATCGCAGAGGGTACTTTTGCCTTCGCTGGCATCATTTATAGGAATCGGTGCGCAAAGATTGCATAAAGAAAAGGCCGGCTTGTCAAAAGCAGCCTGTGGCAGCGCCGCGTAAATCCTGCTGACGTGCAGGATAGGCTACATCAAGGACTTGCCCGGCCGGATCCCAGCTAGCGAGACGGCTCCCGGGAGCGGCGTCGCGTCTTTACACAATCTTTATGTCGTAGGTCATGTTTTTGATACGGTCTTTACACCTGTTTTTCTACATTCCGTTTATCTCCTAGCGACGGAGCCATCTCGTGGACACGCTGGTCGGGCTATCGATCGCCGTCTTTGGCGCAGCGCTATGGGCGCTGATTGCCGGCTGCCGCCGGCTGGAGCGTCGATCCCATGAGCGCTGAGCTAATTTACTGGCTGGCGGGCGGCGTCACCATCGGCCTGTTCCTCTACCTGCTTTACGCGCTGTTTAACGCGGAGCACGTGGCATGAACACTTCCCCCTTCATCCAACTCGGCCTCTACCTGGTCGCGCTGTTCGCGCTGGCCTGGCCGCTAGGCCGCTACCTGACCGCCGTCATGGACGGCCGCCTGAGCGTCCGTTACCGCTGGCTCGGCGCCTTTGAGCGCGGCATCTGCAGGTCGATCGGCACCAGCGCCGATGAAGACATGCCGTGGTGGCGCTACGCCACGGCCATCGTGTTGTTCAATCTGCTCGGCGTGATCGCCGTCTATGCGTTGCAACGGTTGCAAGGCGGGCTGCCACTCAATCCGGCCGGCGTGGCCGCTGTAGAACCAGGCTCGGCCTTCAATACCGCTGTCTCCTTCACCACCAACACCAACTGGCAAGGCTATAGCGGCGAAAGCACCATGAGTTACCTGACTCAGATGCTGGCGCTGACGGTGCAAAACTTCGTTTCGGCTGCCACGGCGATTGCGGTGGTGGTGGCCATGGTTCGTGGCTTCGTGCGCCGCTCCGCCGACGGCATCGGCAATGCCTGGCTCGATCTCGGCCGCGCCACTGGCTACGTGTTGTTGCCGCTGTCCTTTTTGCTTGCCGTGTTCCTGGCCGGCCAGGGGGTGATCCAGAACTTTGACGCCTACCAGGATGTGAAGCTGATCGAGCCGGTCGCCTACCAGCAGCAAAAGCACGACGCCAACGGCAAGCCCATGGCCGACGCCGCCGGCAAGCCGGTGATGGAGACCCTGAGGGCCGGCAAGCAGACCATCGCCATGGGTCCAGTGGCCTCGCAGGAAGCGATCAAGATGGTGGGAACCAACGGTGGTGGCTTCTTCAACGCCAACTCGGCTCACCCCTATGAGAATCCGAACGGCGCCACCAATTTCGTCGAGATGCTGGCGATTTTGCTGATTCCGGCCGCACTGTGTTTCATGTTCGGCGCCATGGTCGGCGATATGCGCCAGGGCGTGGCGGTGGTCGCCGCGATGACGGTGATCTTCGTCGCCATGTTTGCCATGGTGCAGTGGTCCGAGATGCAGGCCAACCCGCTGCTGCCCCGTCTCGGCGTCGATGGCATGGCCGGCAACCTCGAAGGCAAGGAGACGCGTTTCGGCATCACCGCGTCCAGCCTGTTCGCCACCATCACGACGGCGGCGAGCTGCGGCGCGGTGAATTCGATGCATGACAGCCTGATGCCACTGGGCGGCCTTGCGCCGATGCTGCAAATGCAGCTTGGCGAAGTCGTATTCGGCGGCGTCGGCTCGGGCCTGTACGGCATGCTGGTATTCGCCATCCTGGCGGTGTTCCTGGCCGGCCTGATGATCGGCCGCACGCCGGAATACCTTGGCAAAAAGATCGAATCCTATGAAATGAAGATGGTGTCGGCTGCGATCCTGATCACCCCGCTCCTGGTGCTGGGCGGCACCGCGGTCTCGGTGCTAGCCAAGGATGGCCTCGCGGGCATCCTGAACCCGGGCGCGCACGGCTTCTCCGAAGTGCTGTACGCCTTTTCCTCCGCGGCCAATAACAATGGATCGGCCTTTGCCGGGCTGAGCGCAAACACGCCTTACTACAACCTCCTGCTGGCGCTGGCAATGTGGTTCGGCCGTTTCGTTCCCATCGTGGCCGTGCTTGCCATCGCCGGCAGCCTGGCCAGGAAGCCGCGGCTGGCGGTATCGAGCGGCACCATGCCGACCCATGGCGCGCTTTTTGTGCTGTTGCTGGTCGGCACGGTGATGATGGTCGGGGCGCTCACCTATATTCCAGCCCTGGCGTTGGGTCCCATGGTCGAACAGCTGCAACTGTTCGCGCATTAGGACACCGGACATGAACGATACGACAAAATCCGAACTGCACCCGCAGGCGGTCCACAAAGCTGGCGCCCACACCACGCTGACGCTGCCGTTGTTCGACCCGGCACTGGTCAAGCCGGCCATTGCGGAATCCTTTCGCAAGCTTTCGCCCCGCGCCCAGCTTCGTAACCCAGTGATGTTCGTGGTCTGGGTCGGTAGCGTGCTGACCACGCTGCTGGGCATCCAGGCCGTCTATGGCCAGGGGGAAGCGCCGGCCGGCTTTATCTTTGCCATCTCGGCCTGGCTGTGGTTCACGGTCCTGTTCGCCAATTTCGCCGAAGCGCTGGCCGAAGGCCGTGGCAAGGCGCAGGCCGCCACGCTGCGCCACAGCCGCAGGAACGTCATGGCAAAGAAGCTCGACCATCCCCGGCGCGAAGCCGAGATCACGGTGATCGACTCCGCCAGCCTGCGCCGGGGTGATCTTGTATTGATCGAGGCGGGTGAAATCGTGCCGGCCGACGCCGAGGTGTTGGAAGGTGTTGCCTCGGTGGACGAATCGGCCATCACTGGTGAATCGGCACCGGTCATCCGCGAATCCGGTGGCGACTTCTCTGCCATCACTGGCGGGACCCGCGTGTTGAGCGACTGGCTGATCGCACGCGTTACTGCCAACCCGGGCGAGGCTTTCCTTGACCGCATGATCGCTATGGTGGAAGGCGCCAAGCGCAAGAAGACGCCCAACGAGATTGCCCTGACCATCCTGCTGGTCGCGCTGACACTGGTGTTCCTGATGGCCACCGTTACGCTGCTGCCGTATTCGATGTATGGCGTGAACGCGGCGCAAAGCGGTAGCCCAGTCAGCATCACCGTGTTGGTCGCGCTACTGGTCTGCCTGATCCCGACCACTATCGGCGGCCTGCTCTCCGCCATCGGCGTGGCGGGAATGAGCCGCATGATGCAGGCCAACGTGATTGCGACCTCTGGCCGCGCGGTGGAGGCTGCTGGCGACGTTGACGTACTGTTGTTGGACAAAACCGGCACCATTACCCTTGGCAACCGCCAGGCCAGCGCGTTTCTGCCGGCACCGGGCGTGACCGAAAGCGAGCTCGCCGATGTCGCCCAGATGGCTTCGCTTGCCGACGAAACGCCGGAAGGTCGCTCCATCGTGGTGCTGGCCAAGGAGAAGTTCGCTCTGCGCGGGCGTGAGTTGCACGACGCCCACTTCATCCACTTCACCGCGCAGGCCCGGATGTCGGGCGTCAACATCGGCGAACGGCAGATCCGCAAGGGTTCAGCCGACGCCGTGAGGAGCCACGTGGAAGCCATGGGGGGCCAATACCAGCAAGGTGTGGCCGACCTGGTCGACCAGATTGGCCGCCGCGGCGGCACGCCCCTGGTGGTGGCCGATGGCCAGCGCGTGATGGGCGTGGTCGAATTGAAGGACATCGTCAAGGGCGGCATCAAGGAGCGCTTTGCCGAGCTGCGCGTGATGGGCATCAAGACGGTGATGATCACCGGCGATAACCGCCTGACCGCGGCCGCCATCGCCGCCGAGGCCGGTGTCGACGACTTCCTCGCCGAGGCCAGGCCGGAAGACAAGCTCAAGCTGATTCGCAGCCACCAGACCGAGGGCAGACTGGTGGCAATGACCGGCGACGGCACGAACGACGCTCCGGCGCTGGCGCAGGCAGACGTGGCGGTGGCCATGAACAGCGGGACGCAGGCTGCCAAGGAGGCCGGCAATATGGTCGACCTCGACAGTAACCCCACCAAGCTGATCGAGATCGTCGAAACCGGCAAGCAGATGCTGATGACGCGCGGCGCGCTGACCACCTTCTCGGTGGCCAATGACGTGGCCAAGTATTTCGCCATCATCCCGGCCGCGTTCGCGGTCACGTACCCGCAACTGAAGGTGCTGGACGTCATGCACCTGTATAGCCCGGCCTCGGCCATCCTGTCGGCGGTAATCTTCAATGCCGTTGTCATTATTGCCCTGATTCCGCTGGCGCTGAAGGGGGTGAAATATCGCGCGCTGGGCGCCGACGCGCTGTTGCGGCGCAACCTGCTGATCTACGGCCTGGGCGGCCTGGTTGTGCCATTCGTCGGTATCAAGCTGATCGACGTGGTGCTCGGACTTATCGGCGTCGCCTAGCCGGCGGGAAGCTCGCCAGATGAAGTGAAACAGGATTCAGCAAGGGGCTCTGATCATGAAAAATCTAGTTCGACCGGCCGTGTCGCTGTTCCTGCTGCTGAGCATCTTGACCGGCCTGGCGTATCCGGTGGCTATCACGGGCGTGGCCAGGCTGCTGTTCCCGCGTCAGGCGGCGGGCAGCCTGATCCAGCGTGGCAACGAGGTGGTCGGCAGCGAGCTGATCGGCCAGTCCTTCAGCGGCAAGGGCTACTTCTGGAGCCGCCCGTCGGCCACCGCGCCGATGCCGAACAACGCCGCGTCTTCCGGCGGTTCCAACCTGGGCCCGACCAATCCGGCCCTGGTCGACGCGGTCAAGGCTCGCGTCGACGCGGCCCGTGCCGCCCATCCGTACCAAACCGGACCGGTGCCGGCCGACCTGGTGACGGCGTCCGCCTCCGGTCTTGACCCACACATCTCGCCGGCGGCGGCCTACTATCAAGTGGATCGTGTCGCCAAGGCTCGCGGCATGCTCCCCGCCAAGGTCAGGCAGTTGGTCGACCAATATCGCGAGGGCCCGAGTTGGGGCATCTTTGGCGACAGCACCGTGAACGTGCTCAAATTGAATCTGGCGCTCGACAAGGCCTGACCCGCTCTCCCCCAAGGTCGGTGGAATGCGAGCTTTCAAGCCTTGCCGGGCGCGCCGTTTCGGGACCAGCTAGACTAGCTATGAACGCCGAACGCCCCGATCCTGACCGCCTGCTGGAAGCGATCAAGGAGGAAGAAGAGGCCGCCGCACGCGGCAAGCTGAAGATCTTCTTCGGTGCCTGCGCCGGCGTTGGCAAGACCTACGCCATGCTGCAGGCCAGCCGGCAGAAGCAGGCCGAGGGCGTGGACCTGGTCATCGGCGCGGTGGAAACGCACGGTCGGGCCGAGACCGCCGTGCTGCTCGACGGCGTGACCGTACTCCCGTCGCGCAAGATCACCTACCGCGACCGGCTCCTGCCCGAGTTCGATCTCGACGCCGCGCTGGCGCTGAAGCCCGCCCTGATCCTGGTAGACGAACTGGCGCACTCGAACGTCGAGGGTAGTCGCCACCAGAAGCGCTGGCAGGACGTGGAAGAGCTGCTGGCGGCCGGCATTGACGTCTACACGACGCTCAATGTGCAGCACCTCGAAAGCCTCAATGACGTGGTCGGATCGATCACCGGAATCCGAGTGCGCGAGACGGTACCCGACCGTGTGTTCGACGCGGCCGACGAAGTCACCCTGGTCGACCTGCCGCCTGACGAGCTCCTGATCCGGCTTGCTGCGGGCAAGGTCTATCTGGCCGATGCGGCCGACCGAGCGGCCAGGAATTTCTTCCGCAAGGGCAACCTGATCGCGCTGCGGGAGCTGGCACTGCGCCGCACCGCCGATCGGGTCGATGCGCAGATGCGGGCCTACCGCGCTGACCGGGCCATCTCCAGCGTCTGGCAGGCGAAGGAGCGCCTGGTGGTCTGTGTCGGCCCCGGCCAGAGTGGTGAAAGGCTGGTGCGTGCCGCCGCCCGGCTGGCGACCAAGCTGCAGGCCGACTGGATCGCCGCGTATGTCGAGACGCCGGCGCTGCAGCGACTGCCGCCCGCGGGCCGTGCGCTCGTACTGAGCGCGCTCAAGCTGGCTGAAGACATGGGCGCCGAGACTGCCACGCTGGCCGGCAGCGATGCCGCCGCCACGCTGGCAGCGTATGCCAAGAGCCGCAATGCCAGCAAGCTGGTGATTGGCCATCGGCTCATGCCCGGCTGGCGCCGCAAGCTGGTGCCGGGCCTGACCGACCGGCTGTCGGAACGGGCGGCCGAGCTGGATCTCTATCTGGTCGGCGTCGATGAAAGGGCGTTGCCGCCCGAGGAGCGGCGTGCCCCGCTTGGCCAACTGGACTGGCGCAGCTATGGTGCTGCCACTGCTATCGTGGCAGCCACCACGGTGGTGACGGCGGGCCTGCTGTCGGTGTTCGATCTGGCCAATGTGGTGATGGTGTTCCTGCTTGCGGTGGTCGGGATCTCCATCCGCTATGGGCGTGGCCCCGGTGCGCTCGCTGCCATGTTGTCGGTGCTGGCCTTCGATTTCTTCTTCGTCCCGCCTAAGCTGACCCTCACGGTCAACGACACCCAATACTTCTTCACCTTTGCCCTGATGCTGGTGGTGGCCCTGGTGATCGGCCAGTTGGCTGCCCAATTACGATTCGAGGCCAAGATCGCACGCCTGCGCGAACGGCGCGCCGGCGAACTGGCCGCGCTGGCGCAGCAGCTCTCGGCCGCCTTGACCACTGAGCAGATCGTTGGCATCGCGATCGACCGGATCGACGCGATCTTCCGGGCCAAATCGGCCGTGCTGCTGCCCGACAGCCAGGAGCGGGTACGCGAACCGCATGAGGCGAGCGAGGCGGCCTCGCTGGCGCTCACCGATAACAGCGTGGCGCAGTGGGTTTACGACCACCAGCAAGCGGCCGGCCAGGGCACCAATACGCTCCCCTCGGCGCCGGCGCAGTACCTGCCGCTGAAGGCGCCGATCCGCACCCGCGGCGTGCTGGTCATCCAGCCAGCCGACGTCGCGCTGTTTGATACGCCCGAGGACATGCGTTTGCTCGACGCCTGCGCCGCGCAGATCGCGCTGGCACTGGAGCGGGTGCACTTTGTCGAGGTGGCACAGGACGCATTGGTCAATATGGAGCACGAACGACTGCGCAACAGCCTGCTAGCCGCCGTCTCGCACGACTTGCGCACCCCGCTGACGGCGCTGGTGGGACTGGCCGATACGTTGACACGGAACGGGCTGACCGCCGAAGTCAGGCGGGAACTGACGGTTGATATGCGGGAGAAGGCCAAGGCTACCGCTGAACTCGTGGGCAAGCTTCTGGATATGGCGCGACTGCAGTCCGGCGCGGTCAAGCCCAAGCGCGATTGGCAGTCGCTGGAGGAGGTGCTCGGTTCGGCGCGGCGCCAACTGGATCCAATGCTGGCTACTCACCGTGTCAGTAGCCGGCTCCCGCCTGATCTGCCGCTATGCGAATTCGATCCCGTCCTGATTGAACGGGTACTGGTGAATCTGTTGGAAAACGCCGCCAAGTACACCCCGCCGGGGACTGAAGTGGTGGTTTCGGCCACGGCTGGCGATGACACCCTTCGCGTGGCCGTCGATGACAACGGCCCCGGCTTGCCGGCCGGACGCGAGGAAAAGCTGTTCGGCAAGTTCGAGCGGGGCGAAAGCGAATCGGCCCAGCCCGGCGTTGGTCTCGGCCTTGCCATTTGCCGCGCCATCGTCGAGGCTCACGGTGGCCACATACACGCCGAGCGACGGAGCGAGGGCGGCGCCCGCTTCGTCTTCACGCTACCGCTCGGCACTCCGCCAGCCATCGTCGAAGTCGAGTCTTGAATCAGCCATCTATTCGCCACGCGCATCATGAAATCCGCTGCCCGCCTTCTGGTCGTCGAAGACGATGCCGATATCCGCCGCTTCGTCTGCACTTCGCTGGAAGCTGAAGGCTTCAGCGTATTCGAAGCCGAAACCGCGACTCGCGCGCTGATCGAAGCCGCCAGTCGGCAACCCGAGTTGTTCATCGTCGATCTCGGCTTGCCCGACCGCGATGGACGCGAACTCATCGCTGAACTGCGCGGCTGGACCCTGGCCCCCATCATTGTGCTGTCGGCCCGTGACCGCGAGGAGGAGAAGGTGGCAGCGCTGGATGCGGGCGCCGACGACTACCTGGTGAAGCCCTTTGGCGTGCCGGAACTGCTGGCCCGGGTCAGGGCACAGTTGCGTCGCAGCGCCGTCGTGGCTGGTGCCGATCACGCCAAAGTCGTGAGCTTTGGCGAAGTCACGGTCGACCTGGCCCATCGCGAAGTGACACGCCAGGGTGAACTGATACGACTGACACCCATCGAGTACCGCCTGCTGGCTGCCCTCATTAAGGGGCACGGCCGCGTGCTGACGCACCGCCGCTTGCTGGTCGAGGTGTGGGGACCGAATGCGGTGGAGCGTGCTCACTATTTGCGGATCTATATGGGCAATCTGCGGCAAAAGCTGGAAGTCGATCCGGCAAAGCCGCGTCACTTGCTTACGGAACTGGGGGTGGGGTATAGGCTGATTGGCCTGAACTGAGTCATGAACCCAAGCGGGCAGCGAAATCCGTCTACGAAGCCACGTCACTGCGGTGCGGTCGTGGCTTCGCAAGGGGCCTGAGCAGCTCAGAACATATCAACGATCAGGAGGAGCAGTCGTGGATTCTCATGCCAATAACCTCGTAATGCCAGGCAACTCGCATCTGCAGCAATCCCGTGCCGCCCTGACGCTGGCAGCACTGGGTGTTGTCTACGGTGACATCGGCACCAGCCCTCTTTATGCGGTCAAGGAAACCTTCAATCCCGCTCACGGGATCGCTCCGCTCCCCGAGAACATACTTGGCGGCATTTCGGCTATCTTCTGGGCGCTGATGGTGGTCGTCTCCCTCAAGTATGTGATACTCATCATGCGGGCGAACAATAAAGGGGAAGGCGGCATCATGGCACTGCTCGCACTTGCCTTGTCATCCGTGAAGAAGACGGGGCGCTCATCCGCCCCGATCCTGCTCGTCGGCTTGTTCGGCGCTTCGCTCTTCTACGGTGACGCCGTGCTGACGCCTGCCATCTCGGTACTTTCTGCAGTCGAAGGCATCGAGGTGGGGACTAAGGTTCTCAAGCCTTATGTCCTGCCGATATCCGTGGGGGTGTTGATCGCGCTGTTCCTGTTCCAGCGGCATGGCACAGCGACAATCGGTGCCCTGTTCGGTCCGATTACGGTATTGTGGTTCCTCGCCCTGGCCGCGGCGGGCATCTACGGCATTGTCCAACATCCTGCCGTCCTGGGCGCGCTCAACCCGCTGCATGCATTCGGTTTCGTCACGCAGCACGGGTTCGCCTCGTTCGCGGTGCTGGGGGCGGTGCTGCTCGCGTTCACCGGTGCCGAAGCGCTATACGCCGACATGGGGCATTTCGGCAGTGGCCCGATCCGATTGGCATGGTTCGGGCTGGTTTTCCCGGCCCTTATGCTCAACTACCTGGGGCAGGGCGCGTTGCTCATCGTCAATGCAAAGGCGATCGAGAACCCCTTCTACCTGCTCTTTCCGTCGTGGGCTCTGTATCCGATGGTCGCACTCGCGACTGCGGCAACGGTGATTGCTTCGCAGGCCACGATATCCGGTGCCTATTCGCTTACCAAGCAGGCAATCCAGTTGGGCTATCTGCCCCGCATGAACGTGGTGCAAACCTCGGAGAAGGCAATTGGGCAGATCTACATACCGAGTCTCAACGGGATTCTGCTCGTGGCCGTTCTTGTTGCAGTGCTTGGCTTCGGTTCATCTTCGAACCTCGCCTCGGCATACGGCGTCGCAGTGACAGGGACGATGGTAGCGACAACCCTTCTCACCTTCTTTGTGATCCACTACGGCTGGGGCTACAACCTTCTGTTAAGCATCTTCGCCACCGGTTTCTTCATTGCGGTGGACGTGGCGTTCCTGTCCTCAAGCCTGTTGAAAGTTGCCGAGGGCGGCTGGTTCCCGCTCATTGTCGGAGCCGGGATGTTCATCGTGATGATGACATGGCTGCGCGGCCGGCAAGTCCTGATGGCAGCGCTTCGTAGTTCCGACCTGCAGCTCAAGACGTTCCTGGATTCGCTCTTCCGTGCGCCACCGCCGCGCGTGCAAGGCACCGCCGTCTTCCTCACTGCGACGCCCGATGTGGTGCCACACGCGCTGATGCATAACCTCAATCACAACAAAGTGCTGCACGAGCGCGTTCTGTTCCTTACCGTAACGATGAAGGACGTGCCTTGGGTGCCTTTGAGCGAGTGCGCCTCCGTCGAATCGCTCGGGCATGACTGCTATCGGATCACACTGCGCTTCGGTTTTATGGACCAGCCGGACGTCTCGCAAGCGCTTAATGCTCAGCTCCGAGAGTCTGGCCTGGCGTTCGACATGATGGACACCTCGTTCTTCCTGAGCCGAGAGACCATCATCCCGGTGGCCACCGTCTCCAGTGGTATGGCGCCTTGGCGTGAGGGCCTGTTCGCCACGATGAGCCGAAACGCTAGCAATGCGGCCGATTACTTCAACATACCGGCAAATCGCGTGATCGAGATTGGTACGCAGATCCAAATCTAGATCTTGGCGTGCTTAGAAGATTGATTGCTTGACGCGCATGTAGGCCGGTCGGCTATTGGCCATCGGTTCCGATGAGGCGTCGTCCGCAACGCGCCGTGCCCTGGTGGCGGGAGGTGAGTACCCTTTCTTTTCCAACCCGTGCAACATGGGGTACAAGCGTCCCAGCACTCATCTCGTAGCCGTGATGCCGAAGTTCTTCGATAATGCCAAGTCCGAAGACGGGGCCCTCGGCTGCGTGGTGAAAGATATGCAAACGGATCAAGGCGCCGTAGAGGTCTTAGTCGGTCATTCTCCGGCCTCACAGGGGCACACTCAGCAGCCATCCCGCCGCGCCGCTGCCCACGACCACCAGCCACGGTGGGAGCTTCCAGAACATCAGGGCAACCAGCGCCATCAACGCGAGGCCAAAATCGTGCGGCTGATGTACGGCGGTCGTCCATACTGGCTGATAGAGCGCCGCCAGTAGCAGCCCGACCACCGCCGCATTGACCCCGGACAAGGCAGCTTGCGTTCGTACATTGCGGCGAAGCTGCTCCCAGAACGGCAATGCGCCGACGACCAGCAGGAAAGACGGTGCGAAGATCGACAGCAGGCAGACCATGCCGCCAACCCAGCCCGAGGGGGGCGTGCTCATGGAGGCGCCGAGGAACGCAGCGAACGTGAACAAGGGTCCGGGCACCGCCTGCGCGGCGCCGTATCCAGCAAGAAAGGCTTCATTGCTGACCCAGTCGGACGGAACGACTTCGGCCTGCAGGAGCGGCAGCACGACGTGGCCGCCGCCGAAAACCAGCGACCCGGAACGGAAAAAGGCATCCACCATCGCCAGCGTATGACCGGGCGTCAGCTTCGCCAGGGCCGGCAGGCCGGCCAGCAGGACAAGAAACAGCAATAACCAGATCGTGCCGGCACGGCGGCTGACCGCGATCGGCAACGGATCATGCGCGGCGGCCTGCGGCGACTGGAACAGCAGTAGGCCCGCAATGCCGGCGGCCGCGATCACGCCGACCTGGCCCCAGGCCGACGGCACCAGCAGGACAATGCAGGCGGCAATCGCCATGAGGGTGACACGCAGAGCATCCGTACACAGGTTGCGCGCCATGCCCCACACCGCTTGGGCGACCACGGCAACCGCAACCAGCTTCAGGCCGTGCAGCACGCCGGGCGAGATGACATCGCCATAGCTCGAAACGCCCAACGCGAACAGGATCAGGGCGATGGCCGAAGGCAGCGTAAAGCCCGTCCAGGCCGCCACGGCACCAGCGTACCCGGACCGGGACAGTCCCAGGGCCATGCCGACCTGGCTGCTGGCGGGCCCCGGCAAGAACTGGCAGAGCGCAACCAGATCCGCATAGCTGCGCTCGGAAAGCCACTGCCGCCGCGCGACGAACTCGTCGCGAAAATATCCCAGGTGCGCGATGGGGCCGCCGAAAGAAGTGAGGCCAAGCCGCAGAAAAATGAGAAAGATCGTCCAGGGGCGGCGGTCGTCGGTACGCGTGTCAATCATGCCTGTTGAATAAGCTAAGCGAAATTCGATAACGAAACTCGATTATATGGACCTCTACCGACACTTGCGCGCTCACCCTGTACAGGAGGGTCGGCCGGAATTCGTTTTACGTGGCGGCGGCGCCAGCACCCGCGCGGCGATCAACATGACCGGCGGCGATGCCGCGCTCGATCTGAGCGCGGTGCCGGCGGTGGTGTTCATCGACCCGCAGGTCGCCACCGTGGGCTACAGCGAGGCGCAAGCGCACCACGACGGCATCGAGACCGATAGCCGGCTGCTGACGCACGACAACGTGCCGCGCGCGCTGGCCAACTTCGACACGCGCGGCTTCATCAAGCTGGTCGCCGAGGCGGGATCGGAACGCTTGATTGGCGTGCAGGCGGTGGCGCCAGAAGCGGGGGAACTGATCCAGACGGCGGCGTTGGCGATCCGGGCGCGGATGAGTGTACGGGAACTGGCCGATCAGCTGTTCCCGTACCTGACCATGGTTGAGGGGCTGAAGCTCGCGGCGCAGACCTTCGCCAAGGATGTGAAGCAGCTGTCTTGCTGTGCGGGGCGGTGAGGAAAAGCCAATCCTTGTGGCGTCAATGCCGTAAGGTACGACTGCGCGGAAGGTGCCCACTCCTATGCGGGATAGGCCACGCAGCACGCGATGCGAGAACGTTCGTGCTGGTGCCGGTCCGTTAAGTGCAGCAGGATTCAAAGCGGCAAGCAGAAGCCCGCCTGATCGGGAGAGATAGCGCCGCCGAACAGAGATTTCTGGTCGGCCGCGACGGGGATGTCATTGGTTCGGCGACGACGCATTGATCCTCCCCTCGTCATGCGATCCTTGGCAGCCGGATGCAGGGGGACATTCCCGTTTCTCATGGGCACTGCCGTTGGAGGAAGGGAGAGATCTCCTCGGGGCGCGCGAAGACCACTGTGGCGCGGTCGCCTTGCATGCCGGTGCCGATCAGCGCCGGCCCGCCGGCGGGCGGCCCGTCAGGGCTGCCATCCGTCTTGAAGCGCAGGTTGAACTCCCAGAAGATGTGGGTCTTACGATCGGCGGTGGTGACCCGGTACGCGTCGCCACAGTAGCGGATCATGGTGACCCGCGAAACCGGGTCCAGCTCCCGCAAGCTTGGCAATCCGCCGTCTTCGGGTGCTGACACGCGACCTGCAGAAATTGCCTCGATGTAGGAAACCAGACCGGCTCGGGTGCGCGCGTCGGGAATTCCGGGAAAGCCCATCGCGTTGCCTGGCACTAGCGCTGCGGGGTTTTTCAGCCACGCATCCAAGTTTTTTCTGTCCCACACCAGGCCTGAACGCCTCAAGGCATCCGAGTAGCGTGCGAATCCGTCGACAGTACCGGCCTTGCGACCCCAGACATGAGCCAGGCTGGGCCCTGTCATGTGGCGCCCTGGTGCAAACGAATGGCAGGCCATACACGCCCGTGCGGCTTGCGCGCCGCGCATGATATCGTCTTCGGCGCGCACTGGCGCGCTGAGCGCCAGGGTGGTCAAGGCGGTCGCGATCGCATTTCGGCAACATTGTCGAATCATTGGACGGCTCCTTCGATATGTAGAGGGCGTCAGCACGATCGCCGCCTTGCGAGGCCTTTCGAACTCATTTCGCCGCGGCGAGCGTCTCCGGCTTGCCAATGTTGCCGCGCCACCGACGCTCTCCCAATTGAGGCCCTTACTACGAAGGGGGCCTTTTTCGCGTCTTTCCCGGCTTGCGACCACTCTTGCGCGAGCGAGTAACATGGCTGCGGCCGCGCGAGCGGCCTGCGCCATACCGACGCCTGAGATACCAGGCAAACAGGCATATCGCGACAAGCGTCAATGCCAGGCTGATCAGGACCGCCTCAATGACATCACGGGGGAGATGGAAAGGAGGCATTCAGTTGATGGTCAGGTGCTCCGATCCGCTGACGAATTCAAGTCGGCTTGGCTGTTCTCGATCAGTCAGTCTGGAAGGGAAATAGGCGGATCGCACGACGACAGCCTTCTTCGCCGACTTTGGCGCCTCGACGCGAACATACTCAGACTCCCGCTGGCGGTTGAGCCGCATGGCGTGCCCGCCGCTCCAGGCGGCGGGCAGATGCTCAAATGCCTACTTGTGACGCATTTCCACGACGGTCGGCTTGCCGTCGACTTTGTCGAACGTGGCCAGGACTGAATCGCCTTCCTTGAAAGTCTTCAGCGCGGCGCGGTCCTTCACCGGGAACGCCATGGTCATGGCGGCCATGCCGAGGTTCTCGATTGGGCCGTGCTTGAGTGTGACCTTGCCTGTCGGCGCGTCGATCTTCTTGATCTCGGCCGCAACGGGTTGCGGGGACTGTTGCGATGCTGGCGATGGGGCAGACGGTTTCATGTCCATGCCGTTCATCGAGCCCGCCGCGAAGGCGACCGGGGCGGCAACGATGGCTAGCGCGAGGGTGAGCGTCTTGACGTGTTTCATGGTGCGTCTCCTTGAAGTGAGGGTTGGGTTGAAATGGGGGAGGACTTTGTCTGGCGTCGGCGTATCAGCAGGTACACCGCCGGCACAACAAACAGGGAGAGCAACGGTGCGGTCACCATGCCGCCGACCATCGGGGCGGCGATGCGCTGCATGACCTCCGATCCGGTGCCGTGCGACCACATGATGGGAACCAGCCCGGCCAGAATGACCGCGACCGTCATGGCCTTGGGACGCACGCGTAGCACCGCGCCTTCCTGGATGGCGTCGAGCAGCGCGGACAGGCTGGCTTCACCTCGGTCCTCGCGTTCGCTCCACGCCTGCTTCAGGTAGAGCAGCATGATGACGCCGAACTCGGCCGCCACGCCGGCGAGCGCGATGAAGCCGACGACCCCCGCCACCGAGAGGTTGTAGCCCAGCAGATAGAGCAGCCAGAATCCGCCGATGAGCGCCAGCGGCAGCGTGCCCATGATCAGCAGCGCCTCGTCCAGGCGGCCGAACACCAGGTAGAGCAACACGAAGATGATAAGTAATGTGAAGGGCACCACCACCTTCAGCTTCGCCGTGGCCCGCTCCAGGTACTCGAACTGCCCCGACCAGCTGAGGGAATAGCCGGCCGGCATTGGCACCGCCTTGGCCACGGCGGCCTGCATGTCGTGGACGGCCGAGCGCAGGTCGCGCCCGCGAATGTCCACATACACCCAGCCGGACAGGCGGGCGTTTTCGCTGCGTAGCATCGGCGGGCCCTGTACCACCTGGATGCGCGCCACATCGGACAGGACGATTTGCTGGCCCCTGTCGGTGACAATCGGGAGGCTGCGCAGTTGTTCCACCGAGTCGCGGTAGTCGCGGGGATAACGGACATTGATGGGAAAGCGCGCCAGCCCGTCGACCACTTCCCCGACGTTGTCGCCGCCGATGGCCGAGGACACGATGCTCTGGACATCCTCAATGTTGAGCCCGTACCGCCCGGCCGCCATGCGGTCGATGTCGACATCGACGTAGCGCCCGCCGGACAGGCGCTCGGCAAGGGCGGACGTGACGCCCGGCACCGTCTTGACGGCTTCCTCGATGCGCGTGGCCAGCCGATCGATCTCCTTCAGGTCCGTGCCCGCCACCTTGATACCGACCGGGCTCTTGATGCCAGTGGCGAGCATGTCGATGCGGTTGCGGATCGGGGGCACCCAGATGTTGGACAGGCCGGGCACCTTCACCACGCGGTCGAGCTCTTCCACCAGCTTGTCAGTCGTCATGCCGGGACGCCACTGGTCGCGCGGCTTGAACTGGATGGTGGTCTCGAACATCTCGATCGGCGCTGGGTCGGTCGCGGTGTCGGCGCGGCCGGCTTTGCCGAACACAGTGGCCACCTCCGGCACGGTCTTGATCAGGCGGTCGGTCTGCTGCAGCAGCTGCGCCGCCTTGCCGGCGGACAGCCCCGGCAGTGCCGACGGCATATACAGCAGGTCACCCTCATCAAGGGGCGGCATGAACTCGCCACCGATCCGCATGATCGGCCAGGCAGTCGCGACCAGCAGAATTGCCGCAATCGCCACGGTGGTCTTCGGCCAGGCGAGCACCCTGGCCAGCACCGGCTGATAGGCGCGAATCAGCCAGCGGCTTAGCGGATTGGACCGCTCTGAGGGAATCTTCCCGCGGATCATGTAGCCCATCAGGACCGGCACCAGGGTGACGGACAGCCCCGCCGCCGCGGCCATGGAGTAGGTCTTGGTGAACGCCAGCGGCGAGAACAGCCGACCCTCCTGCGCCTCCAGCGTGAACACCGGGATGAACGACAGCGTGATGATCAGCAGCGAGAAGAACAGTGCCGGCCCAACCTCGGCCGCCGACTCGCCAATCACGCTCCAGCGCTCGTGCCCGGTCAGTTCCCGCCCGGGATTGTCCGCATGCCAGTGTTCCAGATGCTTGTGCGCGTTCTCGATCATGACGACCGCGGCATCGACCATGGCGCCGATGGCAATGGCGATGCCGCCCAGCGACATGATGTTGGCGTTGACGCCCTGGTAGCGCATGACCAGGAACGCCGCCAGCACGCCCAGCGGCAGCGAAACGATGGCCACCAGGGCCGAGCGCAGGTGGAACAGGAAGACCAGGCAGACCAGCGCGACGACGATGAATTCTTCGATCAGCTTGTGCGTGAGGTTCTCCACCGCCCGGTTGATCAGCGCGGAGCGATCATAGGTGGTGACGATCTCGACGCCGGCCGGCAGGCTCTTCTGCAGCGAGGCGAGCCTGGCCTTGACCGCGTCGATGGTCTCCAGCGCGTTCTTGCCTGAGCGCATCACGATGACACCGCCGGCCACTTCTCCCTGGCCGTCGAGTTCGGCGATGCCGCGTCGCATCTCGGGACCAAGCTGGACCGTGGCGACATCGCCCAGTCGCACCGGAATGCCGGCATCGCTGGTCACCAGCGGGATCTGCCGGAAATCATCGAGCGTCCTCAGATACCCGCTGGCGCGGACCATGTATTCGGCCTCACCCAGCTCCAGCACCGAGCCGCCGGTTTCCTGATTGGCGCCCTTGAGCGCCGTCAGCACCTTGGCCTGTGACAGGTTGTAGGCGCGCAGCCTATCCGGCATCAGGACGACCTGGAACTGCTTCACCATCCCGCCCAGCGAGGCGACCTCGGCAACATTGGGCAGCGACTTCAGCTCGAAGCGCAGGAACCAGTCCTGCAGCGCGCGCAGCTGACTGAGGTCGTGCCGGCCGGTCTTGTCCACGAGCGTGTACTCGTAGATCCAGCCGACGCCGGTGGCATCCGGCCCCAGCGCTGGCTTGGCGGCGGCGGGCAGGCGGGATTGCACCTGGTTCAGGTATTCGAGCACCCGGGAGCGCGCCCAGTACAGGTCCGTGCCATCCTCGAACAGCACGTAGACAAACGAGTCGCCGAAGAACGAGTAGCCCCGTACCGTCTTGGCGCCCGGCACGGACAGCATGGTGGTGGTGAGGGGATACGTGACCTGGTTCTCGACAATCTGCGGCGCCTGGCCGGGGAACGGCGTGCGGATAATCACCTGCACATCGGACAGGTCCGGCAAGGCATCGAGCGGCGTGCTGCGCACGGCCCACAGTCCCCATGCGGTCAGCATGACCGTGGCCAGCAGGACCAGGAAGCGGTTGCGGATGGAGGCGAGAATGAGCCGGGCGATCATGGCTTGGCTCCCGGGGCGCTGGCAGCGGGCTCGACCGAGGACAGGATCGCCATGCCGTCGCTGTTCAGGTGGAAGCGGAAGCGGATGCGGTCACCGGGCTTGAGCCCTTTGGGCAGGCCGGCAGGCGGCGCGGCGAAATCCATGGTCATCGCGCCCCATTGTGCCGAGGGGATGGGGCCATGCGAGATCGTCAGGCCCCCGCCGGTCACGGCCTCGACGCGCCCGACGCCCTCATGCTCGGGCGCAGCCGCAGCCGCAGCCGGGGCAGAGGCCGCCGGCGTGGCGCTCATGCGCTCGGCGGTGCCCCGCAGGCTGGCCTCCGAATCGATCAGGAACTGCCCGGAGGTGACCACTTTCTGCCCGGCCTTCAGTCCGTCGAGCACCTCGACCATGCCCGCGGCCTCGCGCCCGGTCTTGACTTCCGTTGCCACGAAGCCCGCCTTGCCCGCATCCACCATGACGATGCTGCGCTGGCCGGTACGGATGACGGACTCCACCGGAATCAGCAGCGCCTCCTTCTGATCGCCGCTGTCAAACCGGACCGTCGCGAACATGCCCGGCAACAGGCGCCTGCCCTTGTTGGCCAGGACGATGCGGACCTTGATCGTTCGCGTCGCCGGATTGACGTCGGGCAGGACGGTATCGATCTTGCCAACCAACGGCTCGGGCGCGCCGGTCGGCAATACCTTGACCGCCACGCCGGGAGCGATGGCACGGGTCTGCCCCTCCGGTACCTCGGCTATCACCCAGACCTGGCTCAGGTCGGCCAGGCGGAACAGGGTCATGCCGGGCGAAACGGTCATGCCCTCACGGACCGCAACCTCGGTCACGAGGCCGTCGACCGGACTCACGATGCCAAGATGGGGCTGGAGCTTGCCGGATGACTCGACCGCGCTGACCTGGCCCGGCGTCATGCCAGCCTGCAGCATGCGGGCCCTTGCTGCGCCGCGCAGGTCGGTATGTTCACCCGCGGCCAGGCGGGACACGGCGAGATATTCCTCCTGCGCGGCCACCCAGTCGGGCGAGTACAGGGTCACCAGCGCTTGTCCGCGCCGGACGGGGTCAAGCGTCGCCTTGACCGCGACATGCTGGACGAAGGCGTTGGTTCGTGCCTGGATCACCTGGACGCTGCGTTCGTCGATGGCGACATTGCCCGGTGCCTCCAGCACCGGGCTCATTCGGCTCGGCTTGACCTCAGCTGTGCGGATGCCCAGGTTCTGCGCAACACGACTATCGACCGTGACGCCGCTGCCGCTGCCGCTGCCATCCCCGTCCGCATAGACCGGCACGAGCTGCATGTCCATGAAGGGGGACTTCCCGGGCTTGTCGAAGCGCTGCCCGGGCACCATCGGGTCATGCCAGTACAGGATCTTCTTGCCCGTCTTCGGGTCGGTGTCGCCCGCCTTGAGCGCAGCTTGCGCGCCGGGCGATGCCGACGATTGCGACGACTGCGCCGATTGTGTGCCCCGCGTGACGCCAAAGCGGTAGGCGCCATAGAGGGCGGCACCAACGAGAACGAGGACTGCCGCCGTGGCGATAATGTGCTTTCTCATTGGAATTCCTTGATGGCGGGCTCGGTCTGCGCGGTGGGCAGCGGGACCAGAAACGTCAGGTCCGCCCATAGCTTCGCGGTTTTGGCTTCGAGTGCCAGCCGCTCAAGCTTCGTGTCGATGACGCGATGGTTGGCCTCGGCGACCGCCAGCAGCGATCCGGTGTTGGCCCGGTAAGCGGTCAGGGCCGCCTCCGCCTGGATGGTGGCGAGCGGCAAGGTTTTCTCGTCGTAGCGTTGGAGCCGATCCCGGTTGCGTTGCAACTCGGCCAGCCTGGCCCCGACCATGGTCTGCGTATTGCGCCGGATGATTTCAGACTTGGCCCGCGCCTCCTGCGCCTGGGCCAGCTTGGCAGCGACTTCACGGTCCTGACGATTGGGCTGATCCCACGGCACGGGAAAGCTGACGTTCACAGAACCCATGTTGGAATATGCGGAGCCGCGCTGGCTGTACATCAGTTCGACGGTGACATCCGGCCTCTTGGTTTCGATGGCAGCCCGGATCTCCGCCTCCGCCCGGGCCACCTCGCGCTGCGCGGCCGCCAGCTCCGGCACCGCGTCGAACTGGCCTTGTGCCAGCTGCTTGACCTGCTGGGACACGTCGAGACGCGGGCGTTCGGAGAGCGGGCGCCTGGCCGCCGGTCCGACCCAGCGCTCCAGATTGAGCGCGGCGGTCGCCGCAGCGATCCGGTTTTCGTCCTGCCGATCATGCAGCTTCTGAACCTCCAGCTCCGCTGCGAGTACGTCTGCTCGCGTGCCACGTCCGCTGCGATAGGCAGCGGTTGCCGCCTGCAGCGCCAGTTCGAGGGGATGGCCGTGATGACTGAGCAGGACGCCGGCCTGTTCGGCATACCACCGATCGAGCCAGGCACCCACGGCATTGCGTTGCACATTGGCCAGTCCGACCCCGCGCTGCGCCTCGGCTGCGGTCGCCTCGGCTTCGAATCGGGCCACCTTGGCGCGCCGCTTGGCCGAGCGCGTGAACTCCTGCATCACGCTGATGGACCGCATGGTCATGAAGTCCCGGCTGAGCGAGAACTGGTCCGGCCCGTTCACGGGGACGTTGTTGAGCCCGAGCTTGAGCACCGGATCCGGCAACTGACCGGCGGCAACCGCCATCTGCACGGCCGCCTCGACGGCACCGCGCGAGGATTCGGCATCGCCGGCGTGAGTGGTCGCGAGCGCGACGGTTTCCTCAAGGGAAAGAGAAGGAGCGGATTGCGCAGCCGCGGCATGCGGCACCGCCAGGCCAATAGCGGGCGCGCAAAGCAGCGCCAGCGTCAGGCGACGTGGAAAAAGCATAAAGCCTCCATGAGCGACGACAGCTACCCGAGTCTAGGCGGGCAGCACGAAATCGACGTCGATCCGGAGGCTACGTTTGAAAACTGCAGTGAAGAATGTTCAGGGGCGGTGGGCCACGCGCCTCTACCTCCGCGCGCAGCGCGATGCGGACCTCGGCCAGGAGCACGCGCGTCGGTTCAACGACGCGCATCAGCACCGGCAGAAATGCCGGCAGCTGTGGCGAGACATGGTCGGCACTCTTGGAATCGGCCTGGCAATGCGCCAGGCAGAGGGCACTCTGGTCAGCGCCCTGGTCGTCACCGTGCGCCGCCATGTCGGCACAGGATTCGGTCAATGCCGCCTTCGTGCCGCCGCCTTCCATCTGGTAGCGGCTGCCGGTACAGGCGTACGCGGCCGCTGCCAGTTGAACTGCCAGGAACACAATGAGCAGGAGGCCGGCGAGCCAAGGGTGCCGGCGGCGTGTGTGACGCAAGAGTGCTTTTCGGTGGAATGACAGTCGGAAGGATACTGTTTTTTGCTTGGAATGCAACCTGTCCAATTGGCGTAGGCGTTCCTCGCCACGCCCGGCATTGACCGACGCAGGTTTCGTCAAATCGTGTGCTTGACCTTCCCATGGGGGCAAGGTCTATCGTGAACTTATCGAGATCCGGCCTGCGCCTGCGACCCTCCAGGCGATCCAAGGTTAGCACGTTGGCGGGAAACGACTCGATGAGGCGAAGGGGCACACATGAATATCGGGCAAGCCGCCAGCGTATCTGGCGTCTCGGCCAAAATGATCCGCTATTACGAACGTATCGGCTTGGTGACTTCTGCGGCGCGCAGCGCCGGAAACTACCGAAAATATGGCGAAGCAGACATCCATACGCTGCGCTTCATCGGACGCGCCCGGGCGATGGGCTTCTCGATGGCCCAGATTCGAGAGCTGCTTGGACTGTGGCAGAACAAGCGGCGCGCGAGCGCAACGGTGAAGGCGATCGCTAAACAGCGGATTCAGGAACTGGACGCCCGAATCGCCGCGCTCTCCGGCATGCGTGACACGCTGCTGTACTTGTCGCGGCATTGCGAAGGCGACGATCGCCCCGCCTGTCCGATCCTCGATGAAATCAGCCGTGCAACTCAGCCACAACTGTTGGTGGCGCAAGCAACGAGGCATTGATGAATACGAGCGATCGGCAATGGCACGCAGAGGCCATGGCCGCTGCGCGGGACGACATGCAGGCTCACTGCGGGCACGGCACCGCGAACGAGCACGCGCCAGATCAACGGGACCAGCGCGTCTCTGCCAACGGCTCGCCCATGCCTGAGGCCAGTGCGCGCGATCCTGTGTGCGGCATGACAGTCAAACGTGATGTGCCATACCAGGCGAGCTACGCCGGGGCACAGTATTTCTTTTGCAGTAGCGCCTGCAAGCAGCGGTTTGAGGCCGACCCAACGCGCTATGTCGAGGAACAAAGCGAATCGGCACCCGACGAAGGCGAAGCAGCGTCGGGCACCACCTACACGTGCCCGATGCACCCCGAAATCCGCCAGGATCGTCCCGGCACCTGCCCAAAGTGCGGCATGGCGCTGGAACCGGTCATGCCGAGTCTCGAGGACGACCAGAATCCCGAGCTCGCCGCGTTTCGCCATCGCTTCTGGTGGACCCTGCCGCTGACGGTTGCTGTCGTGCTGCTCGCGATGCTGGGGGACCGCCTCGGGGTCCTGGAACCGGCAACGCAAAGCTGGCTGGAACTCGCCTTGTCCGCGCCCGTGGTGCTGTGGGCGGGATTCCCGATCTACGCCCGCTGCCTGCAGTCGTTCCGAAACCGCAGCCCGAACATGTGGACGCTGATCGGCCTGGGTACTGGGGCGGCGTTCATGTACAGCGTCGCGGCCACCGTATCGCCGGAGCTCTTTCCCCGCACCTTTGTCATGCATGGCCGCATCGCCGTCTACTTCGAAGCTGCGGCCGTCATCATTTCGCTGACCTTGCTCGGTCAGATCTTTGAATTGCGGGCGCGCTCGCAGACGTCGGCGGCCATCAAGTCGCTGCTCGGCCTGGCTCCCAAGACGGCGCGCCGCCTCAATCCGGACGGCAGTGAGGACGATATCCCGCTGACGCACGTGCATGTCGGTGATCTGCTGCGGATTCGCCCGGGCGAGAAGGTACCCACCGATGGCGCCGTGACCGAAGGGGCCAGCGCCATCGATGAATCGATGATCACCGGTGAGCCCTTGCCAGTTTCCAAGCGCGTCGGCGATCACGTGATCGGCGCCACCATCAACACCTCGGGTAGCCTGGTGATGCGCTCGGAAAAGGTTGGCGCCCAGACGGTACTGTCGCAGATCGTGCAGATGGTGGCCCAGGCGCAGCGTTCCAAGGCGCCCATGCAGCGGATGGCGGACCGGGTGGCCGGCGTGTTCGTGGTGGTGGTCGTGGCCATCGCCTTGCTCACCTTCTTCGCCTGGGGCGTCTTCGGCCCTGAGCCGAGCTGGGTCTTTGGCCTGGTCAATGCGGTGGCGGTGCTGATCATTGCCTGTCCCTGCGCGCTGGGGCTTGCCACCCCGATGTCGATCATGGTGGCCAGCGGGAACGGCGCGACCAAGGGCATCCTGTTCCGGGATGCGGCGGCCATCGAGCACTTCCGCAAGGTCGACACCCTTATCGTCGACAAGACGGGCACCCTGACCGAAGGGCGTCCGAGCTTCGAACGGGCGTTTGGCGTCGATCCGTTTGATGAGACCGAAGTGCTCCGCCTGGCGGCGAGCCTCGACCAGGGCAGCGAGCATCCGCTGGCGGCGACCCTCGTCAGCGCCGCGCGTGAGCGCGGCCTGGCCGTGGCGAAGGCGCAGGAGTTCGCCTCGGACACAGGGATGGGGGTACGCGGCCGCGTCGATGGCTATCAGCTCGTGCTGGGCAATACCGCCCTGATGCACCAGGACCAGATCAAGGTCGAAGCCCTGGCGGCGCAGGCGGATACCCTCCGGCAGCAAGGCGCCAGTGTCATGTATCTGGCGGTGGATCGGAAATTGGCCGGGGTGCTTGCGGTCTCCGACCCCGTTAAGACCAGTACGCCCGAAGCGCTGGCGACGCTCAGGCAAACCGGAGTGCGCGTGGTGATGGCCACTGGTGATGGCGTTGTCACAGCCAGGGCGGTGGCCGGGCGCCTTGGCATCGACGAGTTCCACGGCGAGGTCAAGCCGGCCGACAAGCTGGCGCTCGTCGAGAAACTGCAAGCGGAAGGCCGCGTGGTCGCGATGGCCGGCGACGGCATCAACGACGCCCCGGCATTGGCCAAAGCCGACGTGGGCGTCGCCATGGGCACCGGTACCGATGTGGCGATGCACAGCGCCCAGATGACCCTCGTCAAGGGCGATTTGCGCGGCATCGCCCGCGCCCGCGAACTGTCCGAAGCCACTATCGCCAACATGCGGCAGAACCTGGGCTTCGCCTTCGTCTACAACGCGCTGGGCATCCCGCTGGCGGCGGGGCTGCTGTACCCGTTCACCGGCTGGCTGCTGTCGCCAATGATCGCGGCACTGGCCATGAGCCTGAGTTCGGTCTCGGTGATTTCCAACGCGCTACGGCTGAGGCGCCGTGTGGCCTAATTATTGGAAATTACGAGTGATGCGACTCGACCAACCCGTGCCCGTCTCGCCTTGCCGCCCAATATGGGCAGGGCTAGACTGAAAACCAGTCACTGGCTTGATGTATGAAGCGTAGTCATAGCCCATTCGCCCGCTTGCTTGCGCTGCTGTTGTTGGCGACGGTACTCTTTGCGCGCCTCGCAGTAGCCGGGTACCTATGCCCGCAGGAGTCCGAGGGGGCAATGGCACCGGCGGCGATGACCACCCTGGCAAGTTGCCTGGAGATGGACCACGCGCAGCCGGCCTTGTGCGCGGACCATCAGCAGGACGGTCGGCACTGGGCCGACAGCAACGGTCACCCGGCCGATCTCGGTGCCTTGCCGACCGCGGCTGAGCTTTGGCACGTCCTCCCATCGACGCCGTACACCGTACGGCCCCTGCGGACGGCTGACAGAGCGAACCCCTCGCCTGGGCCGATCTATCTCGCGACAGCCCGCTTGCGAATCTGATCTATCCCCGCGCGTAGCCCAGTTTGGCCACGCGCACGACTTCCGTTGCACTGACTGAGCGTGGGGCGCTGCCCCCCTCGCGGCTGCGCCAAACCGAATTCTGGGGAAGATCATCATGCACTCCACTCTCAAAACTATTGTTCTTGCTTCCCTCGGCGTTGCGACCGCGCAGGCGCTCGCCGGCCCGGACTGGGACGTCATCCATCGCGCGCGCACGGCCGCGCAACATGCAACCGCGAGTGCCTCCGCCGCAAAAGAGGCACAACTGGCGCGCTGCGACGAAATGATGAAGCAGATGGATTCCGGCCCGGCAGGAAGCGGAAGCCTGAACGGTTCGCCAGAGCCCAATTGACCGAGTGCGCTTCGGCCAACCAGGCGAGGCGCACGCATCCGCGCGATCCGGCTGCGGAAGCGACTAGGTGGAGCTGGGCGGACCGGCTTCGCCAAGGCGTCCGGCGCCCGATTGGTGCGGGATCATTGCACCACCATCGATATGGAGATCGACATGAATGCGAAGTCGCTGATGGCTACAACCCTAGCCCTCGTAACGCTTGGCGCCAGCGGCTGGTCCGTGGCGGCCGGCTCAAGCCATGGTGCCGAAGGCCCCAAGGCGGGTGCACAGGACAAAGGGCACGACATGATGATGGGCCACATGATGGGTGGCGGCATGATGGGCAGTTGTCCCATGATGGGGCTGCCTCCTGGGAACGAGAAGCTCTCGATGCAAATGCACGCGGACATGATGCAGGCGATGGGCGAAATCATGCGCAAGTACGCCGACAAGATCCAGACGCCACCGACGAAGTAGGGACGCCGTTCCGATTCAAGCCTTGCCGACAGGAGTACCGCAATGCAACGCAATATGAAGACGATGGTCGCAGCCAGCATCGCCCTGCTGACGATGCTGGCGATGCTGGCTGCGGCCTATGCCGTATGGCCGCCGGTCCGTGCGCTTGTCCTGGGCATTGGCCCGTATTTGCTGCTCTCGCTCTGCCCGCTGTCGATGTGGCTGATGATGAAGAGCATGGGGGCGCACGATGATCAAGTGAGCGCGATGGCCGAGCGCCTGCCAGCGCAGAAGCCCGATCCGTTCCGTATCAAGGAGTTAACTGGACGGTCGGAGGTCGCCGGGCACGCGCTGCGGATGCGTGCCCGCGCCGCCAACGAAGATGAGAGGTAGCGCGTGAACAAGTCGTTGATATGGAGAGCCCTCCTGATCGTGTTCGCCGTCATCGGCGTGCTCGCATCCCTTGGCGCGGTCGGCATGCTCGTGCTGCATCAACGCATGATGGGCGGGTTCGGCCTTTGTTAGCCCGGGTGCGCGCGATGATGCGGCGCCTGAAGTAAACAGCCAAGAGCGTGCCATGGTGACGCAAGGGGACTCGCAATCGTGTGGAACCTTGTTGCAAGGAGGTAACGATCATGTGCAGCATCAAGACAATGATCAAGTTTGCCATCGGATTCGCCGCACTGCTTGTCGTCGGGTACGTGGTATTCCCGCAGTACCAGGGCGCCATTCGTGCCGTTGCGCCGATCCTGCTGATCCTGGCATGCCCGCTGGCGATGTACTCCGGCATGAAGGAGATGAAGCCGCGCGACGAACGCAAACCGCCACGGCCGGAGGACAAGTAAGGGGTGCGGATGCTCAGGCAACGTCTGCCTGAGCCGCCAATGACGCTACCGTTGGGGAGGCGTACTGTGAACGATATCGCTGGGTTTAGCGCGCACTACGGCCACTGGGGTCTGGTAGCGGTCGTGGTCGTCCTGGTGTCGTGGGTCTTGTTTCGATACGTGGCGCCACAAGGCTGGCGGGAATGGGCCGGGGCTGGTCTGGTTCAGGCATTCATCATCGCGCTGTACGCCGAGATGTACGGCTTCCCCCTCACGATCTACCTGCTGACGGGCTTCCTTGGGCTCGATATCCCGCGCACCGCCTACAGTGGGCACCTGTGGGCAATGCTTCTCGGCTATGGCCCGGCTGGCGCCATCATCGAGATGCTGCTCGGCGGTATCTTCATTCTCACCGGTGTTGTGCTGCTGGTCCGGGGCTGGGGTGCCGTCTATCGGGCAAGCCGCGAGGGGCGCATGGCTCAGGAGGGGCCTTACGCTGTAGTCCGCCATCCCCAGTACACCGGCATCATGCTGGCCGTGTTCGGCCACATCGTGCATTGGCCCCACTGTGATCACCGTGGCGCTGTTTCCGCTCATTGTGTTCGCCTACGTGCGTCTTGCCCGCAAGGAGGAGCGAGACATGGTGCGCCGCTTCGGGGTGGCCTACGAGGCGTATCGAACAATGGTGCCTATGTTCGTGCCGGGCCGCGGCCAATGGATCCAGCTACTCGGCACACGCGGCCACTGAGTTGTTGGCGGCCAGTCGCGTTGCTGGCCAGATGGACCCTGGATTGGAGCTAATTGCGATGAGCAATCCAACGGCAGTTTCACGGAACGCAAGCCAGCGCAGGCTACTGCTGCTGGCCACCGGCACCTTGGGTGGAGTAGGACTGGTCGGCACCATGGTGCCGTTCGTAGCGAGCATGGCGCCAAGCCAGGCCGCGCGATCACGCGGCGCACCCGTCCAGGTGAACCTCGACACGGCGGCGCCAGGGTCTCTGGTCACCATTGCCTGGCGTGGCAAGCCAGTCTGGATCTTGCACCGGACCTGGGATATGTTGGATCGTCTGGGCAGGCATGATCGCTTGCTGGCCGATCCGCTGTCCAGGGAGGCGCAGCAGCCCACCTACGCACGCAATGCGACCCGCGCGCTGCGCCCGGAGTTCTTTGTGGCGATCGGCCTCTGTACCCATCTGGGCTGCGTCCCAACCTATCGTCCCGAAGTTGGCGCTGCGGATTTGGGCGAGGACTGGCCTGGGGGATTTTTCTGTCCCTGCCATGGTTCCAAGTTCGATCTGGCCGGACGCGTGTTCCGCGCCGTTCCCGCGCCGCTCAATCTGGAGATACCGCCATATGAATACCAGAGCGAAACCCGACTGGTGGTCGGCCAGGATCTCAATGGGCCCGCCTGATCGGGGCCGCCAATCGCATGTATCGGAGTTAGCAAGGAGACTTCCATGAGCACAAGATGTGTCATCGCCATCGTTCCCTCCGAGCTGTTGGAAAGACTGGAAAAGCGGCTCGCAGCCGTCCATGCGCCCGGAATGACGGCAACGAAAGTCAAGGGGTACGGCGAGTACCGGAACTTCTACTCAAGCGACCTGACCACCGTGCACACCAAGATCGAGATCTTTGCGGAGGAAACCGACGTCGAGGCCATCACCAACGCGATCGTCGAGGTGGGAAGATCTACGGTGCCAGGCGCCGGGATCGTGGCGGTAGTCCCCGTCGAGAAGTTCTTGCATCTGCACGTTTCCCCTGGAGCGTCAGTGGATACGGCAGAATGACCCGAATCGCCTTATGCGATGGGCGCCGGCGGCGATGAGCGCCTCGGGATTGGGAGAGACACAGATCGGCCGTGGGGCCATATAACGATGCGCGTTGCACTGAGGTGCTAGGGCACGTGGCACCGGTCAGGATGCAAGTGGCTCGAACCGCGGCATTGTGTGGCCGGTAATGCAGATCCAGAGGTGGGCTATGCAATTTGGCATGGCAGTCGCATGTACTGGCGACACCGGGCGAGTACGGCGCTTCGTCCCGGGGCAATTCCTCCTGGGGCTGCTCCCCCTCACGTGGCTCTGCATCGGGGGCGCCGCTGGCGCTGCCCGCGTCGCGAGCGAGGAAGATATTCTGCCTCCTGAGCGGGCCTTCCGCTTTGCTCGCCCGTCGAGACGGCGCGTGTGAGGCCGGCTGCGACGAAGCGGCAGAACGGAAGCCGGAACGAGCCAGAGCAGCGTAGCAGCATCCACTACCCCCCTTGGCGCACTTTTCCCGCTAGCAGCGATGCGATCAGCGGGCAGGATACGTTGTCTCGACAGGCATGGCAGGCGCACACCAACTCGGACAGCATGGTCTCCATGCGTCGCAGGTCGGGAAGCTGCGATCCGCATCGCACCAAGACCGTAACCTTTCTCCGCCTGTCGACGAATCTTCCAGTACCGGCTTCCCGTGGAGCGGTTTCCTTTCGGGAAGCGGGTCACCGATGGAAGGAGGTGCGGCAATGGTCAAGAAGTTATGGCTTCTCATCGTGGTAGGTATTGGCGTGCTGGGGGCAGGCGCGGCGTACAGCGGCACGACGCGGGACGTGTTCACCGATGGCAGCAGCATCATGGGCCCGCGCGATCCGTACACCGACGGCGCTAAGGCGGGGAAATTCGACGTCTATTCGGATGGCGCAAGGGTTGGCGACCGGCGTGACCCGTTTACGGACGGGGCCAGGAGCGGCAGGTTCGACCCCTACACGGATGGCACGCGCGCCTCGGTGCCTGATCTCACGGCCAGCACGTTGGACAACGCGCGTACCGGTGACGGCACGCTCTACGGCTATCGTGTCTGAGGCCCGAAGCGCAACCGAACTTTGCGTCCGCCCAAGGCAGCATGCCATGTACCGCAAGCCCATCATTGCCGCGTTTGCCGTCGTCGTTGCCTTGTCCTCATTCGCGGCCGACAGGAGTGACATCGTGAAGTCCTATGCCCTCAAGGACGGCTCGACCCTGCACGTCTTCAGGGATGGGAAGATGGGCGTCGAGAATCCGTTCGGCCGCGCCGTGGACGTGAAGGCGGGTCAGGTGCTGGAGGCGAAAGATGGCAGCAAGCTCACCATGAACGGCAATGAAGTGATTCGGCTCGAGCAGGTGTTGAACGAGGGCCGGCGCGGGCACTGAGTCGTGCCGCACGTCGTTGCAGTCACTGGGAGCGGGCGTGCCGTCGCGGCGACGGTGCCATGTATCCCGGTGCCATCAATGGGGTGTCGCCCAGGCGAATAACCAGGAGCCGTACCGAGCGCTGATGCCGACAAACAGCAGTGCGACGCCGAAGTTCCACAGCAGGACCATGGCCGAGGCGTCGATCGGGTGAAGGAAGGACAGCGCCGTTGTCGTCATCGCAGCGACGGCGAGGGCGCCGCACATCGCGACCGGCGTGGGGGACAGCCGTGCCGTGTACCGAAGCATGCGTAGCAACGCAAACGACAGCGGCGTGCTGACCAGCGCCAGCGTTGCGAGGCAACTAGCGGTTTCGCCGGGCGAGATGCCCCCCGGCCCGATCCGGATCCAGTCGGTCAGGCAGCCGTAGCCGATCGTGGCGAACCATACCAGCAGGGACGGCACGGGCAGCAGCAGCCAACGCCGCGAGTGGCCGGGGACACTGGCCATGAACGCAGCCACGGCGGCCAGTACGCCGGTAAGCGTGGCAGCCGCCACGCCAGTGACGAAGACCTCCTGCTCCAGCCTCAGTGCCAGGTCCGGTCGCAGGCCATGGTGGAACGCCACCAGCGCCAGCGTCACGACCGCCAGCAGCAGCCAGCACATTGCCCGCATCGCCGGCGGGCGCAGGCGGCGCACCGGCGTCGCGTCGGCTACCAGTGCGTCGATCAGGTCAGGGGTGCGTGTCACGGCTTGCCACCTTGCGATTCGAACCACTTGCGCAGCGTTTTCAGGGCACGGTGGGTCGCCACCTTCAGCGCCGCGACCGACGTGCCGCTGGCGGCCGCGGCCTCCTTCAACGACATCTCCTCCAGCTTGAGCAACTGCACCGCCTCGCGCTGTCCGGCCGGGAGCCGTGCTACCGCATCCCTTACCGCGCGCGCGTCCGCGGCGTCTTCCTGAAAGTTCGTGGCAAGGGGCGAAAAGGTTTCCAGGCCGTCATCCGGCACCGTTTCGTGCGACTGGATGCGTCCCCGCCGGCGCAGGCCATCCACGATGCGCCGGTTGGCAATGGCCACCAGCCATGGCCCGAACGGCCGGGCCGGATCATAAGTGTGGCGCACCGCATGTACGGTCAGCAATACATCCTGCACCGCGTCCTCGATATCGTTGCGAGGGTCGGCCGGAATTCGTGAAATTTTCGCCAAAGTTGCCTTAAGTATTTGATCCGAAAAGAAAAATTTGTTCTCCTCCTCGGGCCAAGGCGCGGTTGTGCGGGCAATGCCGAGCGCGTGACGCAGCTATCGCGTACGGATGTAGGCACCGAAGAGGCCCGCGTGCAGGTCGCGCAAGGCCTTTCGTCGTTCGAGCAGTTCATGCTGCCGGCCTTCGCGTTCAAGGCTCAACATCTCAAGCATGATCCGCATGCCCTGTTCGGGCAACGTGCGTGTCGAGAATTCGGCCGCGCGCAGAAACGCGGCAAGCCCAGGCCTTTCCGTCAATGCCCAAGCCGGGAACCACGCGAGGTCATCGAGCGTACCGTCACCATCGAAATTCGCGTCGAATACCCGGCGCAGCGCCAGCAACGACGAATCACCGAGCCCCTGCATCAACGCGCCGAGCCGCTTCGGCGACAACCAGGCGAGTTCGGCCAGCAGCGGCCACGCTGATTCAAGCCCTTGGAGCCGGTAAACCGTTTCCGCCATCCAGGCAAGCGTGGTGGGGATGCGTCGCCACGACTCGATCCGTGCGATGCTCTCGCGAGCCGCGAGCCACTCCGCCGCCCGGATCCATAGTGGCGCGGTATGCCATTCCGGCATATCGCGGCGAAACGGCAGATCGGAGGCGGCTTGTGCAAGGGTACGCCACAGCGGCAGGCACCAGGCCGTGCCGCCGGCGTCGCCGAATGCACGGCGCGCCGCCGGCACGATCTGCGAAGACCATGCCTCGAAAGTGTCGCGCAATACTGCATGACTTGTCACAGGCTCCGGAATAGGACGCTCAAGGACTTCCACCAGCATCGCGAGGGTTGGCGCGAGCGCGTCGATCGGATATTCCGAGGTCAGCCGAAGCAACGCTTCACGTCCGGCAGTGACATTGCATTGCTCAAGCGCGGCCAGCGGTTTCCCAAGAATCTGCGTCAGCAGCTGCCCCATGCAAGAGCGGCCCGGTATCCAAAATTCCTCTACGCCGCCGATCCGAAAACGAAATCGATCGACGTATCGAGCGGCGGCACCTTCCGCTGGAGATCCACCAAATAAGACCCGAGCCGGTTGATGTGGTCCTTCCGGTAAGGCGACAGCGCCTGGAGCACCTCGGCGTCGACAGGATGGCCCTTCATTTGCAACTCCTTCAGTTTGCGCGACATCCACTGCACGTTGTAGAGGATGACCATGTTCGCGACGAGCTGGTTGTACTTGATGACTTTGCGCTGCTCGTGTCGGACGTTTTCCGCGATGACGTCACCGCCGAACATCAGCCATTTCGCAAAATCGTTGAACTGTTCGCTCTTGTTCGTCGCGGCATGGATCGTCCGGCGCATTTCGGGGTCCTTGATGTAGCGCAGCAGAAACAGCGTGCGGATTACCCGCCCGAGCTCGCGGAATGCGAAATACAGCTTGTTCTTGACACTTTCGGAGCCGAGGCGCCGCAGGATCGTCGACGGCGTCATCCGACCGGCTTTGATTGAGATGGCGACGCGCAGCATGTCCGGCAAGTGCCTTTCGATCAGGGCCCAGTCGACGTTGCCGCGGAACAATGATTCGATGTTGGTGTAGCGACGGCGCCGGTCCGCTTTGTAGAAGCGCAGTTCCTTGATGTCGCGGATGCGGGGCATTAGTTTGATGCCGAGCAGGTGCGCGAGTGCGAAGACCGGCGCGCTCTGCGCTTGGGTATCGCCATGGACCGTGTCCGGCTGCACGTCGGAGGTATTCTTGATCAGCCCGTCGAGGATGTAGACGGCTTCATGCACCCCGCATGGGATGAAGTGGCTGAAGAGCGCGATGTACTTGTCCGACACGTGGTAGTAGCCGATACCGCCATAGCCGCCGTACCGGATGTGATATTCGGACAGCAGATTTTGCTCATAGAGATTCCATTTCGTGCCGTCGGCCGAAACCCGGCTTCCGGAACCCCAGAACTTCGGCAACGCAAACTGGTTGTATGCGTTGATCACCCTGACGATGGCCTTGTCCAGGCGCTCTTCGGTCACGTGGCGCAGATTCAGCCAGGCGACCTGCTTGCGGCTGAGGTTCTTCACCGAACGCGCCGTCTGCGCCGGTCCGAGATTGCACCCATAGCAGAACAGCGTCGTGATGAAGCGCTTGCGCGGCTCGTCGATCTTCGCCTCGAAGCCGGATAACGGGCCAAACAGCCGGTGCAGATCGAGCCACTGTTCGGTTTCGGTCAGGATGTCAAGGATGCTGACCGACCGCATCGACGCCGTGATGGCCTGGTCGATCAACATCTTGTTTGGCGGGTCGGGCTTCTTCTCGAGCTTGTGGAGAATCAGACCTTGGTCGCCAATCTCGACGTAGTCGTTCTCCGGAAAGGCAGCGTCGACCTCGTCGGCCAATGCGCTGAGTTGGTCCTTCAGTTGCTGGACGAAGGCCCGGCTATCGACCGGGAAGTCGACGAGTTCGCCATAGCGCGGCAGTTCTTCGCGGAATTCGTCCCACGATACCTGATGTTCGCGGGGATCATCGTACTGGTCGCTGTGCTCGACGTAGACGTCGCCAGAGTTGAGTTCACGCCTGAGCTGGCTGAACACGCATAGCTCGAAATATTTCCGGTGCAGCAGTGGGGCGGTCCGCCCGTCCGGGAAGACAAATTTCTCCCACTTCTCTGGCATCCAGTCGAGCGGCAGCTCTGCGAGGTCCGCGTCGCCCAGCAGCAGGCATTCGCGACGTGACGCCCGGTACTGCTGGATCCAAGCGAGCGCGCCGAGCAGGGCATCGTCCTGGGAGCTCGAGCGCAGTGACAGGAGATCGAGGCACTGGAACAGCAGTGACCGCAGATTCCTGTACGGGGCCAGCAGAAACGGGATGGCGTGATTGCCGGTATATGCGATGTGCTCGTTGCATCGGTTCAGGGCGTTGCCGGGATCGTCATTGAGGGATGCCCTCATGCGCGCAATGCGCTCGGCGGGCGGCGCCTCGTCGTCCTGCAGGATGTGGAGCACATCTCGAAACTGACTGACGAGCGATTCGAGCTCGTCCGCGTGCGCCAGCCGATACTGTTTCATGCGCAGTTCCGCCGTGCCTTCCAGGTTGCGGACCGTCTTGATGAAGATTTCCGCGACGTCATCAAGTGCCTTCTGCAGCTGCGCGAGGATGAATAGCACGGCAAGCGTGTAGCGCTTCGCCGGCTTGAGCACGCGCATCTCATGGACGTCGAGGGCCCGTGCTTCAAGGACGAGTTGCATGCGCTTGGGGACCGAGAGCATTTCCGGCGGCGGCGGTAGGCCGTCGGCCAGCTCGTTCAAGGCCTGGATGTGCTTGAGGAAGCTTGCGACCTCGCGCGGCCTCGGCCGTTTTGGTTCCCGCTTCAGCTCGTCCCAGGGCGTGCGTCCCGCCCGGTTGCTGAAGAGAGCGTCGAGGCGGGCTCTGAGCGGCTCGTCCAACGCGTCGGAGAAGGCCTGGTAGATGGCCTCGTGAAGCCGGCTGCGGGCGGAAGCAGCAATGCGCGAGAGGGTTGCCAGCGGCGGCAGTTCGTAGCGCTGCCTGATGAGCTCTTCGAGCAGCACGTTGATGATGTCCGGCAACTCTGCCTTCGTGCGCGCGGCGATGGCCGCTACGACAGCCAGCCATTCATGGGTAAGCGCATCAACGACGCGGATGCCGACAAATTCGCGCAGCACCTTCTGGTGCCGAGACTTGCTGCCCGACCGGTCATAGCGCTTGAGCGTTGTGCGGGGCGGCGATCGGACCTTGAGCACCGAGCACATATGGGCGACGATTTCGGGCGGCAAGTCTGACATGGGCGGCATGTATCCCAGACGCTGGAGCAGTTTGAGCTGCGTCAGAATCAGCACGCGTGTTGGGGCTTGCCGGAACTGGCCGTACACGAAGCGGATTTCGGCGGCGCTGGGCGTGTAGACTGCCCGCAACTCGTCTGCGGCAATCTCCGCTGGCAGTAACGGGTACGCGGTTTCGGAAATCGGGTTCATAGGTGCCGCGCGAATCGAGCCAGCCGGTACCGTTGCAGCATGTTGCGCCTGTCAGCGTTGCGGCATTTTGAGCGAGCCCGATAACACCGCAGCGGCAAGGTCCGCATCGCTCATGCCCATGATCCGGTCGATCGTGCCGTGCGACAGCGCGTCTGCCAGCGCGAGAAGATCGTCGAGCAGCGCCGCCAGCCGTCGATCCGCGCGCTCAGATGAGCCAGTGCTTCGCGCTCCTGCGGTGTGAGCGGCCCGGATCGCCACCGTGCCACCTGCTCGCGCTGGATCGGCAGAAAATCCCGTTGTTCGCCGTAGACCTGGCGCGTCCGGGCCAGGGTGGCGTCGTCAAGCACATGGGGTCGCGACCGGCACCGGGTCAGGGCGTCGAAAGTGGCCTGTACCTCATCAATCTGCGCGCCGGCGAGATCAAGAATGACCGGCAGCGCAGCGATCGGCTGCCAGGCTGGTGGCTGTGGTTCGTTCGTGTTCATGAGGCTCGGTTTCCTGTCGGGCGGTTGCTCATGGCACTGCATCGGTCCAGCGCCCGCAGGCGATGACCGAAGGCCCGATTGTAGCGCGGGCGCTGACGCGCTCGGCGGTAGTTCGAAAACCGTTGCTCGGTGTTGGCTCAGCCGGCGCGACGCCTGGCTGTACGCGCTGGCGCAGACTCGTCGCGGCCCTTGAGCTGGCCCTGCAGCAGGGCGACCTGTTGGGTCAGGGAATCGCGCTCACGCCGCAGTTCGCGCGTCTCTTCCATGACACCGGCGAGCTGTTTTTCATGCCGTTCGGCCAGCCGGCGGTGTTCGGCAGCGTCGGCGCTGAGCCGCTGCCCGTCTGCCACAAGTTGCTCGTTACGCTGGCGGGTCTTCGCAAGGGCCGCTTCCGCGCGACGCTGGGCTTCGCGCGCTTCCTCGGTCTGCAGCATGACGAGCTTCTGCACGCCTTCGAGCCGGGCGGTAGCCTGGTCGACCTCCACCCGCAGGGCGGCCTCGTGTTCGGCGCGGGCAGCCCGCAGTGCTTCCAGTTCGCGGGCATGGGCGGACTGCGCGTCGCGCCAGGCCTGCTCTGCTTGTGCGCGCACGGCATCACCCTCGGCCGCGGCGGCTTCGGCCCGCCGGATGGCAGCCTCCAGTTCGGTTTGGCCCCGGGCGTGAGCGGCCAGCGCGGTGGCGAGCCGCGCCTGCAGGTCGTCAACCTGGGCGCGAAGCGCTTGCACTTCCGCCTGCAACCCTGTGTTGGCGGCGTGCAGCGAATCGGCGCGCGTGATGGCGGCGGCCGCTTCGGCCTCAAACTCCCCGCTGCGCTGCGCGAAGACCTGTTCCCCCTGTTCAACGGCCAACGCCCAGACCGACAGCATCGCGTTGGCGACTGCTGGCGGCAGCGCGGCGGAGAGCGCGTCGTTGCGCGCCTGCTCGTCCTTCCACAGCTTCAGCTCGTCGTTGATGGTGGTGCGGCTGCCCTGCCGAATCTCGGCATAGATAAGGTCGACGGTGAGCTCATGCGGGTGCCGGCCCGCGGCAACCAGGCGCGCGGCGGCTTCACGGGTGCGTAGACGGGTATCGCTGATACGGCTCATGGGCGGAAGCTGGCTGAGAGGGTGGAATTTCGTGATTCTGAGTAATGTATATTAATGTATTACGTTATATCTGTAATCTAAAGCCGTAGAAATTTACGATAACGCGCATAATCGTAAGCTTCATAGGTGTACGATGCGGAACCCCGCCACAAAATCGTGTCAGTCCATGAACCTGCCCGCTCCAGCCCCCGAATCGCTCCTGCCGATCACTCTGCCCGCCGCACTGGACGGCCGTGACGGCACCAACCGGGCGCGCGGCACGATCCGACAAATCACCGCGGACACCGACCTCGAGGCCGTGCGCCTGTGGCTTGCCGAATATGCGGGCTCGCCGCACACGTTGCGCAGCTACCGAAAGGAAGTGGTGCGGCTGCTCGTCTGGGCAACGCGCGCCCTGGGCAAGCCGCTCTCCAGCCTCACGCGCGAGGACTTCCTGCTGTATGAGCGGTTCTTGGCCGCGCCGACGGCGGACTGGACCGACCCGGCGCTGCCGCGCCGCGGCGGGGCGCGGCGCCTGTTCGAGGGGGCGCTCGCCGAGCGCAGCCGCCGTCAGGCGCTTGGCATCCTTTCCGGACTGCTCGACTATCTCGTGGCGGCCGGCTACCTCGCCGGCAATCCGCTCGCCCTGCGCCGCAACCGTGCGACGCGCGCCGCGCGCACGAGGCGTGTAGAGCGCTATCTCGATCATGCGCTGTGGCAGGTGGTGCTCGCGTCGATGGAGGCCTGGCCGCAGGGCACGCTGCGCGAACGCCAGCACTACGAGCGCAGCCGCTGGGTGATGCGCTTCCTCTACCATACGGCGCTGCGCGCGAGCGAAGCCGCCCACGCGAAGGCAGCCGACATCGTCCAGCGGCGCGGGCGCTGGTGGCTGCACGTTGTAGGCAAGGGCGGTGCCGAGGGCGAGGTGCCCGTGAGCGACGCGTTGATGGCCGAGTTTGCCCGCTATCGCGCGTTCCACGGCCTGCCGCCGATGCCGGGGCCCGGTGAGCTGAGCCCGGCCATCCTGAGCGTCGCCGGCGATGCGAAGCGGCACCTCACGCCGACGGCGGTCTATCTGATCGCGAAGGAGGTGTTCCGGCGGGCGGCCGCAGTGTTAGAGGCGAGCGATCCGCTGGGCGCGGCGACGCTGGCGCGTGCCTCGACGCACTGGCTGCGCCATTCCGCGGCTTCGCACCAGGCCGACGCCGGCACCGATATCCGCTTTATTCAGAAGAACCTGCGGCACGCTTCGATTGAGACGACCGGCATTTACCTGCACGCCGAGGACGACCGGCGGCATGCGCACACCGTGGGCGAGCAGCAAGCTCAACCATCCACCGCGCCCGCCGCGCCACAGTAGGCGCTTATCGCCCCCAGTTATTTGTGAGGGCGCTCGGACCTCTACATCGGCCGCGAATGGATCGGCCCCGTCGGTTTGCACTTGCGGCGCGCCGACAACGGCATTCGCACCTACCAAAGCGCCGCACTTGCGCGACTACCTAACAGGCGCGTAGGTACCGTCGTTGTCCCAACGCGGCGTCATCGATCGCACGCGCCAAAGCTTGTCGGAACCCATTGGCCCCTTGCGGAATGAAATGAATCGCGCGGACCCGGCGACGACGGGTTGCATGTTCATCCGCGGCCCCGGCAAATCAGGGCCACAATGGAATCCTTGGCGAGCGCACTCAGGCACGCTGCCGTCCTAACCCCAGAGCAATAGGCGATCGCCGACAAGAATTTGGGGATGACGGCGGCCACCATGCGTGATTCAAACCACCGGCCTAGAAACGAGAAGGGAGTTTCTGGGTCGTGAACCATCGCGGGATATGCCTTTGCAGATAAGGGCTGAACAACGCTTGCTCTTGAGTGCCTTATGTACGCGCCCGCACAGATCCTGCGAGCGGCACAGCCGTAGCCTGACGTTGTCGGCACCTTCCCCGCCGTAAAAGGTGATCAACTCTGCGGTCGACACTAGAGTAGTCATGAAAGACACCCCGCGGGGGACGACAAATGGGCAAGATCGCCTTCGACGCAGCTTCGGCGTCCTTCAGGGGAGATTGATGGGCCAGTTCAAGCCGCTCACCAGTCTGCGCTTCTTTCTGGCGCTCTGGGTGCTATGCCTCCATTGGTTCCACGTTTACCCCGACGGCCGATACTTCGACATTGGCATCACCAGTACGTTTTTTGATCATGGCTATCTTGGGGTCGACGGCTTCTTCATCCTGAGTGGCTTTATCCTTGCTTACAACTATGATCCGGCGCCCGGCGAGCGGCTGGACTGGAAGAAGTTCATCATCGCCCGGATCGCACGCATCTATCCAGCATATGTAGCAAGCCTTCTCGTTTTTTCGGCTGCGGTAATTGGCCGTGACCTGATCTTGCATTCAGCCATGGTCGGATCGACCAACTACACTTTGCCCGACTTCCTGCTTGGGCTGTCGCTGCTTAGCGCGTGGCGGTATGCTGGACCGACTGGATGGAATGATGTCGGCTGGTCCGTCAGTGCCGAATGGTTTGCCTACGTCTGGTTTCCCCTCTTCCTGTTGGCGGCGCCGCGTCTGGGAAAAATCCGCATCGCATTGATGGCAATACTCGCACTGGCCGTGGTCGGTGTGGTGGAGGCGACGTCGCCCACGCACCTGTCGATGAGTGGTGGCGTCGCCCGCCTGATCCCGGAGTTTATGCTGGGTGTGCTGCTATGCCGGTTGCGAGAGGCGATGCCGAGCTACCAGGGGTTTATTTGGGGAAGCTTGTTGTCGCTCCTCGTTTGCGCAATCGGCGTGAAAGTTGGAATCGATACGGTTTTCGTCGCTGGCGCCGCTGGACTGGTGTTTTCACTTTCTTATGGAATCGATGCACTGACAGGAGTCTTGTCATCGCCATCGTTGGTGTTTCTCGGGGAAATCTCCTACTGCCTTTATATCGTGCAGCGGATTCCTCAATACCTGTTCTCGTTCGCGAGGTCCCAGCGACCTGAGTTGGCTGCGTTACCTGCTACGGTTCAGGCGCTGCTGCTGCTGGCGCTTACCATCGGCGCAGCCGTACTACTCCACTTCGGTATCGAGAGGCCCATGCGTTCCTGGATAAACCGCCGATTCGGCGCCAGTCGCAGGTCGCCAAAGTCAATCGCCGGGGCGACGAACAATGAGCGCGACCACCGGGGCTGGTACATACAGCGGAAACGGTAGCACATCATGCCGCCGGTCGCGCTCAGATCCACTTCAACGGTGCGGCCAAGAAGAATAACAATGAGGCCCATGAGTCGCCGACAGATTTCCAATCTTCTGCCGTCATTTGCCTTCAATGAGTTCTCCAAAAAGCTCCCTGACCTTGGATTTGGCATCCTTCAACGCAATACGGCCTTGCTCGGTGATTTCGTAAACCCGCCGATCACGTCGGCCGGTACGCTCACGACGTGAAGTGAGATAGCCCTTTTTTTCCAAGCCATGCAGCATCGGATACAGAGTTCCTGCGCTGAGCTCGTAACCGTGGTGTCGCAACTCCTCGATGATGCCGAGACCGAAGATGGGTTCTTCGGCTGCATGGTGCAGGATGTGCAAACGAATCAGCCCCCCGTAAAGGTCTTTGTCTGTCATTCCTGAAGCTCACAGAACCGTGCTCAACAACCAGCCCGCAACACCACTGCCGATCACAACCAGCCACGGCGGCAGCTTCCAGAACATCAGCGCAACCAGTGCCACAAGGGCCAAGCCAAAATCGTTTGGCGCGTGAATCGCGCTCGTCCATACCGGTTGATAGAGGGCAGCCAGCAGCAGGCCAACCACGGCCGCATTGATGCCAGACAGCGCCGCTTGCGTGCGTGGGGTGCGACGCAAGCGCTCCCAGAACGGCAATGCTCCCACGACCAGCAGGAAGGATGGCGCGAAGATTGCCAGCAGGCAGATCAGGCCGCCGAGCCAGCCAGTGGGTGTCTGGTTCATAGAAGCGCCGAGAAAAGCCGCGAAGGTGAACAGAGGGCCAGGGACGGCCTGCGCAGCACCGTAACCCGCCAGAAATGCGTCATTGCTGACCCAGCCAGTCGGCACGACCTCAGCTTGCAGCAACGGCAGCACGACATGCCCGCCACCAAAGACCAGTGACCCGGCACGGTAGAAGGCATCCACCATCGACAACGCCGGATTCGGGAACAAGGTTGTCAACAAGGGCAACCCCATCAGGAGCGCAAAGAACAGCGTCAGCCAGAACAAGCCAACGCGACGACTGATGGCAATCGGCAACGGGTCATGCGCTGGCCCCTGCTGAGGCTTGAACAGCAACAGGCCAATGACCGCTGCAAGGGCGATGACCCCCACCTGGCCCAAAGCGGACGGCACCAGAAGCACAAGACATGTCGCCGCTGCCATGATGGTGATGCGCGGTGCGTCTGGACAGAGGTTGCGAGCCATCCCCCATACAGCTTGCGCGACTACTGCAACGGCCACCACCTTCAAGCCATGCAGCACGCCAGCCGGGATCGCATCCCTGTAACTAGCCATGCCCAGTGCAAACAGGATCAGGGCAATCGCTGACGGCAGCGTGAAGCCCGCCCAAGCAGCGAACGCGCCGGCATAGCCGGATCGGGACAGCCCAAGTGCCATTCCAACCTGGCTGCTGGCAGGACCCGGAAGGAACTGACAGAGGGCGACCAAATCCGCATAGCTGCGTTCGGTGAGCCACTGCCGACGCGTCACGAACTCATCTCGAAAGTAGCCTAGGTGGGCAATTGGGCCGCCGAAAGAGGTCAGGCCCAGTCGGAGAAAAATCAGAAAAACAGTCCAAGGGCTGCGGTCAGTCATGGTGATGCCGGTCATGGTCCCATCTTGCTATGTGGGGTCGCCTCAGAAAACGGAAAATAAAGCACGCTAAGCCGGTTGCAGCGGTCGTAGCGGCCTGAACTTGCCCGCGCCGATCTTGGCGCTGCTGCGCCAGAGGTAATCGCCGGTGAGGTTGATGTGCTCCCAACCGAGCGGCGACAGGTACTGCAACAGCGCGTCATCAACGGCATGGCCGTTGCCACGCAGCGCGTGCGCAGCCCGTTCCAGATAGACCGTGTTCCACAACACGACGGCAGCCGTTACCAGATTGAGGCCGCTAGCCCGGTAGCGCTGCTGCTCGAAACTGCGGTCGCGGATTTCACCCAGGCGGTTGAAAAACACTGCCCTGGCCAGCGCATTGCGCGCCTCGCCCTTGTTCAGGCCGGCATGCACGCGGCGGCGCAGTTCCACGCTTTGCAGCCAGTCCAGGATGAACAGCGTGCGCTCGATGCGGCCCAGCTCGCGGAGCGCCACGGCCAGGCCGTTCTGGCGTGGGTAGCTGCCGAGCTTTCGGAGCATCAGGGAGGCCGTCACCGTGCCCTGCTTGATCGAGGTGGCCAGCCGCAGGATTTCGTCCCAATGGGCGCGGACGTGCTTGATGTTGAGCGTGCCGCCGATCATGGGTTTCAGCGCGTCATAGGCGGCGTCGCCCTTCGGGATGTAGAGCTTGGTGTCGCCCAGGTCGCGGATGCGCGGCGCGAAGCGGAAGCCCAGGAGGTGCATCAGGGCGAAGACGTGATCGGTGAAGCCCGCCGTGTCGGTGTAATGCTCCTCGATCCGCAAGTCGGACTCGTGGTACAGCAGGCCGTCGAGCACGTAGGTCGAATCGCGCACGCCGACGTTCACGACCTTGGTGTGAAATGGCGCGTACTGGTCAGAAATGTGGGTGTAGAACGTCCGCCCTGGGCTGCTCCCGTATTTCGGGTTGATGTGGCCGGTGCTCTCGGCCTTGCTGCCGGTGCGGAAGTTCTGGCCGTCCGACGATGAGGTGGTGCCGTCGCCCCAGTGCTCGGCGAAGGGATGGCGGAACTGTGCGTTGACCAGATCGGCCAGCGCCGCCCCGTAGGTTTCGTCGCGGATGTGCCAGGCTTGCAGCCAAGCCAGCTTGGCGTAGGTCGTGCCGGGGCAAGACTCCGCCATCTTGGTCAGGCCCAGGTTGATCGCGTCGGCGAGGATCGTGGTCAGCAACAGGTTCTTGTCTTTGGCCGGGTCGCCCGATTTCAGATGCGCGAAATGCCGAGTGAAGCCCGTCCATTCGTCCACCTCCAGCAGCAGTTCGGTGATCTTGACGTGCGGCAGGATCATTGCCGTCTGGTCGATCAGCGCTTGGGCGGTGTCGGGTACCGCCGCGTCGAGCGGCGTGATCTTCAAGCCTGACTCGGTGATGATGGCGTCCGGCAGCTCGTTGGCCGTCGCCATACGGTTGACGGTGGCAAGCTGTGTTTCCAGCAGCGTCAGCCGGTCGTTCAGGTACCGGTTGCAGTCGGTGGCCACGGCCAGCGGCAATTCGCTGGCCTGCTTGAGGCTGGCGAATTTCGCGGGCGGCACCAGGTAGTCCTCGAAGTCCTTGAACTGGCGCGACCCCTGCACCCAGATGTCGCCGGAACGCAACGCGTTCTTCATCTCCGACAGCGCGCACAGTTCGTAGTAGCGCCGGTCGATGCCGGTGTCGGTCATGACCAGCTTCTGCCAGCGCGGCTTGATGAACTCGGTCGGCGCGTCGGCGGGCACCTTGCGGGCGTTGTCGCTGTTCATGCCGCGCAGCACCTCGATGGCGTCGAGCACGTCCTTCGCGGCGGGAGCGGCCCGCAGCTTGAGCACGGCAAGGAATTCCGGCGCGTAGCGGCGCAGCGTGGCGTAGCTTTCGCCGATGCGGTGCAGGAAATCGAAGTCCTCGGGCTGCGCAAGCTTCTGCGCTTCGGTGACGCTCTCGGCGAAGGCATCCCAGGACATGACGGCCTCGATGGCGGCGAACGGATCGCGGCCCGCCTGCTTGGCCTCGATCAGCGCCTGGCCGATGCGGCCGAACAGCCGCACCTTGGCGTTGATCGCCTTGCCGGACGCCTGGAATTGCTGCTGATGCTTGTTCTTGGCGGCGTTGAACAGCTTGCCCAGGATGCGGTCGTGCAGGTCGATGATTTCGTCGGTGACGGTGGCCATGCCCTCGATGGCAAGCGCCACCAGGGTGGCATAGCGTCGCTGCGCCTCGAACTTGGCCAGGTCGGCGGGCGTCATCTGGCCACCCTCACGGGCGATCTTGAGCAGGCGGTTCTGGTGCACCGACCGCTCGATGCCAGAAGGCAGGTCGAGCGCCTGCCACGCTTTGAGGCGTTCGATGTGTTCCAGCATGTGCCGCGAATTCGGTTTGACGGGCGATTGGCGCAGCCAGGCCAGCCAGGTCGTTTTGCCGTTGTCCCGACGCTTGAGCAGATCGTCGAGGCGGCGGCGATGCGCGTCCGACAGCGGTTCGGCCAAGGCATCGTAGATGCGCCGGTTGGCGCGGGTGATTGCTTCGGCGCTCGCCCGCTCGACGGCGTTGAGGGCAGGCAGAATGACCGACTGCTGCCGCAGGTGCTCGATCAAGGTGCTGGCCAGCACGATGCCCTTGTCGGTCTGCAAGGCCATCTCGGTCAGCAACTGGACGGCCTGCCGGTAGTGGCCCATGGTAAAGGGCTGGAAGCCGAACACCGTTTGCAGTTCGACCAGGTGCTCGCGCCGGGTCTGCTCCCGCTGCCCGTATTCGTCCCAGCTTTCGACGCTGACCTTGAGCTGGTCGGCGACCAGTTTCAACAAGGGCGGAAACGGCGGCTCATCGACGCCCAGGATGACACCAGGAAAGCGCAGGTAACAGAGCTGCACGGCGAAGCCCAGCCGGTTGGCCGGGCCGCGCCGCTGCCGGATGATGGAGAGGTCGGTTTCGCTGAACGTGTAGTGACGGATCAACTCATCCTTGGTGTCCGGCAACGCCAGCAGGCTTTCGCGCTCGGCGGCGGACAGGATTGAACGACGTGGCATATTTACTGATCCGTTCTCAAGTATTGATACAGGGTTTCGCGACTGATTCCGAATTCACGAGCCAGCTTGGTCTTTTGCTCGCCAGCCTCGACACGTTGGCGCAGTTCGGCAATACGCTCAGACGACAGGGATTTCTTCCTGCCACGGTAGGCCCCGCGCTGCTTGGCGAGCGCGATGCCCTCGCGCTGCCGCTCGCGGATCAAGGCGCGTTCGAACTCGGCGAACGCGCCCATTACCGACAGCATCAGGTTCGCCATCGGCGAGTCCTCGCCGGTGAAGGTCAAATGCTCCTTAAGGAACTCGATGCGTACGCCGCGCTGGGTGAGGCCCTGCACCAGGCGGCGCAGGTCGTCGAGGTTGCGCGCCAGACGATCCATGCTGTGCACCACGACCGTGTCGCCTTCGCGCACGAAGGCGAGCAGCCGTTCCAGTTCGGGCCGCCGTGTGTCCTTGCCCGACGCCTTGTCGGTGAACACTTTATCCACCTGGATCTGTTCGAGCTGCCGTTCTGGGTTCTGGTCGAAGCTGCTGACGCGGACGTAACCGATGCGCTGACCGTGCAAGGTATCCTCCTGAGGGAAATGTGTCAGGAAGAAATCTATGACCCTTGACGGCGTATGTCAATCAATTCGGAAGGCAACTCTATTCTGACGATTTAGCGCCGGATGGTCTGACGCCAAGTTAGGGTATGCCTCAATCTGACGGTAGCGAGTCGCAGGCGTTCGGATCGGCATCGGTTTCGTTCCCTGTCTTGGCACGCGCTTCGAAGCGTTGATAACACTCCAACCCGCAGAAGTGCTCGACGTATTCCGCGCCTTCCGGGGTGAAGGCGGCATCGAGCGGGATTTCCTTGCAGCACACGCAGCAACTGGTGGTGGTCGAGTCACTTGCATTCATGGTGGCACCCCTCCATTGACTGACGAAGACGGCGAATGCCGCCGCCGGCATTGGCTTCGCGAACAGGAAGCCTTGTCCTGTGTCGCAGTCCGCTTGTCGCAATAGATCAAGACTCGCCGATGTTTCCACGCCTTCAGCCACCACATCCATGCCCAGCCCGTGCGCAAGCTGAATCACGGTGTGCACGATGGTTTGGTCGCGGCGGTCGTTGGCGAGCCCGGCGACAAACGATTGGTCGATCTTGAGCGTGCTGATTGGGCAGCACTTCAGATGTTGCAGACAGGAATACCCCGTCCCGAAGTCATCGGCGGCGAAGCGCACACCGATCTGCCGCAAGGCGTCCAGGGCGGGGAAGATCGCCGGATCACCAAACGCGACCGATTCGGTCAGCTCGATTTCGAGATACTCGGCGGGCAACTCGGCATCAGCCAGCACGCCCTTTACCCACCCGTCGAAGTCCGGTCCCACTTGGCTCGCCGAAACATTGACGGCCAGCCGGAACGGTCGCCATGCCAGCATTCGCCAGTCACGCATCTGGCGGCAGGCTTCGCCCAGCACCCAAGCGCCGATTTCAGGCATCAGGCCGGACGATTCGACCACGGGCAGGAACTGGCCCGGTGGCAATAGTCCAAGCGTCGGATGACGCCAGCGCAACAGGGCTTCCGCGCCGACAATCCCACCACTGCGCAGATCGACGACGGGCTGGTAGTGCAGTTCAAGCTGCCCGCGCTCGACCGCTTGGGCCAGTTCCGGCGTCGTCCATCCATCCGGCCGGAAAGCGCTCATTCTCTTTCCCTGAATGCCCGCAACGCCCGCGACAGGGACAGAAGGAACAGGCCGGTCAAACCGAGCGCCGCGATGACCCAATGCTCGCCGAGGAAAGCACCGGCGGTTGTGCCGGCCAGCACGACAGCGAGGATGGGCAGGTGGCAGGGGCAAGTCAGCACAGCCAGTCCGCCCCACAGGTAGCCGGTGATCGGTTTGTGCGTCTCGGACGGCAAGCGCTCGGGGTTGTTCATGGCAGACTCTCCGCGTGCTGTGCCGGCTCGGTCGGCAGGGTGGCCAACTGCACTTCCAGATCGGCCAACGCTTCGCGCCGACGCTCGACGAACTGACGCAGCAGGGCAAGCTGCGCGGCCGCTTCGTCGCCGTCCGCCGCATCCAGCGCCCGGCACAGCCGCGCCAGCGCGTCGAGGCCGATGCCCGCCTCGAAGGCCGCCCGCACGAAGCACAGCCGTTGCAAGGCGGCGTCATCGAACAAGCCGTAGCCGCCTGGTGTGCACGCCACCGGGCGCAGCAATCCGCGCAGCAGGTAGTCGCGCACGATATGCACGCTCACCCCGGCATCAAGAGCCAGCCGGGACACCGTGTAGGCGTTCATTGAACACCTCCTTTTTCTCACCCGGCGCAGCAGGAAAGCTGCTTCACATCCTTGTTGAAGGTCTGCGCCGCGAGCTTCAACCCCTCGACCATCGTCAGGTAGGGGAACAACTGGTCGGCCAGTTCCTGCACCGTCATGCGGTTGCGAATGGCCAGAGCCGCCGTCTGGATCAGTTCACCCGCTTCCGGCGCGACCGCCTGTACGCCGATCAGCCGATGGCTGCCTTCCTCGATAACCAACTTGATGAAGCCGCGTGTGTCGAAGTTGGCGAGCGCACGCGGCACGTTGTCCAAGGTCAAGGTGCGGCTGTCGGTCTCGATCCCGTCGTGGTGGGCTTCCGCCTCGCTGTAGCCCACGGTCGCCACTTGCGGATCGGTGAACACCACGGCCGGCATTGCGGTCAGGTCGAGCGCCGCATCGCCGCCGGTCATGTTGATCGCGGCACGGGTGCCGGCCGCTGCCGCCACATAGACGAACTGCGGCTGGTCGGTGCAGTCGCCGGCCGCGTAGATGTTCGGGTTGCTCGTGCGCATGCCTTGGTCGATGACGATGGCACCTTGCGCATTGACAGTGACCCCCGCTGCGTCCAGCGCGAGGCTGCGCGTGTTCGGTGTCCGACCGGTGGCAACCAGCAGTTTGTCGGCGCGCAATTCACCGTGCGTGGTGGTCAGCACGAATTCACCGTCCATATGGGCGACCTGGCTGGCTTGCGTGTGCTCCAGCACCTCGATGCCCTCGGCACGGAAAGCGGCTGTCACCGCCTCGCCGATGGCCGGGTCTTCACGGAAGAACAAGGTATTGCGCGCCAGGACCGTGACCTTGCTGCCCAGCCGGGCAAAGGCTTGCGCCAGCTCCAGCGCCACCACCGACGAGCCGATTACGGCAAGGCGTTCGGGAATGGTGTCGCTCGCCAGGGCCTCGGTGGAAGTCCAGTAGGGTGACTCTTTCAAGCCCGGAATCGGCGGGACCGCCGGGCTGGCACCCGTGGCGACCAGGCAGCGGTCGAACATCACGACGCGCTCGCCACCCTCGTTCAAACGGACGGTAAGGCTCTGGTCGTCCTTGAAGCGCGCCTCACCGTGCACAACGGTGATGGCCGGATTACCGCCCAGGATGCCTTCGTACTTGGCGTGCCGCAGTTCGTCGACGCGGGCCTGCTGCTGGGCCAGCAGCTTACTGCGGTCAATCGTAGGCACAGTTGCCGCAATACCGCCATCGAACGGGCTTTCCCGGCGCAGATGGGCGATGTGGGCGGCGCGGATCATGATCTTGGACGGCACACAGCCGACATTGACGCAGGTGCCGCCGATGGTGCCGCGCTCGATCAGCGTGACCTGCGCGCCTTGCTCGACGGCCTTCAGCGCCGCCGCCATCGCGGCTCCACCGCTGCCAATGACCGCTACCTGCACCGGGGGCTCGTTGCCACTGTGCTTTTCGGCGGCGGCCATCCATCCCCGCACCTTGTCGAGCAGTCCGACGCGGTTGTCCGCCAGTGGCGCATCGGCTAGCGTTGCCTTGTAGCCCAGTCCGGCCACGGCGGCAGTCAGCGCGTCCGGCGATGTGCCCGGCACGATGGCGAGTTGCGCTGTGCCCTTCGGATAGGACACCAGCGCCGACTGCACGCCTGGCACTTTTTCCAGCGCTTCCTTGACGTGCGCCGCGCACGAGTCGCAAGTCATGCCGGTGATTTTTAGATGGGTCATGCAACAGATCCTTTATCGTTTGTGGCGCCAGACAATGACGTCCGTTGTGCTGCGGTGCCGTTTTCAGTGACTCACTGCTTGACGCTGGACGGATAGCCCGCGTCTGCGGTTGCCTTGGTCAGCTTCTGCACGCTGGTCTTGGCATCGTCGAAGGTGACGACCGCTTGGCGTGTCTCGAAAGTCACGTCAACTTTGCTGACGCCTTCGACCTTGGAAATCGCCTTCTTGACAGTGATCGGGCAGGCGGAGCAGGTCATGCCCGGTACGGACAGCGTGACGGTCTGGGTGGCGGCCCAGACGGGGGCAACAACGGCGGCGAGGGCGAGGGAGGCAAACAGTTTCTTCATGGTGAACTCCGATCAGTAGAAAAATGGCATGACGTAGGGAAATCCGAGCGCGACCAGAACCAGCGCGGCCACGATCCAGAAAATGAGCTTGTAAGTAGCTCGCACTTGGGGAATCGCGCAGACCTCACCCGGTTTGCAGGCCGCTGCCTGCCGGTAGATGCGCCGCCAGGCGAAGAACAACGCCACCAGCGCCACGCCGATAAAGATGGGGCGATAGGGATCCAACACCGCCAAGTTGCCGATCCAAGCGCCGCTGAACCCCAAGGCGATCAGAACCAACGGCCCGAGGCAGCAAGCCGAGGCGAGGATGGCGGCAAGCCCTCCAGTGAAGAGCGCGCCGCGCCCGGTTTTTGGTTCAGACATGCGCTTGTCCTTTCGAATTGAAATTGGATAGCGTAACCTTACTTCCGTACTCATGTACGGAGTCAAGCGATATGGAAAACAATTTGGAGAACCTGACCATTGGCGTTTTCGCCAAGGCGGCCGGGGTCAATGTGGAGACCATCCGTTTCTATCAGCGCAAGGGCTTGTTGCTGGAGCCTGACAAGCCCTATGGCAGCATCCGCCGCTATGGCGAGGCGGATGTAACGCGGGTGCGCTTCGTGAAATCAGCCCAGCGGCTGGGCTTCAGCCTGGATGAGATCGCCGAGCTGCTGCGGCTGGAGGATGGCACCCATTGCGAGGAAGCCAGCAGTCTGGCCGAGCACAAGCTCAAGGACGTGCGCGAGAAAATGGCTGACCTGGCGCGCATGGAGGCCGTGCTGTCTGAGTTGGTGTGCGCCTGCCATGCGCGAAGGGGGAACGTTTCCTGCCCGCTGATCGCGTCACTACAGGGTGGAGCAAGCTTGGCAGGTTCGGCTATGCCTTAGCGTGCTTTATTTTCCGTTTTCTGAGACGACCCCTATGTGGCAGAGTTGAGCCATAATAATCGAAATTCGATAGCGAAACACGATAACGAAACAAGCCCATGGAACTCGTTCTGATCGGAGTTGTGGCCCTATTAACATCTGGGCTGACGTTGTTCTCCGGCTTCGGCTTGGGAACGGTCCTGATGCCGGTGTTCGCCCTGTTTTTCCCGTTGTCGCTTGCCATCGCAGCAACAGCCGTGGTGCATTTTGCCGCCAACCTCTTTAAGTTGGGGCTGATGGCCCGGCAGGCAGATTGGCCAGTTGTGGTGAAATTCAGCGTGCCCGCCGCCGTGACGGCAATCCTTGGCGCACGCTCCCTCGCGTTCTTCGATCAGTTGCCGCCCCTCTGGCACTACACCATCGCAGGCTCAGATTTTGAAATCACCGCCGTAAAAGCGGTCATCGGTAGTTTGATCGTGCTGTTTGCACTGCTTGAACTATCCCCTCGGTTTCAAGCGCTCGCATTTCCAGCGCGCTGGCTTCCTGTTGGCGGGGCGCTCTCGGGCTTCTTCGGGGGGTTATCGGGCAACCAAGGTGCGTTGCGTTCGGCGTTCCTGTTGAAGGCGGGCCTGTCCAAAGATGCGTTCGTGGCGACAGGTGTTGTTTCGGCGGTGATCGTCGATGCTGTGCGCCTCGGGGTGTACGGCACCGCCATGCTTGCAGGCCAATTCTCACAGGCTCAGACACTCGCATTACCCGTTATCGTGGGAACGATCTGCGCGTTCATCGGTGCTCTTGTAGGCAAGCGCATCTTGCAGAAGGTCACGCTGCGCACGGTACAGCTCATTGTTGCAATAGCTATGTTAAGCATAGGTACCGGATTGGCTCTTGGCTTGCTCTAGGTAGCATTCTCAGCGCAGGCCGAAATGTGTCGCAAAATGCTTTAATGTAGAGATCTCTACAGCATTGAAATGCGAGTTATGGGCTCCTAACATGCGCTCATGACTGCTTTCTCTGATTCTTGGGCTTTGCTGATCGTCACCCTACCAACCTCCGGCGCCACCGCCCGGATGCGGATATGGCGTGCAATCAAGACAATCGGTTGCGCCGCACTACGTGATGGCGCCTACCTTTTGCCCGCACGCGATGAGCAAATTGCCCAGTTGCGCGAGTTGGCCGGCGAGGCCCGGCAAGAAGGCGGCCAAGCCTGGCTTTTGAATGTCCGCGCCGCCGATCCGGAGGAAGAGACTGCTTTCCGGGCATTGTTCGATCGCAGCGCTGACTATGCGGAACTTCAGGTTGCCCTGTCAGATGCGCGCAAGTCGCTGTCCGATCAGAGCAGTGCCGAACTCAATCGCCTGCTGCGTCGCCACGGGCGTGCCTACGAAGCAATCCGCATGATCGACTTCTTTCCCAATGCGGCGTCGAGCCGCGCCGAAGCCCAATGGCATGACTTCAGCCGCGCCATCGAGACCATCCAGTCTCCCGGCGAACCACAGGCGCTCACGCGAGCAATCCCTCGTCGGGATCCTGCCCAGTATCAAGGGCGGCTTTGGGCCACGCGCCCCCACCTGTGGGTGGACCGCGTGGCAAGCGCCTGGCTGATCCAGCGCTTCATCGATCCTCACGCCCGGTTTCTGTGGTTGGAAAGCCCGGCTGATTGCCCTGAGGATGCGCTGGGCTTCGATTTCGACGGCGCGACCTTTACGCATGTGGGCGAGCGTGTCTCGTTTGAAGTGTTGCTGTCGAGCTTTGGCCTCGAGTCGGACCGCGGGCTCAGCCGGCTCGGCATCATGGTCCATGCGCTCGATATTGGCGGCATTTCGGTACCGGAAGCCAGCGGCTTTGAAGCCATGCTGGCCGGCGCACGAGCGCGCCTGGCGGACGACAACGCCGTGCTGGCGGAGATCGGCACGGTACTGGATTCGCTATACGCACACTTCTCGACCAACAAGAAGCCCTGACTTCAACTCTCTTCCAGGATTTAGTTATGAGTCGCATGCAACAAGCCGGCGTGGCACCGCCGGACGTCACGGAACGGCCCGCCTATACCCTCTGGCAACTCGTGCTCTATTTCCTTCGCCTGGGCACGTTCGGCTTTGGCGGGCCGGTCGCGCTGGCCGGCTATATGCACCGCGACCTCGTGGAGCGGCGGGGCTGGATCAGCGATGGCGACTACAAGGAAGGCATAGCGCTGGCACAACTGGCGCCCGGGCCGATGGCAGCGCAACTGGCGATCTACCTCGGCTACGTCCACTATCGAGTCCTCGGCGCAACGCTGATCGGCCTGGCCTTCGTGCTGCCGTCGTTCCTGATGGTGCTGGCGCTAGGCTGGGCCTATGTCCGGTTTGGCGGGCTGACCTGGATGCAATCGGTGTTCTATGGTGTGGGCGCCGCCGTCATCGGTATCATCGCGATCAGCGCCTACAAGCTGACCACAAAGAGCGTGGGCAAGGACAAACTGCTGTGGGCAATCTACTTGGCGCTGGCTGCGGTGACCATCGTCACAGAGTCCGAGATCGCCTGGCTGTTCCTGGCAGCCGGCGTGCTTGCCTGGTTCTGGCGCGCCCCACCCAAATGGCTGCGCCAGAGTGGCGCCAATGCGCTCGCGGCCACACAGGTACCGGCCGCGAGCGGCCTGCTGAGCACGCTGGACTGGCCGCTACTGACCCAGATCGGCGTGTTCTTTGCCAAGGCAGGCGCCTTTGTCTTCGGCTCGGGACTCGCCATCGTGCCATTCCTCTACGGCGGTGTCGTGACGGAATACCACTGGCTCAACGACAAGCAATTCGTCGATGCGGTAGCCGTGGCCATGATCACGCCCGGCCCGGTGGTCATCACGGTCGGCTTCATCGGCTACCTGGTAGCCGGGCTGCCCGGCGCCTGCGTGGCAGCACTGGCAACCTTCTTGCCCTGCTACTTGTTCACAGTGTTGCCGGCCCCTTATTTCAAGAAGTACGGAAAACTGCCAGGCATCCTGGCCTTTGTCGATGGCGTCACCGCGGCTGCGATTGGCGCCATCACCGGTGCAGTGTTCGTGCTGGCCAAGCGCTCGATTGTCGACGTCCCGACCGTCCTGCTGGCGCTGGGCACGGTCGCGTTGCTGCTGAAATTCAAGAAGCTGCCTGAGCCAGTCATCATCACCGGCGCCGCGCTGATCGGCCTCGCCGTTTATCCGGTGCTGCACCACTGAATCAAACGAACCAGGGGACACCATGAGCTACGAAATGAAACCGCTGGCATGCGATCCAGCCCGGCTTTCGGGCCTGTCGGAGAAACTGATTGTCAGCCATTACGAAAACAACTATGGCGGCGCGGTGAAGCGGCTGAATGCGATTACCGCAGAGCTGTCAGCACTCGACGTGGCAGCCGCACCCGTCTTTATGCTGAACGGCCTGAAGCGCGAAGAACTGATTGCAACCAACTCCATGATCCTGCATGAGGTGTACTTCGACAGCCTCGGCGACGGCGGCAGTCCAGGCGGTGAACTGGAAGCCGCGCTCTTGCGCGATTTCGGCTCTGTCGCGCGCTGGCAAGCGGAGTTCGCCGCCATGGGCAAGGCACTTGGCGGCGGCTCGGGCTGGGTACTGCTGACTTACTCTCCGCGCGACGCTCGGCTGGTCAACCAGTGGGCTTCCGACCACGCCCATACCCTGGCTGGCGCGACGCCGATCCTGGCGCTGGATATGTACGAGCACTCCTACCACATGGACTATGGTGCGAAGGCCGCGGCCTATGTCGATGCGTTCATGCAGAACATCAATTGGGCAAGAGTCGCCAATCGCTTCGGGGGCGTGAGTAAATAGTCAGTGAGAATCCCGGCCGCCTAGACCCAGCCACCACCTCGACAAACCAGAGCGGAGACCGCCATGAAATGGATTACCCGGGAACGCCCCAAGATCGACCGCATCGCTTGCCCGTGGCTCATCGCCCGGTTCATCGACGAGGCGCCGGAATTTCTCTATGTGCCCGCCGGCGACGTGTTGCGCGTGGCAGGCGAGACCGGCGCCACTCCCTATGACATCCCCGGCGTGGAGCTGTCGCATGTCGGTGAGCTGTGCAGTTTTGACGCCTTTCTGGACAAGTACGGCCTGCCCGATCCCGCCTTGCGGCAACTGGCGGAGATCGTGCGCGGCGCCGATACGTCGAAGCTCGACCTGACGCCGCAGTCCAGCGGATTCTATGCGATTTCCCTCGGCCTCTCGCAGGTGTATGCCGACGATCACGAGATGCTCGGCCACGGCATGGTGATGTACGACGCGCTCTATGCGTGGTGCCAGCACTGCCAGGCGGAAACCCACCGCTGGCCGCCGAAGATACCTGCTTGAACGCTGCACCCACTGGACGGCCATACCGGCCATGAGCGAGACGATCCTGTCATACGCCGCTCCATGCATCTCATGTCGCCACCACGCGTTGAACCTATGCGCATAGACGAAGCCTTCGTGTTCGCGGAGACGAAATGCGGTCAGCGGCAATTCGTTTGCCACTTTGCAGAAGTGTATGACGCCCTCATGCGCTTCGCCGTAACGCCTGCTACGAATGCTGAACTCGTGCAGATGCTCGTCGGCCCAGCCCATGATGATATGGATGACCGAGGCCTAGGGTCAAAGAAGGCAGACCAATATCTGAGTCTGCCAATTTCATCCGCGGGGCCGGATGGCGGCCGAATGGGAAAGTGGCCTCCAAAGACTGCTTTCGGCAAAGGCGAGAGTCTCCAAGGGGGATCGATGGGAGACGATCAGTCATCCAGTGCCCGTGGCGCTTGACGATAAGCTGACACAGATTCGAAATTTCCCTTATAGATCAACGCCTTAGGCTAGATTTGGCGAAAATTTCACGAATTCCGGCCGACCCTCGTTGCGGTTCCGGACATGGCGCGCCGCCAGCGCCCGCAGATATGGGGTGATGTCCTCCAGCAGCCGGCGATACGCCTCGCGGTCGCCGCCCTGGGCGCGCACCATCGCCGCCGACCAGTCCGCCGTGCCGTCAGCCCGGCTGACTGAAAGCTCGGACGGTAGCCCGGCGGCAGCCGGATCCTGGGTATGGTTCACACGGTTTCGTTTCACCTTGCGACGGTGCGCTTGGGAAGATGCCTGAATTCTGCTGCATGCGGAATCGTTTGTCGCTGCAAAAAAATCTTCCATAAGACGTAACCTTTGGTCGTTCCGGACCGAACTTGCTGAAACGGTGCCGAATCGGCGCCGCAACCCTCAGGAGACAGAAAGATGAACAGACGCGTACTGGCCGCCTCCACCTTGTCATCCGCCCTCGGGCTGGCCCTGGCTATGGCCGCTGCGCCCGGACTGGCGCAGCCCAAGGAGGTGCCACAGGTCGTCAAGGACAACATGGCCAGGATGGAGAAGGGCAAGCTGGAGAAGTGTTATGGCATCAATGCCGTGGCCAAGAACGACTGCGCGGAAGGCGCCCATTCTTGCGCGGGACAAGCGACGCAGGCACGCGATGCGAAGTCGTTTGTGCTGTTGCCGGCCGGTGACTGCAGCAAGATCCAGGGCGGCAAGCTGAAGCCCGCCTGACCGGAGCCAGCGATGCCTGCCGCGTCTGTTGCACCGCAACGTGGGTCCGGCCTGATCCCGGCGCGAGCCGGGATCGGGTTGCGCTTCCGGCATCATCAGGCTGTGGCCGAGGCGCGCCCGGCGGTCGCCTGGTTTGAGGTGCACACCGAGAATTACATGGGTGGCGGCAGCGCGCCGGCGTATCTGGACGCAATCCGGCGCGACTACCCGCTCGCCCTGCACGGGGTCGGCCTGTCGCTGGGTAGTGCCGAAGGGCTGGACAGCGCCCACCTGGCGCGCGTGCGCGAGGTGGTCGGGCGGGTGGAGCCTGGGCTGGTTTCGGAGCACCTGTCCTGGAGCATCGCGGACGGCAAATATCTTGCCGACTTGCTGCCGCTGCCAATGACCGAGGAAGTGCTGGTCATCGTTTGCAGCCATGTCGACCACGTCCAGAGCGTTCTGAGGCGGCGCATCCTGGTCGAGAACCCTTCGACTTACCTGCGCTTCTGCCACTCGACCATCCCGGAGTGGGAATTTCTCGCCGAGGTCGCTCGGCGCACCGGTTGCGGCATCCTCTGCGACGTCAACAACATCTATGTCAGCGCCTGCAATCACGGTTGGGAGGCCAGGATGTATCTGGACGCGCTGCCGCCGGCGGCGATAGGCGAGATCCACCTGGCCGGCAATAGCGTGCGGCAACTCGGGCAGGGGCGAACGCTGCGCATCGATGATCACGGCTCGCGCGTCGCGCCCGAGGTATGGGCCTTGTACGAGGAAGCGCTCCAGCGTTTCGGTCCGGTTCCCACGCTCATTGAATGGGACACGGCGGTGCCGGCGCTCGACGTCCTGCTGGAAGAGGCGGCCATTGCCGGGGCCGTGCTGGAGAGGCAAGACAATGCATGCCCATCCCCCTACGCTGCTTGAACTGCAGCGCGCGATCGGCCGGGGCCTGCTGCATGGCGCCGACGACGACCTTGCCGCGCTCGTGGTGGCGGACGGGTTGGCGCCGGAGGCGCGGCTCGCTGTCTACCGGAACACCGCCACCGGGACGCTGGTGACAGCGCTACGGCTAACATATCCGGCCGTCCACGCCCTGGTTGGCGCCGAGTTCTTCGAAGGCGCGGCCCGGCTGTTCATCGAAGACTCGCCGCCGCAGAGCGCATGGCTGGATGCCTATGGCGAGACGTTTCCCGAGTTCCTGGCGCGGCTGCCGCAGGCCGCCTCGCTGGCCTATTTGCCGGACGTCGCCCGGCTCGAGTGGGCCGTGGGTAACGTGCTGCATGGTCCGGACGCGGCGCCGCTCGCCCTGGACCGGCTGGCGCGACTGGAGGCGGCTGAACCGGGCGAGGTGTGTTTCAGGCCGCACCCGGCGGTGCGGCTGCTGCAATCGCGCTTCCCGGTGGATGCGATCTGGCGCGCGGTCTTGAACCATGACGACGATGCCATGGCGGCTATCGACCTGAATGCCGGCCCGGTCTGGCTGTGGGTGCGGCGCAGCGCTTCCGGCGTCGCAATCGACCGGTCCACCGAGAGCCAATGGCGCTTCACCGCGGCCCTCTTCGACGGGCGCGCATTGCACACGGCACTGGACGAGGCACCATCTGCCCACGCCCACACCTGGCTCGCCACCCTGCTGGCAGGGGGATGCTTTGCCGAGGTCCGGCTGGCCGACCTGGCAGCCGATCCAACCATTCGGAGTGCCCACTCATGACGCACGTACCTGAATCGATCCGCGCAAAGCCCACCATGACCGCCCGCGTGCTGCGTGCCATCGGGTGGCTGGAAAAGGTCCCTCACACCGTGCTGGCGCTGCCGTTGCGGCTGGCGGTGGCCACCGTGTTCTGGAACTCGGCAATGGCCAAGCTGGCCAACTGGAATAGCGCCCTGGAACTGTTCCGCGAGGACTACCAGGTGCCACTGGTGCCCCCGGAGCCGGCGGCCTACCTGGCGGTGTCGATCGAGCTGGCTGCGCCGGTCCTGCTGATGCTGGGGCTGGCGACCCGCCTCGTGGCGCTGGTCCTGCTCGGCATGACGGCGGTGATCGAGATCTTCGTCTATCCGCTCGCCTGGCCCACGCATATCCAGTGGGCGGCAATGCTGCTGGTGCTGCTGTGCCGGGGTGCGGGCAACTGGTCCCTGGACCATCTGGTGTACGAGCGGCTCGGGCGTGCACACCGCGGCGGGCCGCCACACGCGGCGGCAGGCGAACGATAGATCGATAGCTCGATGCGGTACGCATCAAGGCCATCTTGACCTTCCCTCCGTAGGAACGTCCATACTAACTGCAGGGGACAGAAGCCCCTACGGCCCATCAGCTCCAGGGCTGCGGGGCCATTGGACTTCCCGCTGGAGGCGCAAAATGGAAGCTGCGGGGCGCACATTGCATGAAGCGGTGTTTGCGGTGTTCGAACGGGCATGCCGGGAAGGCAATTTCGAACTGGCCGAGCACCTCTTACGTGCGCTGGAGGCAATGGCTCGGCGGGAAGAGGCGGAACGGCAACTCGACCGTGCCTACCTGCTGCTGGCCGATCTCTGAGAGGGGTCATCGGTCCGGACGTTGGCACCGCGACTTCCACCGGCTTGCCATGATCCAGCTCCTCCTTTGGACGGTCACGATCTCATGGGGGCGTATCGGTATGCGCGCAACGTGGAGATCCATGACAGGTAGACGTCCAGGCTGATCTCTGTATCGGCGAGTAGACGGCTCACGAAACATTCGTCTTGGGGAAGCAAGATTCGCATGGGAAAGATGAGATGCGTTTCCATGGGCGTCGACAAGGCTTGCGGTTCTCCAGATTGCCGTGTACTGACAGCGGCTCCGATTCATGAAAGGGTCAACTCCACTGTTCAAGTCCCTGATCGCCGGGTTGGCCGCCACCGCGATGTGCGTGACGGCACCGGCGCAGGCGCAGCCAGCGCGAATCGCCGCCGTGAATTCCGAACGGATCCTGCGCGACTCGCAGCCCGCCAAGCGGGCTCGGAACAAGCTTGTGCAGGAGTTTGCCGAGCGCGACCGTGACCTCCAGCAAATGGCGCGGAAGATCAGCGCCCTGGCCGCCCAACTCGACCAGGACGCAGCCGCGCTGGGTGACGCCGAGCGTCAGCGCCGCCAGCGCGAGGTGGCTGAGCTGGACCGTGAGTTCCAGCACAAGCAACAGGCATTTCGCGAGGACCTGCAGCGCCGACGCAACCAGGAGCTGGCCCTGTTGGTGGAGCGTGCCAATCGGGTGATCCGCCAACTCGCCGAACAGCACAGGTACGACCTGGTCGTACAGGAAGCGGTCTACGTGAATCCGCGCATCGATATCACCGACGACGTCATCAAGGCGCTGAATGCCAGCAGCAAGTGAAGGGGGAGTCGTTTGAATCGTGCTGTCCAAGCCGTCATGACGATTGCTGGGATAGAGATCATTGAATAGGCGTAGGAAACGGCGTACACCATTCCCTCCCTCCGAACCCGGTGTGCGGTTCCCCTGCGACTGGCTCCCCAACGACTGGCCGCGCGCCGTCGGAGCTAGCGGTCTCACAGCATGTGCTGGCCGCCATTGATGGCAAGGTTAGCCCCAGTCATGAAACCAGCCTCGTGCGAGCCTGGCGACCCTGCCGCCGACTTGGCGTGCTAGCGCTTGGCAGCGCGCGTGGCCTGGGCGGTCGCTTGCTGTGCCGTGTCCGAGGCCGCGGTGGCCGCGATATTCAAATTGCTCTCGGCGATCTCGCCCGCTTGCTTGGCGGCCCGCTGCATCGTTTCGAACAAGCTGGTGGTGGCGGTCAGCGCCGACTGCCAGGCGGCCATGGCAGCTTCCGAGCCGGCCGGCGCCCCCTTCCTCTCGGTAGCGCCGTATCGGGGCATGCGCCGCTGGCGCTCGCATGCCCCAGGCTTCAGGCATGCGGGCGCCCGTTATCGCAACTCGCATCTCATGCAAAGCGCCGATGCTCGGGTCGCGCGCTGTGCGGCTATCGATGACATGACCTCCTGAGGAACAGCCTCGTTTGCGACGAGTGTGAATCCCCAGCGCGCGAAGTAAGCAGGCGCCACTACGGAGAAAACATAGGCATCCCGTGCTTCTGTGCCGCGGGCCCGCATTAGTAGTGCGTCAACTATACGCGTTGCGATACCTCTGTCCCGGTATGCAGCCTCGACTGCTGCCGAGCGAATAAGAACGCTCGTGCCGTGGTGCTCCGCCGCTGCGCATCCGACAATGAGTCCTTCGTATATCGCAATCTGGAAGCTTTCGATTATCAGGGATACGTCAGAGGTTGGTAGGCCGCAGCGTTCGAGCAAAGCAGCAACTTGGTGCCAGTCTGAAGGGGTGGCCGGACGTAGGAGAACGTCGGTCATCATGATGGTGTACTCCTGCATACGTCCTCGTCGACCAGGAAGGGCCGCGGCACGCGTCTAATTATAGGCAAGGCGGTGCGTCGCCTTCCTTGCGCAGCGCTCTGCGGTCATGCGACCGCGATGCAAAGGTTAGAAAGACTATCATCAGGATTCCAGGCTGTAAGCAAGTGTGAGTCAGCCGCTAGGCATTTTCTTGACAGTTGTGCCCGTGATAGGCCGGATAATCCGATGCGTCTACTGCGTATCAGCTGTCCTCATGCCCAGGCCCGTCCTGCCCTGCCGACTGCAGGCGAACCCCGCGATGGCGGGCGGCGTAGATGGCTTCGATTTTGTTGTGGCCGCCGACGCGGTGGTACAGCCAGCGTGTTAGTTTTCGCCGTCGCAAGCGAGACGTTGAGTGCATGTGCTGCAAGCTTAACGCGGAGTTTGTCTCGACTACACTTAGTAAACTCCTGCATAAAACGGTGCGAGCTTCACGCGTGGCTCGAGTCCAGAAGCTGCCAACCAGCATGCGCGTGGGCGAACGCATAAAAGCAACAATCTTCTGTGTAACGGGGGACCAGATGCGTGCGCTTCTAATTGCAGACAATTCGCTGCAGCGAACTGCCCTCGTTGATTGGCTACGGCATGTTGGCGGCTTCGAGCAAGTGTCCTGTGCCAGCTTCGCCGACCTTGCGGGGATGCCAGGCAAGCCAGAAGAGAATCAGTTCCTTTTGATTGTTGTCGGGCCATCGGTCCACGGTAGAACGGCGCGCTTGCTGGACGAGTTCCGGCACCGTTTGCCGCCTGCGCCCCTGTTGATGCTGCCCGACCTGCCATTGCATCGGGGCCACAAACCAGCAACGGGCTCGCGTGCGTTTGCAAAGTCAGATACGGCGGAGCGCGTTGTCCGCTTGGCCGCGGCTGGGCACCTGGCAGGACTGTTGTCGACCCCGGAGCATCAGGAGACTTCCGCGCAATTGGACGAAGCCCGCATGTTGCGGTTGACGAAGCGCCAATATCAAATACTCGTGTTGCTATCGCAGGGACATCCACTGAAGATAATCAGTCGCAGGCTTGGCATATCGCTTGCGACGGTTAAGAGCCACTCAGGACAGCTCTACCATCGGCTCGGGGCGAGCAACAGCATCGAAGCCGTCTTCACCGCCCGCCAACGCGGCGCCAAACTATAAGGGGCAGACCGAAAGAGCCAGCTGATGACGATTGAGGTGAATTCTGGGACTCGCTGTCCAGCAGTTCAGTCCGAGCCCAACATGCTATCCACACACGGACCGGACTTTACGGTGGCCCAATGATAGCTCGCTAACACCGCAGCGGCGCGACCGATTTCTTCAAACAATGCGGGTGTTCGTTAACTTGGGAGCCTGATCATGGCATTCGAAATCACCGCCGGCGGCGTCCTCTTCCTGATGGCGCTGCTTGTCATCTCCGCCTTTCGTGTTCTGCGAGAGTACGAACGCGGTGTGGTGTTCATGCTGGGACGCTTCTGGAAGGTTAAGGGGCCCGGGCTCGTGCTGATCATACCGGTGGTCCAGCAGATGGTCAGAGTCGACTTGCGCACCGTGGTAATGAATGTCCCCCCGCAGGATGTGATTTCGCGCGACAACGTGTCGGTCAAGGTCAGCGCGGTCGTGTATTTTCGCGTGGTCGACCCCGAGCGTGCCATCATCCACGTTGCCAACTTCCTTGAAGCCACCAGTCAACTATCGCAGACCACGCTGCGCTCGGTGCTGGGCAAGCATGAGCTAGACGAGATGCTCGCCGAACGCGAGCGGCTCAACTTTGATATCCAGCAATCCCTCGACTCCCAGACCGACGGCTGGGGTATCAAGGTCTCGAACGTTGAGATCAAGCACGTCGACCTCAACGAGACCATGATCCGGGCCATCGCACGCCAGGCCGAGGCTGAGCGGGAACGGCGCGCCAAGGTGATCCACGCCGAGGGGGAATTGCAGGCGTCGGTGAAGCTGCTGGAGGCCGCACAGATGCTGGCCAAGGCCCCGCAAGCAATGCAGTTGCGCTATATGCAGACCCTCACGCAGATCGCGGGCGACAAGAGTTCGACCATTGCCTTTCCACTGCCAATTGATCTCCTCAGTGCGCACTGAGCGGAAAGCCCTGAGGCAGCGGCATGCAAGCCCAAGTCTAGCGCCCTGACGCTCCGATGGTGACGATAGCCAGATGAGGAATTGTTGTTGGCGAGCGATGGTTTCATACGTCTATTAACATAACTATTCTTATCGTAATAGCGTCATCGATGCACTAAACTGGCAGACATGAAAATGCTGCCAGCCAACCCCCAGACCCATCCCGCGCCGCCTGACTTCCCCGATGCGGCGTCGCTGGCCGCGCTGCGCGCCTGGTACGAGGGCGTCTCGGCCCGCGACGCGGTGGTGCGCTATTTGGCTGAGCGCAGGGCCAGCGGCCAGTCCGCGCGCGGCATCCTCGGCCGCATCCAGCAGCAGTTGGCCGAATTCGCGCGTCGCCGGCAGCGCCAGGACCTGGCCGCCTTGTTTGACCACAGTGCGGTCGAGCGGACCGGGCGGGCGAAGGCCATCCACCAGACGATCGACGTGCTGCGCCGCCTACCGCCGCCGGAACCGCAGGTCAGTGATGACATCGGTCAATGGCTGCCGGCCCGTGCCGTGGCCGCGCTGCGCGCGCACGGCATCGAGACGCTGGCGGACCTGACGGTGCGGGTGCCGCGCCGACGCCGCTGGTGGGCGGCCGTGCCCGGCCTGGGCCCAGCGAGCGCGCGGCGCATCGAAGCCTTCTTTGCCGAACACCCGCAACTCACCGAGCGCGCCCGTGCGCTGATCGCCGTGACGGACCGCGGGGAAATCGTGCCCTGGGAGCAACTGCGCCTGCCCCACGAAGTCGACGGCTCGTCCGGGATCTTTCGTGCCCCGCGGCAAACCTGCACCCTCAATGCGGACAACGACTACGATGCGGTCCAGGCATGGCTCGCGCTGCACGAGTCGCCAGCCACCCAGCGGGCGTATCGCAAGGAAGCCGAGCGGCTGATCCTGTGGGCGATCGTCGAGCGCGAGCGGCCGCTGTCGTCGCTCACCACCGAGGACGCGATTGCCTACCGCAGTTTCCTGCGCCGGCCGACCCCACACAAGCGCTGGGTGGGACCGCCGCGGCCACGCACCTCGCCCGAATGGCGCCCGTTTGCGCAGGGCCTGTCACCGCGTTCAACGGCCTATGCCTTGGCGGTGCTCGGAGCCATGTACCGCTGGCTGATCCAACAACGCTATGTGCTGGCCAATCCGTTCGCCGGCATCAAGGTGCGCGGCAGCGGGCGGACTGCGCCGTTGGATACGTCGCACGCGTTCACCGAGGGCGAATGGATGCTGGTGCGTACGCTCGCCAACGGACTGGAGTGGTCCTACGGCTGGGATGCCGTGGCGGCGCAGCGGCTGCGCTTCGTGCTGGATTTTGGCTACGCCACAGGTCTTCGCGGCAGCGAGCTCGTTGGCGCCACGCTTGGCGGCATCGAGATCGATCCCCATAGCGACCACTGGCTCAACCTGGTCGGCAAGGGCGCCAAGGCGGGCAAGGTGGCGCTGCCACCGTTGGCACGCATAGCGCTCGACCGCTATCTGGTGGAGCGCGGCCTGCCGGTCACGCCGGCGCGCTGGGACCCGCATACCCCCTTGATCGGCAGCCTCGGCCAGGAGCCTGCCAACGGCATCACCGGCACGCGCCTATGGGGCGTGTTGCGGCGCTTCTTCGCGCAAGCGGCGGACCTGATCCAGGCCGACCACCCGGTTGCCGCCGAGAAGCTGCGACAGGCCAGCCCACACTGGATGCGGCACACCCACGCGACCCATGCGCTGGCGCGCGGCGCGGAATTGACGACAGTCCGGGACAATCTGCGGCACGCGTCGATCTCGACCACCTCGATTTACTTGCACGGCGACGAGGTGAAACGGGCACGCCAACTCGGGGCGGCGTTTTCCGCTCCATAGCGACTTGGGATGCGCCGCTTGACGGCGCTGCCAGCGAATCCAGTGCTTATATCGAAATGAAGCGTTTCTTTCTTTTCTATATAACCGTAAGGCTTATGATAGCGGATTGGCCGCATCTTGGCATGACCCCAAATCCGGAATTTGCTGAACCGCCCTTTCCGCGCACTGAAACACTGAAACCGAGGCCGCAGACTGAATCCCGTGATTCATCACAACGCAGTATGTAGGGCGCGCACCTGAACCGTGACGGACGATTCCTTAGGGCTTGCGGAGCGAACGCAGGAACAGGTAGGTCAGGAGTATGCGGGATGGGGTTTTCTGAACAAAGAAGTAAGGCTGCGGCCTGCCTCCGAATCCCCTGAAGAAGCGCTCGACCGGCTCCAGCACCGACCCTTCGAAGTCAAACGTGCGCGCCACGCCAGAGGCAAATCGGATTGCGTTCCAGATGCACAGGCTGCTAGCGCCGCTGGTGCGCAGCTTCGGGTCCGAGCCGGCCATCAGGTAATAGGCGACCTGTCCGTCCCAGACCAGATAGGCGCCTGCATGACGGTGCCCCAGTTTATCCACAGCAATGAAGATCTTGCGGGCCCCTCGCGCCGCGCACGCAGCGTCCAGGCGGCGCACGTAGTCGTCGGTATATGGCAACCGCATGCATTGCCGGGTGAAAACCTGCCGGTTCAGCTGGATGAACTCATCGATACCGAGGTCGTCGCGCACCTGCAGACCATGGCGGGAGCCCGCTTTGCGAATTTCGCCCCTGATGTTGTGCTGCATGCTATTCCAGAGCGCGGCCGTATCCGACAGGTCATCGAGCACATACGTGTACTTGGTGGTCTGGCGGAATCCCTTCCAGGCAAAGGGCAGCCAATTGGTCTGGCTGGGATCCCAGTGCTGTTGGAAATGGTCGAACCGCGGCAGTTGCCCAATCAGTTCGTCCATCAACTCCTTCTGTTGGCCCAGTATCCTCGCCGGTTTTCCCGCCATCGGTGCCAGCCACGGTCCGGCCATCTTGGCCAGCGCTGGCTGGGCGATGACTGAGAACCCATACAGCCGCCGGCGGGCATAGGGAAGGCTTGCGACCACCTGGCCACCGCGTTCCACCAGGGCAACGTCCCAGTTCCCGGGACCGGCGGTGGCATCCAGCCACCACGCCTGGCTGAACAGGGGAATATTGACCGTATTGCAAAGCTGACGGTACCGGCGTTGCGCCGCGTCGCCCCCAGTGCCGATGTCAGGGATTTGCTTGACTGAATTAGCGGGCCAACTTGCGGCTGGCGCATTAGGATCAGCATAAGGTTTGCGCAGATCGTCGAGCATATCGGGTGGGCTTCCTCGAAAGGTTTCTGGCTCGTTCTCATGCCAACTTCGGCGAGCGGTAGCCCGCGCCTGAAGCTGAAATGAAGATACATTGGATTCCCAAGCAAACGACGAGGCATTGGTGTATTAAGCAACAAAACTACATGTATGAGCTTGCAAGCAGCTAACCATAGGATGCTCAATATGTCGTGGCGAAGAGAGGCCTCAGTGCTCACAACCATACTTAGCCCGGCAAGTCCGGTTTTCCATGGTACGAGTGAAGCCGTGATTTTGGATGGATCTTGACGCCGCAAGGCTTCGCCAAGAAGCAGCTCTGGTTCCCAACTTTGGAGGGGGCGGTCGCTGCAGGCTGGGCGTCGCGGCCGGGAGCAGATCAGCGACTACTTATTGTTCTTGCTAGCATGCCCGCTGGAACACTGCGGTAACATCGTCGGTGAAGGTCTTTGTAGAAATAGATTGACGCGTTCCAGTGAGCTCCTGCGATGGTGTGATTCCGGCACTGTAAACAAGGGCTGGCTATATACTGAATTTATGCAAAGCGGCCCGCCCAATCCTGGGCCTACGAGCAGATGAGCAGCCATAGTATGCATAATCGACATGGCGGCCATCTGCGGTCATAAGCGAATTGCCATGCTTCCTCTCATTGAAGAGCGCCGGCATCTGGAGCTGGCCGACCGTCACATTGCGGAAGGTCGTGTGCGAATCCGGCGGCAGATTGCCGTAATCCGCCGGCTACGAGTCTCAGACTTTGACGACACGACTGCGCTGGAATTGTTGCGCGTGCTGCGAGCTATCGGGTTGACGTCGCGCGATCATCGGCACCTGGTGGTTCACAACCTACTCGACGCATTGCAACACCAGAATTGATGGGACGTGCTGATGACTGCACGCGCCGAGTTCGGCGAACTCACTGTACCCGGCAAGCCGGCTGGCCGGAACTTGTGGAACCAGCGCACTGGAGGCCGGGCGTTGGTTTGCCAGCCGATGGGCATCAGAACGGCCAGAACGAGGGGCGGTTATGGTCTTGGGACCGAGGCCTGGAGGCAGGATTGGGCGCGGGTCCGAGCTTCGCATTCGAATCGATAGTTCCTGCCCGCAGTGCCATGTCGTAGAACGCGCCCACCATCGGCAAGGCGCTATGCGCACCCTGCCCCCAATCATTGCCAAGCGTCACGCGCCCATCGTCGAATCCCACCCAGGCGCCGGAAACCAGTTGCGCATGCATGAGGATGAACCATCCATCCGTGTTGTCCTGCGTCGTGCCGGTCTTGCCGGCCACGTCGGCACGAATCCAAAAACGGTTTCTGATACTCATGGCAGTGCCGCGATCAATCACGCCACGCATGACGTCGACGAGAGTATGTGCTGCAGCAGCGGGAAGTGCCTGCTCCGGCGACGTGCTTGGGAATTGGGCGAGCACTTTGCCTTCGTGGTTTTCGATGCGAGTGACCATACGCGGTTCAATATACGCGCCGCGGTTCGCGATCGTGCTATACGCCGAAACCATTTCCTTAAGCGTAACCGGGCTCGTGCCAAGGGCGAGCGAGGGGACCGCCTCGAGCGAACTCTCGCGTACGCCCATCTTGCGCGCGAGCCGTGCGACTTTCTCGGTACCTTCCTTTTGCATGAGCTGCGCCGTGACGCGATTACGCGAATACACGAGGGCGTCGCGCAGCGTCATTGGTCGGTCTGTGGGAGGCGCCGCATCGGTAGGCCGCCACGTCGCTTGGCCTTTCATCGGAATGGCGACGTTTTTGTCGACGAGTGTATCGCCCGGCTGTGCGCCACGTGCAAACGCCGCGCCGTAGACGAAGGGCTTGAATACCGATCCAGGCTGACGTCGCGCCTGCTGCACATGGTCGAACGGAGTTTCATTGAAATCACGACTACCAACCCATGCCTTGATCTCGCCGTTGCGCGGATCAATCGCGAGAAAACCCGCTTGGACCTGCGTCTTGCTGCGGCAAAGTGCGCGGACAAACGAGGGGTTCGCGCCGAGCTTTCGAAGCGCTACGCGATCAGATTGGCCGGCATCGCGCGCGGCACGGTAGTCGGGAGTTTGCCGGATGAAGCTCCGAAAAAGGTCGTTCCCGGGGCTACAGCCCGTACGTTCATTCCATGCCCGATTCGCTATCCATTGCAACTGGCTTGCCTGCCAGTTCATCGCTTGCACTGCCATCGACTGCAATCGGGAATCGATGGTTGTGCGCACGACCAGCCCGTCGGCATAGATGTTGTAGCCATGGCGCTCGGCCCATGCAGTCAACCACTTGCGCAGGTGCGCCGAGAAATGCGGGGCGGCGCCCAGTGGCGCGATCTGCTGCTCGAATTTGACGTAGAGATGCTGTCGCTTTAACCAGCTGTAATCCTTGTCACTGAGCTTGCCGTACTTGTTCATCTGCGCAAGCACTGTATTTCGCCGCTGGATTGCGCGATCCGGATTCAGCATAGGATTGTAGCTGCTGTTGGCCTTTAGCATGCCGACGAGCATCGCGCTCTCGAGAATGTCGAGCTGTTGGGCCGATTTGGCGAAATAGGTGCGCGCGGCCATTTCCACGCCATAGGCGTTGTACAGGAATGGCACATTGTTGAGGTAGGTTTCAAGGATCTGGTCCTTGGTGTACACGAATTCGATCTTAATCGCCGTGATCGCTTCCTTGACCTTGCGCGCGAGAGTCGGGGCGCGGCCGATTTCATCGGGATACAAATTACGCGCCAGTTGCTGCGTAATGGTCGATCCGCCCTGGCGATCGCCAGTCAATGTACGTAGTGCGGCCGACGCGGTGCGCAACCAGTCTATGCCGTGATGCTGGTAAAACCGGTGGTCTTCGGTCGCGATCAGCGCCTCTGCCATGTGGGGCGAGATCCGACTAAGCGGTACCCATTGGCGATTGACCGGTTTGAACTCGTCGATCAGTCTGCCGTCGGCCGATACGATCAGCGCTGGCCTGTCGATGCGGGCTTTGCGGATATCGTCAGTGTCTGGAGTAAAGGGAATCAGCGCCAGCACATACAGCAGAAACATTGCTGGCAGGGCAAAAAGCGTCAGCATGATGCCGCGTCGTGACGGACGGGCAAGGGAACGCAGCGCGCCGGTGAGCGTTCGCCTCGCCTTGGAAAACCTGCTGAGAACCAAGGGTCCGATGCAAGGAAGCCGCCGTGCACAAGTCTCACGAAAGAACGTAATGTAGCGGCGATTCACGGTACCGAGCGATGGCGGAAAAGGAGGAGCGGATCGTACCAAATGGAGGGCGCAGCGCCAGAGCGAGGTGCTAGAGTTACTTTTGTAACTTTCTTGATACAGGTCTCCGTGGTCCCGTCTGTTACCCTCGAGATGTCGCCAACGTTTAACTTTTGGGGCTTGTATGTCTCGTCATTTCATCAGCCTGCTCTTGCTGGCCGGCTTGAGCGTCACCTCCGCTATCGCGTATGCCGATCCATGGAAGGATGAGTCTGGGCATGGACATGGCCGGAAGTACAAGGGCGGCGACTATAAGGAGGAGTATTGGGACGGTAGCTGTAAGGTCGAGCGAAAGTGGGAAAAGAATGGGGAGTACAAGGAAGAGCGCAAATGCAAGGATCGGCCGGCCGCTTACCATCCGCCTGGGGCAGTCTATTATCCGGAGCCGGCAATCGTTGTAAGTCCGCAAGTCATCATCCGGCCCTGACGCCGATACTTCGAAATAGAAAGAGGGCCGGCTGCAACGCAGTGGGCCTTGCCACTGCGGTCACGCCCTAAGCTGCCTTGGCACGACCGCCCGGTTCTGGCCCTTGCCCCCGCCCGAACTGGCGCAACTGCAAACCTGCACGTGCCGTACAGATGGGCCTCGGCACAGAAGCATAACTCCACCATTTATCCACTGGGACATCTCGTCCGGCGGGCCGTTTGCCTAAACGTTGCCGCGGAACAAAGCCTCTGTGGCCCCTCGTAATGGCGTCCCGGCGTGTTCAGAGCGCCGCTTCCGTAGCCCCGCTCCGCCTGGACTTCCCCGTGGCGCCGGCTTTGCGCTGCTGGAGGTACTTTAGAACAAGGTCTGTGGTGTGCTGGAAATGGTCCGACAGGAGTTTGCATGCCTTGGTTGCATCCCGCGCCAGGATGGCGTTGACCATGGCTTCATGCTCTGCCGCCACATCGCGGCTACGCTCTGCCTTGGGCGCAGCAAGAGACAGAACGCGGTAGCGCGCGGTCTGGTCTCTCAGCACCCGCGAGAACCGGCGCATCCAGGGCGAACTGCAACCGGCGATCAGCACTTCGTGAAACGCTGCGTGGGCGGTTTCCCATTCGGGATTCAGGGTGCCGCCTTGACCGCGCAACACCATCGGAATGCGCGTGAGGCGATGGTGAGCGGCAATCACTTCGGATTCCCAGGCAATATCGGCCGACTCAATGGCATCGCGCAGGGCAGCGGTCTCGATCTGCTGTCTGACCCGCGTGACATCCAGCAATTCATCCGGCGACAACTCCGCGACCCGGAAACCCTTTTGATCGATGGCCAGCACGAAGCCCGTCGTGCAGAGGCGTGAAAGCGCCTCGCGCAGCGGAATGACGCCGGCCTGGTAGCGGTCGGCCAGTTCTTTCAGGCGCAACTTGCTGCCGGCGGGCAGCTTGCCATTGATGATGTCTTCGCGGACGGCCTGCTCAAGGACCGACGCCCAGGTCCGCCCGCCCAGGTCGGGAAGGGCGGTGGCGGTATCGTCGTTGACTGCCATGTTTGCTGACTTGGCTGGCACGGTTGCGTCTCGCAGAATGATAGATAGTGACCTTCATTATATATATTCCTCGACTTACCGATGTCGCAGCCATGCGTCAGGATCCACCCCTCGCAGAAGGCAGGAGCAGTTTCGACGAGACCGGCAAGGCCTCCAGCCCGAAGCGCTGCCGCACCCATCCCCACAGTCCTTGCGGAAAGAGCAGGGTGACCAGGATGGCGGTGGCGCCCAGGCCGATCAGGTAGCCGGTACCGTACTGGCCGAACCAGCGGTCGAGCGCCCAGAACAGGCAGGCGCCCACAAGCGGGCCTTCGATCGTGCCGATGCCGCCCACGACCACCATGAAGATGGCAAAGGCGGTCCAGTCCACTGCGAAGGCAGCGTCGGGGGAGATCCGCAGGTTGCCGATAAAGTAGAGGGCCCCGGCAAGCCCCGCGCCGCCGGCGCACACGACGTAGATGACGTAGCGTGACTGGCGTACGTTGATGCCGTGTGAGGCGCTGGCCAGCGGTGCGTCCTTGATGGCCCGCAGGGCAAGCCCATGCCGCGTCGACAGCAACAGGTGGACGCCGAACAGGCCGCAGGAGGCCGCGGCCAGCGTCATCCAGTACACCAGTGCTTCGCGTGTTGCGCTGTTGAAGTCGGCAAGCCCGAGCAGGCTTGTTCCGGTGCCGCCACCGAGCCATGGCATGTTGGCGATCGTCAGCCGTGCCAGTTCGGCAAGCGCCCAAGTGCCGATCGCGAAATAGCCGCCATGGAGACGGAAGGCGATCGGTGCGGCCAGGGCTGCCGCAGCGGCGGCCGCCAGCGCTGAGAGCGGTACCGACCAGAACGGGTTCAGGCCAGCATTGTTCGACAGGGCGACGATGGCGTATCCGCCCAACCCGAAGAAGGCCTGCTGCCCCACGGAAACCATGCCGGCGAAGCCAGCCAGCAGGTTCCACATTGCAGCAAAGACAAAGTAGCAGCCGATGCGCGTCAGTTCGCGCATCCACGCCGGGTCGCCCCAGGCCGGCAGTGTCGCCGCCGTCAGCACCAGTGCCAGCAGCAAGCCATAGCTGGCATAGCCGGCGCGGGTCATCCGACGCACCCGCCATGCCGGTTCGGCCTGCAGGAGCCCGGAAGGCGGGATGGAGGTCGTATCGATGTGTTCCATGTTTTCAGTCCCTGGTTTGGGGAAGAAGTCCCTGAGGCCGGACCAGCAAGGTCAGCAGGAAGATGAGGTGCCCGAACCACGTGCCCCAGCCCGGATCGAAGTACATGCCGACGGACTGGGCCACGCCGAGCAGCGCCGCGCCCAGCCAGGCGCCCCAGAACGATCCCATGCCGCCGACGATGACCGCCTCGAAGGAGAACAGCAGCAGGCTGGGCCCGTCTGCGGGAGAGACGGTGGTGCGCATGCCTTGCAGCACGCCCGCCGCGGCGATCAGCATGAAGGCGATGGCGGTCGCCAGGCCATACACGTGCCTGGCATCCAGCCCGGTCAGCTGGGCGGCTTCCGGATCATCGGAGACTGCCCGGAAGGCGCGGCCGATCGCCGTGCGCGTCATCATTGCCTGCAGGCCCGCAGTGGCCAGCAATGAGACGGCGAAGACGAGCAGCGGCAGGGCGCCAATGGACAGGTCTTGCGTCAGCGGCAGGGCCACGAGGTTAAGTCCGCCTGCGTCGATGGAGCGCGGGTCCGACGTGAAGACGGCAAGCAGGACATTCTGGATCACGATGGATAGCCCGAAGGTGACCACCAGCGCAGGCAGGGGATCGCGCGACAGCACACGGTTGAGTAGCGCACGCTGCAGCACGTAGCCGAGTGGGAAGAACAGCCCCACCACCAACACGGCGGCGGCAAGCGCCGGCCAGCCGCTGGCAAGCATCGCGGCGATGGCCGCGAACGCCGCCAGGACGAGGCAGTCGCCGTGGGCGATATTGGTCAAGCGCATGACGCCGTACATCAGGGCTAGTCCGAGCGCAAAGAGGGCGTACACGCTGCCGAGCAGCAGCCCCTGGATCAATACATCTGTCAATAGCATGGCTTACCTCAGCAGCCGAAATAGGCTTGTGTGATTTGCGCGGCAGACAGTGCGTCGGCGCGACCGGAGAGCGTGACCCGTCCCCGTTGCAGACAATAGAGCCGCTCGCTGACCCTGCATGCCGTGGACAGGTCTTGCTCCACCACCACGACGGTGGTTCCCTCCTGGCCGACGGTCGTGAGCGCCGCATAGACTTCCCGTACCACCGCGGGCGCGAGACCGAGCGAGATTTCGTCGCACAGCAGCAGCAGTGGATTGCCCATCAACGCGCGGCCGATGGCCACCATTTGCTGCTGGCCGCCCGACAGCGAGGTGGCCGGCAGGGCACGCTTGTCTTTCAGCGCAGGGAACAAGGCGTACACACGTTCGAGTCCCCAGGTCCCGGCCCGGCCGGTGTGCTTTCCCATCAGCAGGTTTTCCTGGACCGACAGGCTCGGGAACAGCCTGCGGCCTTCCGGCACCAGACTGATTCCCGCTCGCGCCGTCGCGGCGGCTCCGATCCCGCCGATGGTGGTATCCCCGAATCGCACCGCATTCGCATGGACCGGCACCAGGCCGACGATCGACTTCAGCAAGGTGGACTTGCCGGCGCCATTCGCCCCGATGACCGCGACGATTTCGCCAGGATAGATGTCCATGTCGACGTCATGCAGGGCCTGGAAGTCGCCGTAGCGGCTGGACAATGCTCTGACTTGCAGGATGGCGTTCATGTGCCGTGCTCCTCGGTTCCCAAGTAGATCTGCCGGACCTTGGGATCGGCCATCACGGCATCAGGCTTGCCGTCGCAGACAATCTCGCCGAAGTTGAGCACCACCAGGCGGTCCGCGACCTTCATCAAGGCATGCAGTACATGCTCGATCCATACGATGGTGATGCCCGACTGCTTCAGCACCTGCAGTTCAGAAACCAGCAGCGCGGCTTCTGCCTCGGTCAGGCCGCCGGCAATTTCGTCGAGCAGCAGCAGCGTGGGGGAGGTGGAAAGCGCGCGAGCCAGTTCCAGGCGTTTGCGGTTGAGCAGCGTCAGCGTGCCGGCAGGCTGATTCGCCAGCCCCAGCATGCCGCTCATGCGCAGCGCGTCGACGGCGCGTGCTTGCGCGGGCCCCGCGCCCAGTCCGGCGCCGAAGCGTGCCGCGGTGAGGCAGTTCTCGAATACCGTCATCGAGCCGAAAGGCCGAGGGATCTGGTATGACCGCCCGATGCCCAACCGCGCCCGCTCATGCGCTGGCCGGCTAGTCACGTCGGCACCATCAAAAACGACGGTGCCACGGTCGGCGGCAACATCGCCGCTGATCAGGTTGAACAGCGTGGTCTTGCCGGCCCCGTTGGGACCCAGGATGCCGACCGTCTCGCCATGCCGAACCGAAAGCGAGACGCCCCTGCTGACATGGATGGCGCCATAGTGCTTGCTGACGCCCTGCAGTTCCAGTGCTGACATGAGCGCCTCACTTCAGCGGGAACGCGGCCTTGAGCCAGAAGGCATCACCGGCCGCGCGATTTTCGACCGCGAACTCTTTTTGCCACTTCAGCGTGAGGAACCAGCCCTTGCCGCTGTCATACTTGACCGACGGGCCGATGGCGAAGGCCTGGCCGCGTCTGCCCGGCAGGGTCTGTCCGTCCTGCTTGTCGTCCGTGATCTGCTTGTAGAGATATCCACCTACGCCGGCGACCCAGTGCGGAGACACGCCCCACCCGATGGCATAGTCGGCATGGAGCTCCTGCCCGGAGCGGTATCCGGTATCGCGATTGCGGGTGTTGATGGCCCACATCGCCTTGAAGTCTAGGTTCAGGCCGTCTGGCTTGACGCGGGAGATGGCGATGACGGGCTCGACCGCCCAGTAGTTGCGCCCGATGTTGGCGAGGTCGTTCCGGTCGTAACGGCCGGTCGGGGCATAGATGTCGAGCGCATAGACGACATGCCACTCGGGCGAATAGTGATAGCCGATCCCGGTGCCAAACGTCATGTCGCCAAGGCCCGATTTGGCCTGCGCGCTGCCATTCACGCCGACCTTGAGGTCGACCAGCGGCGCGATCGCATGCAGGACGATATCGCCGCCAAGGAACTTCTGCCCGGGTACCCAGACGATGCGCGGGGCAATGGCGCTTGCTCGCACGGAGAAGTCCACCGGCACGCGGTTGCCATCGCCATCCATCAGGCGATCCGCGCGGTAGTGGCTGGCAAACACCTGGCCATAGAGGCCGGGGGGCGGCAAGGCACCGGTCATGTAGTTCTCGGCGCCATGCGGGTAGATCGAGCCACCATTCTCGGTGGCCATGCAAGCGGCGCTGGCGGCGACGAGCGTCGTCGCAGTCCAGGCTTTCATCCTGACTGACATGCAGTCTTCCTCCATTGTGTGTTCTGCAGGCGAGGCCGGCCGGCCCCGGCCGTGGCATCAGAGCGGTATCAGCTTTCCGCCTACCGGTACTTGGGGCGAGCTCTGATTGCTGACGACTGTCAGCTCGAACCTGCGCTTGGCTCCACGCTTCCACTGCCCTCCGACCAGCCCTGTCTTGGCGACATTGCCGACCGGGCCGCCCTGCCAGCGGATCGGTCCGACCACGGTATTGAGATCGGTCTGGGCGAGCGCGTCCCGGATCGCCGCGCGGTTGCCCGGGTCGCGGGCGCGCCGGATGACGTCGACCGCCACTTCGAGCAAGGCATGCACGAAGCCGATCGGTTGCGTCCATTGCCGCCCGGTGGACTGCTCGTAGTGGCCCGCCAGGTCGGCGGCGCTCTGGCCGGTCAGCGACGACCGGTACGGATGCCACGGTGTCCACCAGACCTCCGTGGTGATGCCCTCTGCCAGGTCGCCAAGTGCTTCGACCGTAGTGGGATACAGCATGGCCTTTGCCACGGAGATCACCTTCGGGCGGAAGTTCTGCTGGCGCGCCTGCGTCAGGAAGGTCTTCATGTCAGGCGGGATCACGACCCCGGTGACGATATCCACGGACTCGCGCCGGAACGCCGAGAGGTGCGACGCGAAGGATTGCGTCATGTTCTGGTAGCGGCCGGGATCGACCAGTGCAAAGCCCTTGCGGGCCAGCGCTGGCGGCAAGCCAAGTTTGCGGTCGCCCCAGGCGTTGCCGTCACTGTCGTTGGGAAAGAGGCCGCCCACCTTTTTATTGGTCGCGGCCATGGCCCACATGTTGGTGAAGACCTCGATGACGTCTTCCAGGCCCCAGAAAAAGTGATAGGTCCATTTGAAGCCACGCTCCGCCGTGCCGCCGCGACCGAAAAACCACGGCTGCCACGGTGCCATCGTCGAGATGCACGGAACGCCGTTCAGCTCGCAGGCGTCCGAGACCGGATTGGTGGTCTCGGGTGTCGACGAAACCACCATCAGGTCGATCTTGTCCTTCAGGATCAGCGCGTTGGCGACTTCGCCGGCGCGGTTCGGGTTGGACTGGCTGTCGCGCAGCAGGATCTCGACCCGCGGTGCGCCGCGCTTCTCCAGTGCCGGCATGATCTGCTGGATGCTCCAACGGTCGGCCTCGCCGAACGCGGCAAGCGGACCGGTCTGCGGCGAGACCAGGCCAATGCGGATGGGGCGGGATGGCTGTGCCATCAGGGGCGGACTGACAGCGGCGGCGGCCAGCGTGGCCGCCGATCCACACAGCAGTTTCCGACGCGATGCGTTCACGTGATTCATGTCTTCCTCCATGTTTGCGCCTTGTTTTGCGTCTCTTTTTTCGGGCGCGTGCTCCCCTGGCGCCAGGGCAGGCCCCGGCGCCATTGGCTGACGCTGTGGTAAAGGGGGGCGGCGGCCAGCGAATGCAGCCGCCGGCGTTACGCCGTGCGCGCGCGTAGGCCGCCGTCAGGCGGCGCGACGGCAGCCGGTAGCATCGGGGGCGCGGCCCAGGATGTCGTGCAGGGCATCGGACAGCGCCTCTTCCGCATCTGCGCCCAGTTCCTGCCGGCGCCAGCTGACGAAGCGGTCCGGCCGGACCAGGATCGCGCCCGCGTCGGAAATGCCGCGCAGCCGGCTCCAGGTGCCATAGACATCATGGGCATCGCAGTTGGGGCCACCGATGCTGACGACGTCAATCCCGACACCCAGGCGGTCCGACAGCCGGGCCGCGATGTCCTTCCAGGCCTGCCCGCCGATGCCGGTAAGCAGCGTGAAGCGGCCATGGCCAACCAGGTCCAGGGTCGACACACGGGCCTTGCGATGCTCCAGCCAGGCATGGGGCACCACCCCTCCCGGCGACGAGCACGGGTGGTAATAGAGTTCGGGATCCCTGGCGGCGGGCTCGCGGGGCAGGCCATCGGGCACCACGGCCGACGACTGGTAGACTTGCCCGAGCTCGACGCCATGGCAATTGAATTGGTAGTTCTGCAGTTCGACGGCATCCTGCAGCGCACGTCGCCGCGCGCGGCCGGTCTCGGTGTCGCTGAACAGTTCATCGACATTGGCCCAGCCTTCGGCTTCGCTCTGCCCGGCGCCGAAGCCCAGTGCCTTGGCGATCGGCAGCATGTCCTGTACCGATTTCATGGCACGGTCGACGACCTGGCGGGCCACCGGCTGGCGCTCGGCCGAGTAGGTATCGAGCAGGGTGTCGTCGGCATCGCCGCGAATGACGTACGCCAGCTTCCACGCCAGATTGAAAGCGTCCTGGATTGAGGTGTTGGTGCCAAGGCCGTTTGCCGGTGGATGGCGGTGGGCGGCGTCGCCAGCGATAAAGACCCGGCCCTTGCGCATCGTCTTCGCCGCCACATGGTTAATCTGCCATTTGCTGACCGCTTTGACCTTGATGGGCAAGGAGTCGTCGCCGATGGTGGCGCGGGCGCGGCGGATTACGGCCTCCTCGCTGAGATCGGGCTCGCCCTGCGCCGGGTCGTACATGAATAGCAGCACCCACTCGTTCCACGGACGCACGCAGATGTAGGTGCCGCTGCCGACCCAGTAGTCGTTGCCCGGCTGCGTCATCCAGTACAGCACGCCGGGACGGTGTTCGCAGTATTTGGCGAGATCGACTTCGAGCCAGCAATTGACCGCTGCGCCGAGGCCCATCTTTCCGTCCATCTCGAATCCGCACTGCGGCACTACGGTGCTCGCACCGCCGTCGGCACCGATCACGTAGCGCGCCTTGACCCGGATGGTCTCGTCGGTAAGACGATCCTTCAGGATGGCCGTCACTTCGGCATCGTCCTGGGTGATCTGCGTCAGTTCCGTGTTGAACAGGAACTCCGCTCCGCGCTCGCGCGCGCACGCCAGGATTTCGGGTTCCAACAGATGCTGCGGCGCATTGCACATTTGGGAGGGACTGGCCAGCGCATAGTCGGCCTTGCGCTGCTCCGAACTGCCCCAGGTCTGTAGCCGCGCGATCTCGGTGCCGGCAAAGCTGGTGGCCCAGATGTTGTTGCTCATCAGCTCATTGGGCGTTGCGAGCTGGCGCACGCGCTCCTCGATGCCCAAGTCTCGGAGCACTTCCATCGTGCGCTGGTTGGTGATGTGCGCACGCGGGGAATTTGCCGTGCCCGGATACTTGGTGATGGTGAGCGTGCGAATGCCATAGGTCGCAAGCAGGGCCGTGGCGGTCAGTCCAGACGGACCTGCCCCGACGACCAGAACGGGTACTTCAATGGTTTTCAACTTTGTCTCCTCTCGATCTGTGTTGGTGGATGCCTCAGCGCGTGGACTCGTCGACGATCGGGTTCGACAGCGTGCCAATGCCTTCGATGCTGACTTCGCAAAGGTCGCCATGGCGCATCAGCAGCCGAGGGCTGCGCGCCCAGCCGATACCGGATGGCGTGCCGGCCACGATGACGTCTCCCGGTTCCAGCGTGATCGCCTCGCTGATGATCGAGATCAGCGACGGCACGTCATGCAGCATGTCGGAAGTGTTGGCAGACTGGACCATCTGCCCGTTGAGCCTGGTCTCCAGTCTCAGGCCGGCGGCACCCGCCGGCAGCTCGTCCGCGGTCACGAGGATCGGGCCAAAGCCGCCCGTGGCATCGAAGTTCTTGCCCACCGTCCATTGCGGCGACTTGAACTGGTATTCGCGCACCGAGCCATCGTTGAAGATCGAGTACCCGAACACGTGGGAGAGAGCGCTCTCGCGTGCGATATGCCTGCCGCCCTTGCCGATGATGACCGCCAGTTCGCCTTCGAAGTCCAGCGAATCGCTCGCCTGCGGTCTCACGATGGCGCCGCCATGCCCCACGAGGCTCGTCGGCACGCGCAGGAACAGCGTCGGGTAATCCGGCTGCTCGTACGGCGATTCCTTGGTGTGATCGGCATAGTTGAGGCCGACGCAAAGAATCTTGCGCGGATTGATGACTGGCGGCAGGTAGCTGACCTCGGCCGTGGCCGGCACGGGCGTCGCCTCCGCGGCCAGGTTTCGCCACTGCTCGGGGCTCAGACCCGCGGCGATCAGCGCTCCGGCATCGATGCCGGTCGACAGGGGTAGGACGGCAATTCCCTGGTCGGACACGATGCCCACGCATTGCTGGCCATCGAGCCGTAACGTTGCCAATTTCATATCGAACTCCTATGTGGATCAATGCCGTTGTCTAGAACGGCTCAAAGATATAAATAACGAAAAAACGTATATATTCAGGCGCGATACGAACGAACGCTGAACTCGCGTCCTGCTATTGAAGGAGCCGAGCTACTCGCGCTGCTTGCCCGGTGTAATCAGGCTTCGGTGTTGCGCACGAAGTCTGCGGGAACGTCAGGACCCCACTGGTACAAGGAGTCCTCCGGGGGAAAATCGCCGGCCGGCCAGGTTTGCCCTGCGGCGATGTAGTCGATGTCGGCCGAATACTCGAAGAACGAGCCCCAGGGATCGCGCACGTAGAAGAAATAATTGGATCCGAGCACATGGCGGCCAGTACCCCAGCCAGCGGGGTAGCCGGCCGCGGCCATCTGGCTGGCACCCTGGCCAACTTCGTTGACGTTGGCGACGTCCCACGCGGAGTGGTGCCAGCCTTTGGCCGAACTCTTGACCAGCGCCAGCAGATGGTGATCGCTGCCGTAAGGCGCATGGGTGAAGGCAATCAGGTCACCGGAGCGGTCGGAAAGGCGCAGGCCGATGGCCTCGCGATAGAAGTCCAGTGCTCTGCCCACGTCAGGCGAGAACATCAGCACGTGCGAAAGGCGACGCGGCCGGATCTGGGGTACCTGGCTGCGCGTGGCCGAGCCCCGCACGCCGGCAGGCGTACTCTCCATGCGCATCACCGACTTGCCGCTCGGAGAGGTCTTGGGCCCTGCCTTGACCTGAACCAGGTTGCCGTCCGGGTCGAAGAACCACACGCCTTCGAGGCTGCCGAAGCGCGCGTCGTCGACGATCGTCGCGCCGCACGCCGCGAGTTGTTGCCGGATGCCCGAGAGATCTCCCTCGAAGCAATTGAAGCTGAGGTAGGCGAGCCGCTTGCTTTCGCCTTCGTAGAATCGGGCCCACCGATGATGGTCCGCGGCAAATACGTCGAGGCAGTCGCCGTTGCGCAGCACGGTCAGTCCGAACGACAGCAGGAAGTGTTCGGCGACGGCCAGGTCAGGCACCTCCAACGCGAAGTGGTCGATGGAATGTACCGCGTGACTGGCCGCTGCCGGCTGTACGTCAGGAAGTGACCGGTTCTTGGCCTGGCTGCTATCCATCCTTTGTCTCCAAGTTGTTCTGTTGATCAGGCTTCATGGCGAGCCCTGTGAGCGCGGCGTCAGCGAATGAAGCTGTCGGATGCCCGCTTGCGCATAAAACCTATACTAGAGCAAAAAATATATAAAAACAACGTTTGACTATGATGTTGTCGAATCAACCATCGCGATCGTCACTCTGTCGCAGGGGAACCGAGGCATGGTCTGGGATGCCGGCTGACCGGTGCGGTGTGTCGCTGGTTGTGCGGACGCCATCGCGCCGCCATTGATGCCATCGGCACTGCTGTCATATCTGGGCGCTGAACAGGGGCAATGCGTCGCTGATTCCTGCTCTGCATGCGCATTGTTGTGCGACTTCACGTTATTCCGCGGGCAGCGCCACATCTTCATTGTTTGAATATATATATTCGTAGGGTTAACGATGCTTTAAATGAATAGATATGAAGAGGTGTTTTATATATATTTCACGGCGGGCGTTCGCAGCATAGGCGGTAGGGCAATCGGGGGTACGCCCTGCCGTTCCTGGCGATGGTTAGACGGAGTGGTGGTATCGCGCATCGCTGCCTTGACCCGACGCCGTTGCACGGCCGCGTCCCGGCCGGTTGATCCATTGCGCAGCACAGAGAGTCACGCATGAAGCAAATCTTCAAGACATTGATTTCCGGCCTGCCGTTGATGGTGATCGGTGGCCTGCTTTACGCCGGCCTGTTCATCAAGCCCAAGCCCTCCGGGGTCAATCTCACGCCACCGCTGTTCCAGCGCGACGACAGGTTCTTTGGCATTACCCGCGGTCCGGCGAACGCTGTCTGGCTGGTCGGCGCGCATGGCAGGGTGCTTCACAGCCGGGATGCGGCAAAGACATGGCAGCCGCAGGTTTCCAACGTGACGGTAAATCTTCAGGACGTCGCCGCATGGGATGCGCTGCATGCGGTGGCTGTGGGCGACGAGGGCGTCGTGGCCGTAACGCAGGACGGAGGCACGAGCTGGCGCCAGGTGGAGGCACCGCGGTCGCGCATCGCGAACAAGCTGGTGCGCGTCAAGGCGATGTCGAACGGGCAGGCGTGGGCCGTCGGCGAGGGCGGCGCCACGTTGCGCACGCTCGACTATGGCGTGAGCTGGACGCGTGCCGGTGCGCAAGAAGACGTCGCGTGGAACGACATTGCCGTGCTTGGACAGCACGCGTGGCGCGTCGGCGAATTCGGCCGCATCGAACACTCGTCAAACGAAGGCGGGAACTGGCAGGCGCAGGAGACCCCTGCCAAGGCAAGCCTGACCGCCGTGGCCTTTCGCGATGCGCGGCATGGCGTCACCGTCGGCCTTGGCGGCACGGTCCTGTCTACCAGCGACGGCGGTCAGCACTGGCGGGTTGAGACACGGGCAACGGACGAACACCTCTTTGATGTCATCTGGGACGGCCACCGCTGGCTCGCCACCGGCGACAAGGGCGTGGTCCTGCTGGGCGATGCGGCGGGACAGGCCTGGCGCGCCACGCGCGCGGCGCCCGGGGACCGCACCTGGCACACCAAAGTGGCCGCGGACGAGACCCATTACTACTTCAGCGGCGCGCAACCGCTGGTGACAAACAAGCAGGCGCTGTAAGGCAAGCGGTGCCAGCAGCCAAGGAGGAGCCGGTGAACAAATTGTTTTCCAATCAGCTTGAACGCTTTGTCGATCTCTGTCTGCGACGGCGCGGGTACGTGGTGGCGATCTTCGTGCTGCTGACCGTGGTGATGGCAGGGTTCGCCGCGCGCGTCAGCATTCGTACGGTCTTCGACGACCTGCTGCCGCAAAGCCACGCCTACATCAAGGTGCACAACGAGTTCCGGCAGGCATTCGGCAGCTCCAACATGGTCAGCATCATGCTGGAGGCCGAGCAGGGCGACATCTTCGATCCTGCGCTGCTAGGGAAGGTCAGGACGATCACCACCGCGCTGCAGCAGGTCGACGGTGTCAACCAGTTCCAGATCGTTTCGCTGGCGTCGAAGAAGCTCAAGGAAATCCGAGGCTCGACCGATGCCATCGAGATGCGGCCGCTCATGTGGCCCGACGTGCCCGATACGCCGGCCGGCCTGGCGGCGTTGCGCGAAGCCGTCCTGAACAATCCGCTGGTCTATGGCGCCTACGTATCGAAAGACCTGAAGTCGACGCTGATCACGGTGGACTTCTATGAAGGCGCGGCCGACTACCGCAAGATTTTCCCGCAGGTGATGAAGATCGCCGACGCGCAGCGCGGCGACGGCGTGGTGGTGCGCGTGGTCGGTGAGCCCATCCTGTACGGTTGGGTGAACCACTATCTGCCGGAGACGCTGAACATCTTCCTGGTCACGGTGGCCTGCCTGGTCGCGTTGCTGTTTATCGCGGCGCGCACCTGGCGTGGGACCTTGCTGCCGCTGCTGGCCGGGCTGACCAGTGCCGTCTGGGCGCTGGGATCGGCCAGCCTGATTGGCTACAACCTGGACCCGCTGGTCATCGTGATTGCATTCTTGATTACGGCGCGAGCGATCTCGCATTCCGTGCAGCTGGTGTCCCGCTTCGATGACGAGCTCGCTGCCGGCGCACCTACGACCGTGGCCGCAGCGCGGGCGGCGATGCTGCAGCTGTTCAAGCCCGGCATGCTCGGCGTGCTGGCGGATGCTGGCTGCATGATCGTGGTCGTTCTCACGCCAATCCCCCTGATGCACAAGGTGTCCATTATCGGTTCGGTGTGGGTGATGACGATTGCGGTGACGGCCTGCGTGATGACGCCGGTACTGTTGTCGTGGATCCGCCGCCCCCAAGGCCATGCACATCCGATTGACGTGTCGCCAGTCCTGCGCGGCATCCTGTCCTGCGCCGTGCGCGTCGTCACATCGAAAGCACGCTACGCCGTGCTCGCCGGGGCCGTGCTGGTGTTTGTCGCATCCGGTCTCTATGCATTCAATCTGACCGTCGGCGATGCGGAGCCGGGCTCACCCATTCTCTGGCCGGACGCGGTCTACAACCGCGACGCGGCCGCCGTCAACCGGCAGTTCCAAGGCGCCGACCGCATGTATGCCGTGGTTTCTGGCGCCCAGCCCGGTGCCATCAAAGACCCCGAGGTCTTGCGGACGATGAGCGAGATGCAGCGCTATATGGCGGCACAGCCGGAGATCGGCGGCAGCGTGTCGGTGGCGGACGTCATTCCGGCGGTCAAGCGGGTGCTGCGCGAAGGCAACCCGCGTTACCAGGACCTCGGCAGCACGGCCCAGGAGAATGGCGAGCTGCTGTACATGCTGGCGTCGGGTTCGGATCCCGGCGACATGACGCGGCTTCTGGACCCGCAGGCCCGGCATGCGTCGGTTACCTTCTTCTTCCGCGACCATCGCGGCGAAAGCATCCGGACCGCGATCGACCGCCTGAAGACCTTCATCGCCGAACATCCGCTGGAAAAGGTGCAGTATCAGCTCGCCGGCGGGCTCGTCGGCGTGCTCGCCGCCGTCAACGAAGTGATCCTGGCCGGCCAGATCGAGAGCATTGCGCTGGCACTGCTGGTGCTGATCATCTGCTGCGCGGTGGCCTATCGCTCCACGATGGCCGGACTGTTCTTCATGGTGCCGGTGGTGCTCTCCAACACGGTCACGTTCAGCTACATGGCATGGAAGGGCATCGGCATGAACCTCAGCACGCTGCCCGTTGCAGCGCTTGGCATTGGCCTCGGTGTGGACTACGCGTTCTATATCGTCGATGGCATCCGCGAAGAGCTGGAGCACGATAACGACCTGGTGCGCGCGATCGCCAATTCGCTGGCTACCGCGGGCAAGGGCGTGCTGATCACCGCCCTGACGCTGACCGTCAGCGTCGTGCTCTGGTGCACCTCTTCCGTGCGGTTCCAGGCGGACATGGGCATCCTGATGGCGCTCTGGCTCTGCATCTCCGCCATCAGCGCGCTCTTCCTGATGCCGGCGATGGTCTACGTATTCCGGCCACGCTTCATCGTGGGCTCGGCGTTGCCCGTCCGGGCCGCGCCCATTCCCGAAGCCCCATTGAAGCAGGCGGCATGACGCTGTCAGCGGACATGCCGCGGGGCATGTCTCGCGCAATAAAAAACCAACAGAGGAGGAGACCCCATGATGCAAGGAGGAAGGCTGCCCGTGCGGCGGCCCGGACAGGCCGCGCCAGCGATGAAATGCATTCCCGCCCTATTGCTGGGCCTTGGCATCGGCCTTGCCCCGGCGACAGCCATGGCGACAAACGCCGATACATCGCAGCCGGTGTCCATCGCCAGCACAATCGCCCAGGCATCCGTCGCTGCCGAGCCGGGCACGCAGGCGGACGAAGACAGCGGATTCATTCACAGTTTCCGGTTCGGCGGTTATGCGCGGACCTGGGCGTCCTGGAACCTGGAGGATCACCCGGAGATTCCGCAACGCAGCGCCGGCTCGCTGCAGATGCTGCGCGGGTCGCTCTCACTGAATGCCGAGGCAACGACCGGGCCGCTGAAGTGGAAGGCGATCGGGCGTGCCGATAAGGAGGTCAATACCTCGTACCAGCGAGACCTCGAGGAGGCCAATCGGCGAAATTCTCCCGGAGGTCCGGGCAGCAACCTGATGGATCAGTACGACCAGGTCCAGCTTCGGGAACTCTATGTCGATATGGATCCGACGGAACGCTTGCACCTGCGCCTGGGGAAACAGCAGGTGGTGTGGGGCGAGACGGATTTCTTCCACCCAACGGACCTGATTCACGGCTTTGACTACCGCTGGCGTTCATTTCTTGAAAGCGACAACGACGAACTCAGAAAGCCGCTCTGGCTGATCAACGCCAAGTTCGATGTGCCGGAAGCGGACGGCTCGCTGCAACTGGTTCTGCGCCCCGGCATCGATCGCGAGCGGGATATCGGGAACAGCTATGACCTTTACGGCGGCCGCTGGGCCGCGCAACCGTACAAGGGCGTTGACTTTCTGGCGCCCGGCTTCCTGAACTACGACCGCCGCCATCCGGCGGGGGATACGCACAATCCGACCGGGGGCCTGCGCTGGACCGGCCTCGCGGGACCGGTCAACTACGCCATTTCTTACCTGAAGACCTACAAGCCGGACCCGGTGGTGAATTCCGCCTTTGCGCCGTACCAAAAGACGCCGACTGGCGGGCTTGGCGATTTCATCTTCCCCAAGATGGATGTGTACGACGTCAGCGTCAGCGGCCAGATCCCCGGACTTGACGCGGTCGTCACCGGCGAGGTCGCTTACCAGCGCAACGTCGCCTACAACGTCGGCAGCAACTTCATGAATGGCGCGCTGCCTGGCTTTGGCGGGATCATCCGCAAGGATGCCGTGCTCACCACGTTGCGTTTCGACAAGCAATTGCGGCTGATGGAGTGGTTGGGCACCAACCAGGCCTCGTTCTTCTCGCTGCAAGTGTTCGACACCTGGTTGCCAGGCTACAAAAGCTCCGACGACATCGTCGAGCAGGTTGGATTCGGGGCCCGCCTGCGGGAGCACACCACGCTGCTCACCTCCTTTATCCAGCTGAACTACCTCAACAGCCGGCTCAACCCCGGCCTGGCTGTCGGTATGGATCTCAGCAACGGCGATGCATTCGTGATCCCCAGCGTCTCGTTCCAGATCGGCAATCACTGGCGTCTGCTGGCTGAGGCCGATCTCTTCTTCCCCAAGCACAGCAGGAAACCGGGCCAGGTCGAGAGTTCGACGCACACCCTCGGAGACTTCGCACGCAACAGCCAGTTCATGCTGCGGGCGACCTATCAGTTCTGAACCACGATAAGCAAAGGAGACAGGTGATGAGAAATCGCATGAAGGGGCTTCAGGCGGCGGTCCTGACAATGGCAGCCACGATGGCGTGTGGTGTCGCGCTTGCGGCCGAATTGCCCGAAGGCACCGTGATCGAGAAAGCCAATCTCGACAAGGTCAAGAATGACACGTTTCAGGGACACACGATAGCAAGCCTGCTGACTGAGAAGCTGGAGTGGCAAATCCGGAACTGGAACCTCAAGCTTCCGCTTTCCCACGCTAAGCCTGTAGCGCTGGATCCGCGCTATCTCGAGGCGACGAGGAAGTATGCCGGACAGGTGAAGTACGACGCAAAGACACGTGAAGTCTCGGACTGGGTCGCCGGCATTCCGTTTCCGGATGTCTCGGCGAATGACCCGGACGCCGGCGAGAAGCTGATCTGGAATTTCTATTACGCGTCGCCGGAAGGGGATATCGCCAACAACAAGGCAACCTATCTGCTGATCAGCGGGGATAAGGGGCTGGAGCAGACGCAGGACTGGCTGTTCATGCGGTATTACCTAAAAGGCCGCCTTGGGGGCGAGAATCCGGTGTCCGGAGATGGCAGCACCCTCACCAAGACGCTGTTCGTCGCGACCGCACCCGAGGATATCCGGGGCCTGGGGACCTTCACCATCCGCTACGACAACGCAAAGCTCGAAGACAGCTGGGCGTATATCCGATCGGCCCGGCGTACGCGGCGCCTCTCCGGTGGCGCGTGGATGGATCCAATCGGGGGTCTCGACCAACTCAACGACGACATCTATATCTGGAACGCACGCCCGTCTTGGTACCGGCAAATCAAGCTGGTCGGCCGCCGCTGGATCCTGGCTAGTTCTGATGCCAGATTGGGCTACAACCCGGCAAAGAAGGGCTCGGCCGATGAGTGGCCCACCGTGGACCTGAAGGAAGCGCCTTATTGGAATCCCGTTCAGAAATGGCAGCCACGCGAGGTCTGGGTCATTGAGGCGACGCCGCCGGCCGAGCATCCGTACAGCAAGAAAATCGTCTATATGGATGTCAAATACCCCCGCCTGTATATGGGCGAGGCGTATGACAAGAAGGGCGAGTTCTGGAAGTTCTTCAACTTCCATATGCGCCCGACGGTGGCGCAGGACGGCATCCGCTACGTCTCGTCGGTGCAGGGCGACACCATCGATTTCAAAGCCAAGCATGCCTCGATTTTCCTGTTCCGCGATTACAAGCTGAACGAGAAGTCCATCAAGGAAGGCGATGTCTCGCTGAGCGCGCTAGAAACGATCGCGCGCTAGGCCTGCGTCTGCCGCGCTGCCATCTCTTTGCGACGATACCCAGCGGCGCGGCAGCTTTATTCGAACCGAAGGACCCGAGAACACAATGCGTAAACTGGACGACGACTCGACATCGCGCATCTCCCGGCGGGACTTTCTTCGCGCCGGCGGTGCAGGCGCGACCGCTACCGCGCTGGGTGTGATGGCGAAAGGCGCCGTGGCAGACATGGCGAAGGTGCGCTGGCGCCAGCAGGCAGACGTCGTGGTGGTAGGCAGCGGCGCGTCCGCTGCCGTAGCCGCGCTGACCGCGCGCAGTCAGGGTGCGAGCGTGATGATGCTGGAGAAATCGCCGGTGATTGGCGGTACTTCTGCCAAATCCGCGGGCATGTTCTGGATTGCCAACAACTTCCGGATGCGTGCAAAAGGCATGCAGGATCCCAGACCGGATTTCCTGGCCTACTGCATTCGGTATTCCTACCCGCATCTCTACAACCCCGCTTCGGCGACGCTCGGTGTCTCGCAGTCGGTTTATGACCTGATCGGTGCGTACTACGACCATGGCGCTGCCATGGTCGATCTGATGCGGTCGAGCGGTGCGTTGCGTGTCGGCAGGTTCCATATCCTGCCGGAAACGGAAGCGGAGGACCTGCCTGACTACTTCGAGCATGGCGCCGAGAACAAGGCCCCGCGCGGCCGGGGCCTGGGCGCGCTGAAGGCAGATGGCACCCTCGGCTTCGGCAGCGAACTCGTGGGGCAGCTCAAGGCAAGGATTGACCAACTCGGCATCCCGGTATTGACCAGCCATCGCGTGACCAGCCTGGTCACCAATGCGAGCGGCGAAGTCGTCGGCATCATGGCCGATAGCGACGAGGGGCCGGTGGCCGTGCGTGCCCATCGCGGCGTTATCTTTGCAACCGGCGGGTATTCCTATAACCGGGAATTGCTGAATCTCTACCAGAGCGGCCCAGTCTTCGGCGGCTGCGGGGTGCCCACCTGCACCGGGGATTTCATCGCTATCGCCGCCGGCGTGGGCGCCAAGCTCGGCAACATGGGCGGGGCGTGGCGGGCCGAGATCGTGCTGGAAGAAGCGCTGCAGTACATCAGCGTGCCCAACGACGTCTGGCAGCCGCCGGGCGACAGCATGATCGTCGTCAACAAGTACGGCCGGCGCGTCTTCAATGAGAAGCGCAACTACCACGATCGCGCCCGTACACACCATGACTATGACGCGAACAAGGCCGAGTTTCCGAACCTGCTGACGTTCATGGTCTATGACCAGCGTGCTGCAGAGCTTTACGGCGGCAACCATCCATTGCCGACGCAACCGACCGGTGCGCCCTATGTGCTCTCCGGCAATACGCCTGTCGAACTCGCCGCGGCCATCGACGCTCGGCTGGCCACGTTGTCCGCCCATACCGGTGGCATCCAGCTCGCGCCTACATTCGCGCGGGAACTGGAGCAGACGATCGCGCGCTTCAATGCTTTCGCACATGCCGGACGTGACGCGGATTTCCAGCGTGGAGAATTTGCATACGACCGGGATTACCGCCCGATCTTCGGCATGCCGCGCAAGGGCACGCATTGGGGCGACGCGGCGGGAAAGAACCCGCTGCTATATCCGCTGCAGGAAAAAGGCCCGTACTACTGCATCATCCTGGCCCCCGGCACGCTGGACACGAACGGCGGGCCCGTGATCAACGCGCGAGCGGAAGTCTTGCGCAGCGACGATCGGCCGATTCCCGGACTTTACGGCGCGGGCAACTGTATCGCGAGCCCCGCGCACAACACGTACTGGGCCGGCGGGTGCACCTTGGGTAGTGGCATGACGTTCGGCTACCTTGCTGGCCTGCACGCAAGCCAGGCTTCGCCCCACGCTCTGTGAGGGAGTTTGAGCCGAAATGAAAATGCGCCGGTCCACACTCGAGTACCACTTTGAACCCGGCACGGATGCCAGGCTGCCGCGGGTGCTGGCCCTGCATGGCGCCGGCGCCGACCAGCGACAGCTATTGCCGCTGCTGGCGCGAACAGCTCCGCACGCGGCCATCGTCGCACCGAAGTCCGGACGCTGGTTCGCCTGGACGCCGGACGGCCAGTCCTATGCCTGGTACCAGGACTTGTCCTTTCCGGCTGTCGAGCCGATCGGCTTTGGCGACGCCCTTTGGCAGCTGGAGCGCTTCTGCGCGGAGCGTGCGGGCGAAGGCACCGGCAGAAGGCCGCGCCTATCTGAACGGATCGATGTCGTCGGGTTCGGGCAAGGCGCGGTGCTTGGACTGGTGCTGGCCGCGGTATGGCCAGAACGCTTCAGGCATGTCATCGCGCTGGGCGGATATTGGCCGCGCATCAAGGGTTGGCAGCCTCCGCGGCGTGCCATGCATGAGGTACAGGTGACCCTGTTCCTGGATCCGTCCGGCCCCGTTGATCACGCGCTGGCCGAAGCCACCGCCGGCGAGCTTGCGCAACGCGGGGCCTGCGTGGAGGCTGCGTGGTTCGTTGGTGCCAACGACCTGTTGGCGGCAAGCCTGGACACGCAATTGGCGGCGCGCCTGTCGCGCCCGCTCTCATGACAGGAGGAAAGGATGAAGGCATTCGGCATTCCTTGCCTGGCGCTGGCCGCTGGTGTGCTGTCAGCAACCTTGAGTGGACCATGCCGTGGTGAAGGCGTCAGCTTCGCCAGGGATATCAAGCCCATGCTGGTGCAGAACTGCGCCGCATGTCACCAGGGGATGAATGCCCCCGCAAGCCTCGATTTGCTACCCAAGGTCATTTATACCAGCTTGGTCGGTGTCAAGTCGACGCAGAGTCCGATGCTGAGAGTCGCCCCCTCGGCGCCGGATGCCAGCTACCTGGTGCGCAAGCTGGAGGGGGCTCACCTCGAAGTGGGAGGGCAGGGCGTGGCCATGCCTCCCGGCGCTCCGCCGCTCGACCCCGCACAGGTTGGGGCGATTCGCCAGTGGATCGGCAACGGGGCGATGAATGACTGACGTAGCGACATCGGAATCGCGCCTACGCTGCCATACCGTTCATCAATCTTCCGGCGTCACCCCCAGCTTTGGGCATGCCGGGAACATCAACAGGAGACACCATGGAAATCCGTGCAATGACCGATGAGCAACGCAAGGCGATCGCGTTGGAGTACCTCAAACGACTCGACCGGGCGCAGGATGTACTAGACCTGTTCGACATGCATGCGGAAGTGTATTTTCCCAAATGGGGCGTTGCCGCAGGCAAGGACAAGATCGGTCAGCTTTTCACCGACCTGATCGCGCTCTTCGATTACATCAGCCACGACTACACCTATGCCAACGTGATTCAACAGGGAGACAAGGTCGTGGTGGAGTCGACCACGCACGGACGTACGCGTGCCGGTGTCGAATGGCGTGCTGGTGTGACCCACGCGGGCCGGTGGTGCGATGTGTTCGAGATCCGCGATTTCAAGATCCAGCGGCTGTATATCTATCTGGATCCGGATTACGAAGGGGCCGACACGGCACGGTACCCTTGGCTTCGCGAGCGCCAATACGTCTAACGGATGCCTGGAAAGTAGCGACCGGGGCGGGGCGAGCAGCCCTTTCCCTGATTGCCGCTATGGCGCTTCCGCAGTAACCTCTGTCCTGTCGAACCGGCCAATTACTCGGCCATCCCACAGAGGAGTTCCCATCATGCCGGCAGCGCCTGGTACCAAGGCTGACACGCCATGAGGGACCACGCTCGAACAATGGCGCGTGGTGCAGGCCATTGTCGAGCACGGCAGTTATGCCCAGGCCGCCGAGGCGCTGCACCGCAGCCAGTCGTCGGTTAGCTACATGGTGGCCCGCCTGCAGGAGCAACTGGGCGTGGAACTCTTCTCAATGGAAGGGCGCAAGGCGCGGCTGACTGAGAACGGCGCGGCCCTGTTGGCACGCGCCAGTGAACTGCTAGGCGATGCCTACCGCCTCGAGCAGCTTGCCGAAAACCTCCAGCGGGGCTGGGAAGCGGAGGTGCGCTTGGCGGTGGATGCTGCGCTGCCTGCCGATTTGCTGCTGTCGGCGCTGAAGGCATTCGCGCGCCTTGCGCCCCAGACGCGCGTGCACGTCACCGAAGTGGTGCTGTCCGGCGCCGACCAAGCCTTGCTGCAACGGCAGGCCGGCCTGGCGGTCGGCACCCGTATACCGACCGGACACTTCGGCGAGCGACTGCTGGACATTCCGTTCGTAGCCGTCGCGCTGGACTGCTCCTGACTGCTTGTTCACTGACTCTTGCTGGCCTCTCGGCCATCGTCGTTGGCGTTAGCGAATGACCGAGAGCACCCGAACGCCTGGTCAAGCGGGGTTGACCTCCACTTCTAGGCCAGCCGCCTTCCATTCGGGAAAGCCGTCGACGAGGCGGCGTACCCGGTAGCCCTTGTCACGAAGTGCCGCGACTGCCTCGAACGACAACACACAATACGGCCCGCGGCAGTAGGCTACGATCTCCTGGTCTCTCGGCAACGCCGACAGACGCCGCTCGAGTTCATGCAGCGGAATATTGAGCGCACCTGGCAGGTGGCCGAGGCTATATTCATGCTCGGGACGGACGTCGAGCAGCGTGACTGCGCCTGCCCGAAGCTGTTCAGCCAGCTCCTCGCGCGACATTGGCGAAAGCGCATCGCATGCCGAGAAATAGTCGGTCATGACCTGCCGGACTTCAGCCATATTCCGCTCCCCGACGCAGCCTAGTGCCTTCAGCAAGGCAACTACTTCGCTTTCTCCGGACAGGCTGTATAGAACGTGCTTGCCCTGCCGCGCTGTGTCGACAAGGCGCGCCCGGCGCAAGATCTGCAGATGGCGCGAGGCGTTGGCGAACGTCAGCCCGGCAATGGTCGCCAGCTCATCAACGCTGCGCGGCCCTTGGGCTATGTGCTCCAGCAGCTCAATCCGATGCGGATGACCGACAGCTTGCGCGATGCCGGCCAGACTTGCGTAGATGGCCTGCTTGGGCCCTCTCTGCGCCATACGTTTTCTCCAATTGATGTGTGCGCGCCTAGCGCTAGGACGCACCGTGCCCAAGGACTGGAAAGCGCGGTCGCATGCAATCCTCTTCCGGCAGTGCTTGACACGCTAACCGGCAATGATCAATCATTCTCGGGATTGATTGAATGATTGCATATCGCTCAGGAGGTGCGCAAGCCATGATCGTCAGGCAGTTTCTCAATGACACCCCTATTGGAGCGTCATATCTCGTCGGATGTGGCGGGAAAGGCATCGCCGCTGTCATCGATCCGATCCGAGAGCCCAGCGTGTACCTTCGTGCCGCCGAAGCCGGGGGAATGCATATCGCTTTCGTGGTTGAGACGCATATTCATGCCGATCACATATCAACCGGCCGCGCCTTAGTCGGCGCCACCGGCGCCGACTATGTGCTGTTTGCCGACGCTCCGGTGTCATACCCGTTCAAGGGGGTGCGCGACGGCGACGAACTGCCGCTGGGAAACGTCACCGCGCGGGTACTGCACACCCCTGGCCACACCCCGGAACATATCTGCCTGCTGATTACGGACCGCACCCGGGCTGACGAGCCCTGGTTTGTGCTCACCGGACACACGCTCATGGTCGGCGACCTCGGCCGTACCGAGTTGGCGACGAGTGTCGAGGAAGGCGCGCGCGATCTGTTCCGAAGTGCTCGCCGGCTGGCTACGCTGCCAGATTACGTTGAAGTGTTGCCTGGGGCCTATGCCGGTTCGGTGTGCGGTCGCAGCCTAAGCGGTAAGCCTTGGTCCAGCATCGGGTTCGAAAAACGCTTCAACAAGGCATTGCGCATCGAGAACGAGGCCGCCTTCGTCGCACACATGATGGCCGACATCCCGCTGCCTCCCCCCGAGGCGGCGAAGATCCGCGAAGTGAATGCGGGACTTCAAACACGGGCCACACCGGCATGACGGCCGCCACGGAATCGACGGCCAGGCACAGCGCCGGCGTCAGGCTCGGTCTCAAGGAAAACTGGCGCCAGTTTGCGCTATTGGTCCTGATCAATGCCTTCGTGGGCGGACTGGTGGGCATCGAACGCACCGTCGTTCCGCTGATCGGCTCCGAAGAGTTCCATATCGATTCCACGACCCTCATAACGTCGTTCATTATCAGTTTTGGCGTGGTCAAAGCCTTTGCCAACCTCGTGTCGGGCCAGCTTGCCGACTCCTGGGGGCGTAAGCGGGTGCTGGTGATCGGGTGGCTGGTGGGATTGCCTGTGCCCTTCATGATCGTGGCTGCGCCAACTTGGGGATGGGTCGTAGCGGCCAACGTGCTGCTGGGGCTCAGCCAAGGTTTCGCCTGGTCCATGACGGTGATCATGAAGATCGATCTCGTCGGCCCCAAGAGCCGCGGGTTGGCGGTCGGACTGAATGAGTTCGCCGGCTACTTCGCTGTGGGGGCGACAGCTTTCCTCACAGGCTACCTGGCAAGCCGGTTTGGCCTGCGGCCGGTGCCGATCTATTTGGGCATCGGCTATGCCGTATTGGGAACTCTGCTGTCGATCCTGTTGGTGCGCGACACGCGCGAGCATGTGCGTATCGAAGCCCGGAGGGGGCACAAGGTCGAGTCGACACTGAGCTTCCGCGAAGTCTTTACGCTAACGTCCTTCCGCAACCGCAATCTGTTCGCGGCCTCGCAGGCCGGCTTGGTGAACAACCTCAACGATGGTATGAGTTGGGGCATCTTCCCGCTATTCTTCACGTCCTTCGGACTAGGGGTTGAGCGAATCGGCATTCTCAAGGCCGTCTATCCGGTCGTGTGGGGCGTGGGCCAGGTCGTTACCGGCCCATTGAGCGACCGCTGGGGTCGCAAGGGTCTCATCGTGGCCGGCATGTGGGTACAGGCCGCTGGCCTTCTGGTGACCGCCGCCACAGGTCAGTTCGTATGGTGGCTTGTGGCCAGCGTGCTGCTCGGTCTGGGCACCGCCATGGTCTACCCCTGTCTGATCGCCGCCGTCTCTGATTCCTCCGAACCGGCTTGGCGCGCCCGCTCGCTCAGCGTGTACCGCTTTTGGCGGGATCTGGGCTACGCCATCGGCGCGCTGTCCGCCGGACTGATCGCTGATCGCTTTGGTTTTGCCGCCGCGATTTACGCGATTGGTGGCCTGACCTTCCTCTCTGGCGCCATCGTCGCCGTGGTAATGCGCGAAAACAGGCCAAGGCCGGCTTGACCCTCTGAAGGGGGGCTGCCAGTTTTGGCTCATCTGTAAGGACGTCCGTTCCAGGAGGGATGGCGCCTCTCACCTAGCGCACGGTCTCAATGTCGACGCGCGTTACGCGGTAGTCAATTGGGCCTTCCTATGCTCCGCCCCGTTGTCTCGCTCTTGGTGTTGCCCATCGTGCTTGGCACCGCTTCCGTCTCAGTGCAAGGCGCCCCATGGTAGGGATCGGGTGGGCCGGCCCACCGGGGGACATGCCGTTCCAGCAGCGCTCGCCGAGTCTCCGGGCATCGGCTGCGCGGCAGTTCAGCCAATTCCGGATTTCCAGTCCAGCAAACGCGCACGTAGTCGGCTATTGACGGCGTTCCTTTTACCGGCCGTGATTAAAGGTCTTTGACTATTAAGGAATTTCGGCTGGCTCGCGATGAAACGCCGTCACCAAAAATGACACAAAAGTGCTTACATGCTAGCCATGGAGTCGGGTTTAGCTAGCAAGGCCGTCCGCTGGCCGAGCATATTGCTGCAGGTACTGGCTGAGTTGTCACGACTTTTGTGTCACCACTGAGTATTCATGCGGGATACCGGACCATGTGTCATCAACTTTGCGTCCTGAATGTCATCAGTTTTGTGTCAACAGCCGGCGAGGTTGTCACCTCATGCAGCAAAAAAGCGCGCTCCCCTGCCGCGACAGTTGACATAGCGCCAGCTATGTCAAATTGCATATCGTTGCAACGATACGGAAGAACCAAACAGGAGGAAGCGGTGGGCTAGCGGCGCATGGCCGAACATGCCTTTCGCCCCTGGGCGAGCGCCTCATCCAGCGTTAGGATCGTCGGATGGCGCCCGACGCGATATCGCGCCGCTCTGGCGCGCAGGGTTGGCTGAAGGGACAGCTTCGACGATGACAATGGTCGTCGGACCCGCGCTCGGCTGGATGGTCGGATCGCCGGCCGGCGTCAAACCTGCCGCACGCGTCCTGGCCACCGCCTGCTCGATCGCACGTCCGACCACGTCTTGAACGCGTTGGCTCATGATGTAGTGAGTCAGTTTCGAAGCCATGGCGCCTCCCTCTGTGGTTCGTGAGTGCATCATAGTCGGTTACGCCAAGCAATGCGTTGCGCTGCGCAGGCGTTCCGAGTCCGGTAGACTCTCCAAACAGGAGGTCCAGGCATGGCAACGAAGCTGTCCCTATACATCCTAAGCGAGAGGTTTCAGGAGGCCTTTGCGAGGGCGGTGGCGCGGGCCGCAGAAGAGGCCAGGGCAGTTGGCTTGCCTCCGGCAGGCAGTCCGGTGAAATCGCCGCCGTCGAAGCGACGCGCGACGGTCGTGTATCTTCCCCCAAAGCCCACCCGTAGAGGCGAGGGAAGCCGGTAGTCAGCCTGGTTACGCCTTGCTTGCGGGAAGGTGGCGCGATGGTGGCGCGGCCCAGTGTGACGGCGGTGGCCGCGAAATTCGCCGGCTGGCAGCGTCACGCTGGCCACCGGTTCCTCGCGGCCGCGTCGCTTCTCGGCACCCAGGCACGCTGCTCCGCTGGGCCAGGCGCGGTGCCTTCTCTTTCCAAATTCGGACGGCCCGCTGCGCGGGCAGGCTTTCCGCCATCAAGGCTGGGCGACAGGCAGCGGCATCGGCCAACTGGCGTCGTCACCAGTGAGCGCCCACCTGGCGTGAACAGACCTGCCCGGACCCAACGTCAGCGGATCCAACCCACCTGGATGCGCGGTGCGCGCGGCGTACGACGCTGCCGCGCTGTTTTGGTCGCGTCGCGCGCGCACCAGGACGCATCGCGTCGAGAGAAAAAGCGCCTTTCTCTGCCTCCATCATGATTGCCCTTATCAGTGGATCAGGCTCAAGTGCAGAGTGCCTCACGGTGATCCGAAATATCTCAAAATCGGCTCAAAATTTGAGGCGTATATGGCAAAATACGGCTCATGAAACCAATCTCGCCTTGGATTTGGCGTCGCGCAGATTGGCCCGTAGGGGCTCTCGCCTATGACGCCGAGAGAGCCGCGCCCGATTTGGCGGAGGCCTACCGGATGCACGGTGTCTTGGAAGGCAAGGCCATTGCCATCGGCCTTGGCAGTACCAGCCAGGTAGCCCTCGATGCGCTGTCCGATGAGGTGCTGGCCACGGCTGCCATTGAGGGTGAACGGCTCTCGCTCGATACCGTTCGCTCGTCGGTCATGAGGCGACTTGGATTGGCGACGTCCGGACCCATTAACCGAAGTGTCGACGGCCTGGTGGACGTCATCAGTGACGCAACGACAGCCATTGATACGCCCTTGGACGAAGACCGTCTGTGCCGCTGGCAATCTGCGTTATTCCCTGGTGGCACTTCAGGCATCCATCGAATCGCCGTCGGTCGCTATCGTGACCATGCCGATCCAATGCAGATCGTGAGCGGTCAGCCGGGCCGCGAGGTGGTCCATTACGAGGCACCGCCTTCAGAGGACGTACCGGCTCAGATGAAACGTTTCATTGCCTGGTTCGCCGACACCTCGCCGGTCCAGGCCTCGGCGTTGCCGGCAAGTCGCAAGCCCGTCGATGGCTTCGCCCGCGCCGCAATCGCGCACCTGTGGTTCGAGAGTATCCACCCGTTTGAGGACGGCAACGGCCGCATTGGTCGGGCTATTGTCGACATGGCCATGGCTCAGCATCTGAGACAGCCGGTGCGCCTGTACAGTCTGTCGCGGCAGTTCCTGTTCTCACGCTCGGCGTACTACGATGCCCTGAACCATGCTCAGCGCGGCGAAACGGACGTTACAGCATGGGTGCAGTGGTTTGCGCGCCAAAGCACGGCTGCCTGTCATGCCGCGAGCCTGGTCATCGACCAGGCAATTGAGAAAAGGCGCTTCTGGGAGAAGCAAGAGGGCAGCGATCTTCATGAGCGGCAGCGCAAGGTGCTTCAGCGCCTCCTCGACGACGGAGACGGCGGCTTCTTGGGCGGACTGAACGCTGAGAAGTACATGAAAATGACGGGGGTCTCAAAGGCCACGGCCACTCGCGATCTATCGGAGATGGTCACGGGCGGGCAATTGCGGAGCCACGGTGCGGGCAAGGCGGTGCGCTATTACATCAATGTGCCCGGGTGGTCGCATGGTCTAGCTGTGGAGGCGATCCGGGTGGTCCAGACCCCGAAGGAGATCTAGTCGTTGCAGGGACTGGCCTCAGGGTCCAGTTCCGAGCTCAGGTTTTCCAGGCGGCGCAACGCCGGATGGGGGCCGCCGTGCCACAGGTGCCACTTGGCGCCATACAACGCCTTGATCGCGTACGACGTCAAAGCTGCAAATGCACTGCCGGCAGGGGTACAGCCTCGCCATCGCCTTGCCGCGTAGTCAGCCCCCGGTTTGGCGCGGTCTCCTCTGAAGCTTCGAACGATGGATCTACATTCATTCTTCCTATTCGACGATGAGGCCAAAGAATTCAAGCCACGCCCCCAGCGTGGACAAGAATTTGGAAGGGATGTTCTGGAAGCTCATATGAGCGTCATACCCGACCGAGACTTCGCCGATACTGCGTCGCGAACCGGCCTCAGAAAAGGGGGTTATGATACTTGCGATCGGCATGCGCGATGTCCTAACCCTCCGCGGGCCGTGCAGCCTCAGCAAGGTTCTCCACTTGAAGTGGCGACATTACTCTGCATACAGTTCGGCCAAGACTTCATACGTATGCTGGCCGATTGTGGGCAGACTGCCCCCGTCCCTGCGCATCAGATCGATTCGGAGCGGGAGTCCCGGCAAAGCAATGTCGTTGCGCCCCACCGCGGCAACCGGGACAAAGGCATGCTCGTCACAGCCGCCGTCGATCTCGGCAAGCGTGCGCACTGCGCCCGATACCACGCCTGCCCGGGTCAGCAACTCGCACACTTCTTCGGACCTGATGCCGCGCAGGACCTCCCCGAGTTCCGCACGCAATGCGGCGCGATTTGCGACGCGCCCGGCGTTGTCCGCGAAGCGGCTGTCGGCGGCAAGGTCCTTGCGGCCCAGACATTCGCACAAACGCGCGAAGTGATCGTCGAGATAGGCGGAAACGACTACCTGCCCATTCGCGGTCGCGATCAGGTCCGCCGCCGGCGCGACGGTGGGCTGGCCATTGCCGCAGCGCAGTGGCACGTTCCCCGTCAGGCGATACTCGGCCCAGGACTGGCTCAGGGCTTCCAGCGCAACGTCGATCAGCGACACGTCGACCCTGCTGCCGCGCCCCTTGGTTCCGCGCCGGATGAGGGCGGCGAGTACGCCGGTCACCAGCGCATGCGAGGCCATGACGTCGACCACCGCGAAGCCCACCCGCATCGGATCGGCATGCAGTTCTCCGTTCAGGCTCATCATGCCGCTTTCCGCCTGCGCGGCAATATCAAATCCTGGGCGCGCCGCCGCGGCGCCTTCGTGTCCAAAGCCGCTGACCGAGCCATAGATGACACGGCTTGACCTGGCCAGCAGGTCATCCGCCCCGAGACCTATCCTGTCCATGACGCCCGGGCGGGCGTTCTGCAGGACCACATCGGCGCTGGCGGCCAGTGCGAGCGCCTGATCTCGCTGCGCCTCGACACGCAGGTTGAGCACCACCGACCGCTTGCCACGGTTGTACGCGGAGAACATCGGCCCGAACTCGTCCTGGCGCCAGCCAGTGAAGCGGCTGGCATCCCCGCCGGGCGGCTCGACTTTGATCACATCCGCGCCCAGCTCAGCAAGGGTCTGCGCCGCGGCAGGCACCGCGATGAACTGACCAAACTCGACCACTCTGAGCCCCTTCAGCGGGGCATCCGCTTCACGCTTTTCCGGTTCTGACATCATCATATTCATTCGTGGATCACCCGGGACCGGGACCCGCTCCGAACTACTTGTCCAGAAGCCTGTCGCCAATCTGCCGCGCAGCCGCCAGCAGTTGCCGCCCTGCGCTCGCTTCCAGCGCCTCCTGGTCGCCGTGACTAATCGACAGCACGCAGGACAGCACCAGCAGCTCTGCGCCTTGCCCTCGCGGCAGCGGCGCGGCCAGCGCGGTGGTATGCGCCCTTAGCAGGTTGCGGCGCAGCACGTAGCCATGGCGCATGAAGTAGCGCCTGAACTCCTCGAACTCACCCTTCCGGCCGGACCAGCTTCCCGGCTCCTCATGCTCCAACTCTCGCGTGGCGCGCTTGCGCTCCTCGGCAGACGCGCCCACCAGCCATCCAGCGCCCACCGTGCTGTCCAGCAAGGGCAGCGTCAACCCTGCACCCGGCTTGCGCTTAAGCACATCCCTTGTCGTCACGCTTTCGATCTGCACCATCTTGAGCCGGTCCCTGACCGAGATGGTGACGGAGCCGTCGATGGCGTCGGCCAGTTCCTTCATGGGTCCGATCGAGAGCTGGCGCAGTTGCAAGCCGGCGAGCAGCGGGTAGCCAAGGCAAAGCACGCTGGTGCCAAGGCCAAACTCGCCGGTCTCGGGATTGCGACGCAGGTAGCCAAGCTTGATCAGCGTGTGCGTCAGGCGGGAGACAGTTGGCCGTGGTAGACCCGTGCGCCGGGCCAACTCCGCATTGCCCATCTCGGGAAAATCGACGGAGAAGCACTGCAGCACCCTCAGGCCGCGCTCGAGCGTGCTGGCGAACTGGCGATCATTGGGCTCTCGCAGGACGGCATGGGTCGCGCCGCGGCGCTTCTCAGGTGCGATAGTCGGGCTGGATGGGGTGCGCATGTCTGCGATCCGTGGCTGAACGTGGATCGACAAGTGTGCCACCGGTGCCGCCGCCCGTGAACGTTGCTCAGAGCCGATCGATTCTTTCATTGAGGAACTCCGTGATCAGGCGATTGACCTTGAGCCCCTTCTCGTGGACGACCCAGTGGCTGGCATCCGCGATCCGCTCCACGCGCCGGTCAGGGAAATAGTCGCCCAGACCTTCGAGGCAGCCGGGCAGCAGGAAAACGTCCTGCTCGCCCCAGATGATGAGCGTGGGCACCGGCACTACCATGGCGGCACGGTCGAATTTCACGCCGCTCGCGCCCGGATCCATTCGGGATGCCGGATGCAGCGGCGAAGCTCGGTAGTAGGCAAGGCCGGCGCGTACCGAGCCCGGGCGCGACCAGGTGCGGCGGCAAGCCGCCAGCAGGTCGTCATCCAGCCAGTCCGGCAAGCTGGCCGTCCCCGACGCCAGCATACCGATGAGGTAGTGATGATCGTCCGCGCACACCCGCGCCTCGGCGTCGTCTTCGAGGAAAAAGGTCATGTAGGCGCTGGCGGCCTGCTGAGCCGGGTTCTGGACCAGCTCGCGCCGGTAGATGTCGGGGTGCACCGCATTGATCATCACCAGTCCGTGCAGCCGCTCAGGGTGGCTGAAGGCCAGAGCACAGGCAATCGCACCACCCCAGTCGTGCCCAACGATCACGCATTTCTCCACGCCGAGGTGGTCGAGCAGCGCCACGAGGTCGGTCACCATGTGACGCGCACGGTAGCCATCCACCGCCGCGGGCCCGGTGGACTCGCCGATGCCGCGCGTGTCGACGGCCACCGCGTGAAAGTGGTCCCCGAACGCCTCAAGTTGCGCCCGCCAGGACATCCACGATTCGGGAAACCCGTGAACGAACAGCAGCAAGGGGGCATCGGCATGCCCGCACGCGGCATAGTGCAGCCGGATGCCGTTCAGTTGGACGTATTGGTGCCGGATCTCGAGCGCCATGCCTGCCCCCTAGTTCCAGGAAAAGTCCGCGGGTGGATCTTCCGCAGCCGTGCTGCCAATGGGCATGCCGAGCAAGTCCTCGGCACTGCTCAGCAGCAGTTGCCGCGAGACGACAGACGGCATTTGCGCCGCACGCTGTCTGCATAGCGTCGCTTTCAGCTCGACCGCCGCGCGCGTCGTGTCGCAAACAGACCCGGCCTCCGCCAGCAGATCTACCACATGGAGCGCGAGCTGGAACTCGCCCGCCGCCTGCAGCCGCCTTGCCTCGGCCAGCACGCCCTGGGGATCGGGAATCGCCGACAGCACAGCGGCGGCGGCCTCTGCCGGCCGCGCCGGGTGCAGGTGCGTGGGGTTGCGGTCCCACCAGCCATTCTCCATGCGCCAGATCTCGCGCACGATGTAGTCCGGCGCGCCGTAGATCGGACGCATGAACTTGTGACCGAACAGTGCTTCCGGATAGTCGATGTGATGCAGAATCTCCCGCTCACTCATTCCGGCGTTCATGCACTTGACCACCTCCTCTCGCAGATAGCGCAAGGCTCGGATCGGGATCTGGAAGGCGTCGTGGATGTCCCGCGGATCCGTGATGGGATCCCCGAACTCTGGCAGCACCTGCTGCGGCGCAAGGGCGTGCAGGCGCTCCAGCGTGCGCGCCCAGCGCAACGGGTCGCGGATGGTACGCAGAGGCGTGCCCACGTTGGGGATGCTGCGGATCATCGACGGCCCGCCATAGAGGAACCGCTCCTGCGGCAGCCACACCGCAATCGCGTCGTCGGTCTCGGATGGCGCTGCGAGCAGTTCGACAGTCCGGCCTCCGCCGTCGATCACCAGCCGGCTGTCGAAGGTCTGGTCCGGCATCGGGAATTGCTCGGCCGGCGTGGTACGAAACGCCTTGCGGAACTGGCGGCTGTTCAGCCACGCCTGTAGGGGCGCCGTCTCGAGATAGCGCCGGTACCGCGCCGGCACGCCCGCCTGCCCGATCAGCAGCGGACGCGGCTCGCCACGCTCCGCGGCATGCTCGATCCACAGCGGCGCGCCAGCGTTGTAGCCCGCGTGTCCGTGGCTGTAGGCGATGGCGAACACCGGCGCGGGCGTCAGTTCGCGCAGGCGGGCGATCATGGCGCGCGTGACGCTGCCGCCCGGGCCGGCATCCACCACGATCACGCCGCGCGGCGTTTCGATAGCAAGGGAGTTACCCTGCCCGCCCAGCGTGTGCACGCCCGGCACCAGGTCTGTAAAGTACTCGCTGCGCACCAGCACGCCCAGCCCGGTATTCGGTCTGACGCGTTGCTCGATCGTGCGGTTGGTCTCTGCCTTCATGATTCTTCTCCGGATGGTGATGGTTCACTGCCACGCGTAGCCGGATTCCCCGCGCTCCCGCTCGACACTGCCGATGGAACGCCCCAGCAGCTCGTCGGCGGTGCTCAGGTACAGGTGGCGCGATACCACCGACGTCACGGTCTTC